>CAYYZO010000043.1:0-35033 GCA_964476185.1 uncultured Myxococcales bacterium
TGCCGTCGGCGTCCTGCGTGATCGCCGGGTAGACTTCGGAGTAGGTGCCTTCGAGGTAAGCGTTCGCGACCATCGCGGGGCCGCCATGTCCGGGGCCGCACACGTAGAGCACGCTCGCGTCGCGCTCGCGGATCACGCGGCACAGGTGCGCATGGAGGAAGTTGAGGCCCGGCGTCGTGCCCCAGTGGCCGAGCAGTCGCGGCTTGACGTGCTCGAGCCGCAGCGGCTCGCGCAGCAGCGGGTTGTCGAACAGGTAGATCTGGCCGACCGACAGGTAGTTGGCCGCGCGCCACCAGGCGTCGAGCCGCGCGAGCTCGGCAGTCGTCAGCTTCGATTCGCGCGGCGGGTCGACGGGCGACGGGGTCGAGGAGGTCGAGGGGCGATCGGGGGACAGAGGCATGGCGTTTCCCTTGTTCTGCTGGTCCGGTCTGCTGGTCTGTCGAGGAGGATCTCCACGGTGACGGCTAGCACGGGCATCCCGGCGCGGACAGCGTGGGCGCGGGGGCGGCGTCGCGGCGCAGTTCGTCCCCCGGATCCTGGAGCACCGCGCGGCGAGCATGTGCATGCGGATCGTGCCAGAGTGCCGGATCACCCACCGGACGCGACCAACGCGCCATCGGGCAGCGAGGACACGAATGAGGCTCATCGACCGGGCGTTTCCCTTGGCGGCAGGCGCGATCGCACTGCTCACACTCCCCAGTTGCGGCATCTACGGCGGCGGCGGCGGCGGTCCGACCGCCGACGTGCGCGGCAACATCGAGGCCACGGCGCCCGATTCCGGCGATCGCGACATCGTCGTGTTCGTCTACACGCTGAAGAGCGACGATCCGTACAACTGCGAGGAGCCGGACCTTCCGAACCTGAGCCGCCAGGACCAGAGCCGGATCCTGCAGCCCGGAGACACCGAGTTCGAGGTGCGCAACGTGAAGGCGGGCCGGCTCGTCGTCGTCTTCCTGCTCGACGAGGCCGGCAAGGACGCCGATGGCAAGATCGATCCCGGCGATCCGATCGCGATCCTGAACGATCCGGACTGCGTGCTCGACGACGTGCCGAACAAGTACATCGTGCAGATCGACGATGTGCTCCTGAACTTCTCGCTGGTGGACGAAGACGGCTTCCCGGCGCCGGGCCGGGCCGAGGCCGACTCGATCACCGAAGCGCCGGAATAGCCCGCTCGCAGGAACGGACGCGGGGACTCGGCCGCGTCCGTTCGACTCCACGCTACGGCTGCACCGCGGCCATCGGATGCTACGGCTGCGCCGCGGCTATCGGGCGCTACGGCTGCGCCGCAGCCATGGGACGCTACGGCTGCGCCGCGGCTATGGGACGCTACGGCTGCGCCGCAGCTTGGCGCAACTCCGCGAGGCGGGTCGGGCTGGGCTCGGCGACGCCGGCCTTGCGCAGCGTCTCGGCGATCTTCGGCTGGTCGCTGAGGATCGCGAACTCGAGCAGCGACACTTCGTCGTCGATCTTCACGTGGGGGTTCGCGCCGGCCGCGATCAGCATCGCGACCATGTCGGCGCGGCCGTTGCCGACCGCGAGCGTGAGCGCGTCGATTTCCTCGGGCGGCGCCATCCTGGGCGTCAGGTCCGGCTTCTTCTCGAGCAGCAGGCGCAGCACGTCGACGTTCTCCGACGCGACGGCCTGCAGGACCGCGGTCTTGCCGTTGTCGGCGCGGGCGTTCACGTCCGCGCCGGCCGCGAGCAGCGCGCGCGCGGTCCCGGTGCCGACGTTCGGGGACGCCGCGGCGATCAGCGGGGTGTCGCCGTTGCGGACCTTCATCTCCTCGTCGACGGCCTCGAGGCGCGCGTTCACGTCGGCGCCGTACTGGATCAACAGCTTGACCGTGTCGACGTCGCCGTTCTCGGCGGCCAGGAACAGCGGCCTCAGGCCGAAGCTCGCGCGGTTCGGGTCGGCCTTGGCCTCGAGCAGCAGGCGGGCGACGGCCGTGTGACGACCCGCCACCGCGTAGGACAACGCCGTCGCGCCGGACGTGCGCGCGGCGTTCGGGTCGCAGCCCTTCGCGAGGAGCTCCTTCACCTTGGCGGCGTCGCCGCGTTCGCACGCGACGAGCAGGTCCGCGTTGAACAGGATCGACTTGACCTCGGAGATCTCTTCCTCGGTCGGCTTCGGCAGGTTCTTCGGGTCGAGCGGCTTCGGCTGGGCCGACGGCGCGGCGACGCCGGGCAGCGGCGAGGCGGCCTTCTTGTCGGCCGCGAAACCCTCCGCGGCGGGGATCGCGAGCGTCGCGGCGGCCAGCGCGGCGACGCGGACGAGACGGGGCGTTCGGTGCATGGGGCAAGTTTCGCAGGAACGCGCTGGAATCGGAACACCGGGCCTGCACGGGCGCGGCCGCCGCGGCCGCCGGCGGGCCTCAGATGTCGTCGAGGCCCGCGTGGAACAACGGCTGCATGCCGTAGCGCGCGATGTCGGCGTCGATCTGGGCCTCGTCGGGGGCGACCGGCTCGACGCCCGCCGCGGCGAGGATCGCGGGCAGCAGCCTTCCGTCGCTCGACGAGTTCAGGAAGAACCCGTCGCGCGCGAGCGCATAGTGCACGCCGCGCCGGATCGCGTCCGCGTCGGTCAGCGGCTCGTACCAGCTGAAGTGCGGCGCGTCGTCCTGCCAGCGCCGCCGCGCGATCGACTTGATCGTCTGGACTGCGACGCCGCGCTCGCGGCAGAGCGCGACGAGCGCCTCGAAGTCGGCGGCGTACGCGGACTGGCGCATCATCGTCGGGTTGTACGGCAGCAGCACGCTGTCGAACGCGAAGCGCTCGAGGCTCAGGAGGTGCCGGCGCGCAACCGTGTGCCCGTGCCCGGTCACGCCGAGGAAACGCACCAGGCCTTCGTCGCGCGCTTCGACGAGCGCCTCGAGCGCGCCCCCGGGGCCCATCGCGACCTTCCATTCGCGCTCGTCGACGAGGTTGTGGAGCTGGACGAGGTCGATGCGGTCCACGCCGAGGCGATCGAGCGAGCGGTGGATGCTCTCGCGCGCGTCCGCTCTCGTCCGGGCTCCCGTCTTGGTCGCCAGGAAGAAGTCCCGGCGGTGCCGCTTCATCCACGGCGCGATGCGAAGCTCCGAGTCGCCGTAGGCCGCCGCCGTGTCGATGTGGTTGACGCCGTGCTCGAGCAGCAGGTCGAGCACGCGGTCGGCGCGCTCCTGCTTCATCGACCAGAGCGCCGCCGCGCCGAACAGCACGCGGCTCGAGAGGTGGCCGGTGCGGCCGAACGGGATCCTCGCGATCGTCATGCCGCGTGGCTAGCACGCCGGTGCGCGCGGGGGAACCCCGTCGCCCGCCCGCCTTCTCCCGGGCTTCGCGGCCGACGCGTTCAGGGCGCCGGATCGGGCGACACGAACAGCTGGCGCACCGACGCGTTCGCGAACGAGAACTCGGCCTGCGCGAGCCGCCCCTGTCGCCGGGTCAGGGTGACCTGCGCGACCGGCCGACCGCGATGCAGGCCCGCGTCGGCGTCGACGGGGCGCGGGAACACGACGACGGCAACGTCTCCGCGGAACTCGCACGGCGCCGACGCCGCGGCCGCGAGCCGGCGGCAGGCCTGCGCCGCGTCGAGCCACGGCTCCAGGCCGAACGGCCAGCGCAGCGACTCCTTCGCGATCGCGGCCCTGCTCGCCGCGTCGGCCTCGAGCTGGGCGCGCGCCTTGGCCTCGGCTTTGGCGGGATCGAGGTCCTCGTCGGCAAGGCACGCGACGTTCGGGTTCGCGTCGTCCGCCTTGGGCGCCGCCGCCGGCGCGGCTTCCGGACTCGCGACTTCGCGTCGTTCGACGGCCGGCGCGCCCGCGGACTCCTCGAAACCGTCGAGCCGCTGCTCGGGCGCGAGCCGCATCAGCGCGAACGTCAGCACGACGCCGGCCGCGGCCGCGAGCGGCACGGCCCAGCGGATGCGCGCGAGCAGCGACGCGCGGCTGTCGCGTGCTCCGCGCCGGCGCGCCGCCGCGAGGATCGCCGCGTCGATCCCGGCGCGCGGCTCGTCGGCCGGCAGCTCGCGGTAGAGCTCGCGCAGCCGTTCGTCGTGCGGGACCTGGTCGCTCACGGCGTTTCCTCCACGCACCCGGGGCTCGCCCGGAACTGTTCGGCCTGCTCCGCGCGACGGCTCACAGCCATCCCTCGAGGCAGCGCCGCAGCTTCGCGATCGCGTAGCGCACGCGGCTCTTGACCGTCTCGGGCTCGGCGCCGGTCGCGGCCGCGATCTCGGCGAGGCCGAGCTCCGATTCCTCCTTCAGCAGGAACGCCTCGCGCTGCGCGGGCGGCAGCGTGTCCAGGCAGCGCAGCACCGCGGCCGCCACGTCCGCGCGCCCGGAAGCGACGTCGGCGCCCGAGGTCTCGCAGGCGTCCGCGACCTCGGGCGCGCCGTCCGCGTCGATCGAGACGTCGAGCGGGTGCGAGTGGCGGCCCTTGTGGCGGTAGTGGTCGACGAGGCGCGAGTGGGCGATGCGGTACAGGTACGTCTTCAGCGACGCCGTCGGCGTCCAGTGGTCGCGTCGCCGGACGAGCGTCATCCAGACGTCCTGGTAGAGCTCCTCGCCGACCGACTCCGCACCGGCCTGCCGCACGAGGAAGCGGTAGAGCGAGCCCCGATAGCGCCGGTACAGCGTTTCGAACGCCGCCGCGTCGCCGGCCTGCCAGGCCAGCATCAGGTCCTCGTCGGGGATCATCTCGGACCGCATCGCACGCACGACTCTAGCGAGCCGCCGGTCAGCCCGAAACCCCGGCCATGCGCACGAGCGACAGGAACTCGCTGCGGTAGCCGAACTCGTCGCTGCCGCGCGACGACGTCGCCGTCCGCAGCACGTCGTCGAACGTCCACGCGCCGGTCTGCTTCCCGCCGCGCAGGAGCTGGCCGAAGCCGGCGACCGCCGCCGCGAAGCGGAAGTCGTCGCCGGCCCGCTCGAACGACGGGAGCAGCGCGGCCCTTTCGACCGGCAGCTCGACGAGCCGGCTCACCGAGGCGTCGGGCTTCTTGTAGCGCACCTTGACGAACGCGATCTCCTGCCGGCGCCCGTCGCGGCCCGCGTCGCCCGCGGCGGGAGCCTCGCGTCCGGCGCTTCCCGCCGCACCGTAGCGCAGCGGGTCGATCGACGGCTTCGCGCCGGCCGGCGTCAGCTCGTACAGCGCCGTCACGGACTGGCCGGCGCCGACGTCGCCGGCGTCGATGCGGTCGTTGTGGAAGTCCTCGCGCGCGAGCATCCGGTTCTCGTAGCCGATCAGCCTGTACTCGGCGACGACGGCCGGGTTGAACTCGACCTGCACCTTCACGTCCTTCGCGACGGTGACGAGCGTCGAACGCACCTGGTCCACGAGCACCTTGCGGCCTTCGGCCAGCGTGTCGATGTACGCGTACGTGCCATTGCCGGCGTCGGCGAGCTGCTCCATCAGCTGCTCGTTGTAGTTGCCGGTGCCGAACCCGAGCGTTGACAGCTGCACTCCCGACTCGCGCTCGCGCTCGACGAGGTCCTTGACCTGCTCGAAGTCCGTGATGCCGACGTTGAAGTCGCCGTCGGTCGCGAGCAGCACGCGGTTGATGCCGCCCTCGATCCTCGCCTGCCGCGCCATGCGGTAGGCGAGGCGAATCCCCGCCTCGCCGGCGGTCGAGCCGCCGGCCGACAGGTTCTCGATCGCACGCTCGATGCGCGAGCGCTGGTCGCCCGGCGTCGGCTCGAGCACGACGGCCTCGCGGCCGGCGTACACGACGAGGCTCACGCGGTCCTCGGCCCGCAGCTGCGCGGTGAGCAGCTTCAGCGACGAGCGCAGCAGCGGGAGCTTCGCCGGATCGTCCATCGAGCCGGACACGTCGACCAGGAAGACGAGGTTGGCCGGCGGCATCGCGCTCGCGCGCACCTCGTCGGCTCGCACCGCGACGCGCATCAGCCAGTGGCCGGGGTTCCACGGGCACGGCGCGAGCTCGGTGCGGATGCCGAACGGGTGCTCGCCCGTCGCGCGCGGGTAGTCGTACGGGAAGTAGTTGACGAGCTCCTCGACGCGCACGGCGTCCTCGGGCGGGCGGCGTCCCTCGGCGAGGAAGCGGCGGACGTTCGAGTAGCTGCCGGTGTCGACGTCGAGGCTGAACGTCGAGACGGGATCGCTGGCGACGACACGGATCGGGTTGTCGTCGAGGTGCTGGTAGCGCTCGGTGTCCGCGGGACCCGGCGGCACGATCCCGATCGCGTAGAGCTCCTCGGGCGCGGTCGCGGTCGCGGGCGCCTGCGTCGCGAGGTCGCGCGCTTCGCGCCGCAGCGCCATCGAGCCGGCGACCGCGGCGAGGTCGGACTCCGTCTTCGGCATCGGCTTCTTCGCTTCGGCGGCGGGTTCGGTCACCGGGGACCCGCCGGACGGGGCGTGGTCGTGTCGTCCGGCGCACCCGGAGGCGAGCGCGAACAGGGCAGGGACGGCGAGCGCGGCCATCGCGGCTCGCAAAGCCCGCGAAGCGACGGGGTCGCGGGGGCGGGCCGGGGAACAGGCGCGGCAAAGGGGGCGTGCAGGAGTCGACATCGGGGGAACCTCCGCAGCAGGGGCTGCGTACGGAACAACGACGCCGCGGGCCGAAACGGGTCAGCCCGGAAGTTTTTTTTTGGCGGAAGCCGCGCCGGTGGGGGGCGTCTTTGACAGCCCGGGGTCCGCCCCCTACAGGCGGAGAGGACATGCGAAGCCTGCGCCGCTGCACCCGGCTGCTGGCGCTGGTCGCCGTGCTCGCCGGCTGCCGCGCGGCTCCACCCGCCAACGTCGTCGTCGTCCTCGTCGACACGCTGCGGGCAGACCATCTCGGCTGTTACGGTTATTCGCGCCCGACGAGCCCCAACATCGACCGGCTGGCCGCGGGCGGCTACGTGTTCGAGGAAGCCGTCGCGCAGTCCTCTTGGACGTCGCCGTCGGTCGCGTCGCTGTTCACGTCGGTCTATCCGTCCCGCCACGGCGTCGTCGATTTCGGCGCGAAGCTGACGGGCGTGCACGCGACTCTCGCCCAGGAGATGCAGCGGCGCGGCCGTGGCACGGCGGCGATCTCGGCGAACATGGCCTTCGTGATCCCGGATCGCGGGTTCGCGCTCGGGTTCGACCGCTTCGAAGTCGCCAAGCGACGTGCGCGACCGGGCGAGGAGAGCGACGCGATCTTCCGCCAGGTGCCGGAGAACGCCGAAGTCGTCACGACGATGGCCCTGGCGGCCCTGGACGAACTCGCCGGTTCGCCGTTCTTCCTGTACGTGCACTACATCGACCCGCACGCGCCTTACGATGCGCCGCCGCCGTACCGGGACCGGTTCCTCGAACCGGAGGCCGCGGGGACCGGACGCCGGTTGTTCGGCGCGAGCGGCGTGGTCGTCGCGGGCGCGGGCGACGTGCCCGCGCTGACAGCCCTCTACGACGCCGAGATCGCGTACACCGACGCGCAGATCGGACGGCTCCTCGAGAGGCTCGAAGCGGATCGCCTGCTCGACGACACGATCGTCGTCGTCACGAGCGACCACGGGGAGGAACTGCACGACCACGGCGGCTTCTCGCACGGCACCACGCTCTACCGCGAGCAGGTCCAGGTGCCGCTCGTCGTGCGGCTGCCCGGCGGCCGGCGCGGCGAACGCCGGGTGACCGATCCCGTCGAACTCGTGGACGTCGGCCCGACGCTGCTGGAGCTCCTCGGCGAAGCGGACCGCCGCACGACCGACGGCGCGAGTTTCGCGCAGGTGTTCGGGCGTCGCACCCCGGTCGACCGCGTGCGCTCGTGGGCGGCGGCGTGGTCCGGAACGCCCGCGCGCGAGGCGTTCGGGTACTCCGAGCTCGGTCGCAAGATGCGCACCGAAGCGAAGCCGCCGCGGCACAGCCGGTCGCTGCGAACGGCCGACTGGCACTACCTCGACGGGGAAAACGGCGACGCCGAGCTGTACGACAACGCCGCGGACCCGAACCAGACGCAGAACCAGCTCGCCGCCAGACCGGAGGTCGCGCGCGAGCTCGCCGGCCGTCTCGGCGATGTCGGCAACGCGGGGGGAGATCCGGGCGGCCGCGACGCTGCTGCACCGGATGCTCTCGACGACGAGGACCGCGAACGGCTGCGCGCGCTCGGCTACGTGGAGTGAGTCACCCGGCCGCGGCGCGCTGGAGCAGCTCGCGCCACTCCTCGACGAGTTCGCAGGTGCGGTAGCCGCTGCGCATCGGGAGCGTCGCGAGGTCGGCCGGGGTGTCGACGTCGACCGCGAAGCCTTCGAGCGGCAGGATCAGCATCTCGACGCCTCGCGCGCGGCACTCGTCGCGGTAGGCCGCGAGGCTCTCGCCCTCGAACCGGAACTCGATGACGGTCGGCGGGCTCGTGACGAGCGCGTTCGTGCCGGTCACGGTCGCCGAAGGAACCGTGACGACCGGGTAGCGCGCCGGGTCGACGTCGAACAGCGCGTCGATCTCGAACGGGTCGAGCAGCGGAACGTCGCCGGGAATCGTCAGCAGGCGAGTGACGCCCGAGCGCTCGAGTTCCGAGGCCGCGAACGCGACCGCGCCGTTCAGGCCGCGCGCCGGCCCCTCGTCGATCGTCTCGGCGCCGCACCGGCGGGCGTGGCGGAGCAGCGCCGCGTCCGAGCTGACGACGACGATGCGGTCGAGGCGCGTCGCGGCGCCGAGGGCGGCCAGCATGTCCTCGAGCATCGCCAGCGCGAGCTCCTCGCGGCGGGCATCGTCGAGGCATCCCGCCAGGCGCCGCTTCGCGCCGGCGATCGAGCGCACCGGGATCAGAGCTGCGTTCACGCGGCGCGAACCGTAGAGGAGACCCCGAGTGCAGTAAAGGATGCGGGGACGGGAGTTTTGCCCGCCGGCATCCCCTCGGATATAAGCGCGACGCGCGGCCGCGGGCCGCGCAATGATCGAAGCCGCGGGCGATGGGCCTGCCGCGCCCGGAACGGGCGGCGCCGCGGCAACGCGAGAGCCGGGCATGCGAGTCATCGGTGGAACCTTCGGCGGTCGCCGATTGAGAGCGGCCGACGGGCAGGCGACGCGCCCGACCAGCGATCGCGTTCGCGAGGCGTTGTTCAGCCGGCTCGAGTCGCGCTACGGCCTGGCCGGCGCGTTCGTGCTCGACGTCTTCGCCGGCACCGGGGCGCTCGCGATCGAGGCCGTCAGTCGAGGGGCGGCGCGCGCGATCTGCGTCGAGACCGAGCGGCGCGCGCTCGATGCGCTGAAGTCGAACGTGCGCGAGCTCGACCTCGACGCGAAGGTCCGGGTGATGGCCGACGACTACCGGCGGGGCCTCGCGCGGCTGGCCGGGGAGACGAAGGGGACGGCCGCGCAGCCGGCCCCGAAGCGGAAGAGCTTCGACGGGGTGTTCCTCGATCCTCCGTACGGCAAGGGGCTTGCCGTCGCGGCGCTCGAGGCGCTGGCCGGGTTCGGGCTGGTCAAGCCCGGCGGCTGGGTCGTCGTGGAAGTCGGGCGACGCGAGGAATTGCCGCAGACGGTTTCGGGGCCGCGAGGGGATCTTCGGCTCGTGCGCGATGACAGATACGGCGACACGCGGCTCGCGCTCTTCGAGGCGGGCGCCGACGTGACCCACAACGAGCCGTCGGGCCCGCAGGACGGGCCGGCGGCGGAGGCCGAGCGATGAAGACAGGCTTTGCGGTCTATCCCGGATCGTTCGATCCGATGACCAACGGACACCTCGACATCCTGCGACGCGCGCTGTCGGTGTTCGAGGAAGTGCGCATCGCCGTCGCGTACAACCAGGACAAGCCGTCCGGCCTGTTCACTCCGCCCGAGCGCGTCACGATCATCCACGAAGTGATCTCGGAGTTCGGCGATCGCGTCAGCGCCGACGCCTTCCACGGGCTGCTGACCGACTACTGCCGCCGCATCGGCGCCGGCACGATCATCCGCGGGCTGCGCGCGGTGGCCGATTTCGAGTACGAGTTCCAGATGACGATGATGAACCGGCACCTCGCGCCCGACGTCGAGACCGTGTTCCTGATGGCCGGCGAGCAGCACTTCTACACGAGCTCGCGCCTCGTCAAGGAAGTCGCGACGCTCGGCGGCGACGTGCACGGGCTCGTGCCGGATCCCGTCGAGCACCACCTGCTGCGACGGGTCGGGAGGCGCTGAACAAGATGGCCGCACCGTCGCTCTCGGGCCGTCTCGGCCGCGTCAAGCCCTCGTCGACGCTCGCGATGACCGCGCGGGTGCTCGACCTGCAGCAGAAGGGCGTGAAGGTGATCGGGTTCGCCGCCGGCGAGCCGGATTTCCCGACCTGGGAGTCGGTCTGCGAGGCCGCGCACCAGGCGATCCGCGACGGCGAGTTCCGCTACACCGCCGTGGGCGGCACGCCGAGGCTCAAGGCCGCGATCCGCGCCAAGCTCGAGCGCGACAACGGCCTCGTCTATTCGGACGCGGAAGTCGTCGCGAGCTGCGGCGGCAAGCACTCGCTCTACAACGCGATGCAGGCCGTGCTCGACGAAGGCGACGAGGTCGTCGTGCCGGGCCCGTTCTGGGTGAGCTACCCGGACATGGCCGCGCTGTCGGGCGGCGTCGCGAGGATCGCGATGGCGCGCGAGGAGAACGGCTTCCTGCTCACCCCCGACGAGCTCGAGGCCGCGATCACGCCGAAGACGAAGCTCGTGATCCTGAACAGCCCGTCGAACCCCACCGGCGCGACCTACTCCGAGGAGCAGGTCGCCGCGCTCGGGCGCGTGCTCGCGCGGCACTCGTGCTGGGTGCTCGTCGACGACGTCTACGAGTTCATCCGCTACGACGGCGTCCGGCCGCGGCACCTGGTGTCGCTGGTGCCCGAGCTTCGCGACCGCACCATCCTCTCCAACTCCGTCTCGAAGACCTACGCGATGACCGGCTGGCGCATCGGCTACACCGCCGCGCCCGTGCCGGTGATCAAGGCGATCACGACGCTGCAGAGCCAGTCGACGTCGAACCCGAGCTCGATCGCCCAGGCGGCCGCCGCCGCGGCGCTCGCGGGGCCGCAGGACCGGCTCGCGCCGATGGTCGAGCAGTTCCGGCGGCGGCGCGACTACATCTGCGAGCGCGTCAACGCGATCGACGGCCTGTCGGTCGGAGTCCCGGGCGGCGCGTTCTACGTGTTCATCAACGGGAGCGGGGTCTTCGAGCGCGCGGGGGTGACGGACGGGGATGGCCTCGCGATGAAGCTGCTCGAGGGCGCCGAGGTCGGCGTCGTCGGCGGCAACGACTTCGGCAGCGCGGCCCATTTCCGCATCTCGTACGCGACCTCGATGGAGCTGATCGAGAACGGGATGGACAACATCGAGCGCTACCTGCGGTCGCTGTAGGCGCAGCGGCGCGTCGGGTTCGCCGCGCGGTTCCACCATGTCCAACGCGAGCATCGAAGCGGACGCAGCGCCGCGCGGTCGCGGGCGCATCGAGGCGGTCGACGCGCTGCGCGGTCTCGCGATGGCCGCCGTCGTCGTGCACCACGTCTCGTGGCGGATGCTCGTGCGCGCGTCGCTCGACGCGCCGGCCGGTCCGTTGCTGGCGACCGTCCACCTCGTCTCGCAGTTCGGCGTGCCGCTGTTCGTCGCCGTCTCGGCGTTCACGCTCGCGTGGCGGCCGGCGGGATGGACCGCGACGCTCGCGAATCGCGCCCGACGGCTGCTGCCCGCCTACGCGCTCTGGAGCCTCGTCAGCCTCGCGGCGCGCGACGTCTCGCTGCTGGCGCCGCGCGAGGTCGGCCGCAGCCTCCTTTTCGGCACGGCCGACGTGCAGTTCTACTACGTCCCGATGCTGTTCGAGCTGCTGCTGCTGTGGCCGCTGCTGCGGGCCCTCGTCGTGCGACGCACTCCCGCCGGCGCGCTCGTCGCGCTCGCCGGCGCCGCCGCGTTCGCGGAGCTGGCGTGGCGGGGCCTGGTGCAGCCGCACTGGACGCCGCTCGTGTTCTACGCCGTTCCGGTCGCGACGGGCGCCGCGCTGCGGTTCGTGCTGCTGCCGTCGATGCGCCCCCGCGCGTTGTCGAGCGGCCGCGCGAGAGGCCTGGCCGGCGGGGTGCTGCTCGCGGTCGCCGGGGTGGCCTGCGCCGCCGCGGTGGTCGGGTTCCTCGGCGCCGAAACGCCGGGCGCGGACTCGCGCGCGACGCTCTACCAGCGAAGCCTCGGCTTCGGGCGCGAGAACGCCCTGGCGTCGTGCGCGCTGACCCTCGCGCTGGCGCTCGCCTCGGGGAGCATCGCGGCGTCCCGCGCGGGCCGCGTGCTCGCGTCGCTCGGTCGCGCTTCGTACGGCGTCTACCTCGTGCACCTGCTCGTCGCGTCCACCGTCGTCTATCGCGCGCTTCGGCTCGACGCGTCCGCGGCTGCCTCCGCCTCGACGGCCGCCGCCGGCCTCCTCGCCGTCGCGGTCGCGACGATCGGCCTCAGCTGGCTCGTCACCGGCGCGCTCGCGCGGCGCCGCGCGCTGGCCTGGACGGTCGGCGGCCGGGTCGGCCCGGGCTGACACGACGGCGCGCGGGCCGCTCGCGACCGCGGTCGCCGCTGCCCGGCGTCGGCCGGCGTCGGGCAGCGCCGGGGAGGAAGTCCCGCCGTGCGCGGGAGGCCCGCCTGCGCGAGCCCGGCCCGTCCCGCGCCGCCCCGAATTGAGCCCGCTCGCGGCAACCCTTATCTGGACGGGACCGGATGCTCGTCCGGGAGCCTCGATGCGCCGCTCTCCGCTCATCACGATTCGTCGCTTCGCCCGCTGCCGGCCGCTCGTGCCCGTCCTGCTGCTGTGGACAGCGATCGCCGGCTGCACTGGCGACGAGCCTGCGACGACTTCCCCGGCCGCGGTCGCTTCGAACGCATCGGCCGCAGGGGCCGCGGCTGCGCCGCCTCCGCTCGTCGTGCTCGGCCTCGACGCCGGCACCTGGGACCTGCTCGACCCGATGATCGAGCGCGGCCTGCTGCCGAACCTCGCGCGGCTTCGCGCCGGCGGCGTCTACGGCAAGCTGCGGTCGACCGAGCCGAGCAGCTCGCCCGTCATCTGGACGTCGATCGCGACGGGCAAGGTGCCGGAGAAGACCGGCATCACCTGGTTCGTGCGCTTCCCCGACGGCGCCGGCAAGCCGGAGCCCGTCGATCGTCGCCAGCGCAAGACCAGCGCGCTCTGGAACATGCTGAGCCGGCATCGCATCGACGTCGCCGTGCTCGGCTGGTACGTCACGTGGCCTGCCGAGGAGGTGAACGGCCGCCTGCTGAGCGACCTCTCGCACTTCGGCGCGATGCCGGGCTCGTCGTTCCCGTCGTCGTTCCTGTGGGACCTGGGGCCGGTGCCCGCGCAGGACGCCGTCGAAGCGATGCCGCGCTTCATGGACTTCCACTACGACGCGGCCCGGGCCGTCCGCAAGGAAGGAGAGCCGCCGTCGCTCGACTACCTCGTCTACGACCGCTTCGTGCGCGCGTGGACGCGCGACCGCTTCTACTTCGACGCCGCCGGGCGCACGCTCGCGGACGGTCCGCTCCCGGAGGCGCTGTTCCTCTATCTGCGCGGGACCGACGACGTGCAGCACGGGTTCTGGAAGTTCATGGACCCCGAGGCGTTCCGTCCGCGCAGGAACGACGACGGCACGCAGGTGGCCGGCACCGTCGACGTCCCGCCCGAGCAGGTCGCCGCGTTCGGCAAGGTGATCGAGCGTTACTGGCAGTGGACCGACGAGGAGGTCGGCAAGCTGCTGGCGCGCTACGCGAGGCGGCCGCCGCTCGTGATCGCTTGCTCGGACCACGGCGCGGGACCGGCGGTCGGCCCGTTCGGCGTGGAGGTGCCCGAGTACTTGCACCTGTCGGGCGCGCACCGCATCGACGGCTTCTTCATCGCCAGCGGGCCCGGGATCCGCTCGGGCAAGGGCGGCGACGGCATCGAGGTCGAGGGCGCGACCATCTACGACATCGCGCCGACGGTGCTGTTCGCGCTCGGCCTGCCGGTCGGCAAGGACATGGACGGCCGCGTGTTGAAGCAAATCTTCGAGGAGCCGATCGCCGGCCGCGACGTCGCCTCGATCGACACCTGGGACACCGCGCCGGCTGCCGGGGGAGCGGAGGCCGAGGTCCCGTCGGAAGTCGACGAGAAGGTGCTCGAGCACCTGAAGTCGCTCGGGTACATCGGCCAGTGAGCGCGACCGTCCACGGCCGTCCCGACGAAGCGTCGGCGCGGCGACGGAGCAGCGCCGCGCCCGAGGCGCGCGCATGAAGCAGGTCGTGCTGGAGGCGCCCGGACGCCTCGTCGTTCGCGAAGTCGCCGACCCGGTCCCCGGTCCCGGCGACGTCGTGATCGAGGTGCGCGCCGCGCTGACGTGCGGCACCGACCTCAAGGCCTACCGCCGGGGCCACCCGAAGTTCCCGTGCCCGTCGCCGTTCGGCCACGAAGCCTCCGGCGTCGTCGTCGCGAGGGGGGCGAACGTGAGCGCGTTCGCCGAGGGCGACGCGCTGATGACGGCGAACAGCGGGCCGTGCGGGAACTGCTTCTGGTGCCGCCGCGACGAAGAGAACCTGTGCGAGACGCTCGTCGAGCACCTGCTGTTCGGCGCCTACGCCGAGTACCTGCTGGTCCCGGAGCGCATCCTGCGCCGCAACGCGTTCGCCAAGCCCGAGGCGCTCTCGTTCGCGCAGGCCGCGCTGCTCGAGCCCCTATCGTCCGTCTGCTTCGGACTGACGAGGATCCCGACGAAGAAGATCCGCGGGGACGCGACCGTGCTGATCGTCGGCAGCGGCCCGATCGCGATGCTGTGGCTGCGCGCGCTGCAGGCGCACGGGGCCGAGCGCGTGATCGTCGCGGCGCGACGGCCCGCGCGCCTCGCGACGGCCGCGCGCATGGGCGCGATGGCGACCGTCGCGACGACCGACGGCGACCTCGGGGCCGTCGTCGCGCAGGCGACCGACGGGCGCGGCTGCGACGCGGTCGTCGAGTGCACCGGCCAGCCGGACGTCTGGGAGCTGGCGCCGTCGCTCGCGCGCCGCGGCGGCAGCGTCGTGCTGTTCGGCGGGTGCGCGTCCGGCACGCGCGCGTCGTTCGACACGGGGCGCCTTCACTACGACGGAGTCGAGATCTCGAGTCCGTTCCACTTCCGTCCGCGCGACGTCGCCGAATCGCGGCGCCTGCTCGCGCGCGAGGACCTCGACTGGTCGCCGCTCGTCAGCGGGCACGCCTCGCTCGACGAGGTCCCGGAGCTGTTCGCGAGGCTCGGCGACGCGGGCGAGATGAAGATCGCGATCACCGCGAAGGGAAACCCGCCGGCATGAAAGTCGCGCGCCTCTACAGTGCCACCGACATCCGCGTCGAGGAGATGGACCGGCCCGAGCCCGGCCCCGGACAGGCCCTGGTGCGGACGCGCGCGTGCGGCATCTGCACCGGCGACATCATGGGCTGGTACCTGGAGCGGCGCGCGCCGCTCGTCTTCGGCCACGAGCCGGCCGGCGACATCGTCGCGCTCGGCGACGTCGCGGCCGACGGTCGCCGCCGCGACGGCCGGCGGTTCGCGGTCGGCGACCGCGTGTTCGTGCACCACCACGCGCCGTGCGGGCAGTGCCGCCACTGCCGGCGCGGCAACCCGGTGCACTGCGCGACCTGGCGGCGCACGAACCTCGCGCCGGGCGGCATGGCGGAATACTTCGTCGTCGGCAGCGAGAACCTCGCCACCGACACGCTGCGGCTTCCGGAGTCGATGAGCTACGCGGCCGGCAGCCTGATCGAGCCGGCGGCGTGCGCGGTGAAGTCGCTGCGCCGCGCCGGCCTCGCCGCCGGAGACACGCTGCTCGTCGTCGGGCTCGGCATCATGGGCATGCTGCACGTGCTGCTCGCCAGGGCCGAGGGCATCCGCGTGGTCGGGGCGGACCTCGTCGACTTCCGGCTCGCGCGCGCGCTGGAACTCGGGGCGCAGGCCGTCGTCGACGTGCGCAAGCAGACGCTCGCCGAGGGAATGCTCGCCGCGAACGACGGCGCGAAGGCCGACGCGGTGATCTGCGGACCCGGTTCGATCGAGGCGATGGAGCAGAGCCTCGACGCGGCCGCGCCGGGAGGACGCGTCGTGCTGTTCACGACGTCGAAGCCGGACGACGTGCTGCCGGTGCGCCCGTACAGGATCTACTTCGACGAGATCTCGATCGTGCCGAGCTATTCGTGCGGGCCGGAGGACACGCAGGCGGCGTTCGACGCGATCGCGGGCGGGGTGATCCGCGAGGACGACCTCGTCACGCATCGCTTCGGCATCGACCGCGTGACCGACGCGTTCGCGGCGGCGGCGCGCGTCGACGAGGCGCTGAAGACCGTCGTCGAGTTCTGACGCCGGCCGGATCGCTCCGGGCAACAAAAAGCCGGCCCGGGGCCGGCTGGGGACGACGGAAACGACGAGGGGCGCGACCGGCGTGCGGTCGCGCCCCTCGAAGGTCGCTCTGGTCTTACTTGCGCAGGCCCCGGTGGAACAGGGCCTCGGCCTTCTCGGCGGCCATCGCCGCACGGTCGGCCGCGGCCTCGGCGCGATTCGCCGCCGCCTCGGCCCGGTTCGCGGCCTCCTCGATGCGGATCAGGTCGCCCTCGGCGATCGAACCGCCGCCGCCGCCGCCACCGCCTCGGCCACAGCGGCCCTGGAAGCACATGCAGCCGCTGGCCAGCGTCGTGGCGGCGAGCGCCACCGCGATCAAACTCGCTTTTCTCATGCCGTTTCGCTCCTTTCGCGATGCGCGCGGACCCCGCGGCCGCGCGCCATTCCATCTCGTGGCCCTGTTTCGAGGCCGTCGTCCGGGGCGCCGGGTCCGGCCGGTCCGCCGAGCCTCTCCGGCCCCGGTCCGCGCCGCACCTGCTCCGTCAGCCGCCGGCCCGGAGCAGTCTCCGTGTGCACCAGGCGCTGAGCCCGAGGATCGCCCCCCACGAGACGCCCATGAAGATAATCCCAGCGGTGGTCATTTGACAAACCTCGAAGCGCCGCGCCCCCAGTGTGCCGAAGCTTTGCGGACTGTCCAGAAGGTTCCGAAAAGAAGCACGAGGATCAGGCCGCGGGCCGCGAGCCGGTAGGGCTGGGACTCCGGGGCGACCCCGGTCATGGCGAGCTGGGCGGGAAGCTCCTTCCAGGCCCAGAAGCCGAGGATGCCGGCCAGGTAGACCGGCGTGACGTACTGCAGCACCGGCCGGAACCAGCGCGAGGGCCGGATCAGCGCGCCGCGCTCGATCTCGGCCCAGCCGCGGTTCATCCCGAAGACCCAGCCGAACACGACGACCTCGAGCAGCGCGAACACGACCAGCGCGATCGCCCCGACCCAGTAGTCGAGTTCGTCGAGGAAGCCGTGCCGGTGGAAGAAGATGACCGGCTGCGTCAGCACGAAGAACGTCCCGCCGACCAGGTTCGTCGCGCGCCGGGTCGTCACGCCCCAGGTTTCCTGGAGCAGCGCGACCATCGGCTGGGCCATCGCGACGGCCGAGGTCAGGCCGGCGAGGAACAGCAGGAAGAACCAGAGCGAGCCGATCACGCTTCCGAAGGGGATCTTCTGGAACACGACCGGCAGAGCCTGGAAGCCGAGGTCGAAGGACCCGCCCCTGGCGATCTGCTCGGTGCCTTCGACGCCGAAGAACGCGACGGCGGCGGTCAGCGCGATCGTGCCGCCGAGCACGACCTCGGCGGTTTCGTTGAGCGCGACGGTGGCGGTGCCGGTCAGCGCCACGTCGTCGTCGGGCCTCAGGTAGCTCGCGTACGTGTGGACGATTCCCCAGCCGATCGAAAGCGTGAAGAAGATCTGCCCGGCCGCCGCGACCCAGACGCCGGGATCGGCGAGCAGCTCGAAGCGCGGGTTCCAGACGTAGCCGAGCCCGTTCCAGGCGCTGCGGTCCGGAAAGGCCGGGTCGGGCGTGCCGAACGTCAGCGCGCGCACGACCAGCATCACGCCGATCGCGAACAGCGTGGGCATCGCGACCTTCGCGAGGCGCTCGATGCCGGCCGCGACGCCGCCGCGCAGCACGCCCATCGTGACGCCGATCGTGACCGCGTAGAACGCGTAGGCCGGCAGCAGCGACGAGAAGTGATCGTTCGTCGCCGTGCCCTGGAACGCCTGCAGGAAGGCGCCCATCTGCTCTCGCGTGGCGAGCCCGTCGTAGCTGCCGAGCAGCGAGAACACGCTGAACGCGAGGCACCACGACGTGATGTAGACGTAGTACGTCGCGATCGTGAACGGGATGAAGAGCCCGAGCGCGCCGATGTACTTGGCGGCCGGGTGGTCCCACAGCGAATGGATCATGCCCGCCGCGTGCCCGTGCCCGTGCCGCCCGCCGTAGCGCCCGATCGCGCACTCCATCCACATCATCGGAAGGCCCATCACGAGCAGCGCGACGAAGTAGGGGATCAGGAAGGCCCCGCCGCCGTTCTGGGCGGCCTGCACCGGGAACCGCAGGAAATTGCCGAGTCCGATCGCGTTGCCGGCCAGCGCGAGCACCAGTCCCCAGCGCGAGACCCAGGCCTGCCGCTCGCTCATCGGCCGGTTCCGGGGGCCGAGGCCCGGACCGGGGGGATCGCGATGGCGCAGGAGAAGGCCGAAGGACTCGCCGCGGCGTGGAAGGCGCAGCGCTGCGTCGCTATCATCCGCGGATGTTAGCTGCCCGGACCACGCAAGGACAAGCCTTGCGCGTGCGGCCTCGCGGCAGCGCCTCCTCCCGCATCGCCCGTCTTCGGTCCGCGACCGGCGCGCTCGCCGGGGCGCGCGCGCTCGAACTCGCGGCCGCCGCCGCCGCGGTCGCGCTCTACCTTCCCGCGATCGGCTACGGATTCGTGTTCGACGACTTCGCGCTGATTCGCGAGGACGGTTCGCCGGTCGCGCTCGGCCCGGGGCTGCCGTACCGGCCGCTGCGCTACGCGAGCTACGTGCTGGACTCGTGGCTCGGCGGCTCTTCGGCGGTGTTCCACGCGCACAACGTCGCGCTGCACGCGCTCGTCGTCGCGTTCGTCGTCGCGCTCGCGCGAAGGCTCGGCGCGCTGCCGTGGGCGGCGCTCGCCGCCGGGCTGCTCGTGGCCGTGCATCCGCTCGCGGTCGAAGCCGCCGCGTACGTGTCCGGCCGCCGCGACCTGCTTTGCGTCGCGCTCGGCCTCGCGGCCTTGCACGCGCATCTGTCGGGGCGACTCGGGGCGTCGCTGGGACTGCTCGTCGCCGCGACGATGGCCAAGGAGAGCGGCCTCGTGTTCGTCGCGCCGCTCGTCGCGGCTTCGCTCGCCGGGCTCGACGACGTTTCCCGCGGGCTGCGCGAGCGGCGACGTCCTGCCGCGCGCACGAGCCCCGCACGCGCCGGCGCGGGTTCCACGGCGCGCGTCGCCCGGAACGTCGGCGCGATCGCGCTGGCGGCGTCGGCGGCGTTCGCGCTCGCCGTCGTGTACGGCGCCGTCGGGCCGTGGGCGCCGCCCGCGGGCTTCGCGGCCTGGGCGATGCCCGGGCACGTGGTCGCGCATTACCTCGGCTCGCTCGCCGGCGCGCACGCGCTGGCTCCCGAGTATCCGTCCCTGGCCGGCGTCGCGTCGCGGATCGCTGGCGGCGACGGCGCCGCGCGCCTGGCCGGCCTCGCCGCAGGAGCCGTCGTCGCGGCTTCGACCGTCGTCGCGTTCGCGGCCTGCGCGCGGTTCGCGCGACAGCGGGCAGCGGCGCGGGCGTTCGCCGTCGCGTGGACCCTCGCGGTGTTGTCGGCGCTCGGCCTCTGGGGCGGACTGCACGAGCCCGGCGCCGATCGCCACGCCTACCTGCTGCTGCCCGCGTTCGGCGTCGCGGCCGCGCTGCTCGTCCCGCGCGCGATCGACTCCCGTCCGTTCGCGAAGGGCGCGGCGGCGGCGGTCGCGACCGCGCTGTTCGTGCTGGCGGCCGGCGCCACTCGCGCGCAGATGAAGGCCTGGCAGAGCGAACGCACGCTGTGGATCCATACGCTCGCCCACGCGCCGTCCTCGCCGCGCGCGCACGCGAACCTCGCCCGCGTGCGCGCCGCCGACGGCCAGTGGCGCGCGGCGGTCGCCCACCTGGATGCCGCGCTCGAGGCCGACCCCGGCAACGCGCTGCTCTACGTCAGCCGCGCGTCCGTGCGCTGCGCCGAAGGGCGGGCGCCGCTCGCGCGTCGCGACCTGCGCCGGGCCCGCGAGCGCGGCGCGCACGCGTCGATCCTGCGCGGGATCGAGTCGGACTGCGGCGCACCGCGCCGGGCCCCGGAGACGTCGTCGTGACCGCGGCCGCCGTCGTGTTCTGCTGCGTCGTCGCGCTCGCGTTCGTCGAAGGCTACGGCGCGCCGGCGTTCACCGGCACGATCGCGTCCGACGCGTTCGACGCGACGCTGCCGTTCCTCGGCCTGCTGCTCGTCGCGCGCTTCTTCCTGCGGCGCCGTCCCGACCGGGCCACGCTCGTGCACCGGCTGCACGCGGCGGCGCAGGGCGCGCTCGCCGCGATGGCGTTCGGCTGGTGGTGGATCGAGCCGCACGTGTTCGCGACGTCGCTGACCGGCAGCAGCCTCGCCGCGATGGGATGGCAGGCGGTGGCCGGGGCGGCGGCCGGCTTCGGTCTCGCGCTCATTGCCGAGCGCGCGTCGAGCCCGGCCGTGCTCCGCGAGGTCTGGGCCGGCGCCGGGGTCCTGCTGCTGATCGCGGGCGGTCGCGCCTATCGGGCGCGGGACCACGTCGAGGCCGGAGTGCGGCTCGAGGCCGCCGCGGGGATCCTCGCCGCGACGGTCGCCGCCGCGCTGGTCGCGTACTTCGTGCTGCGCCGACGGGAGCGCGTCGCGGCGTCGATCCCGGCGCTCGCGCCGGCCGCGGCGTGCCTGGCGCTGCTGGCCGCGTCGTTCTCCGGGCAGCCTGCGTCGCTGTCCGCGCGCGATTCGGTGCTGCTCGTCGTCGTCGACACGCTGCGGGCGGACGTCGCCGACGACGCGACGCCGCCCGCCCGGCCCGGCGTCCGGACGATGCCGGGCGCGATGCCCGAACTCGCGCGCATCGCGAAGGACGGCGTGCGCTTCACGCAGGCGGTCTCGCCGGCGCCGTGGACGCTTCCGGCGACGGTCAGCCTGCTCGGCGGATGGAATCCGCACCGCCACCGGTACGGACGGAGCCTGTCGGCGTGGGAAGTCACGACCGGCGATCCCGCGGCCCTGTACCTCGGCGACGCGCTCCGCGACGCGGGCTACCTGCCCGCTGCTTTCGTCAACAACCCGTACCTGCGTCCGTACTTCGGCTTCGGCGAAGGCTTCTACGCGATGCGGCCGTACCACGGCCGCGCGCTCGACGGTGTCGCGCTCGCGCTCGACTGGTTGTCGGATCACGGCGAACGGCCGACGTTCACGATGCTCCACCTGATGGACCCGCACTGGCCGTACGATGCGCCGCCCGGGTTCGGCGACCCGCCGCGGCCGTGCGCGTCGTGCGGCGAGTTGCTGTGGGCGCAGTACGGCACGCCGAAGCCGGAGGAGCGCGCGGAACTCGAGCGCCGGTACGCGGCGGAGGTCCGCTTCACCGACGCGATGATCGGCCGGCTCTACGACACGCTCGCCGCGGCGGGGTTCCTCGAGCGGACCTGGCTCGTCGTCACGTCCGACCACGGCGAGGAGTTCTGGGAGCACGGCGAACTGCTGCACGGGCACGGGCTGTGGGACGAGCTGCTGCGCGTGCCGCTCGTCGTCGTGCCGCCGCGCGGTCGCGACGGATGGTCGCGCGGCGCGCGCATCGACCGCCAGGTCCGTCTCGAGGACGTCGCGGCTTCGGTCCTCGAGATCGCCGGCGTCGATCCGGCGCTCGCGCGCGACGGCAAGAGCCTGCTGCCGCTCGTCGCCGGCGAGGCCGAGGCCGGCCAGCGCGTCGCGATCGGAGGCTACGTGAAGTCGGTGGACGACCTGTCGCATTCCGTTCGGCAGCCGCCGTGGAAAGCGATCGTCGCAAAGGAACTCCTGCGCAACCGCCTGTTCGACCTTCGCGCGGATCCGGGCGAGCAGCGCAGCCTGCTGTTCCGGTCGGACGTGCCGGAGGAGCGCCGGAAATGGATCAACCTGGCGTTCCTCGGCGCCACGCTCGCGCCCGGCCAACTCGGCCTCGACGTGGAGCGCGAGCCGCTGCCTTCCAGCGAGCGCGCGCCCGACCGCGACACCGCAAACAACCTGCGCAGCCTCGGTTACGCCGAGTAGCGGGCCGCCTGCCGCGATCCCGTTTCCCGGAACTTCATCGCACCGTGCCGCGGGGATCGGACGAGGGCGCGAGCTTCCAGACGGTCAGCGGCGTCACGATGCGCTGGATCCGGCTCGGCCGGCGGTCGTAGGTGCCTTCGAGGTAGCGCAGCGACGTGCTGAGCTGCGCCACCCGCTCCTGGTTCACCCCCGGCGTCGGCAGCGGCGCGCCGGTTCCCTTCGAGACGAGGTAGACCGGGCCGCGGTCGGCGAGGACGCGGACCAGTCCGGGCAGGGTGTCGCGCGACGGCCGGGTGTCGGTGGCCGGAATCGTCAGCGAATTGCGGTCGTGGACCAGCCAGAGGGACGGGCCGATCATGAGGGAGCTGATCGGGCGCTCGATCAGGATCGTCCCGCCCTTGGGAATGGCCGCGTCGATCCCGGAGAGCTGCTCCCAGGCGCCTTCGAGCAGCGGCTCGCCCCAGTACGGACGGCCGCCGAGCCCGACGCCGGCCACCAGCGCGAGCAAGCCCGCGGCGGCCAGCACCCGGCTGCGTTGCGCCAACCGCGACGAGGCGAGGACGGCGAGCAGCAGCGTCATCGGCAGCAGCACCGGCGTGAAGCGTCGCGCCCCCCACGGAAGCGACGGGTAGACGTGCGGGTTGTAGAACAGGATCAACGCGGAGGCCGCGGCGAGCCCGACGAGCACCGGTGCGCCGGCCGGTCGCTCCCGCCCCGTGGCGGCGATCCACGCGCCGGCCGCGGCGAGCGCGAGCCCGGGCCAGCCCACGTAGAACGACATCCACATCGGAGTCCGCTCGACGAGCCAGTTCGAAGCCGCCGCGTGGCCGACGACGACGACGGCGAGGAAGCCCCAGCGGATCGTCCTCGACCAGCCGAGGCGCCGGACCGTGAACCACAGCGCGGCCGACCCCGCGACCAGGCACGAGACGATCGCGGTGGGCGACGGCGTGCCGTGGTGCAGCTGGTGCCAGATCCACGCGTTCTGCGCGTGATCGAAGAACGGCAGGATCCACGTGCCCGGCAGCATCGCGGCCTGCGCGATGGTCGTGGAGGCCACCGCCACGAGCGCCAGCACGAACGCGCGCGACGGCCGCACGGACAACTGGCCGTCGCGCGCCGCGAGGGACGGCGCGATCGCCGCGGCCATCGCCAGCAGCAGCGCGATCTCGACGCGCGTGAACACCGCCGCCCCGAGCGAAGCGCCCGCGAGCACGGCGTCGCTGCGCCGGGGGGCCGGGCCGGCGGCCTGCAGGATGGCCAGGCCGCCGAGCACGAAGAACGCCGCGATCGGCTCGGACATCGCCGTGCGCGAGGCCGCGAACCACGGTCCGCTCGCGCCGAGCAGCGCGACGGCCGCCAGGGCGCCGGCCGGTGCGAGCCAGCCGCGGGCGATCCGCCAGAAGCACCACAGCGCGAGCGCACCGAACAGCGGCGCGAAATTCGGCGCCGCCTGCTCGGCCGCGGCCCCGCCGGTCGCGTGCAGCAGCACCATCACGGCCGCCCACACCGACGGGACCGGGAAGAAACAGGGCCAGGCCGTCGTGTCGTCGAGGGAGTTCAGGAGCATCGCGCCGGGCATCCGGCGGTAGGGCGGCCCCGACGACGCGAACACCTGCGACATCGAATCGAAGAGCAGTTCGCGCGTGGGCCGGGGAAGGGACGGACCGAGGTCGTCCTCGCGCGCGAGCGAGCCGTGGTGGGCCAGCGAGACGCCGCTGCCGACGTAGGCGGTCGAGTCGGAGCCGCCGAGGAAGACCGGGTAGGCCGGCCAGTACGCGACCAGCGCGACGGCGACGATGGCGCCGCCCGCGAAGTCGCGTCGCGTGGACGCGCCGGTTTCCGTCGCGGCGCCCGCGAGCAGGCGTCGCAGCAGCAGGCAGGCGACGGCGACCGCCGCATTGCAGGCGAGCAGGTTCGCGAGGGTGAAGGCGCCGGCGCTCGCGAGCGCGGTTCCCGCGAGCGTGGTCACGATCGTGCTCGCGAGCACGTGCGAGAGAAGGGGCGGAAGGACCGTTGGGCCGCGGCCGAAGAACGCGCGGCCCGGCGCGTACAGGAGGATCCCGGCGGAGAGGGCGTCGAGGACGAGGCCGGGGATCTGGTCGAGCGTCACAACGTGGCCGGTCGAAACGAAACGGGGCGGTGCAGAATCTGCACCGCCCCGTCTGTTAGCGTTTCAGGATCGCCGAAGCGAGCCGAAAACCCTTGCGACTAAGGAACAGTCGCCTGGCCGAGCTTGGCGAACGGCAGGCCGAGCGGATCCTTGATCGTCACGTCGACAACCTCGATCGACGTGCACGGCGGAAGGTCCGCGTTGGCCGGGCCGACGAGCGGCGCGAGGGCGGCAGCGCTGTTGCTGTTGAGCTTCATGCTGCCGTTCTTCGGGTCGCCGAACAGGAAGGTCACCGGGAAGTCGATGACGGTCATGTCGCCGTTGGTCTCGTCGTCGAGGGTCGCACGGCTGAGGGTCGCGAGCGACCAGCCGGTGTCACCAGGGCCGACCGGGGTCAGGCCGTCGGTGCCGAGGATGCCCTTGCACTTGCCCTTCACGAAGGTGACGTGGCAGGGCTTCGCCTCGAGACCCGGATCGAGATCCTGGCAGCTCGAGAGCAGCTTCGCGGAGGTCTGGATCGAGCATCCGCCCTTGTCGCTGTAGCTGTACTGAGTTCCCTGGCCGGAAACCTCACGCGGGGTGACCGGCGTGCAGGCCTCGGTTCCACCTTCGGTGTTGGTGTTCTCGGTCGGGTTCTCCGTGCCGGGGCACGGAGCGTAGTTGCGGACCATGGAGGCCTTCACGCCCTTCGACTTCACGACGTCGAAATCGCACTGGGCGCTGGCGACTCCCGCGTACAGGCCCACGAGGGACGCTGCAGCGACAGTGAGTGTAAGTTTCTTCATTTGGATTTCTCCTCCCGAAATTTTGATCTGACTAGTCGTTTCGTTGCTTCGAAGCACCGGTGGTCGGGCCACCGTATCCCACCAAGAGGGAGTCGTTCGTCTCTCCCCCGACTCTGCTCAAGACGCTCTGCCGCCCTATAGAAGCGGCCTCCCGTGGCAGGTCCGGGCGCACTTATAGGTGGCGGGTCGGATTATTGTCAAGGACCGTGCACGCGCTTTTCTGCGGGATTGCCGCGGTTTCGACGAACACTTGTTTTGGATGCACCAAGGCCGGGTTCCTGTCATAAAGTCCGGCGGACTACCGGCATGAAACTGGTCATCCAGATCCCGTGTCTCAACGAAGAGGCGAGCCTGCCGGCGACGCTCGCCGACCTGCCGCAGCGGCTCGACGGGATCGACGAGATCGAGGTCGTCGTCATCGACGACGGCAGTTCGGACGGAACGTCTGCCGCAGCGCGTCGTCTCGGTGTTCGTCACGTCGTCCGTGCCCCGGTCAACCAGGGCCTCGCCCGTGCCTTCTCGGCCGGGCTCGATTACGCGCTGCGGATCGGCGCTGACATTATTGTCAACACGGACGCCGACGGGCAGTACCGCGGCGACCAGATCTGCAAGCTGGTCGAGCCGATCCTCCACAACGAGGCCGATGTCGTGATCGGCGACCGCAGCCCCGGGACGCTGCGGCACTTCTCGCCGATGAAGCGCCTGCTGCAGGTCCTCGGCTCCTGGGTCGTCCGGCGCCTGTCCGGCACGCGGATCCCCGACGCGACGAGCGGCTTCCGGGCGTTCTCGCGCGAGGCGGCCCTGAAGATGAACGTCGTCTCGGACTTCACCTACACGCTCGAGACGATCATCCAGGCCGGCAAGAAGCAGCTCTCGATCACGCACGTGCCGATCGACGTGAACCCGGAGACCCGGCCGTCGAGGCTGTTCCCGGGGATCCCGAGTTACCTCGTGCGCAGCGGGTCCACGCTCGTGCGCATTTACGCCCTGTACGAGCCGCTGCGGGTCTTCTCGATGATCGGGGGGCTGCTGCTGGCGGGCGGCGTGATCATCGGCGCGCGATTCCTCGTCTTCTACTTCGTCGACGGCGGCGAGGGGCACATCCAGTCGCTGATCCTGGCCGCCGTGCTGACGCTCGCCGGGTTCCAGACCATCATGGTCGGGCTGCTCGCGGACCTGATCGGCTCCAGCCGGCGCATGATCGAGGAAGCGCTGCTGCGCGTGCGCCGGCTCGAGCTGAGCGACCGCGAGTGATGCAGGCCGTCTTCTTCGGCACCTACAACCGCGGGCACACCGCCAACCGCATCGCCGCGACCGCCGTCCGGGCGGCCGGCTACGATCTGGTCGAGATCCACGACGCCCTCTGGGAGCGCACCCGCGACAAGCCAGCCGGCTACTTCTCGCCCGCCTCGCTCGTCCGCCTGGCCACCGCCTGGCTGCGGGCCGCGTGGCGCCTCGCCCGCACGTGGCGGCGCACCGGCGGCGCGCCGGTCGCCGTGGTCGGCTTCAACGGCCAGCTCGACGTGCTGCTGCTGCGCGCGCTCGGCCTGCGCCACGGCCCGCGCATCGTGTTCGCGCCGCTGGTGTCGCTGACCGAGACGCTCGTCGACGACCGCCGCGTCTATCGCGACGGCTCGACCGGCGCCCGGCTGCTGCGCGCGATCGACCGCCTGACGTGCCGCGCGGCCGACGTCGTGGTCGTCGACACGGAAGAGCACCGTCGCTGGTTCGTCCGCGAGCTCGGCATCGATCCGTCCCGCCTGCTCGTCTGCCACCTCGGCGCCGATCCGCAGGCGTTCCTCGACGTCGACGTCGCTCCGGCGGCGGCAGCCGGCGATCCGTCGCGGCCGCTCGACGTGCTGTGGTTCGGGCAGTACCTGCCGCTGCACGGGCTCGACGTCGTCGTCGACGCGGTGGGGCGCCTCGCGGCGCGCGCCGGCGCCGGTCCCGGCCTGCGCTTCACGTTCCTCGGCACCGGCGAGGAACGCACGCGCATCGAGCGCGAGCTTCGCGCGACGCGCGCCGACGTGCGCTTCGTCGACTGGATCCCGTACGAGGAACTGGCCCGCCGCATCGCCGCGGCCGACATCGTGCTCGGCATCTTCGGCTCGTCGCAGAAGGCCGCGATGGTGATCCCGAACAAGGTCTACGAAGCGGCCGCCGTCGGACGGGCGATCGTGACGATGGACTCGCCCGCCGTGCGCGAAGTCTTCGAGGACGGCGCCGACCTGCTCCTGTGCGCGGCCGACGGCCGTGCCCTCGCCGCCGCGATCGAGCGACTCGCGGACCCGCGTCTCGGCGCGGCGCTGCGCGCCCGTCTCGGTGCGGCGGCGCGCCGCCGCATGCTCGAGCGGTTCTCCACCGAGGCGCTCGGGCGGGCGTGGAGCGTCGCGCTCGCCGGCCCCGACGCGTTCGCGGCGCGCGCGGGCGAGGATGCCGCCGCGACGCCGAAGGTCGGGGTCGCCGTGCTCTGCTTCCAGGACGCGCGCCGGACGCTCGAGTGCCTGCACTCGGTGGCGGCGGACGGCTACGCGAACCTCGACGTGCTCGTCGTCGACAACGGTTCGCTCGCCGAGCAGCGCCGGATCCTCGCCGAGGGCGTCGAGGGACGGCTCGACGCCGAGCTGATGCTGCTCGAGCGAAACCTCGGCTACGCCGGCGCGAACAACCTCGCGATGCGCGAGCTGTTCGCGAGGGGTTGCGAGCACGTGCTGCTGCTGAACGGTGACACGATCGTCGCGCACGGCACGATCGCGGCGCTCGTCGAGGCCGCGCGCGCCGACCGCATGGCTGGCCCGCTCGGACCGCGCGTTTCGGACGGTCGCCCCGGCCAGGCCCCGACTTCGCTCGGCGAGCGCTACCGCGCGTCGTTGCTGTGGGCGCCGCGTTCGCTCGTGCGCGTGCGGGCGCGGCGCCAGCGGCCCTATCGCGTTTCCGGCGTCACCGGTTGCGCGATGCTCGTGCCGCGCGCGCTGTACGAACGCGTCGGCGGCTTCGACGAGTCGCTGTTCGCGTACTACGAGGAAGTCGACCTGTGCCTGCGCGCGCGAGAGGCCGGCTTCCGGCCGACCGTCGCGCCGTCGGCCGACGTCGGCCACGCCGGCGCGCGCGGCTTCGCCGCCGGCATGACGCCGCTGGCCGCGTACCTGAAGGCGCGCAACCTGCACGTCGTCGGCCTTCGCCGCAACGCCGGCCCCGGGCGCGTCGTCTTCGCGCTCGGCTACCAGGCGCTCGTCGCCGCGAGCGCGCTCGCGTACCTGCTGCGCGACCGCGGCGACATCGCCTCGGCGCTGCTGCGCGGCATGCGCGCCGGTCTGCGCGGGGAGGGCGGGCCGCCGCCGGACCGGCTGTTCCGTGCGTCGGGCTACGCCTCCTCCGGCGGCGCCACCACGGCGCCGGCGACGCCGGAGCACGAGGCTCCGGAGCGGGAGATGCGCGTCTCGAAAGCCGGTCGCATCGAGTCGGCGGCGCCCGGGGAGCGGGGAAGGGCGGAGGCCGGCCGCGAAGAAACGCCGCCGCCGGACCAAGAGGATCCCCCGGGGAGGCTCGCGCGATGAGCGGGCGGCGCATCGCGATCGGCGCCGTCGCCGGCACGATCGGAGGACCGGCCACGTACGCGATCGAACTCGTGCGCGCGCTCGTGGCCGCGAACCCGGACGACGAGTTCGTCGTGCTGACCGACGAGCCCGCGCCGTTCGCGGGAACCTGCGACGTGCGCGTCGTCGCGATGCGCTCGGCCTGGGAGCAGCCGCTCTGGGACCACTGGCGCGTCCCGCGCGCGCTCGCGCGCGAGCGCTTCGACCTGTACCACGGCACCAAGGGCGTGCTGCCGCGCCGCGGGGCGCTGCCGGCCGTCGTCACGATCCACGACCTCGCGAGCCACGTGATGCCCGAGACGTTCCGCTTCGCGCAGCGCGTGCACCTCGCGCTCGAGACGCCGTGGGCGCTCGCCCGCGCGCGCGCCGTGCTGGTCCCGTCCGAAAGCACCGCGCGCGACGTCGCGCGCATCTTTCCCGCGTCCGCGGCGCCCGTGCACGTCACGCCCGAGGCCGCCGCGCCCGGGCTTCATCCGGCCAGCGCGCCCGAGATCGCCGCGTGGCGCGACCGCCACGGCATCGACAAGCCGTCGTGCGGCTATCTCGGCACGATCCAGCCGCGCAAGAACCTCGGCGTCGTCGTCGACGCGTTCCTCGCCGCCGCGCGCGACCGCGACTGGCGGCTCGTGATCGCGGGCAGGCTGCGCCCCGGCGAGAAGCCCGGCTTCCTCGACCGCGACCCTCGCGTCCGCTACGTCGGGCCGCTCGGCACGGGCGAGATCCCGGCGTTCCTCGGCTCGTTGCGCTGCATGGTCTCACCGTCGTCGTACGAAGGGTTCGGGCTGACCTACCTCGAGGCGATGGCGTGCGGGTGCCCGGTGGTCGGGCTTCGCACGAGCTCGGTGCCGGAGGTCGTCGGCGAGGCCGGCGTGCTCGTCGAGCGGGCCGACGCGGGCCTGCTCGCGCCGATCGTGGAGCGTTTCATGACCGACGATCGCGCGGTGGCCGAGTACTCGCGCCGCGGTCGCGAGCGCGCCGCGCAGTTCTCGTGGCAGGAGACCGCGCGACGCACGCTCGCCGCCTACGACGCGGCGCTCGCGGGCGGTCCGGCCGCCGCCGAGCCGCGCCGGGGGGCGCCGTCATGACGACGACGGCCCCGCCGCGCGAGGTCGTGCCCGGCAAGGTCGTCGCCGTCGTGCTGAACTGGAACGGCACCGACGACACGGTGGCGTGCGTGCGTTCGCTGCTGGCGATCCGCGAGCGGCACAGCGGCATCGCCCTCGGGAAGGCCCCGGAACTCGTGCTCGAGGTCCTGGTCGTCGACAACGGCTCGCGCACGAGCCCGCTCGATGCGCTGCGCGAGCACGGCTTCGGCGTCCCGGTGCTCGAGACCGGCGTGAACCTCGGCTACGCGGGCGGCAACAACGCGGGCATCCGCTGGGCGCTCGAGCGCGGCGCCGAGTTCGTCTGGATCCTGAACAACGACGCCGAGGCCGACGGCGACGCGCTCGCGCCGCTCGTCGATTGCGCGCGCCGCCATCCGCGGGGCGGCGCATTCTGCAGCCGCGTGCTGCGCGGCGACGACCCGTCGCGGATCTGGGTGGCCTGGGGCCGCGTGACCTGGCGCCAGAGCCTGATCGCGCTGGCCGGCGAGAACGCGCCCGACGGCCCGCCCTACGACGAGGAGCGCGAGGTCGAATGGGCGCCCGGCTGCTCGCTGCTGCTGCGCGCGGCGGCGGTCGACGACGTCGGCGCGTTCGACGAGGACTTCTTCGCGTACCACGAGGACGTGGACTGGGCCGCGCGCGCGCGCGCGGCGGGCTGGACGCTGCACTACGCGCCCGCGTCCCGCGTCGTGCACAGCATCCACGGCAGCTCGGGCGGAGCGGCTCACTACGGCGGGTTCCGCAAGTACCTATCGGCTCGCAACACCGTGCTCTACGCGCGGCGTCACGCGAGCGCCGGACAGGCCTTCGTGCTCGCGCTGTCGATCGTCGCGACGTTCCCGTTCCAGCTCGCGCGGCGCGCGCTCTCGGGCGAGGCGGCCGGCGTCTGGATCAAGCTGCGCGGCTGGCGCGACGCGCTCGCCGGGCGGCCGATCCCGTTCGACGAACTCGGGTTGCGCTGAAGGCAAGGACGCGGCGCCGCGGCCCGCGACGGTCCGGGTGGAGGCGTCCGGGCCGCTCGCCCCCGCGCCCATGGCCCTCCATGGTCTACGGTGGAGGTTTCCGATAGCCTGCGCCGATTGCCATGCCCGCCAGGAGTCCCGTGAAGCGCCGAATCCTCGTCCTGAACGAGCGCGATCCCGTCAATCCGCTCACCGGCGGCGCGGAGACGCACATCTTCGAGCTGTTCTCCCGCCTCGTCGCCGACGGCCACGAGGTGACGCTGCTGGCGGCGAGTTTCCGCGGCGGCGCGCGCGAGGAGGTCGTGCAGGGGGTGCGCGTGCGCCGGCTCGCGAACCGCTACGCCTACTACGCGCTGGTGCCGTGGGTCGCGCGCAGGGCGGCCAGGGATCACGACGTCGTCGTCGACGTGCTGAACAAGCTGCCGTTCTTCAGCCCGTGGCTCGTCCCGCTCCCGTGCATGGCGATCGTGCATCACCTGTTCGGGACCACCGCGTTCCGCCAGGCCCGCCTTCCGGTCGCGCTGGCGGTCTGGCTGCTCGAGAAGCTGATCCCGTACGCGTATCGGGGCGTGACGATGCTGGCGATCTCGCCGAGCACGAAGAGCGACCTCGTCGAGCGCGGCCTCGACCCCGCGCCGATCCACGTCGTGCCGCCCGGCATCGACAAGGCGTCGCACCATCCCACCGACGACGGCGTCGTGCGCGAGCCGATCGTGCTGTGGATCGGGCGCCTCGAGCCGTACAAGCGGGCCGACCTCGCGATCGACGCGATGGTCGAGGTGCACCGCCGGGTGCCCGAGGCGAAGCTCGTCCTGGTCGGCGAGGGATCGGCGCGAGCCGCGCTCGAAGCGCGCGTCGAACGCGACGGCCTCGCCGGCAGCGTGCGCTTCACCGGCTTCGTGCCCGAGGACGAGAAGATCGCGTGGATCCGCCGCGCCGCCGTGCTCGTACAGACCTCCGAGAAGGAAGGCTGGGGCATGACGGTCATCGAGGCCAACGTCTGCAACACCGTCGTCGTCGCGAGCAACGTGCCGGGGCTGCGCGATTCGGTGCAGCACGACGTCTCCGGGCTGCTGTTCGAGTTCGGCGACGTCGCGGGCCTCGGCCACGCGCTCGTCCGCACGCTGACCGACGAAGCGCTTCGCCGGCGCCTGCTCGAGGGCGGCAAGCAGTGGGGCGACCGCTTCGGCTGGGACGAAGTCGCGCGCGACCTCGAGGCGCTCGTCGAGGAAGCGATCGCGCCCGGCGCGGAGCCGCTGGCGCTCGAAGCGTCGCCGTTCCCGGAGTGAAGCGCGCAGTGACGGCAGGAGGCACGACCATGGACCAGCAACGCCCGACGACCAGGAGGAACCCGACGCCGTGAAAGCGATCGTTCTCGCCGGCGGGGCCGGCACCCGGCTGCACCCGATGACGCGCGTCGTCTCCAAGCAGCTGCTGCCGGTCTACGACAAGCCGATGATCTACTATCCGCTGTCGACGCTGATGCTGGCCGGCGTGCGCGACATCCTGCTGATCTCGACGCCCGACGACATCGACGCGTACCGGCGGCTGCTCGGCGACGGCTCGGACATCGGCGTCTCGCTCGGCTACGCGATCCAGCCGACGCCCGGCGGGCTCGCGCAGGCGTTCCTGATCGGCCGCGAGTTCGTCGGGCGCGACCGCGTGGCGTTGATCCTCGGGGACAACATCTTTTTCGGGCACGGCCTCGGGGACCTGCTCGAGCGCGCGGGGTCGCGCGAGCGCGGCGCGACGGTGTTCGCGTATCCCGTCCACGACCCCGAACGCTACGGCGTCGTCGAGTTCGGCGAGGACGGTCGCGCGATCTCGCTCGAGGAGAAGCCCGCCGCGCCGCGCTCGCAGTACGCGGTGACGGGACTCTACTTCTACGACAACCGCGTGCTCGACATCGCGTCCGGGCTCGAGCCTTCGCCGCGCGGCGAGCTCGAGATCACCGACGTCAACCGCCGCTACCTCGAGATGGGCGAGCTCGAGGTCGAGGTCATGGGACGCGGGATCGCGTGGCTCGACACCGGCACTTGCGTAGCGCTGCACCAGGCGTCGAACTTCATCGAGGCGATCCAGGAACGGCAGGGCCTCAAGGTCGCCTGCCTCGAGGAGATCGCCTGGCGCAAGGGGTTCATCACGCGCGACCAGCTCTTCGCGCTGGCGGGAAAGATCGGCGGCGACTACGGCGCGTACCTGCGCGCCGTCGGATCCGACCGCGCGCTCGCGGCGCGCTGAGCGTCAGCCCGGGAGGCCGCGGTGTTCGTCGAGCACCGAGGCCACGTTGCGGCGCCAGTCGACGCTCGGGCCGAGCAGGGCCTCGGTCGCCGACAGGTCGAGGATGCTGTAGGCCGGACGCACGGCGGGACGCACGAACTCCCCGCTCGTGCACGGCACGACGCGGCACCGGCTCCCGTCCATCTCGATCACGGCCGACGCCAGCTCGTGCCAGCTGCAGCTCCCGCCGTCCGTCACGTGGAAGGTCCCCGTCGCGCCGCGCTCGACCAGCGCGAGCGTACGCCCGGCGAGATAGCGGGCGCTGGTCGGGCGCCCGACCTGGTCGCGGACGACGCGGATTTCCTCGCGCTCGCGCCCGAGCGCGAGCATCGTCAGCACGAAGTTCTTTCCCCAGGCCGCGTACAGCCAGCTGGTCCGCACGATCAGGTGCCGGCAGCCGGACTCGCGGATCGCGAGCTCGCCGGCCGCTTTGCTGCGACCGTAGGCGTTGACCGGCGAGATCGGGTGGCCGGTCGGGTACGGCGAGGAGGCGCGGCCGTCGAAGACGTAGTCGGTGCTGTAGTGCACCAGCGTCGCGCCGATCCGCGCGCAGTGCGACGCGAGAAGCCGCACGCCGTCGCCGTTGATCGCCGTCGCCTCGCGCTCGTGGGTCTCGGCGCCGTCGACGTCCGTGTACGCCGAGCAGTTGAGGACGGTGCGCACGCCGCTGCGCATCCACGGCTCGACGGTCTCGGGCCGCGTCAGGTCGAAGGCCGGCCACGACACGCTCGCGTGCGCGATTCCGCGCTGCTCGAGCAGCAGGCTCCACGCGCGGCCGAGCATCCCGTCGGGACTGACGAGCAGGACCGGCGCCGCGGGCGCGCCGTCGTCCGGCGCGGAGCGGTTCGACCCGGCGCCGCTCACGAAGGGTACACCGGCAGGCGCGCGGCCGGGATGTCCGCGAGGCGGGGAGCCGCGGCGTCCTTCGCGTTCAGGATCGGGGCCGCGACCGGCCAGTCGATCGCGAGCGCCGGATCGTTCCACGACACCGTCAGCTCGTGCTCGGGACAGTAGTAGTCGGTGCACTTGTAGTGGAAGACCGCCTCGTCCGAGAGCACGCAGAAGCCGTGCGCGAAGCCCGGCGGGATCCAGAGCTGGCGCCGGTTCGCGCCGGTCAGCGTCTCGCCGACCCAGCGCCCGAAGCGCGGCGAGCCGCCGCGCACGTCGACGGCCACGTCGAAGACCTCGCCGGCCAGCACGCTGACGAGCTTGCCCTGGCCGCGCGGGTGCTGGAGGTGCAGGCCGCGCAGCACGCCGCGGCGCGACTGCGAGATGTTGTCCTGCACGAACGCCGCCGCGATGCCGGCCTCGGCGTATCGCGATGCCGACCAGCTCTCGAAGAAGCTGCCGCGGGCGTCGCCGAACACGCGCGGTTCGATGACGAGCACTTCGGGGAGGGTGGTGGGCTGGACGTTCATCGCTGGTTCCGGTTCGGGGCGTTCCGCCGCTCGGGCGCAGCCCCGCGAGATCAGGGGGTCGCCGCCGCGCGGGCGCCGTAGTTGCGCTCGATCCAGCGCAGGTACTCGCCGCTGCGCACGCTGTCCACCCACGCGCGGTGCTCGAGGTACCAGCGCACCGTCGCGCGCAGCCCCGCGTCGAACGTGTGCCGCGGCGCCCAGCCGCACTCGCCGCGCGTCCTGCCCGCGTCGATCGCGTAGCGCAGGTCGTGCCCGGGGCGGTCCTCCACGTAGGTGACGAGTTTCTCGAAGTCCGCGAGCGGGCGGCCGGTTTCCTCGCAGAGCACGCGGCAGATGCGGCGGACCACCTCGATGTTGGTCAGCTCGCAGTCGCCGCCGATGTTGTACGTCTCCCCGTTGCGGCCGTGCTCGATGACCGACCAGATCGCCTCGCAGTGGTCCTCCACGTAGAGCCAGTCGCGGACGTTCAGGCCGCGGCCGTAGACCGGGAGCGGCCTGCCGTCGAGCGCGTTCAGGATCATCAGCGGGATCAGCTTCTCGGGGAACTGGTACGGGCCGTAGTTGTTCGAGCAGTTCGTGATCCGCACCGGCAGCCCGTAGGTGCGGTGGTACGCGCGGACGAGGTGGTCGCTGGCGGCCTTCGACGCCGAGTACGGGCTCGACGGGTCGTAGCGGGTCTCCTCGGTGAAGC
>CAYYZO010000044.1:0-34627 GCA_964476185.1 uncultured Myxococcales bacterium
ACGCGGCGACGTGTCCCGCCGACGGCTTCGCTTCGAGCGCGACGACCTGCCGCGGCGCGAACGGCGTCTGCGACGTCGCCGAGAACTGCACCGGCAACGCAGCCGCGTGCCCCGCGAACGGCTTCGCTTCGAGCGCGACCACCTGTCGCGCTGCGAACGGGATCTGCGACATCGCTGAGAGCTGCACCGGGAACTCCGCCGCCTGCCCCGCCGACGGCTACGCGTCGAGCACGATCACCTGCCGCGGCGCGAACGGCATCTGCGACATCGCTGAGAGCTGCACCGGGAACTCCGCCGCCTGCCCCGCCGATGGATTCGCAGGTTCGAACCTTGTCTGCCGCGCCAGCGCCGGCGAGTGCGACATCGCGGAAGCATGCTCCGGCGCCGCCAGGACCTGTCCGCCGAACGCTCTTGCGGCTGCCGACACGCCCTGCGGCACGGACAACGACAGCTGCACCCTCGACGTCTGCAGCGGAAGCTCCCCGAGCTGTCAGCATCCGAGCAGCGGCGTCTGCGAGAACTGCGGCGACGGGATCCTGAACGACGGGGAAGCCTGCGACGACGGCAACAACATCGACGGCGACTGCTGTGCCAGCGATTGCTCGAAAGCCGCGTCCAACGGCACGGCGTGCAACGATGGCAGCTTCTGCAACGGCTCCGACTCCTGCAGTGGCGGGGCGTGCGCCCAGCACGACGGCGACCCCTGTTCCGGGCCGGACGGCGACGGCGACTGCTCCGAGTCCTGCGACGAAACCATCGACGGCTGCACTGCCCCGGACCCGGACGGCGCCAGTTGCAGCGACAACGCTTTCTGCAACGGGACCGAGACCTGCAACGAAGGACGATGCAGCGAACACTCCGGCAACCCCTGCACCGGGGCGGACGGGGACGGCAACTGCCTGGAGTCGTGCAACGAAGCCCTCGACGACTGCAGCGCGGCCGACCCCGACGGGAGCCCGTGCGACGACGGGCTCCCGTGCACGGCGAGCGAGTCCTGCAGTTCCGGTGCGTGCGTCGACTCGGGCCCCGCGGCGCTCTGTCCCGAGTCGACGACGACCACGACGCTCTTCGGAACCGCCTGCGGCGACACGAACGGTGACGGCCGGATCACGGCCGGAGACGCGCAGTACGCGCTGCGATCGGCCGTCGGCAGCGCGGAATGTGTCCCGGAGATCTGCGACTTCAGCGGCGACACGCGCATCACGGCGGGGGATTCCCTGTTGATCCTGCGCACGGCCGTTGGACAGGAGACGGAGCCGAAGTGCCCCGGCACTCCCGGATTCGCCTCCTTGGTTTCGCCGAGCTCCACCCTCGACGTGACCACGACGACCCTGTTCGACGCCGGCAACTGACCCGAACCCGCCCCCCCCCCAAGAGAGTCTGAAGTTCGAGACGGGTGACCGCCGCCCTGTGTCGGCGCACTCACCGCCGCTGCGGCGTCCGCTTGCGTTCGGCTTTCTTACTGTGTTCTAAACCCGATCGTCGCCGTCCCGTTGCCTTGGGGGGTCCAGGCAAACCAGCGAGGCGGTCGACGCCCGGGCCGTTCGGAAGTCTCCAGCGCCGCCCGGGGCAACTGACACGAAGAAGAGTGCCGGCGCGGCCCGCTCGGGTCCGGCCCGGCGGGGGAACTTCGATGCTTCACGTTCACGCGCTCCGTTCGCGGGTCTGCTCGTCGATCTCGATGGCCGGACTCGTCCTTATCGCTGGCCTGCTCTTGTCCGCTCCCGCGTCGCCGGCCTCCGCCGCGATGTGCCTGGCGGAAGCCTACGGCTCCACGCCCGGCTGCACATCCAACGACATCGCGATCTCGCAGATCGACGTCACCGAGCTCTCCGACGGCTGCGACTTCCCGGGGGACACCTACACGTTCAACGGCATTCTCAACGTGCAGCCGAACGCGAGTCGGCGATACGACGTCGGCTTCTACATCGGCATCGACCCGCTCGCGTCGACGAACGACGACTGCACGGTGCTGGTCGTCGACCCGATCGCCGCCGGCCCGCCGCAGGACGGCGACGCCTGCGGCGACGTGAGCGGTTCCGTGCAGTTGCCGGTCACCGGAATCGTGGCCGTCTGCGCCGACGGCGACGGCGACGGCTTCTTCGACGTCAACACCTGCTCGGTCTGGAGCAACAATTCCGGCGAAGTCTGCGGAGGGCCGTCGGACGTGCTGCCGGGCACCAGTTCGAAGTGCAATTGCGAGATCGTCAACACCGACCAGCCGGTCCCGGTCTGCGCTTCCAACGCGGACTGCGACTACGACGGCAACGTCTGCACCGACAACGTCTGCGACCCGGCGAACCCGAACGCGGACGATTTCGGCTGCGTCTTCGTGAACAACGCGGTCGACTGCGACGACGGCATCTTCTGCAACGGTCCCGACACGTGCAGCGCCGGGGCCTGCGTCCACGGCGGGAACCCGTGCACCGCCGGCCCGGTCTGCGGCAACACGTGCAACGAGGACGCCGACAACTGCTTCGCCCCGGGCGGCACGGTCTGTCGCGCCGCGGCCGGCATCTGCGACACCCAGGAAACCTGCACGGGAACGAGCACGGCCTGTCCGCCCGACGTCTTCTCGACCGCGGTCTGCCGGGCTTCGACGGGGATCTGCGACGTCGCCGAGAGCTGCACCGGCTCGTCGGCGACCTGTCCGGGCGACGGCTTTCTCCCGACCAGTTCCGTCTGCCGCGCCTCGGGCGGGGTCTGTGACGTGGCCGAGAACTGCACCGGATCGTCGGGGGCCTGTCCGGCCGACGCCTTCGTGTCCTCGACGACAGCCTGCCGTGGTTCGGCGGGCGTCTGTGACATCGCCGAGAACTGCACCGGTTCGTCGGCGACCTGTCCGGGCGACAGCCTCGCAGCGACGAACGTCATCTGCCGCGCCGACGCCGGACAGTGCGACGTCGCCGAATCCTGCACCGGCACCTCGGCATCCTGTCCGCCCGAAGTCTTCGAACCCGCCCAGACGCCGTGCGGCAACCCCGCCGACACCGCCTGCGACAACCCCGACACCTGCGACGGGTCGGGCAACTGCAACACGAACGTCGAACCGGCCCAGACCGTCTGTCGTTCCGTCGCGGATGTCTGCGATATCGCGGAAACGTGCGACGGCACGAACATGAACTGTCCCGCTGACGCCTTCGTGGCCTCGGGCACCCTGTGCCGCGGCACGAGCGGGGTCTGCGACCTGGCCGAAGCCTGCACCGGCTCGTCCGCCTCCTGCCCCGCCGACGTGTTCTCGGGTTCGGCCACGCAGTGCCGTTCCTCGACCGACGTTTGCGACGCCGCCGAGAACTGCACCGGTTCGTCGGCGACCTGTCCCGCCGACGGCTTCGCGTCTTCGGCGACCGTCTGCCGCAACGCCAACGGCGTTTGCGACGCGGCGGAGACCTGCACCGGCAGTTCGGCCGCCTGTCCCGCGGACGTGTTCACGGAGGTGGTCTGCCGTGCGGCGGTCGGCGCCTGCGACGTCGCCGAAACCTGCTCCGGCTCCAACCCCGTCTGCCCGCCGGACGGTTTCGCCGGCCAGGGCTCGACCTGCCGCGCGTCCAACGGGATCTGCGACGTCGCGGAAACCTGCTCCGGGTCCGACGCCGCATGCCCGGCCGACGGCTTCGCCCCGCCGGATACGACCTGCCGCGCGTCGAACGGGACCTGCGATGTCGCCGAGAGCTGCACCGGTTCGAGCGCGGCTTGCCCGGGCGACGGATTCTCGCCTTCCACCACCGTTTGCCGCGGCGCCAGCGGCGTCTGCGACGTCGCCGAGAACTGCACCGGGACGAGCGCCACCTGCCCGGGCAACGGGTTCTCCCCCTCCGCGACGGTCTGCCGCGGCGCGAGCGGCGTCTGCGACATCGCCGAGAACTGCACCGGATCTTCCGGGGCCTGTCCCGGCGATGGCTTCTCCTCCTCGGCGACCGTCTGCCGAAGCGCCAGCGGCGTCTGTGACGTTGCGGAGAATTGCACGGGAACGAGCGCCTCGTGCCCGGGCAACGCCTTCTCCCCCTCGGCGACGGTTTGCCGAGGCGCGAACGGCATCTGTGACGTCGCCGAGAACTGTACCGGTTCCTCGGGAACCTGTCCGGGCGACGGGTTCGCCGCCTCGGCGACCGTCTGCCGAAGCGCCAGCGGTGTCTGTGACGTCGCCGAGCACTGCACCGGATCCTCGGGAACCTGTCCGGGCGACGGATTCGCCGCCTCCGCGACCGTCTGCCGCGCCGCCGGCGACGTCTGCGACCTCGCCGAGAACTGCAGCGGATCCTCCGGGGCCTGTCCCGGCGACGGATTCGCCTCCTCCGCGACGATCTGCCGCGGCGCCGGCGGCGTCTGCGACGTCGCCGAGAACTGCAGCGGATCGAGCGCCGCCTGCCCGGGCGACGGCTTCTCCTCCTCCGCCACCGTCTGCCGGGGGGCGAGCGGCGTCTGCGACGTCGCCGAAAACTGCTCCGGTTCGGCTTCCACCTGCCCAGGCGACGGCTTCGCCTCCTCCGCAACGACCTGCCGAGGCGCGAGCGGCGTCTGCGACATCGCCGAGAACTGCACGGGATCGGACGCGGCCTGTCCCGGCGACGGCTTTTCTTCGTCGGCAACGCCGTGCCGGAGCGCGACCGGAATCTGCGACGCGGCCGAGAGCTGCACCGGAACCTCCGGGGCATGCCCGGTGGACGGGTTCCTGACGACCACCTGCCGTGAAAGCGCGGGGGTGTGCGATGCCGCGGAGGTCTGCTCCGGATCGAACGCCGACTGCCCGGCCGACGTGTTCCTGACGTCGGTGTGTCGCGGCTCCTCCGGGGTTTGCGACACGGCGGAGGCTTGTTCCGGATCCAGCGCGGACTGCCCGGCCGATGCCTTCGTCGCGTCCACGAGCATCTGTCGCGCGGCGGCCGGCGTCTGCGACGCCGCGGAAACGTGCACCGGCTCGAGCGGCTCCTGCCCGACCGATGCGTTCCTCACCTCGACGTGCCGTGCGAGCGCGGGAGTCTGCGACACGGCCGAAGTGTGCTCCGGCTCGAACGCGAACTGCCCGGTCGATGCGTTCGCCGGCAGCGCCACGACCTGCCGCGGCTCCGCGGGCGTGTGCGACAGCGCCGAGCGCTGCACCGGGTCTTCGGCTTCCTGTCCGTCCGACGCGTTCGTCGCTTCGACGAGCGTGTGTCGCAGCGCGGCGGGCGTCTGCGACTCGGCCGAGACCTGCACCGGGTCGTCCGCGACCTGCCCGGTCGACGCCTTCCTCACTGCCACCTGCCGCGCCGCGGCGGGCGTCTGCGATGTCGCCGAGTCCTGCTCGGGAAGCGCGGCTACCTGCCCCGCCGATGCGTTCGCGTCGTCGTCGCAGACCTGCCGCGCGTCGGCCGGCGTCTGCGATGTCGCCGAGTCCTGCACCGGCTCGGCGGCGACCTGCCCCGCGAACGGCTTCCAGCCGGCCCAGACGCCGTGCCCGGACGACGGCAACGTCTGCACGAACGACCTCTGCAACGGCAGCGGAAGCTGCACTCACCCGAACAACAGCAGCCCGTGCAACGACGGGCTGTTCTGCACGACCGGCGACACCTGCGTCCAGGGGACCTGCGCAGGCACGCCCCGTCAGTGCGGCGACGGAGTCGGCTGCACCGTCGACACGTGCAACGAGGCGACCGACTCGTGCTCGAACGCGCCGGACAACTCGGCCTGCGACGACGAGAACTCGTGCACGCTCGACATCTGCGACGCGCAGGCGGGCTGCACGAACGTCTTCTCGTGCATCGACATCTGTCGCCCGTCGTCCTTCTACGGCAAGTACGTCGGCAAGACCGAGGACGACAACCTCGTGCAGCAGGTCCTCGACGCGGTCGGCGGCCTCGAGGTGTGCGGCCAGCGCATCACCACGACGTCCAACGCGGCAGAACCTTACCTCGAGGGCCTCGGGCTCTCCTCGGCGCTCGAAGGCCTCTGCGTCCGGGTCGACAAGCGGCCGGAGCGCGCGCTCTACCAGGAACTGGTCACCACGGCGCTCAACTGCGCGATGAGCGGATCGGAGGACTGCGATGAAGTCGTCGACGACTTCATCGAGCGCGGCTTCAGCGAGTGCAACGCGCTCTGCAGCGGCGAGGACGTCCCGGAAGGCGACGTCCTCGAGCTCGCGAAGGACTGCACGAACCAGTTGCGCTGCTACAACCGCGGCGGCCGCGTCGCAGGAGGCCGGTGTGCGCTCGGGGTGTGCGAGGTGACGGGGAACCTTTGCGGCAGCGACTTCGGCCCCTGCCCGCCGGTCGCTTCGGTTCCCATCCCGTTGTTGCAGTCCTGCCGGCGCTTCCCGGACAACTGCCGGGCCGAATCGTTCTGCCAGCCGGCGCTGGAGATCTGCCCCGAGAGACTGCCCGCGTCGCGCTCGGACGCCTGCCGTGAGGCGCGCCGCAACGACTGCACGATCGACTCCTGCTACGGCGAAGACTTCGCGGAGTGAGCCGTCGGCCGCACGCCCGAAAAGGACGTGCGGCCGACAGCGAAGACGGTCCAGCCGTCGCGAGGACGCCCAGCGGGGCCCGGCCCCGGACGGGCCGCGAAAAAAAAGACCGGAAGCGAAATGGTCGCTTCCGGTCTTTTTTTTCGCGCTCGAGCGCGGATGTCGGCCGATCCGCCGGCGGACGGCTCGTCAGTGGCCGAAGATCGTCTTGAGCTCTTCCATGATGTTTTCCTCGGTGTTGGACTTCGCGATCGCGAGTTCCTTGACGAGGAGGTTACGGGCGGTATCGAGCATCTTGCGCTCTCCGAACGACAGTTCCTTGTCGCCCTTGAGCATGAAAAGGTCGCGCAGCACCTCGGCGATCTCGAGGACCGAACCGGTCTTGATCTTCTCGGTGTACTCGCGGTAGCGGCGGTTCCAGGTGGCCTGGTCGACGGTCACGCGCTTCTCGCGCAGGACCTTGTAAACCTTGGTGACCATCTCCTTGCCGATCACGCGGCGAAGGCCCACCGACTTGCACTTGCTCGTCGGGATCATGATCTTCATGTCCGAGTCGATGATGCGCAGCGAGTAGAAGATCGCGTTCGAGCCCGAGATCGTCCGAGTTTCGACTTCTTCGATGACGCCGACTCCATGAGCGGGGTAAACGACCTTGTCTCCAACCTTGTATTCCAAGCGTGACCTCCTCTCGATAGAGCGCAGCGAAGACGACGAAGTTTAGCGGCGCTCCTTCGCAGGGTCAAACTCTCTTATAGCTGACGCATGCACCGGGTGGGCCCCGCGCAGCCTGTTTCCCGGGGAAACCGGACCCCGGCGCGATCGGCTCGGCCGTTCAGGCCTCGAGGGTTCCGATGATGCGCTCCACCGACGACTCGCCGAGTCCGGCGAGCACCTCGCCGATCTCGGCCGCGATCCGGGAAACCGCGCCGGGGTCGTAGAGCGAGGCCGTGCCGACCTCGACGGCCCGGGCTCCGGCCATCAGGAACTCTACCGCGTCACGCCCGCTCGTGATCCCGCCCGCACCCACGACCGGGATGCGCACGACGCGCGCCGTCTGCCAGACCATGTACAGCGCGACCGGCTTGATGGCGGGTCCGGACAGCCCCCCGGCACCGTTCGCCAGCGCCGGACGCCGGCGCTGGACGTCGACGACGAGTCCGCGGAGCGTGTTGATCAACGTGACGGCGTCGGCGCCCTCGCCCTCGACGACACGCGCGATTTCGGTGACGTCGGTCACATTCGGGGACAGTTTCACCCAGAGGGGGCGCCGGGTGCGTCGCCGGATCGAGGACACGACGTCCCGCGTGACCTTCGGATCGGCGGCCAGCACCCCACCCCATTCGTGCTTGTGCGGACACGACAGGTTGAGCTCGAGCGCGTCGATGCCGTCGGCGCCCTCGAGGGCGTCGACGACCTTCTCGAAGTCGGCGGTGGTGTTGCCCCAGCAGTTCACGATCACGCGCGGCCCGAGGCGGACGAGGCGCGGCAGCTTGTCCGCCAGGAACGCGGCGGCCCCGATGTTCTGCAGGCCGATCGCGTTCAGCATGCCGCCCGGCGTCTCGACCATCCGCGGCGCGGCGTGGCCCTTCGACGGCTCCGCCGAAAGGCCCTTGACCGAGACGCCGCCCACCCGCGACCAGTCGACGAGCCCGTCGTACTCGACGCCGTAGCCGAACGTGCCCGACGCCGCGATCACCGGCGTGGCGAACTCCAGCGAGCCGACGGTGGTGCGAAGATCCGTCCCCACCCGCGCTCCTCCCGCTACCAGTTGTAGAGCGCAGCGCCCCAGGTGAAGCCCGCGCCGAACGCCGCCAGACAGACGAGGTCGCCCTGCCGGATGCGGCCCGCGTCGAGCGTCTCCGTGAGCAGGATCGGGATCGTGGCGGCCGTGGTGTTGCCGTAACGATCGATGTTGTTCGCCATGCGATCGTCGCCGAAGCCGAGTCCCATCGCGACGAGCTGGTTGATGCGAAGGTTCGCCTGGTGCGGGATCACCATGGCGATGTCCTCCTTGGTGCGCCCGACGGCGTCGAGCGCTTCCTGGATCGACTCGGTCATGCGCGTGACCGCGTGGCGGAACACGAACTTCCCTTCCATCTGCGGCCAGCCGTAGATGTCGGCCGGCGTCCAGTCGGGCGCCAGGCGGGGCCTGCGCAGCGAGCCCGGCCCGAGCAGGCACAGCTTCTCGGCGTACGCGCCTTCGCAGTGCAGGTTCACCGTGAGCAGCCCGCGATCCGCGGACGGCGACGGCCCGACGACGGCGGCGCCGGCCCCGTCCCCGAACAGCACGGTCACGTGGCGGCTGCGGTCCTCGAACTCGAGTCCGCTCGAGTGCACCTCGCTGCCGATCACCAGCACGTGCCGTGCGCCGCCCGTGCGAACGTACTGGTCCGCGATCGCCAGCATGTACAGGAAGCCCGAACACTGGTTGCGCACGTCGAACGCCGGACGACCGGCCAGGCCGAGGAGTTCCTGCACGAGCGCCGCGTTGCCCGGGAAGTCGATGTCCGGGCTCAGCGTGCCGCACAGGATCAGGTCGATGTCGCCCGGTTCGATGCCGGCCTTCGCGATCGCCGCCAGCGCCGCGCGCGCCGCCAGCGGCGCGCTGCCCTGGTCGTCATCGACGTAGTGGCGCTCGCGGATGCCGCTGCGCTGCTGGATCCATTCGTCGGTCGTGTCGAGGATCCCGGACAGGTCGTCGTTCGTGACCACGGTCCGCGGCACCTCGAAGGACACGCCGAGGATGTGCGAGCGGCTGGGCAGGTCGTCGTTCGCGGAACGGCGGATCATGGCACCCTCATCACGCCGCAACCCCAGGTCGCTCCGGCGCCGGCCGTCACGAGCGCGACCGTCTCGCCGCTCGCCAGGCGGCCCGCGGCGCGCGCCCGGGCGAGCAGCACCGGCAGCGACGAGCCGCCCGAGAACAGGAGATCGGGAACCTCGATGCGCCCCGCGCCTTCCCCGAGCAGAGCCGGAAGCTCGCGCTCGACGCGCGCGTCGAGGTGCGCGACGAGAGTCGCATCCACGCGGGAGACGCCCGCCCGCGCGATGGCGTCGCGGAAGACCTCGGGAACGCGAGCGAGCGCAAGCTCGCGCAACCGCTCGAGGTCGGCGACGGGGAAGTGCAGTCCCTCCTGCGCCTTGGCGAGCGGCAGGCGGTTGCGCTCGCGCAGCGTCGTCCCCTCACGGAAACGGCTCGCCGGGTACTCGCACCAGTAGTCCCGATGGCGCGACCCGTCGCTGCGAACGTCGACCGCCAGGATCTCGCCGGCGCCGGAGCCCGCCTCCAGCACCGCGGCAGCGGCAGAGTCGCCCATCGTGCAGGTCAAGGAGGGCGTGCGCGCGTCGCGCGCGTTGAAATGGGACGGCGTGTCGGCCGCCGCGACGACCACGCGATCGTACATTCCGGTCGCGACGAAGCGCCGGGCGGCGTCGATCGCCGTCAGGAAGCCCGTGCACTGCGAGCGCACGTCGAGTCCGCCGATCGTCCGGCAGCCGAGCGCCGACTGCAGCAGGCACGCCGAACCGGGAAAGAACATGTCCGGCGTGTTGGTCGCGAACACGAGGAAATCGACGTCGGCGGGAGCGAGGCCGCGCGAAGCGAGCGCGCGAGCCGCAGCCCGCGCGGCGAGCGCGGCCGGTCCCTCGCCGTCCGGGCTCTCGCGGCGCTCGCGCGAGAGCGACCACGATCGAACGACGTCGGCGGCGATCCCGGTCTCGGAGGCGAGCGCTTCGTCGGAGACGACCTCGTCCGGGAGTTCCGCGTCGACGGCGGTGATCGCGACGCTGCGCACTAGCTGCGCGTCTCCGGGAACTCGAGCGGGATCGGCCCGCCGTTGGGCGGCGGCACCGGCTTCCTCGAGGACGGCGGCGGCGGCGGCAGCGCGCCCGGCCCGGTCGGCGCCTCGATGATCAGCGTGTGCGACGCCGGATCCGCGGTCTCGACCATCTCGACATCCCGGAGCACGTTCTCGACCCGGCGGCGGAAGTCCTCGGTGACCGAGCGCGCCTCGTCGCGATCGCGAACGACGAACGGCGTGATCAGGATGATCAGCTCCGTGCGGCGCTTGCGCGACGTCGTGCTGCGGAACAGCGGGCCCAGCACCGGCACGTCCATCAGGTACGGCACCCCTTCCTTGTCGTTGGTGCCGGCCTCGGCGATGATGCCGCCGATCACGAGCGTCTCTCCGCTGTGCACCACGACGGTGGTCTCGGCCTTGCGCGTCGTGAAGGTCGGCGACTGGATGTCGCCCGCGCTGTCGCCCGGCGCGACCTCGCTGATCTCGATCGACAACTCCAGGTTGACGAGCCCCTCGGAGTTCACCTGAGGCAGAGCGCGGATCACGATGCCGGTGTCTCGATACTGCACGCTCTGCAGGATCTGCGTCGTCGAGTCGGTCTGCACGTTGCTGCTCGACTGCGAGGTCAGGATCGGGACTTCCTGGCCGACCAGCAGCCGGGCTTCCTGGTTGTCGCTCGTCATCAGGTTCGGCCGCGACAGGATGCGCGCCTTCCCGCTGTTGGCGGCCGCGTTGATCACGCCCCGGTAGACCTCGATGCCGTTGCGGTACGCGGAGACGATCCCGAGCAGGCCTCCCGAGCCGATGTTGCCGATCATCCGGAGCTCTTCCCCGAACAGGTCGAGGTAGGTGCCGCCCTGGTCGCCGGTCTTGCCGCTGGTGTCCGAATTGTTCGGCTGCAGCGACTGAAGGATGCTCAGGCTGTCGCCCTCGGTCAGCGAGATCTCCGCGATCAGCGCCTCGAAGAGGACCTGGCGCGGGACGACGTCGAGGCTGCGAAGAACCACGCGCAGCGTCTCGTAGTCGCGCGGCGTCGACAGGATCACGAGCGAGTTCGTGATCTCGTCCTCGACGACGCGCACTTCCTGCTCGAAGATCTCGCTCTGGCCGTCGGTCGCGCCGAGCACCACGCCGCCGCCGCCGCCGCCGGAGCGACCGCTGCGGCCGGCCCGCGACGACCGCGAAGAACCCGAGGACGACCCGAGGCCGCCGCCGCCGCGCGAAGACCCGAGGCCGCCGCGGCTCGCTCCACGTCCGCCCGTCGAGGAGGAGTCGTCGTCGCCGAACGAACTCTGGCTCGCGCTGCGCCGCGTGCTCGCGGAGGTCCCGCCGCCGCCCGAACTGGCGAAGCCGCCGCCGAGACCGAGCCCGGCCTCCGCCGCCTCGCCCGAGCGCGCGCGCCGCGATCCGCCGCGCGAGGAGCCGCCGCCGTCGCCGTACACCTCGCTCAGCACCCCGGCGAGGTCCACGGCCTTCGAGTTCTCGACACGGTAGACGTAGACCTGCCGGCGACCGCCGGCCTCGGCTTCGACGTCGAGCACCGAGATCCAGTAGTCCACCGCCATGACGACCGCGCTGTCGTGCGCGATCACCGCCAGCGCGCCGAGCCGCGAGAGCGGGATCAGCACGGCGGGGCTGCCGGTTTCGGTCGTGTGGTAGGCCTCGAGGATCGAGGTCAGCTCGTCGACGAGGTCCTCGAGCACCGCGTTCTCGACCTTGAAGATCTTCGCGTTCATCGTCGCGAACGTGTTCGTGTCGAACGTCCGGACCAGTTCCGCCAGGCGATTCGCGTTGCGCGCGATGTCGGTGACGATCACGAGGTTCGAACGCGGGAACGAGATCACGTCCCCGCCCGGCGAGACGAACGGCGTGATCGTCTGCGCCATCTGGTCCGCGTTGACGTGCTGGACCTTGACCACGTTCATCACGAAGTGGTTGTCCTTCGCGCGCTCGCCGCCCGGGACGATCATCCGGGTCTTGGCGTCCTCGGCCGGGATGATCGAGTAGAGGCCGCCGGACTTGACGGCCGCGAAGCCGTTGTTGCGCAGGAGCTGGTGGAAGATGGGCCAGAGGTCCTCGCGCGACAGCTTGCCCGACGTGCGCACGGTGACCTGGCCCTGCACGCGCGGGTCGATCCAGTAGTTGATGTTCAGCGCGACGGCCAGGCTGTAGATCACCTCGCGGATGTCCGCGTTCTCGAAGTTGAGCACGATGCTGTCGCTCGCGTCCGCCACCCCGGCAGGCACGGCAGGAAGCGCGGCCGGGGCGGGAGCCGGGGCCGGGGCGATCTCGGCCGCGGGGGCGGGCACCGGAGCGGCGGGCGCGGCCGGAGCGGCAGCGGCGGCAGCAGGCGCGGGCTTCCTCTTGCCCTTGTCCCCGGGAAATCCGCCTGCGGCCGTGGCGGCGTCGACCCCGGCGAGCACGATGGCGAGCGACACCGCGGCCACCCCCACGCGCCGGGACCAGGCCGTGCGGCATTCGAGCTGTTGGATCTTCGATCGCACCGTCATGTTTCCTCACCCGTCGCGGACCGCGCCTCGGCGGTCCGTCAGCGGCTCTTGGCGGCCTCGCGAAGCTGCCGCAGCGCTTCGAGGCGCGCCTGCACCGGATCCGACGCTGCGTCGGCCTCCTCCGCAGGCGGCTGTCCGTGACGTCCGGCCGGAGTCGTCTTGGCTCCCGCCTTCCTCAATTCCGCGTTGCGCTGCGCGATGGCTTGGGCCCGCTCGCGCGCGCTCATCGCCCTCTGGTCCTTGTCCGCCGCGTCCGCCCCCGGTCGCGGCGGAGCCACCGGGCGTGCGGTGGCCGGCTTGGCCGACGGTCGCGCCGGGCTCGGCGTGCCGGGCGTGCGAGGCGGCGGCGGCGCGACCGCGACCGGCGCCGCTCCGGCCGAGGCGGCCTCGACCCGCAGCGGGATCTGGAACTGCTGCCCTCCGCTGCCGATCAGCAGCAGGCCGGAAGGCGTGATATCGCCGACCTGATACTCCCCGAACATATCGCCTTTTCGCACGGATTGCTGCTCGGGGTTCACGTTCGTGTCGAGCAGGATGCCGACAGGGTCGCCGCCGAGCACCATGACCCCCATCAACTTCACCGTCGACGGCGGAGGCACCGGGGTCTCCGGCAGCCCCTCGACGACGATGTCGTCCTGGCCCTGCCCCCGCTGCTCGTCGAACAGGTCGTGCTCGATGATCGCCTGGGTCACGGCCGGGGACGCCTTCGGCGCCGGCTTCGGGGGCGGCAGAGCCGTCTCCGCGGGCAGTTCCGGAATCTCGCCGGCCTCCGGCAGCGGCGTCGTCCAGACGCCGACCGCCTTGGCGCCGAGCGCGACGAGCAGCACCACCTGAAGCAGCGCGAGTCCCTGCAGCAGCCTCTTCACGTGCCCTGCCTCATGAAGGTCTTGATCTCGACGCTGACCGTCAGCGCCTGCTGCGCGCCGGTGTCCTGCGCCGCGGTCCGGCTCGGCGGACGGCGGGTCGACCCGAGCTTGCGGTTGATCTCGAGGTGGGAGACCTGCAGGTCCTTCTCCCCGCTCTCGATCGACGCGATCAGCTGGGCGACTCCCTCGATCTCCCCGCTCAGCGTCAGCCGGACGCCGACGCGCTTGCTGCCCTCGACTTCCTCTTCCTTCAGGATCTGCGAACTCAGCACGTTCAGGCCCGCGCTGGCCGCCATCGAGCTGACCGCGCCCTGCAGTTCCGCGGCCACCTGGGTCGCGGTCGCGCCGCCCGTCAACCGCTCCTGCTGGGCCTTCAGGCGCGCCTCGATCTCGGCGGTCTGCTTCTGGATCGCCGCCGAATGCGCAACGACGCGCCGGTAGTTCTCGATCTTCGCGACCTGGACCCACGGCGCGTCGACCGTGCCGGAGCCCTCGAGGTCCTCGTCGCCGGACAGCGAGGCATAGCGGGCCAGCACGAGCACCGCGACCAGCACGGCCCCGCCGACGAGCGCACGCTCGCGACCGGAAAGCGCGGACCATCGCTCGGCCGGCGTCACTGCTCGAGCCTCATGCGCAGCGAGAAACGCTCCTGGTTCGACAGGTACTTCGTCGTCGGGGCGGTGAACTCGACGCCGACGAAATACGGCGAAGCCTCGAGGATCGCGATGAGGTCGCTGGCCTTGTCGGAGATGCCGTCCATCTCGATCTTGTCCTCCCGATAGCGGAACGTCGTCAGGTACGACGTCGTGGGAACGAGATCGGTGACGGCCTTCAGGTAGGCGAGCGTCTTGCTGCGGCTCTTCGCTTCGAGGCGCTCCACGGTCGCGAGCATCTCGGCGTTCTTGTCCTGGCGGCGCAGCGTCTGCTCGACCTGCGGCTCGAGTTCCTCGAGCTGCGCCGACAGCGCGCCGCTGATCGAGAGGTTCTTCGCGAAGATGCTGCCGAGCAGCACGACGGCCATCGCCGCGACCGCGCCGGACAACGCGAGTTCGCGCAGGCCGAAGCCGCTGGCGGTCTGCACGAAGGCGGCCGGGAGCAGGTTCACGCCCTGGCGCGACTCGCCGATCAGCCCGAGCGCCGCGCCGATCGCGACCACGTCCGGCTCGCCGACCATCGCGTCGACGGGCAGCAGGTCCGCCGGAGCCACCGCGGCCAGCGACAGCTCCCCCTCCTCGACGGCGCGCGCGCGCAGCAGCGCCGGCGCCTCGCCGCTTCGTTCGGGAAGCGCGGTTTCCATCTCGCGCAGCGCCGCCTGCAGCAGCGTGGCGTGCTGGCGCCGGTCCGCGTGGTGGCTCGCGACCACCATGCCGTCGGCGCACAGGGTGACGAACTCCCTCGCGCCGCTCGTCGTCGCGACGGCGCCGAGCGGCACCCCGACCAGGGCCAGGTAGTCGGCGAGCGCGACGGGTTCGACCGTGACGGCCGAGATCGGCAGCCCGGCCTCGCGCACGATGTCGGCCGCCTCCTCGACGGCCGGCTTCGGCGACGCGAAGACGCTGACCTGGACGCGCTCGCCGAGGGTGCCGAGCGGCCTCGTCGTGTAGGCCCAGTGCAGCGAGTCGGCGGGAACCGGGATCAGGCGATCGAGTTCGAGGCGGACGGCGTCGGCCGCGCTGCCGGCCGCCGTCGCGGGCATCGCGAACGAGGCGATCAGGGTGGCCGAGCGGTCGATCGCGACCGCGACACGGCCCGGCTCGACTTCCGAGCGGGCCGCGAACGACCGGAGGAAGGCGGCGGCTTCGGCCACCCGGGCCTCCGGCGGTCCCTCGAGGCGATGATGGCCGAGTTCGACGACGCGGACGACGTTCAGGCGCTTGCGCACGTGCGCGACGGCCAGCACGTCTCCACGCACGGCCACGCCGAGCACGTCGGCGAAATCCGCCTTGGCGATGCGCCGGATGAGGCCCCTCGTCTCCACTCTTGCCGTTATCCTGTCGGGTCAGCTGGCTGCCTGCGCAGCCGCGGCGGCGCCGGAATCATCCGACTCGTCGAAGATGGAATCATACCACCTATAGAGCCGCAACCCGTCGCCATCACTGGAAAGATTCAGCACCGCGCCGATGTGCGCCAGCACCGTGCGGCCGGTCGCGTCCCGGACGCGCGCCTCGACGGTCATGGTCTGGGGCGTGGCCGGCCGGCTGTTCAGGCCCGTCGGCGCCAGCAGCCCCTTCAGCTCCTCCATGGACGCGTCGCGGCCCGACTGCCGCCGGGCCCGGCCGAACTCGTCCGCCTCCTCGGCGTCCATCCCGGTCAGCGCGACCATCACGGCCGGCGACAGCGAGTTCAGGTTGAGGGTCCGCGACTGGTTGAAGACCGAGAAGATCTCGGCAAGGCCGGGAACCCCGTCCTCGCCGTAGAAGATCCCGCGCGTCACGCCGCGGACGAGCAACAGCTCCTCGACCGAATCGAACGGCGCGTTCTTCGCGCGGTATGGCCGGTCGAGTCCTTCGTAGTACTCGCTCTCGGCGCCGTTGGTCAGGTGCAGGTCGTCCTCGTCGGTCCAGTCGATGATCGAGTCGGCGATGATCTCGGCCTGGTCGGGCGGGATCTCGAGGTTATCGAAGATCGTCCGCAGCGTCGTCGCGTCGAGCTTGTTGAGCGCCAGCTTGCCGCCCTCGTCGATCACCCGAAGCTCGTAGCCGTGGCCGCGAAACGCGAGGGGGACCCACTGGCCGTCGCCGTGCGACAGCGAACGCACGGGGTCCTGCTGCTCGAACTCGTCGACGACCTCGATGCTGGGATCCGCGTTCTCGCGAAACGCCTGCATCGCGAGGATCGCTTCGTTGATCCCCGCGATCGCCACCATGCGCGCCTGCGTGGACTCCTTGAAGTTGCGCGTCGACGCGGCTTCGTCGTGCATCGCGCGAGCGAACTCGGCCGCCAGCACCGCAACCGCGGCGAACGTCCAAAGCACCAGGATCAGCGCGACTCCACGCTGGCGGCGATGGCGGTCGGGCGACTTAATCGTCGTCGTCCTCGTCCTCGTCGTCGTCGTCGTCGTCCTCCTCGTCGTCCTCCCAGTCGTCGTCGTCGTCGTCGTCCCAGTCCTCGTCCTCGTCCTCGTCCTCCTCGTCGTCCTCTTCCTCGTCTTCCTCGTCTTCCTCGTCGTCGACGTCGTCGACCTCGTCCTCCTCGTCCTCGTCGCCACCGCGACCGAGCGTCTCGAGCGCGTCGACGAGCACCCCCTCGAGCGGGCCCCCGGACAAGCGATTCTCTTCGATTCCTGCGTTGAACGTCGCTACTGCCATGATGCTCCTTCCTTCGCCGTCGCCACGGCTGTCTCACTCGTCATCATCGTCGTCGTCGTCCGGCAGCGTCGCGCCGGGCGAATCGTCGTCGTCGTCGTTCGCCGCGCGTCTCGGCGTGTTCATGCGGCGTGCGCTGCGCCGGCGAAAGTCCCCGTCGGCGTCGGCGATCTGGTTGAACATTCCGACCATGACCGGGATCTCGTGGTAGAAGTCCGGGCCACCGGCCGCCGACGGCCGGACGTCGATGCGCACCGCGGCCGGCAACAGGTCTTCTTCGGCCGCATCCCACACGTCGAGCCACTCGTCGTCCTCGCTCTCGCGCTGGTACGAGAACGTCACCGACTCCACATCGTAAAGCAAAATCGTCTCGACCTTGTCGTCGATTTCGGCACCGCGCCGTCCCTTGCCCGTCCCGTACGCCGAAAACACCGGACGCTCGGACATCTTCAGCGCGCCGTCCTCGACCCAGTACTCGACGATCGCCATCCCGCTCGCGTCGGGCCTCTGCGGAGCGGTCGTCACGAACAGGAGGGTCTCGGCGTCGCCCAGGAAGAACGGCTGGGCCTCGCTGCCCTCTTCGTCGAGGCCACCGTCGTCCGGCGCGGGGAGCTGGATCGGCTCGACCGAGGCGATCTGGCGCGTGATCACCTCGTTGGCGACCCGGAAACGCCGCCCCTGCTCGCTGATCCGCTCGCCGGAACCGGCCGAGCGCGCGCCGAGCACGAGCACGCCGAAGATCCCGAGCCCGATCAGGCCGAACACCGCCATCGCGACGACGAGCTCGAGCAGCGTGAAACCCGCTTCGCGGCGACGGGGAAACCTCGCCGATGGTCGTTGCGCCCGCATCGGTCAGTCCGGAAGCACGCCGAGCCGGGCCGTCTCGAGTCGCAGCGACTTCTCGCCGCCGGGCGTCTCCCAGGACACCTCGGCCTCGATCAGCCAAAGGCCGAGTTCGCCGCTGACGTCGTGCAGCTCGGGCCGGTTCTGCTCGTCCTCGCCGACGAGCTCGCGCTCGACCGGAGAGGTGGCGACCCTCCACTGGAACCCGGCCTCCTCGCCGCTGCGCTGGTTGCTCTCGAGCACGTCCCGCCAGAGTTCCTCGTCGATCAGGGCGCGCGCGAGCACGGTCGCCTTGCTCTGCCGGTCCGCGTCGCCGGCGAGCTTCAGGCTGCCGCTGAACAGCTCGAGCGCGCCGACGATCCCGACCGCCATCACGGACGCCGCGATCATGACCTCGAGCAGGGTGAAGCCGCGCTCGCGCGCCATCTCAGGAAGCCTCCTCGATCTTCACGCGACCGATCAGCGGATCGAGCACCAGGATGTAGGCCTGGCGACGGCCCGAGGGGCTGAACTCGATCTCGACGCTGCCGCCGGCCGACGAGCCCGTCGGGTAGAAGTCGAACCGGATCTCCGCGTCGCCCTCGGCCTCGCGCCCGCCGACGATCTCGCCGAAGTCGGCGAAGTCCGGGAGCTCGTAGCGCTGCTCGGCGCCCTCGACGCCGAAGCTCGCGTCGTCCGGCCAGACGATCAGCGCGGTCGGCCGGCGCGAGTTCACCGCGCGCGCGGACGCCTGCCGCGCGGCCGAGATGAACGCGCGCACGGAGCGCCGCACCGCCGCCTGCCGGGAACCCGCCCGCATCGACGGCAGCACCATCGCCGAAACCACGGCGACGATCACCATGACGACGATGACCTCGAGCAGCGTGAAGCCGGCCGAACCGCGCCGGCGCACCGGGCGCGAGCCGCGGCGAGCCTCAGTCGAGATTGCTGATGTCCGCGTTTCCACCTTCGCCGCCCGGGCTGCCGTCAGCGCCGTAGGAAAGGATCTCGTAGTCCGATGTCCCCTGCGGCCCGCGGTAGACGTAATCGTGGTTCCACGGGTCCTTCGGCAGCTTCTTCAGGTACGGCCCGTCCCACATGTCCATGCCGGAGGGCGGATCGAGCAGCGCGCGCAGGCCTTCCTGCTGCGACGGGTAGCGGCCCGTGTCGAGCGCCATCGCGTCGAGGGCCGTGCCGAGGTTCGCGATCTGCAGGCGCGCGGTCTTCACGCGGGCCTTCTCGGCCTGGCCGAAGAAATTCGGCGCCACGAGCGCGGCCAGCAGGCCGAGGATCACCATCACCACGAGCAGTTCGATCATCGTGAAGCCGCCCTCGCGGCGGCGGCGGTCGTCCCTGTTTCGCTTCGTCACTTCGTTCTTCTCCTGTCTCACTGGACGATCTCGTTGACGCTGAACACCGCGGAGATCATCGCCCACACGATGAAGCCGGTGATGATGCCCATCACCACGAGCACGGCCGGGCTGATCAGCGACATGGCCCGCGAGATCGCGTGGCTCACCTCGCCGTCGTAGTGGTCGCTGACCACGAGCAGCATGTCGTCGAGGCGTCCCGTCTCCTCGCCGACGCCGACCATCTGCAGCGCGAGCGGCGGGAACACCTTGGCCTTCTCGAGCGGTCCGGTCAGGCCCTTGCCTTCGCTGACCTCGCGCTGCACGACGCCGAGGGCGCGGGAGATGACCACGTTCGCGACGACGGCGCGCACGATCTCGAGCGCCTGGATCAGCGGCACGCCGCTCTTCAGCATCGTGCCGAGCGTGCGCGCGAAGCGCGCGACCTGCAGCTTGGCCACGAGGTCGCCGACCACCGGCGCCGAAAGCACGAAGCGGTCCCAGCGGGTGCGGCCCTTCGGGGACTCGCGCCAGCGCCGGAATCCGAGCCACGCGGCCACGCTGGCCGCGACGATCAGCCACCAGTACCCGATCGCGAAGTCGCTGACGCCCATCACGAAGCGCGTCGAGCTCGGCATCGCGGTGCCGAGGTCCGCGAAGATCGCCGCGAACTTCGGCAGCACGAACGTCAGCATGATCACGATGGCGGCGCCCGCGGTCGTCGCGAGGATGATCGGGTACACCATCGCCGACTTGATCTCTTCGCGGGTCTTCTCGCTGTTCTCGAGGTACTCGGCGAGCCGTTCGAGCACCGTGTCGACGACGCCGCCCGCCTCGCCGGCGCGGATCATGTTCACGTACAGGGGCGGGAACACGTCGGGGTGCTCGCCGAGGGCCTGCGAGAGCGAGCGGCCCTCCTGCACGCGCGCGAGCACCTCGCCGACGATGCGCTTGAGCGACTCGTTCTCGGTCAGGTGCGAAAGGCTGCCGAGGCTCCGGTCGAGCGGAAGACCGGCCTTGAGCAGCGTCGAGAGTTCCCCGGTGAAGACCATGAGGTCGCGGCTGCGGACCTTCGCGGCCTTCTTCCACGGCAGTTCCAGGCTCAGGGTCCGCAGCGACCCCAGCGAGAACGAGCCGCCCCCGGCGCGCGCTCCCTGCGTGACCGCCAGGGGCAGGAAGCCCTGGGCGCGCAGGTGGGCCACCACGGCGGCCTCTCCCGAGGCTTCCATGCTCCCCTCGACCACCTTGCCCTCGCGGGTCGAAGCCCGGTACGCGTATGCCGCCATTCTTGCTGTTCCGGAAGTTGCGCGGACCCCGGCGGGAGCAATCGCTCCTGCCGCAACGCCCGGGCGCGCGATCATATACGGACGAGCCGCGACTGGCCACGCGCGCTGTCCGCTACGTCGGCTTCGCGCCGCCTTTCGAAGCGCCGGTGGATGGACGACCCGGGACGACGATTGCTTCAATCACCCGCCGCCAATCGCTTTCGATCCGCGCCGCGACGCCGTCCGCGCGGGGTCGGGCCCGACCCCGCTCCAAGGCGAACGCTCGCTCGAGCGCCCGCGCGAGATCGCCGACGCAGCCCGCGCGAACGACCTCCCCGTGCGGGCCGGCCTGGGCGGCGAGCTCGCCGGCGTCGCTGACGACGCACGGCAGGCCGACCGCCGCCGCGAGCGCCACCACGCCGCTTTGCGTGGCCTGGCGATGAGCCGCGACGAGGACGTCGGCATTCGTAAGCCAACCCACGAACTCGGCGTCCTCAACATAACGATCCAAAAGCACAATCGACGAACTGCGACGAGCCAGGTCGAGAACCCGGCGCCGCTCTCTCCCCGCCAGGTACGACTCCCCGACGACGGCCAGCCTCGCCTCCGGCGGGAGCCTGGCCGCGAGCCAGGCCTCGAGCAGCACGTCGATCCCCTTGTAGCGGCGCAGGTGCCCGGCGGCGACGGCCCAGCGCGTTCCGGGCTCGCGAGCCGCACTTCCCGGCGCGGCCGGGTCGCCTGCCGCCAGCACCAGATCCGGGGGCAGCAGGCACGGAAGCGGCGCCACACGGACGTCCGCCGCGCTGCCGAGCGCGGCCCGGACGGCGCGGGCCTCGCCGCCTCCATGACACAGGAGGCGCCCCGCCCGACCGAGAACGCGCCGGGCGATGGCGAGGGCGCCCGGCAGCGGTTCGTGCGGGAGCAGGTTGTGGACGATCGCCACGACCCGCTCGCGCTCGAGGCCGGACGTCGCGGCCGCGAGCGCCGGCCCGACGACCGGATGCCACCACTGCACGACGACGGTGGCTCGCGAGGCGCCCAGCAACTCTCGGGTCCTCGCCCACGTCCGCGGCGAGAGCACGTCGAGCAGTTCGGCGCTGCCGGGCAGCGGCCCGGCCCCGGAGCGCTGGCTGCGGCCCGGGAACAGGACCGGGGGGTAGAGCCGCGCATACGACAACAGCACCGCGCGCCGGCCCTCCGCGCGCATCGCCTCGACCAGCCTCGCGCCGTGCGCGGCGATGCCGCCGCGCAGCGGCGGCGCTGGCCCGACGACGATCACGTCCGAGCGTTCGACCTCGGCGACGAACTCCGCCGGGACCGTCGCCCCGGAACGAGGCGTCACGGGCGCCCTGCCTTCGCGGCCTCGACGTCCGCGAGCTTCGCGCGGACCGCGCGATCGTGCGGATGCCGCTCGATCCAGTCGTCGAGGGCCGCGCGCGCCGCCGCGGGTTCGCCGCGCGCCAGCGCGAGGTCGGCGCGCGCGAGCACCGGCCAGTTGCGCAGCGGGTCGATGCGCTCGGCCATCGCGAGCGAGCGCTCCGCGACCCCGTGCAGACCGACATCGGCGAGCGCATACGCGAGCACCGTCCAGGCGTCGGCGTAGGTCGGATCGAGTTGCGCCGCATAGGCTGCGTTCGCAATCGCCCGCAGCGGGCGGCCGCCGCGCCGCTCGATCCACGCGAGGCAGCCGCGCGCCCAGCCGCTGTTCGAATCGGCGCGCACGGCCCCCTCGAAGCCACGCCGCGCGAGCGCGAGTTCGGATCGTCGCTCCTCGTCGGTGTCCGCGGCTGCCGCGGCCTCGTCGTGCACGAACCCGAGCTCGATCCACGCCTCCACGAGCGACGGCTGCCGTCGCACCGCCTCCGCGAGCAGGTCGAGGCGAACCTGCCGGATGCCGCGCGCGTCGCGCCCTTCGCTGCGCGCGCGGGCTTCGGCGCGGCGCGCGAGCGCCGCCAGCGCACGCCCGCCGGGCGGCTGACGCGCCACGAGGTCGAGCAGGTCGGCTTCGCCGGGGACGAGTTCCGGAGCACGGGGAGACCGGTGGCGCGGCCAGCCCTCGCTGCACGTCTTCGCGTCGCCGAGAACGCGAACGTCGGCGAGCGAGACAGGATTGCCGAGCAGCGAGCGCACCTCGAGTTCGACGCGGTCTCGCCGCGCGGCGTCGAGCGGGACCACGATCCCGCGGTTGTGGCGCGCCTCGACGCGCACGCGCCGGCCGCCGGCGACGAGGTCGAACACGTCGCGGCGCTCCCGCGGCAGGTGCGGCACGACCTCGATCGCGGAAACCTCGCAGGTCGCGCCGAGCCCGAGCACGACCCGCGCCTCGGCCGGCGCGTCCTCCCAGGCTCCGGGGCCGTCCGCCCAGACCGGCAGGACCTCGGGCACGAGATAGCGCGGGGCCGGTGCGAACGTCAGAACCGCCCCGGGAGCGCCGGCCGCGGTCGCCAGCACGGCACCCTGCGGCGGCCGCGGCGCCGGCGCGTCGACGAGGAAGGGCTCGAGCCAGGCCGGTGCGCCGGATCGCGCGGACGGCGTTTCCTCCGGCGCTGCGCCAGCCGCGTCGTCCGACCCGTCGCCGCCGGGCGGATTCGCCCCGTCGCGCCCCGGCGAACGACGCTCCATGACGAAGTAGTCGCGCGTCTCGAGCACGACGGTCCACGACGACGACAGGCGTTCCTCGACTCCCGCCCGCGTCGCGCTCCACCAGTTGCCGCACGCCGATCCGCAGCCGGCGTCGTCGGCCGCGCGCGCCGCGAGCATCGCCTCGGGACCGAAGCGCCACAGCCACCACGTCTCGCTCGCGCTCGCGACCTGCCGTCGCGGCAGCACCGCCCAGCGCGCGCCGTAGCGCGCGGCGACGCGGTCGCGCTCCTCGCGCGACGACGACGCCGCGAAGAACGTCGCGCGGTCGCGGAGGCGCTCGTAGGCGCGCCGGTCGTCTCCCGCGAACACGAGCGTTCCGCGCTCCGGGAACGCGACCACCGGTTTCCCCGTGAGCGCGGGAACGAGTTCCGAAAAGTTCGGCGGCGCGAGCACGGCGGCGCGGCCATCCGCGCCGGCGAGGTACTCGAACACGGCGGCCGCCGCGGCGACCGGCGCACCGTCCGGCTGCCCGGGATGCTGGTCGAGATCGCGGCGCAGGCGGTCGACGGTCGCGTCGACGGCGAGGAGCATGAACACGAGCGCGACGGCGGCCGCGGCAAGCGGGGGACGGGACGCGGCGCGGGCGGAGCGGGAAAGAGTCCAGACACCGTACGCGACGAGCGGCGCGACCGGGACCATCCAGCCGACGCGGTACAGCATCCACGGCACCCACAGCTTTCCAGCGAGCGCCGCGAGGCCCGGCACGAACAGCAGCGCGCACGGCGCGACCGCGAGCGCGACCAGCGCCCGCGCCGCGTCGTCGTCCCGGCGGCGGCGCCACGCCAGCGCGACACCGGCTGCCGCGACGAGCGCCACCGGCGCGAAGACGGCGCCCGGATGCACGATCCACGCGGCCCCGGATTCGCCGACGAGGCGATTCAGCGACAGGTGCGCGCGCACGACCGGGTTGCCCGGGATCGCGAGCGAGACGCCCTGTTCGTCGAACACGGCGGCGAGCACCGCCGCCTGCGCGACCGGATACAGCGCCGGCACGACCAGCGCCGCGAGCACGATCGCGCGGTCGCGCATCCACGCCAGCGCGCGACGGGGACCGAGCGCGGCCCCGACGGCGACGGCGCACGCGAACAGCGCCATCGTGTAGACGAGGCTGTGCACGGACACCGCCGCGACCGCGGCGAGCGCGACCGCAACGCCCTCGCCTCGTGCTCCCTCACGGTCGCCGCGCGCGAAAGCCCTCGCCGATCCGACCACCAGCGCGACGAGCGCCGGGGCGAGCACGAACGCCGCCACGAACTTGTCCTGGTAGCCGCGCACGAACAGCGGCAGCGCCTCGGTTCCCCAGATCCAGCCCGTCGCCGCGGCGATCGCGAGAGCCGCAAGGCCATGCGTCGCCGCGCCGCGCTCCGGCACCAGCACGCGCGCGAGCAGGACCTGCGCCGAAACGACCAGCGCGATCGTCGCCGCGGCCAGCGGCCCGGCCTGTGTCCTCCACGGGGCCGCGCCGCTCGCCTCGGCCAGCATCGCCTGCAGGACGAGCCAGACGCTCCAGAGGAATCGCGGATGGACGGGCGACGACCCGGTGGCCGGATCGGGCGTCAGCGCCATCTGCGACCAGCCGAGCCGGCCCTCGGCGAGCCATCCGCTGACGAACGACAGGTCCCACCAGTCGTCGACGTTCGCGCCGCTGTGCGACAGCGCCGTCGGGACGAGCAGCACGAGAGCGACGACGAAGACCGCCCATTCGAGCGCGTCCGCGCGCGCGAGGCTGGCTTTGGCGCGCGCATGGCGCGACCCGCTGCCGCGACGGATGCAGCCGGCGAAGACGGCGAGCACGGTCGTAGCCGCGAGCGCCGCGACGGGAAGCCAGGCCACCGGGGCGCGCGCGACGTAGAACGGCAGCAGCACGAGCGCGAGGAAGCCGAGCGAGAGCGAGGCCTCGAGAGCGAGCGCGCCGGTGCCCCAGCCGCCCACCGCGGGCCGCCCCACCCCGAGCCCGCGATGCAGCAGCGCGCCGGGGACCCACAGCACGAGCGCGACGAGGACGAACGTCACGCCGGCCTCAGTTCAGGTAGCCGAGGTCTCGAAGGCGCTGCAGCACCTCGGCTTCCTCGTCGTCGGTGTACTCGCGCGCGGGACCGCCGCCCGCGTCCGGCCCGGCCGCCGAGCGGCGCACCGGCCGGGAAGCCAGCAGGCCCGGGTCGAGGATCTCCTCGAGCACGCGCCCGTCCATGTCGGCGGGAACCTCGTGGCCGAGCAGGTAGAGGATCGTCGGCGCGAGGTCGACGATCGACGGCGCGGCCGCGGCGGCCGGCCACGCCGAACGGCGCACGAACGGTCCCGACGCCACGAGCAGGCCGTTGTCGCGGTGCATGCCGGAGTACCGGTAGGTGTCGTCCCAGATCCGCGCCGACCCGAAATCGGACAGCCCGTAGAAGATGTCCGCGTCGTCCTCCGGCAGCAGCACGAGGTCCGGCGCCTCGTCGAAACGCGCGCCGTGGTAGACCTCCTCGCGCCGGATCGCGCGCGAGACCAGCGGGCGCCCGAGTTCGGGATCGCGCCACGCGAGCAGCGCCGACGCGATCTCGTCGCGCGTGCGCTCGTAGTCGGCCCGATCGACGCATCCGTGCGGCTCGCGTCCCTTGACGTTGAGGAACAGCGAACCGTAGTGGCGCCCGAACGAGTACGCGCGGCTGCGGTTCCAGTCCACGTTGTGGAACGACAGGAAGAAGCGCTTCAGCACCGAATCGAACGAGTAGACGTTCTTGTACTCGGCGTGCTTGGCGATGCCGAGCCGGTCGACGAAGCGGTGGACGTTGCGCAGCGACAGCCCGCCGCGCAGGGCGAGCGCCTTCAGCCGCGTCGGCAGGTCCGAGTCGAGCTGCAGGAACCCGAGCTCGAGCAGCAGGTTGTTCAGCACCACGAAGCGCGACGCCCGGCCCATTCCGTGGTCGCTCATGAGGAGCACCGTCGTGTCCTCGCCGGCCTTGGCGATGACGCGGGCGAGGTCGGCGTCGAGGCGTTCGAAGTAGCGCACGACCTTCGCAGCGTGGACGCCGGCGCCGCGGCCGTCGCGGCGCCCGCGCCACGGGTGCCCGTCGTCGAGCGCGTGCCAGAGCTGGTGGAGGATGCGGTCCACGTCGAAGTAGACCGTCATGAAGAAATCCCAGTCGTCGCGCTCCATCAGGTGGAGCGTCGTGCGCGTGAGCAACTCGAGCAGCTCGTCGCTGGCGTCGAAGAACTGCCGGGCCCCGCGCTCGCTGAAGGTCTCGGACGGATAGATGCGGTAGTCGCCGACCTTCGCCTCGATCTCGGCCGCGAGCTCGGGCGGGTGCGTGTAGTCCTTCGCGAAGTACGGCGTCATCCAGCCGCTGATGAACGTTCCGTTCACGGGCTCGACCGGGTACGAGATCGGCACGTTGACGACCCCGACCTTTGCCCCGCCGTCGCTCAGCAGGCGCCAGAGCGTGCGGCCGCTGCGCATGCTCGCGTTGACCGGGGGGAACACGTAGCTGCCCTGGCGCCGGTACAGGAAGTCGTAGACGCCGGTGCGGCCGGGGTTCATGCCGGTCGAGAACGACGTCCAGGCCGGTCCCGAGGTCGGCGGCATCGTCGAGCGCAACTCGCCGCCGGCGCCGCGCGCGAGCAGACCGGCGAGCGTCGGCATGTGGCCGGCCTCGGCCCACTGCCGCAGCAGCGGGAACGGCGCGCCGTCCAGGCCGATCACGAGAACGCGGTTTCGCTTTGCCATCTTGGGTGGAACGCGCCGGGCGCGCAGCAGGACGCGACCTTACCAGCGCCACCCGCGCGCGCGAAACCGCGCCCGGAGCATCGCGAGCGGCTGCTGGAGTTCCTCGACGAGCTCGGGCCGCTGCGACGCAAGGTCCCTGGTCTCGCCGGGATCGGCCGCAAGGTCGTAGAGCTCGATGCGCTCGGGTTCGTCCGAGGTCGCCCCTTTCGGAGCGCGAGGGTCGCGCGGGGTGCCGGCCGGCGTCAGGATGAGCTTGTAGCGCGGCGTGCGCAGCGCGAGCGGCCGGTTCGGGCGCGGCCCGAGCACGAAGCAGCCGGCGTCGCGCAGGGCCGCGCCGCGCGCCGACATCGGCGAGACGTCGGAGGCCGCGCCCACCGCGTGCTGCGCGAACGGCCGGCCGTCGAAGTCGTCGCCTTCGGCGGCGACGCCGGCCAGGTGGAGGATGCCCGGCACGATGTCCACGCTGCAGACCTCGGCCGTCTCGCGCGTGCCGCGCCCCGACACGGCCAGCGCCTGCGGCCACGAGACGAGGAGCGGCACGCGTACCGTGGTGTCGTACACGAACCAGCCGTGCTGGAGCAGTTCGTCGTGCTCGACGAGGCTCTCGCCGTGGTCCGCCGTGACGACCACGATGGTGTTCCCGGCCTGTCCCGTGGCGTCGAGCATGGCGAGCAGCGCGCCGACCTGCGAGTCCGTGTAGCGGATCTCGCCGTCGTAGCGGCGCCGGTAGTCCGACAATCGCCTGGCCTCCGCGAGGACCTGGTAGCGCGGGATGACACCGAGGCCGAAATTGCTGTCCGAGGCCGCGAACTCGCCGTCGCGGGCGAGCGGCGCGCGCGCATAGTCGAAGCCGCCGCTCCACCACGGCGGCGCGGAGCGGTACGGCCCGTGCGGGTCCATCATGTGCACCCACATCATCCACGGCCCGTCCGGCGCCGAGCGCAGGAAGTCGCCCGCCAGCGCGACGAGCTTGTCGTCCGAGGTTTCCGACGGCCCCGTCCCGGTCGCCACGACCTCGAAGCGGTCGAAGCCCTGCGCGAAGCCGTGCTTCGCGTCGACGAGCCAGTTCCCGACGAAGCCGGCCGTCGTGTAGCCCGCTTCCTTCAGCCTCTCGGCGAGCGTGCGGTTCTCGTCGGCCAGCGACGCGCGGTTGTAGAGCAGCCCGTGGCGGTCCTGGTACAGCCCCGTGAGCAGCGTCGCGAGCGCCGGAGCCGTCTCCGGGGCGCTCGTGACCGCCTGCTCGTAAACGAGGCCGTGCGCGGCCAGGCGGTCCATCCACGGCGACGGCGACGGCGACGCGGCGTAACCGTACGCCCCGAGGTGATCGCGCCGGAGCGTGTCGATCGACAGCAGCAGCACGTTCGGTGGGCCGCCGCGGCCGGTCGCTCCCGTCGCCGGCGCCTGCGGTCGGTCCGCGCAGCCGACCAGCAGCGCCGGCAGCAGCAACGCGAGGCCCGCCACGAGCGACAACGCCCCCAGCACGCGACGCGCGAACCGCGGGGCGACCGGAGCAGGGACCGCGGCGCTGCCGTCGGGGTTGGCTTCGCGCGCTTCACGCGAGCGCAGCGCGCGCCAGGCGCGGCGGCCGAGCCAGCGCACGCCGCGGCGCGCGACCTCACGCACCGGCAGGGACGCGACGTAGGCCTCGAGCATCCCGAGGCTCGTCTCGGGCCGCGAGATCAGCCCGAGGCGCACGAGGCGGGCTCCGTCCCGGTCGCGCGCGAAGGCCGGCGACGAGCACCATTCGACGAGCGGACGGGCCGTAACGGAGTAACCTCGCTCGCGGGTCGCCCACGCACGGGCGCGGGCCGCGATCTCCCGCGACCGCGCGAGCCCGCTCGCGCCGGACCCGCTCGCGCCGAGCGCCTCGCCGATCGCGCGCGCGAGATCGGCGGCATCGCCGGCGCGGCAGCCGACGGCAAGCCCCTCGCGCACGAGTTGCTCCCCGGCCTCGCTCTCGGCGGTGGTCACGCACGCGAGCCCGTGCGCGAGCCATTCGACGACGCGGTTCTCCGCGCCGAGGCGGCGCTCATAAAGCCGGCGCTCGACGTGCAGCGCGAGGTCCGACGCCGCGTAGAGCCCCGCGAGGCGCGGGGAATCGATCCAGCCGAGGAGGTGCACCCGCGCGGCCGGAAGCTGGCCGAGCCGCGCGACGAGGCTCGGCCAGCTCGCGTCGTCGTGGCCGGGAATCGCGCCGCCGGTCACGACGAGATGCAGGCGATCGTCTTCCTTCATGGCCTGCGCGACGCCGGACGCGAGCGTCTCGACGTCGCACCAGGTGTTCACGCCCCCGCACGACAGCAGCACCACGTCCTCGTCGCGAAGGCCGAGCGCCTGCCGCGCGGCCGTCCGGTCGGCGGCTTCCCCGGCGGCTTCGGCCGCGCACGGGATCACGTGGACGAGTTCTTCGCCGGCAGTGCGCGCGCCGAGGCGGCCGGACAGCCCGAGCTGGCCGACGAGCGCGTGCGACTGCGCGACGGAAACCGCCGACCAGCGGTCGGCGCGCTCGAGCACCGGAGCGAGCAGCGTCCAGAAGTGCACGAGGCTCCAGTCGCTCTCCTCCCGCGCAGCCTTCGCCTGCGCCTCGGCCATGAGGTCGCCGAAGACATCGGCCCACAGCGGAGCGTCCAGTCCGAGACGCACCGCGAGCGCGGCCGCGTAAACGGTCACGCCGACGACGGCGTCGGGGGCGAAGCGCTCGAGGCGCGCTCGCGTGGCGGCGCTCGCCAGCGCCGCTTCGGTCGTGAATTCGACGCGCGGTCCCGGCGCGGCGGGCCACTCGGGGACCGGGTCGTGCTCGCCGAGCACCGCGACGACGAGCACGTCGTGGCCGGCGCGCGAGAGCGCGCACGCGAAGTGCGCCGTCCGCAGCCCCGGCCCGGCGTGCCGCGGCCACGGCACGAACGACGGCACCCCCATGCCGACGACGAGGACGCGGCTCACCGGATCGCCTCCGCCTGCGGCGAGCGCGGCGCCTGCGGGCTTCGGCCGCCCTGTGGCGCCGACCGCGCGCGCGACGAAAGCCCGGCGAGGCGGCCCGCCATCCGCTCGGCGACCAGGCGCGGCAATCGCGCGTAGGCGCGCAGCACCGGCGCGATCTCGTGCCAGCGGCGCAGGCGAAGCAGCCAGCCGGCCTCCGCGTACAGCCAGCGCCAGGCGCCGAAGTCGTCGACGTGCGCGCGCACGACGTAGCGCATCCGGCTGCGATGGTAGCGCTCGAGGAACGTGCGCGAGCCGGCGCCGCTCGACGACGCCTCGAGGTGCGTCGCCCTGCATCCCGGCACGTACACGACGCGCCGTCCCGCGCGACGCACGCGGCGGCACAGGTCGACTTCCTCGAAATAGGCAGGCGCATAGCCTTCGTCGAGCGGCCCGTCTTCGAGCCACGTGCGGCGGGAGACGGCGAACAGCGCGCCGCACACGTAGTCGACGTCGCGGGCGGAGCCGAACGCCGACGGATCCGTCGAGCCGCGGCCGAGGTGCGATGTCAGCGCGTTCGCGGAAACGCACGCGCCGGCGTGCTGCAGCGTAACGCCGTCCGCGTCGAGGAGGCGTGCGCCGGCGATCGCGACCGACGGCCCGGCGAGCGCGTCGCGAAGCGCGGCGAGCCAGCCCGGATCGACGAAGCAGTCCTGGTTCACGAACGCGAGCAGCTCGAGCGCGGGCCGTTCGGCGATCGCCCAGGCCGCCGCGCGGTTGACGGCGCCCGCGAACCCGACGCCGGGCGAGCCCGCGAGGACGTGCAACCTCGGCTCGCGCGCGGCGAGGCTCCGCAGCAGCGCGAGACTTCCGTCGCGACTCGCGTCGTCGAACGCCACGACTTCGAGCGCATCGTCGTCCGTCGCCAGCAGCGCGTCGACGCAACGCGGGATCCAGCGCTCGCCGTCGCGGACCGGGACGATCGCGATCGCGGGACCGCGCACGCGGTCGTCCTGCCGGTATCCCACGCTCATCCTGCGACCGCTCCCTGCGCCGGGGCACGCGAAGGGCCTGTCGTCCGTCGTCGCTCCGCGGCCGCGGAGCCTCCAGCGAAATCCTTTCCCGGGTATCCGCTGCTCGTCGGGGGCCGTCGCGACGCCGCGCCCGCGACGAAACCCGCCGTCCACGCCGCGAGACCGGCGACGAGCAGCGGCGACAGCGCCGCGGCCTGCAGCAGCGCCGAACTCCCCTCGCGCGCTTGCCACGCCGCGAGACGCAGGAGCCGCGCGGGCAGCAGCAGCGGGACGAGCCACGCGCGACGCGCGATCGCGGAGCCCGGCATCGCGCGCAGGCGGCGCGCGATCGCGGCGGTGCGACCGAGACGCAGTTGGTGGCGAAGCATGCCCGGGACCCCGTCCGGATGCTGGTGCAGCACGGTGACGTGCGTGCTGCGCTCGACGCGCTCCCCGAGGTCGCGCAGGGCCTGCGAGAAGACGAGGTCTTCGCCGGGCCACAGGTCGGGGAAACCGCCTGCGCGCTCGAACGCCTCGCGCCGGCACAGCATCGCGGTCGACGGCGGCAGCCAACCCGGCGGCGGGGCACGGTGCGACGCGGCTTCCTTGAACTCGAGCAGGTGGCGGCAACGCGCGACGGCCCCGCGGCTGCCGAGCACGCGCGCGCTCAGCGCGGCCGCGCCGCGCCGGTCGAGTTCGACGGCCAGCCGCCTCGCTCCGCCGGCCTCGAGCCGGCAGTCGGCGTCGAGGAACAGCACGAGCCCGGCCCCGCCGCCCGCGCGCGCCACACCCTCGTTGCGCGCCCGACCGGCGCTCGCCGGCTCGGCGAGCAGCACGACCTCGACGCAGGGATCGTGCTTCGACCAGGCCCGTACGACCCCGGCCGTGGGGTCGTCCTCGGAAGTGACGACGAGCACACGCCCCACGCACGCTCCGTTGCCGAGGCGGAGCGATTCGAGCGCCGCGCGGATCGTCGCTTCGGCGCGGCGCGCGGGCAGCACCGCGACGACGCCCGCCGCGTCGGTCGAACCGCGCTCCATCAGTACTGGTCTTGCGTGACGCGCAGGACTTCGCCGACCGTCGTCGTGCCGTCCGCGACCTTCCAGAAGCCGTCCATGCGCAGCGTGCGCATCCCGCGCGAAACCGCGTCCTGCTTGATGCGGTCGGCCGTCGCGCGCGAGACGATCAGGTTGCGGATCTGGTCGTCGCAGACGAGCAGTTCGTAGATGCCGGCGCGGCCGTGGTAGCCGGTGCCCGCGCACTCGCCGCAGCCGGTCGATTCGTAGACCGTCGTCGGGCGCGTTCCGCGGGCGCCGAGTTCCTTCAGGAACTCCGGGGACGCGTCGATCGGGCGGCGGCACGAGCTGCAGACGCGTCGCACGAGGCGCTGCGCGAGCACGCCGATCAGCGAGGAAGCGAGCAGGTAGTCCTCGACTCCCATGTCGAGCAACCTCGAGACGGCGCCGGAGGCGTCGTTCGTGTGCAGGGTCGAGAACACGAGGTGGCCGGTCAGCGCGGCCTGGATCGCGATCTCGGCCGTCTCGGCGTCGCGGATCTCGCCGACCATGATCACGTCGGGGTCCTGGCGGACGATCGAGCGCAGTCCGTTCGCGAACGTGAGGCCGATCTGCGAGCGCACGTGGATCTGGTTCACGCCGCGAAGCTGGTACTCGACCGGGTCCTCGATGGTGATGATCTTGAGTTCCGGCGAATTGATCTTGTCGAGGGCGCCGTAGAGCGTCGTCGTCTTGCCGGATCCGGTCGGGCCCGTCACGAGGATCAGCCCGTGCGGCTGCGAGATCATGTGCGAGAAGTTGCCGAGGATGTCCTCCGGCATGCCGAGCCGGCTGAGGTCGACGACCACGCTCGAGCGGTCGAGGATACGCAGCACCACGCTCTCGCCGTACAGCGTCGGCAGGCTCGAGACGCGCAGGTCGATCTCCCTGCCGACCAGGCGCAGCTTGATGCGCCCGTCCTGCGGGAGTCGCCGCTCGGCGATGTTCAGCTTCGCCATGAGCTTGATGCGCGAGATGATCGCCGCCGTCAGGTTGCGCGGCGGCGGATCCTGGTCGTGCAGCACGCCGTCGATGCGGAAGCGCACGCGCAGTTCGTTCTCGAACGGCTCGACGTGGATGTCGGACGCGCGCTGCTCGACGGCCCGCGACAGGGTCTGGTTCACGAGGCGGATGACCGGCGCCTCGCTGGCCATGTCGCGCAGGTGCTCGACGTCCTCCTCGTCCTGCGTGAGGATCTCGACGCTGCCGGTGTCTCCGTCGTCGGCGCCGCCCTCGCCTTCGCCGAAGATCGTCTCGAAGCGCTCGAGCAGGTCGCGAGGTCGCACCAGCACCGGCTCGACGGCGAGCCCGGTGACCTGTTCGAGCACCTCGATCGTGTTCGTGTCGCCGGGGTCCGCCATCGCGAGCTGCAGAACGCCGGCCTCGACGCGGATCGGCAGCACGCGCGCCGAGCGCATGTACTCCACCGAGACGTGCTCGAGGATCGGGGGTTCCGCGGGAATCGCCGAAGCGCGCCCGAGCGGGACGCCGTGATAGGAGGCCAGGATCGGCAGCAGGTCGTCTTCGGACAGGAACCCGAGCTCGACGAGCATGCGTTCGATGCGCTCGCCCTTTTCCGCGGAGAAGCGCCGGACCTTGCGGAGGTCGTCCACCGAAACCTTGCCGGAGCCGAGCAGGGCTTCATCGAGCCCGCTCGAGAGCGCCGGCGCTTCGGATGCGCGCGCCAGATCGACCGTTTGTCCCGTCGCCATGGTGGGACAGCCTGCCCGTTCGCCCGGCCGCTCTCAAGCCGCGGATGCGCAGGCCTCGAGCTTCTGCTCGAGATCGGCGCGCAGCCGGCCGATTCCTCGCCCGAGAAACACCGCCTGCACGCCGGGCTCGACGGAGGCAGCCCGTTCGACCACCGAGAAATCCACGCGGCCACAGACCACCTGGAACAGCCACGCGTGAGACTCCCCTTCGACGCGAACGAGGCCTTTGGCACGCCAGACTTCGGGCGGCAGTTCCGCGAGCACTCGCTCGAGCGCCGCGCGGTCGACGGCGCGCGCGGAGCGCCACGAGAACGACTCGATGCGCTCCTCGGCCAGATGCGCCGGCGCTTCTGGCCCCATGCGCCGCGACCCGGGTTCGGGGGAGCACGCGGCGCCGGCAGGCAGGGCCGCCCGCTGCTCGGCCGCGGCTGCCGACGAAACACGCGCCGCGGTGGTCGCCAGCAGCAGGTCCGAGCCTTCGAAGCGGCCGGATCCGGCTCCTTCCAGGATGCGGGCGCGAGGATTGCGCTTCGCGAGGCGGGACCGGAGGCGGTCCAGCGTGGCCTGCGGCACGAGGTCCGTCTTCGAGATCACGAGGAAGTCGGCCGCGTCCACCTGGCGTCGGGCCGTTCGGCTGAGCGCCCACGCGCGCCGCCAGGCGCGGGCGTCGACCACCGTGACCACGGCGTCGACCCCTAGCCCACAGCGCCGCAGCCGTTCGATCGTCGGCGCGGGATCGGCCACGCCGCTCGTCTCCAGGACGAGGAGCAGCGGATCGAGCCGACGCACGAGCTCGTCCACGGCGAGATCGAAACGGTACTCGTCGATGCTGCAGCAGACGCAACCGGAGGCGAGCTCGACCACGCTCTCGACGTATTCGAAGCCGGTCAGGACGCGGCCGTCGATGCCGATCTCGCCGATCTCGTTGACGATCACGGCGATGCGATCCCGTTGCGGATCGCGCTCGAGCAGGCCAGCGAGCAGCGTGGTCTTCCCGCTGCCGAGGAATCCCGTGACGACGCAGGCGGCGACGCGAGCGGGCGCCACGGCGCTCAGCGCCCTGCCCGGCCGCGGACGATACGGCGGCCCGACGGACCGTGCGCGTTCCCGGACGGGATGACGGGGCTGTCGGGCTCGACTGCCATGACCGGCCTGCTCCGGGCAAAAAAAAGCGCCGGCGGGCGGAGGACTGATCCTCCGCCCGCCGGCGCTGAGCC
>CAYYZO010000045.1:0-34591 GCA_964476185.1 uncultured Myxococcales bacterium
GGGGGGCGGGGGGCGGGGGGGCGCGCTGGGGGCGGGCCGCGGCCGGCCGGGCCCGGCCGACCGCCGCGACGAGGTCTACTTCGCAGGCTCGGCCGGCGCCGCTCCCGCCCCCGCGGGCTTCCCGGGGGCCGGGACCTCCGGGAGGGTCTCGTACTTGTTGAGGTCTTCCTTGGGCTTGCGTGCCGCCTCTCGCGCCGCCCGGGCCTTGTCGTCCTGGTCCGACCAGTCCGCCACCCGAGTCATCTGGAAGCGCCCCTTGAACTCGATGTTGATCGGGAACGGGGCGTTGGCGATCGTCACCGTCACGTAATTCCCCTCGATCTTCTTCTGCTCGAGCGTCTCCACCCCATACAGGTCGATCGTCTTTCCGCTCCCGCGGACGGGATTGCCCCCAAGATCCATTAGAATCGCGTACTTGGCTTCGGTAAGGGCCTTGTCGCCGGCCAGCGACTCGTCGAACGCCGCCCTGGAGGCGAACCGGTGCTTGGCGCTCACGAACATCAGGGGGTCGCTCGGCGGCAACTCGAACCAGGACGCCCCCAGCTTCTCGAGGTCCCCTTCGGACGGCTGGAAGAGGACATGGCTCTGGCGGGTCTTCTCGACCTCGTCGGCAAACGGAAGCGCGAGATCGAGCACCCGCAGATCCAGCGATTCCTTCGCCGCGAGGGTTCCGTCCGCCTCTTCCGGCGTGGCCTGGTACTTCACCTTCAGGAGCCGGGTCGTGCTCATTTTCAAGGCAGGACGCCGGATCGAAAGGAACATGGTCTGCGGAGGATTCTCGAGGGCCTTCTGAAACGAAGCAACATCGGTCAGCTCGGTGCTTCCGACCTGCAGCAGCACGTCCCCCACCATGACCCCGTTGCCGGCACAGAACCCCTCATCGATGCAGCGGGTAACGACGACCCCCCGCCCTTTGCCCATCAGGAGCTCCACTTCCGTGGTCAGCGGCCCCACCTCGAGCGGCACGGGCGGTCCGCTCGCCGGCTTCGGGAAGGTCACCCGGAACTCGGGCATGATGTTGTGCACGATCAGCCACACCCCCCCGATATCCGTTCCAATCGAGCCCTCCAGCGTCGTCTGCTGGAAGAAGGCCCGGGCTGGGGAAGGGGTCACGAGCGCGGCAAGAAGGACGCCGGCGGCCGCCCGGCTGCCGATCCGGCTGCGACGGGGTGCCTCGGACTGGGTTCGGAACATGGTCAAGGTCATGGAACCTCCTCGGAATCGGGTATAAACAGGCCTGCTCCGGCGCGGCCCTCGGGGCTGGGACAGCAGGGCTTGCCGGGGAAGGGTCCTGTCGTCATATGCGTGGAATTTCTCGCAATCCAACATGAACCCCGGTTGGACTTCATTGCGCTCCCGCTAGCTTGACAAGCAACGGATACCCCAGCTAAACGATAGCGCCGTAGCCTTTTTATCTGGTCTAAGCGCGCTCGAGGGAGGGCTTTTCTCACGTGCGCTTCAGGCTGCTGCGTCCGCTCGATACTCAAGAGAAGGAGTTCCTGGAATGAATACGTGGTTTCGCAAAGTCGGGATGGGCGCCGTGGCCCTGACGCTCGCCGGCGTGTTGGGCGGCTGCAACAACGGCAGCGGCGGCGGACTCGTCCGCTTGTTCTTCGGCATCAATGGTCAAGGCAGCTGCACCAGCGTGATCGTCGATGTGAACCTCGACGACGCCGATGCTGTCATCGCGCGTGACAGCGAAGGCGATGTCCAGTGCGATCTGAACGAAGACCTCGCCGATGCTGGCTGTGAGATCTCCTTCTCCGAGCAGCCCAACGGCAACCTCCGTGCGATCATCGACGATTGCACCATTCCTGCCGTGACGAACCTGTTCAGCTGCCTGTTCGAGGACGTCGACATCTCCGAGCTCCAGGAGACCGCCGCCGCCATCTGCAGCTGCACCACCGAAAACTGCGACGGCACCCCGCCGGTCTGCATCAGCCTCGATCCGGATCCGCAGTCCTGCGAGGACTGCGACAACGGCCGTGACGACGACGGCAACGGCCTCGAGGATTGCGAGGACCCGAACTGCGAGAACTTCCCGGGCTGCCAGGGCACGACCACGACGAGCACCTCGTCGACGTCGACCACGATCAGCACGACGACCTCGACGACGTCGACGACCTCGACTTCGACGACGTCGACGACGCTGACCGACGAGTTCAACTGCACCCTGACGTTCCGCCTCGCGGACGACGTCACGCTCGGCTCGCTGCAGTACGACACGGACTACAGCAACGCCCCGGGTGAGATGCTCGGCCAGGGCGGCAACGTCGAGTGCGCCTCGCTGGTCGAGGGCTCGCTGTCGGCCTTCAACGACGTCGACGCGGAGGAGAACCTGGTCTCCGGCATCATCTCGCTGGACGGCTTCACCGGCCCCGTGAACGTGGCCGAGTGCACCTTCCGCGCGAACCTCGTGCCGACCGCCGACGACTTCACGATCACCGTGACCGAGGCCTCGGACCCGGACCTGAACGAGATCGTTCCGCTGCCGGACGTCGTCATCAGCAACATCAGCTGCGACACGACGGTGACGACGACGACCGTCGACGTGACGACCACCACCCTCGACGTGGTGACCACCACGACGCTGGGCGGCGGCGCGGGCAACTACAAGGTCACGTTCAACCTCACCGAGGCGAGCGCCGGCGTCGGCGCCCTGCAGTGGAGCACGAACTACGGCTCCGCTCCGGGCGGCTTCCAGGGCTCGGGTGCGAGCGTGGCCTGCACGAACAAGGTCGGCGGCGCTCTGTTCGCGCCGAACGACAACGAGGCCACGACGAAGCTGACGCTCGGTCTCATCGCGCTGACCGAGTTCAACGCGCCGATCAGCCTGGTCGACTGCACGTTCAACGCGACGTCCACGCCGTCTCCGTCCGACTTCCCGATCGTGATCGAGGATGCGACGGACGGCACGGGCTCGCCGATCACGGCGAACATCGGCGTGGTTGTCACTCCCATTCCGTAACGGGACCGCGAGCCACACCTTTCGTGTGACTTAGTCCCAGGCAACGACGGAAGGGGGAGTTCCTCGAGAAGGAACTCCCCCTTCTTTTTTGTCCCCTCTCCGGCTATCAGGATTTCGAGAGAGGCTCCCAGCTCACCAAGGAGGAGAAGGTTCCCATGACCAACAAGTTTTCGCGTGTACTGGCCGCCATGTTCATCGGCGGCCTCCTGCTGTCCGCCCCCGGGCTCTCGCTCGCGGAGAAGGGCGATTGCGGACAGCCCTCATCGACCGGCGCGGGTCCGAAGGCCTCCGATGCCCAGACGATCCTGAAGGACGCCGTCGGCCAGGCGACCGACTGCGATGCGAAGCAGTGCATCTGCGACGTCAACAACAGCGGCGGCACCAACACGACCGACGCGCTGCTGACACTGAAGAAGGCCGTCGGCCAGGACGTGGCGCTGACCTGCAACTGCCCACCCGGTGGCCCAGCCTGCACCTCCGGCCGCCTGACGACGCAAGCGGGTTCGGACCTCGACTCGGGCTGGACGGGCATCGCGCACAACAGCGACGTCATCATCGGCGCGTCGATCACCGCGCGCGTCAAGCGCGAGTGCAGCGTCAGCACCGACGTCGAGTGCGAGCAGGACGCCGACTGCCCCGGCAGCGAAACCTGCGAACCGACCTGCGACTGCATCAACGACAAGTCGTGCGAGATCACCGGCCCGACCGGGCCGAAGAAGTGCATCAACAATCTGAACCCCTGCACGACCAACGCCGACTGCGGCCCGGACGTCGCCTGCGTCTACACCTTCGGACCGCCGCTGCCGCTGTCCTCGGGCGGAACGCCGGTCTGCGTCATCAGCGTCTTCGACGGACCGCTGACCGGAACCGCCGACTCGGGCACCGGTGAGGCCGTGGCCTCTTCCAACCTGCGCTCGCGCGTCTTCCTCGGCATCTCGATCGACAAGCCGTGCCCGCGCTGCGGCGCGCCGAACCAGAACCCCAAGGTCGGCGACACCTTCACCTGCGACGGCGGCCCCAACAACGGGCAGACCTGCAAGGTCGAGGGCGTCACCGTCGACTTCGGCGGCACCTCCTCGAAGTGCCCGCCGGACCTCGGCGCCAACGTCTCCGGCTCCGGCCTGGCGATCCGCTTCAACGAGGTCACCACGGGAACCACCTCCAAGACCGCCCAGCTGCCGTGCAAGTTCTTCGGCTTCACCGGCAACCCGACGGTCCCGGGGTCCAACCCGAAGTGCCTCGACAAGACGGGCGCCGGCGATCCGGTCTGCACCAGCAACGCCGACTGCACGCGCTGCACGGGCAATCCGTCGATCACCTGCGCCAGCAACGCCGACTGCACCGGAGCCGGCACCTGCGCCCAGGCCCCGGACCAGCCGGTCACCTGCGGCTTCTGGTGCAACTGCGGCTTCTGCAACAACAACCCGAGCCTGCCGTGCTTCCAGAACGGAGACTGCCCCGACGGCCAGACCTGCCAGCAGGGCACCGGCACCGGCACGCAGCCGAACTCGCCGCAGCAGCGTCCCAACGACTGCAGCAGCGACAAGTTCATCTGCGGAACGACCGAGGAAGAGCGCTGCGCGACGAGCATCCAGGGAACCTGTTCGGCCAAGCCGTACTACACGTGCTCGAGCGACCAGGACTGCACCGGCTTCAACGCCGGGACCTGCGTGTTCGAGTTCAAGCCCTGCTTCGAGTCGCGCATCACGCGCACCGGCGTTCCCTCGCCGCTCGGCACGTACTGCGCGTTCGAGAACAAGACCTGCACCAGCAACGCCGACTGCACCGGGACCGACGACTTCTGCGTCGAGGATTCGGCCCGTCCGCAGACGGTCGCGCTGTTCTGCGTGCCGGCCACCTCGAGCTCGACCGTCAACAGCGCAGGAGGCATCACCGGCCCCGGCGCCGTGCGCCTGAACAGCTTCATGGAGGTCTGCCGTTGCGGCGACTCCACCATCGGCTGTGACGAGCAGTGCGACGACGGCAACACCGTCAACGGTGACGGCTGCGACGACCTCTGCCAGACCGAGTAGCCCGAACCCCAGGACCTCCCTCGGCGGCCCCTTCACCGGGGCCACCGAGGGCCCGCCGAACAGGGCCCGGTTCCCGACGAGGGAACCGGGCCTTGTTCGTTGGGGATCCATTCAGGGGAACGCGACCCCGACCTTCGGAAGTGACCGGATCTTCCAGCCCGCGGTCCGCCTGCTCCGCCGGGGCGGGGGCGGACCTTGCGCGGGGGCGGATTCCCCAAGTGGCGGCCCTTCCGGGTTTCTTCTAGTATCCGCGCACCGTGCTGAATCTGCCTTCCCCCGGCTCCATGCCGCTCTCCGCTCGCGTGTTCGCCGGCCTGCTGCTCGCCCTCGGCGCGACGGCGTGCGGACCCGGCGGCGGCGGGGGAGTCGCCACCTGGGAGATCGTGTTCACGCTCAGCGAGACCACGGACGACCTCGAGACCCTCTCCCTGTCGGTCGCCTACGTCGGCGGCAACTTCGTCGGCACGGGCAGCACCGTCGCCTGCACGCTGCTGCCGGACGACGGCGACGAAACGGCCGATTTCGACGACGACGACGGCGGCACGTTGACGATCGACATCGACGCGACCGACCAGCCGCTGGCCGAGGGCACCGACCTCGTCGCCTGCGAGTTCCAGGCGGCGCAGCAGCCGTCGGCCGACGACTTCACCGTCACGGTCGAGGACGCGGACCCGGCTGACCCCGAAGACGTCACGGTGTCCGTCGACGTGGACGCGGTAGCGGCAACCGGGGCGAATCCGTGAAGCTCCGGACGACCCGCCTCGTCCGCGCGGCTGGCGCCGCCCTCTGTGCCCTGGTCGGCTCCGGCTGCTCCGGCGGTGACGACGGCGCCCGAACCGTCGTCATCTCGACCCCGGAGTTGATCCTGAGCGGCGCTGCGCGAGCGACGCTGGTCGTCGACTACTCGGGGTCCGGCGCCCGAATCGTCACCGAAGATGGCACCCCGGCCTGCGCTTTCATCCTGCCGGGCGTCGGCGGAGAGTTCGCCGACGATCGCCAGGGGACCCTGACCATCCGGGCGAGCGGCCCGCGAGCCCTGCGCGGCCCCGCCGACATCGCGGCGTGCCGCATGCTGCCGAGCGACCCCGAGGAGACCGCGGAGGACCTGCACGGCAAGCTCGTCGTGCGCGTCTCCGGCGCCGAGGACACCGCCGGCAAGGCGATCGACCTCGCTGCCGCGAAGGCCGGCAAGAGCGCGTCCGCCCTGAGCCAGCGGGAGATCGACGACGCGCAGGCCGCTGCCGTGCAGGCGGCAGCCAGCATCGCGCCCACGCCCTCGACGCCCCCGAACGGCGCCGCGGACTCGACGGGCCGCCCCGGTGCCGGCGGCGGCGCCGGCCCTGGCGCGGTGGGCTCGGCCGGCGCCGCGACCGCGGGAACGTCGCGATCGGGCGCAGTTGCCAGCGCCGGACCCGCGGCATCTCCCCAGAATCCCGCCGCGGCCCGCCCAGCGTCTCCCGCCAGCGTGCCGCGCTCGAGCCCCGCCGCCGCCCCGCAGCCCGTCGACGACGGCGGTGACACGCCCACGCCGGTCGACCGCGACCGCAACTACGACGACTCCCCGGCGGACGACGAAACCGCCCCGGCGTACGACCTCACGATCGGCGTGCGCACCGGCGGGCAGTTCGGGGCGCTGCAACTCGAGATCAACCATCTCGGCGGGGCCGGAGGCTTCATCGGCCGCGGCGACCAGGTCGACTGCGTCTCGCTGGTCGAGGCGATCGCGGCGGCGAACTACGCCGGCGAGCGGACGGCGAAGATCGGCCTCATCAGCCTCGCCGGCATCAACACGCCGGGGAACGTCGTGCGCTGCGGCTTCCGCACGCGCGAGCCGCTCTCCCCGAACTCGTTCAACGTCAAGGTGGTGGACGCGGCCGACGTCGAATCCCAGCCGCTCGACCCCATGCCGACGGTCGCCATCACCGGCGTGATCCGGCGTTGAAGGCGCGAGGGCGGCGCGACGGCGGCGCCGACCGCCCCCGCGCCGCGCTCCGCGGCGCTCCCGCGCTCGCCGAGTTCCTCGCCGCGACGCTCGCGGCGCTCGTGCTCACGTTCGTGGCGTTCGCGCCGGGCCTGCACTCGCGGTTCGTCTCCGACGACGTCAACGCGATCGTCGAGAACGAGTGGGTGGCCGGAGAACTCGACGCCGCCGGCATCTTCGCGAGCTTCTCGTGGTGGGGAGCCGGTCGCGCGGACTCCGCCGGGTACCGTCCCGCGACGACGCTCAGCTTCGCCGCCAACCGCCTCGCCACCGGAAGCGAACCGTCCGGCTTCCGCATCGTGAACTTCGCGATGAACGCTCTCGCGGCGGGCCTCCTGTTCGCGCTCGCGCGCCGGCTCGGCCTCGGCCTGGCCGCGGCCTCCGCGTGCGGCGCCGTCTTCGCCGTGCTTCCGATCCACAGCGAAGCCGTGGTCTGGATCGTCGGCCGCGCCGAACTGGGCGCCTCGATCGCGTTCCTGTTCGTGGCGCTCGCCTGCGTCGCGTGGCGCGACGCAGGACCGGCGGACGGCGCCCGGTCGATGGCGTGGCTCGTGTCGGGCACGGCGGCGATCGCGCTCGGCATGGCGTTCAAGGAGAACGCCGTCACGGCGCTCGCGGCGCCGGCGATTCTCTGGGCAGCGCTCGGCGTCTCGCGCGCCGGACCGGCCACGTCGGGCCCGCCGGCGAACGCGAGCGGAGGCGCCCCGGCGACGGGCCGCAGCTGGAGACGCGACGCCGCGGCGACGGCGGCGCTCTGCGCCGGCATCGGCCTGTACGCCTTCGTCCGTTCCACGGCCGTCGGCCCCGCGCTCGCGCCCGAAGCCGGGTCCCTGCTCGACAACCCGCTTTCGATCGTCGATCCGGGAACGCGCCTGCTCGGCGCCGTCGCGGTGCTCGGCCGCTACGTGCGCCTGACGTTGTGGCCGTCGCCGCTCAGCGTCGACTACTCGTACGACGCACTCGGCATAGGACCCGGGTTCGTCGCGAGTCCGGACACGGCGATCGCCGTCGCTTTCGTCGCCGCGGCGCTGTGGGCGGCGACGCGCGGCCCCGGAAGGCGCAGCGTGGTCGCGGTCGGGCTGATGCTGGCGGCCGCGTCGTTCTCGATCGTCTCGAACACCGTGTTCGTGATCGGAACCATCCTCGGGGAACGGCTCTTCTATCTTCCGTCGGCCGGACTCTGCCTGGCGGCGGCAGCCGCCGCGGAGCCGCTGTTCGAGGCCCGCCGCGGCGCCCGCGCCGTGGCGATCTCCACATTCGCCGTCGTCGCGCTGGTCGGCGCCGCGATCGCCACGGACCGCCCGCGCGCCGCCGAATGGTCGACACCGGTCACGCTGTTCGAGGCGGCGGTGGCCGCCGTGCCCCGCAGCGCCCGCGCGCATATGGAACTGGCGTCGGCCTATGGCGCGATCGGCCGCGTGGACGACGCGAACCGGCACTTCACGACGGCGCTCGGGATCCTGCCCGACTACGCCGCCGCGGCCTACAACCAGGGCAACGTGCTCGCGCACGCGGGGCGCTACGACGAGGCCGCGCAGGCCTACCGCCGCGCGCTCGCGATCGACCGCCGCTTCACGCGCGCCTGGCACAACCTCGCGCTCACCGAGCGGCTGCGCGGGCGCACCGGGGCCTGGCTGGAGGCGATGCGCGAGGCTGCCCGAAGCTCGCCGGGCTCGGCCGCCCTGCAGGACGAGTTCGGCGAAGCCCTGCTCCTGGCCGGGCGCTACGAGGAAGCGATCGAAGCCTACGACGCCGCGATCGCCGCCGGGTCCCCGGCCGCGTCCTCGTGGTTCAACCGCGCGGTCGCCCGCCATCACCTCGGCGGCTGCCCGGCCGCGCTCGACGACTACCGGCGCGCGACGACCGTTGCGGGCGCGCCCCGCGAGACGTTCGCGGCGCTGGCGGGCTGCCTTCGACAGCTCGGCCGTGACGCGGAAGCCGCCGAGGTCGAGGCCGCCGGCCAAGTTGCAAACCGGGAAACCCGTCGTTAAGGTCGCGCCTCGTTTTCGCTCTCGGGGTCCAAGTCCTGGCCGCGTTCTCCCCATCCGACCGTCGCACGTTGACGCGCCTCCTCGGCGTGCTCGCACTGGTGTGCCTGGTCGGCGTCGGCGTTTCGGCGACGATCCTTTACGTGCACGGCCAGATCGACCGGCTCGGCGACAGTTACGTCAGCTTCTGCAGCGTCAACGACTCCATCAACTGCGACAAGGTGCTCTCGAGCTCCTACGCGAAGGTGGCCGGCGTGCCGGTCGCCTGGCTGGCGATGGCAGCCTACCTCGCACTCGCCGCCCTGTTCGCGCAGGCCGCGCGTCGCGGCGACGACGGTCGCGCCAGGCTGGCCGGGCTCGGCATCGTCGGCGTCCTCGGCGCGCTGGTGTTCTCGGGATACATGGCCGTGGTCGCGGTCGTGCGGCTCGAGACCGTGTGCCTTCTCTGCATGGCGCTTTACGGCGTCGCGCTCGTGAACACCGGACTCGCCGTCGCCGTGATGCGCCTCTGTGCGCGCGCCGGCGCGGCGGCGCTCCCGGTGTCCGCCGCCGCAGCCGCGCTGGCCGTCAGTATCGCCGCGGTGACCGCGCTCGGCTGGCTGACGTGGCCGCGAACCACCGCCATGCTCTCCGCCGACATCCGCACCGCCGAGGATGTCCAGCGCGTCGATCCGGAGTTCTACAGCTGGTTCCTCGCCCTCCCGAAGGTCGACCCCGCGTCGCTAGTGCGCGAGAACCAGGTCTCGCTCGCCCGCGGCGAAAAGGTCGTCCTCGTCGACTTCTTCGACCTCGAGTGCGGGCACTGCCGGAAGAACTACCTGCTGGTCAAGGAGCTGGAGGCCCGGCGCGGGGACCGGATCGAGGTCGTGCACCGCCATTTCCCGCTCGACGCCACGTGCAACGACATCGTTCCGGCATCGATCCACGCGAACGCCTGCCGCGCCGCCGAAGCCGTAGAGTGCGCCGGATTGCAGGGCAAGCACGACGAGATGATCGACATCCTGTTCCGGAACCAGGGCCAGCTGTTCGCCGAGAACCTTCCCCGACTCGCCGGGAAGATCGGCCTCGACGGCGACCAGCTGCGGGAGTGCCTGGAACAGCACCGCACGCTTCCGGTCGTCCTCGCCGACGCCCGCGCCGGCGCGAAGCTCGACATCACCTCGACCCCGACCGTCTTCATCGGCGGCCGCAGGATCAAGGGAACATTCGAGGAAGTCGGCAAGTACGAGATGGCGGTGCTGATCGAAGCCGGTTCCGCGTCGCACTGAGCGACACCCGTTCGGCCGTGGATCGTTCTGTCCGGCTCGCCGGACCCCGGACGGACCGGAGGCGGGTGGTCCGCACCTCTCTCCTTGCCGCGTCGTGCCCCTGCGGCTTCGTTTGCCGCTCGCCGCACCTCTCTCCCTGCCGCGTCGTGCCCCTGCGGCTTTCTTTGCCGTCCGCGGGCCGCTGACCGGCTCGTCGTCGTGCTGGCGCGGCTTGCCGTTCTTCCTGTCCGCCGCCGACCCGACCGCCGCGTCCTTCGGATTCCCTCGCCCCGCCCCTTCCCTGGAGGTTGTTCGCGCCGCAGCCGCGGAGCGACCGGATTGGGTGATCCCAATCGGAGCGCACCGACCAGGCACACCCCATGACGCATCGCGGTAACCGTGCGACGGCGCAACTTCTTGCAATTTCGCAAGGTTTATTCAATGGTGCCTTGAAGCGAGGGCCGACAGGCGCCCCAGAAACCCCAGAGAGAATGGGGGGTTGCGGCGCAAGTGGGTTTTTGCTGATTGCGTCGTAAGTGGCACGCTGCTTGCGATGGCAAGAACACCGCGGTGGATCTCGGCACGGAGGATCCGCCGCCGAATGGAGGTATCGTGAAACCAGAAACAACTTCCCTGTACGACAACGGCATGAGAAGCGGATCGGTCCCCGCGGGAGCAGTGCCCTCGAACTTCCGCACCCCGATGAGGCCGGTCACGAACGAAGGAACGTACAAGTACGATCCCGATCGTCCGCGTCCGAACCTGACCCTGCGCGAGAAGGAAGTGCTGCGACTCGTCTGCGACGGGCTGACCAACGCGGAGATCGCGAGCAAGCTGACGGTCTCGCGCGAGACCATCAAGTCCGAACTCAAACGCATCTTCCGCAAGATCGGGGTTTCCAACCGCACGCAGGCCGCCGTGCTTCTGGTCAAGCAAGGCTGGGTCTGATTCCCGACTTGGGTCGCCGGGACGACCGGGTTACCTTGTCCACGACTGCGCCGGATCCAATCCGGCGCGGTCGGGACAGGTAGTTGACCGACTCGCGATCCTTCTCCCTTTCGATTCGCCGCCGGGTGTCCGGCCTCGCCGCCGCCGCGCTCCTCGCGACGGTTTCGCTGGCGACGGCGGCCCCTCCTCCCCTGTTCCCGGCTCTCAGCCCCGGCCTGTCCCTGCTCGAGCGCCACTACCTTTTCGATTCCGAGCTGACCCCGCAGCGCCTGTTCGAGGAAGCCGGCAAGGTGTTCTCGCGCGACGTCAACGACCTGGCGATCCGCCGGATCTCCGAGGGCGCCTGGCTGTACCGGACCCCCGACTGTGAGCTGCGCATCGAGGTCCCCGCCGACGCCACGGTGCGTACGCTCGAGGCCCCGCTGACGGCCGTCGGACGCTTCCTCGAGGCCTGCAGCACCCAGCTCCCGCCGAAGATGCCGGAGATGGACTCCTACCTGCTGGGCGGGGTGCTTGCCGGCCTGGACCCCTACTCCGTCGTGTTCGACCGCAAGCACCAGACCGAGCACAACATCCAGTACCAGGGCCGTCTCGCGGGCATCGGCGCCCGGATCGGGCTGCGCAGGAACCAGTTGACCCTGATCGAGGTGTACCAGGATTCGCCGGCCGCGCGCGCCGACCTGCGCAACGACGACGCGATCCTGCGCATCGACAACCTCTCGACCAAGAACATCCTCCCGACCGACGCCGTCGAGCGCATCCGCGGCAAGGAAGGCACGACCGTCACGCTGCTGGTCCGGCGCGAAGGCGAAACCGAGCCGCGCAGCGTGATCGTCACACGCGGGATCGTGATGATCCCGTCCGTCAAGTCGCGCATCCTCAACGCGGACATCCTCTACACGGAGATCACGCAGTTCAGCCAGACGACGCCGGACGACTTTCGCCAGCACCTGAAGAAGGCGATCGAGGACAAGAACCTGCGCGGCGTGATCATCGACCTGCGGCGCAACTCGGGCGGCAGCATGATGGGGTCGTCCGCGATCGGGGACCTGTTCCTGCGCGACGGCCTGCTCATCACCACGGCCGGTCGCGACGGCGAACCCGCGCGCGGCCTGACCCCCGAAGTGCGCGCGAGCGGCGAAGCGATGGCGCCCGATCTCCCGGTCGTGTTCCTGACCTCGCCGTCCACCGCTTCGGGCTCCGAACTGCTCGCCGCGAGCCTTCGCAACAACGACCGGGCGCTGATCCTCGGCGAGCACACGTTCGGCAAGGGCTGCATCCAGAAGACATTCCCGCTCCACGAGTCGAGCACGATGAAGATGACGGTCGGGCACTTCCTGCCGAACGCGCTCCCCATCCCGGGCGGCGGCCTCGTACCGGACGTCGAGGTCCTCACGTGGCGCGTCGGTCACGGGTACCTCGACGTCCCGCTTCCGATTCGCGAAAGCGAGACGCCTTTCTGGCTGCGTACCCCGCGCTGGTCCAAGGTGGAAACCGCCCCGGCGACCTACCGCGTCGAGTTCGCCGAGGATTTCCCGGAGGACGACCCTTCGCTGATCGAGGATCCGGAAGAGCAGATGGCCGCGCGCCTCGAGGAAGAGGAGAAGCGCTTCCATCCCGACCACCCCGACCGCCTGATCGAGATCGCGGCCGCGCTGCTTCGCAACCACGGCAGCAGCAGCGCGCGGCAGATGCTCGAGGACGCACGGGAGTTCCTCGCGCGCACCGTCGAGACCTCGCAGGCCGACCTCGTCGAGTTCATGTACGAGAAGGGCCTCGACTGGACCGACGGGCCGCGCCCGCAGGTTTCGCCGCACCTCACGCTCCAGGTGATCCCGGCCTCCCCGCTGCGCGCAGGCGAGGAAACGGAAGTCGACGTGCGAATCACGAACCACTCCGGCGCGCCGTTCTATCGCGTGCGCGGCATGCTCGATTCGACGTCGGGCGCGCTGAGCCGCCGGCCTGTCGCTTTCGGCCGCATCGAGCCCGGGGCGACGCGCGGCTGGCGCATGAAGGTGAAGACGCCCGGCACCGCACGCACCGGCCGCGTGCGCGTCGAGGCGCTGCTGTTCGACGACGAGGGCGAGATCGCGAAGCTCGACCCGGTGCGCCTGACGGTCCTCGAGGACGAGCGGCCGCACCTGGCGGTCCAGGCGCGCGTGACGCCCTCGGTCGGCGACCCGAGCCGCCTCGACATCGCGCTCGACCTCGAGAACCGCGGCCGGGGCGCCGCCGAGAAAGTCGTCGTCCGCATCAAGCATCCCGAGGACGAGAAGTTCGAGATCCTCGAAGGCGCGGCCGACGCCGACGCCATCGTCCCGGGAGAGAAGGTGTCGTTCGTGCTGAAGACGCGCCTGCTCGGATCCTACGAAACCGTTCCCGACGCGATGATCCAGGTGACCGAAGCGCGCCACGGCCTGTTCCTCGAGCGGAAGACGCCGCTGTCCGGCACGGTCGCGGCCGGCGAGGCCACCGTCGACGCGAGCGGGGGCAGCGCCCCGCCCTCGCCTGCTCCGGAGTCGGGGGGCGACGGCTGGAACGAACCGCCGCGCATCCGCATCGAAGGCTTCGATCCGGTCGCCGACGGCGAGTACGAGGTGCGGATCTCGGCCAGCGACGACCACGGCCTCGCCCGCGTGCGCGTTCGGCTCGACGACGAGACCGTGGCGTACGTCGAGCCGACCGAGGACGACCGCCGCTCGACCGAACTCCGGATCCCGTGGAAGGCCGCGGACGACGTCCGGAGACTGCGCGTCGAGGCCGTCGACGACGACGGCATGAAGGAAATCTACGCCGGCTCGCTCTGAGCCGCCGAACGAACGCCGTCCGCGCCTGCCGGCCGTGCGGCCGTCCCGGGGAAGCCCGCGGCGGCGATCAGTGGCCGCTGCCGGCGGGCTGGCTCGCGGCGGCCGCGGGCATGTCGCCGAGCTTCGCTTCGGCCAGTCCCTGCTCGTTGATCGAAAGGTTCGCTTCCTTCTTCAGCTCGTCGAGGAACCCGGTCGTCTTCGCGCGACGGCCCTCGCTGACGAGCTTCACCTTGATCTGGTTCTGGACCTGGTCGAACGGCTGCACGCTGCCGTCCTCGCGGCCCGTGCGCAGGATGATGTGCCAGCCGAAGCGCGTCTGCACCGGGTCGGAGATGTCGCCGTCGTTCGGCAGGGCGAACGCCGCGTCCTCGAACTCCTTGACCATGCGGCCGCGTCCGAACAGGCCGAGGTCCCCGCCGCGCTTCGCGTTCGAAAGATCCTTCGAGTGCTCGGCCGCGAGCGCCGCGAACTGGCTCTTGTCCTGCCGCAGCTTCGCGACGATCTCCTTCGCGAGTTCCTCGTTGTCGACGAGGATGTGGCTGGCCTTGACCTTCTCGGTCGAGAACTCCTGCTGGTGGGTGTCGTAGTACTCGCGGACTTCCGCGTCGGTGACGGTCGCGTTCTGCTGCTGCTCCATCACCTTCTGCACGACGAGGTGCTCCTTGAGCTCGTCGAGGCGGCGCTGGATGTCCGGATCCGCGTCGTACCCGCGCTCGACGCCCTCCTGGTAGATGAGGTTCGAGATGATGTGGTTCTCGATGAACTGCTTCCGGCGGTCGACGCTCTCGTCGAGGCTCTTGCGGGCGCGCGCGTTCAGGCCGGCGACGGCTTCCCGGTAGTCCCCGAGCGTGAACGACTTGCCGTCGTACGTCGCCAGCACCGGGCCCGACGGGCCGCCGGAGGCCGGCTTCGGCGCCGATGCGGCGGGCTTGGCTTCCGGCGCAGCACCCTTCGGCGCGCTTTCCTGGCAGCCCGCGAGCGCGAGGACCGAGGCGACGAGCGAAACGTTGCGGGCCGCGCGCCATGCGCGCCCCGAAGCAGTGGCATGTGAAGGCATCTTCGACTCCATGGCAAAAGAGGGATCCGCGGGACGGGCCGCGAAACAAGTTCCCGGGATCATGCAGCGGGCGCCGCGCGGTTTCCAAGTTTCCGCGCGGCTTCCGGTCGCCGGCCGGGCGCCGGCGCGCCGCTTGCCCGGCCCGGCGTCCTCAGGACACCGAAACGACGACCGGGGAAGTCCGCGGCCGCGAGACCACGCGCCCGACGATGGCCGGGCGCAGCCCCTTGCGGTGCAGGGCCTCCTCGAAGGCCTCCGCCTTCTTCGGCGCGAGGCTGACGAGCAGGCCGCCCGAGGTCTGCGGGTCGAGGACCGCCTGCTCCAGCGACGACGCGACGTCCTTGCCGATCGCGAGGCGCTTGCCGAGCCAGGCGCGGTTGCGCGAGGCGCCGCCCGTCACGTAGCCGTCGTCGGCGAGGCGCGCCGTGCCCGGGAGCAGCGGGAGCTGCGCCGAATCGATCTCGATGCGCACGTTCCCGGACGCCTCGGCCATCTCGGCCGCATGGCCCGCCAGCGAGAACCCGGTCACGTCCGTGCAGGCGTGCGCGTCGTACTTCGTCAGGAGCGAGCCGGCCACGTCGTTCAGCGTGGTCATCGACGCGATCGCGAACGCCTCCTCCTCGGGCCGCGCGACGCGCTTCTTGATGCCGCTGCAGACGATGCCGGTGCCGAGCGGCTTGGTCAGCACGAGCAGGTCGCCCACGCGGGCGCCGGCGTTGCGCACGATGCGCTTCGGGTGCACGGTCCCGGTCACCGCGAGCCCGTACTTCAACTCGTCGTCGACGAGGGAGTGCCCGCCGATGATGACCGCGCCGGCCGCGCGCGCGCGCTCGGAGGCGCCTTCGAGGATCCGCACGAGCACGTCGAGCGGCAGTTTTTTCGTCGGGAAGCCGACGATCCCGAGCGCGACGAGCGGCTTGCCGCCCATCGCGTAGACGTCGCTCAGCGCGTTGGCGGCGGCGACCTGCCCGAACACGTAGGGGTCGTCGACCATCGGAGGGAAGAAATCGACCGTCACCACGATCGCCTGGGTCGGCGAGAGACGATAGACGCCGGCGTCGTCGCAGGTCTCGCTGCCGACGAGCACGCTCGGATGCGACAGCGTCGGCAGCTTCGCCAGCACCTCGCGCAGGTCGGCCGGCCCGAGCTTGCAGGCGCAGCCGCCGGAGGCGACCTCGGCGGTCAGCCGCACCTTGCCGGTGGCGGCGGCTTTCTTCCGCGAGTTGCCGGCCGACTGGCCGGTCGGGGCGACCTTCGCGCCCTTGCCGCTCGCCGTCTTCGCGGCGCCGCCGCCGCGCGCGGTCCGGGGCCGCGGCTTCGAGCCGGCGCGCGGCGCGGTCGCCTTCTTCTTCGTCTTCGATGTCGCCATCGGATCGCCTCTGGCGGGCGCCGCGCGCCCGGTCGCTTGGTCGGATTCAGGTCTTTCGCAGTCGCCGGACGTCGCCCGCGCGAACCGTCACGCCCGATCGGTCGAACCAGTCGAGCAACGGTATAACGTACTTTCGAGACGCGGAAATGAGGTCGCGGAACCCTGCCGCCGTGATCTCCCCGTCGCTGCGCAGTCTCGCCTCGAGCCGCTCCCGGATCGACGCGACCTCGGCCGCCGCGAAGTAGAGTTCGGCGGCGATCCGGACGAGTTCGCCGCGCAGCGCGAGCACCTCGGCCACTTTCACCACGCGCGCCGCGTCCACGCCGAGCTCGGCCGCGAGTTCGCGAGCCGTCGGCGGCATCGCGCCCGCGGCCGCGACGCGCTCGCGGACGCGGGCCGCGAGCGCGTCGTCGGCGCCGCCGAGCGACGCCGCGTGGCCGCGCGTGTGCACGACGTTGCCGCGCCGCACGAGCACGCCGTCGCCCTCGAGCCGGGACAGGAGCAGCCGGAACACCTTCGCGTCGAGCACCGGCACGAGCGAGCCGCGCAGGTGCTCAAGGTCGACGCCCGGCAGGTTCGGGTTGACCTTCTGGAACTCCTCGACCGCGCCGCGAATGCGCGCGAGCCACGCGTCCACGCGGGCGCCGGCCGCGAGCATCGGCGCGGCCGCGTCCCCGAGCAGGACGATGCGCGGGTCGCCCGCCACCGCGCCGCGCAGCCCGGCCACGGAGATCCCGACCGCCGCCGCCGCCTCCGACGGATCGAGCACCGGAGCGTCAGCGATCTCGAGCATCGTCGCCAGGCGGGCGACCGGCTCGCCGTGCTCGAGCCGCTGGAGCACCGGCGCGACCTCGCCGCGCGAGCGCCGGTGGCGCGGGGCGTCGGCGAGCAGCACGACGCCGCCGCCGAGCGTGCGCGAAGCGGTCTCGTCGCGGATCACGAAGCGGTCGCCGGCGGCGACGACGAGCGGCTCCGCGAGCGCGAGCTGCGCGTACGCGCTCTCGCGCGGCTCGACCTCGCCGCGGCCGTCGAGCCAGACCAGCCGGGCGAGCGTCTCGCGCGTACCGTGGTGAACGCGCACGCGGACGTGGGAGGCCAGCGGACGGCCGGCCGCCGGGCGGACCTCGACGCGCGCGTCGAGGCGCATGGTCGAGCGCACCGGGCCGGCGGCGGCAACCAGCGTGTCGCCTCGCGCCACGTCCTCGCGGTCGAGACCCGACAGGTTGAGCGCCACGCGCTGTCCGGCGCCGGCCGCCTCGACCAGCGCGCCGTGCACCTGGACTTCGCGCACGCGCGCGAGCCGCCGCGTCGAGCGCACGGCGCGCGCCGGCCTGCCCGATGGCGCGGCGTCTCCCCGGTCGGGCAGCAGCGCGACCTCGTCGCCGGCGGCGACGCGCCCAGCGAGCGCGGTGCCGGTCACGACGACGCCGTGTCCCTTCATCACGAACACGCGGTCGACCGGCACGCGCAGCGGCGCGTCCTCGCGACGCGGCCGCAGCCCCGCGAGCGCCGCCGCGACCGTGCGGCGCAATTCGTCGATGCCCTCCCCGGTGCGCGCGGACACCGCGACGACCGGGGCGTCCTCGAAGCGCGTGCCGACGGCGAGGATCGCGATGTCTTCCCGCACTTCGTCGACACGCGACGCGGGGACCGCATCGACCTTCGTGACGACGAAGACCGCCCGCTCGACGCCGAGCAGGTGCACGATGTCGAAGTGTTCCTCGGTCTGCGGCATCACCCCGTCGTCGGCGGCGACGACGACGAGCACGAGGTCGAAGCCGTGCGCGCCCGCCAGCATCTGCCGGACGAAGCGCTCGTGCCCCGGCACGTCGACGACCCCCAGGCGGCCGATGCCGGGCAGATCGAGGTGGGCGAAGCCGAGCTCGATCGAGATCCCGCGCTCGCGCTCCTCCGGAAGACGATCGGTCTCGATCCCGGTCAGCGCGCGCACGAGCGCCGACTTGCCGTGGTCGATGTGGCCCGCCGTGCCGACGATCGCGTGCACGCCGGGAACGGCGATGGCCGCGCCCGGGGCGCCGGACGACGCGTGCGTGGTCATGCGGGAAGCCGCGGCACGAGGTCGTCGGGATCGTCGACGAGCCGCAGGTCGAGCAGGAACGTGTCGTCGGCGATGCGGCCCACGATCGCCGGCTCCGCCGAACGGAACAGCCGCTCGATCGCGGGAGCCGAACGCTCGCTCGACCGCACGGCGATCGCGAGCGACGGCAGCCCGACGTCGGGCCACGAGCCGCTGCCGGCCTGGCCCTCGGTTTCGACGAGATCGAAGCTCCAGCCCGCGCCGAGCCGCCGCGACAGCAGCGCCGCCGCGCGCTGGCCGACCGCGCGAAGCTCGTCGAGCGGCCGCAGCAGGTAACGCAAGGTCGGGATCTCGCTTTCGGGGTGCGGAGAGAACCGATACGCGCGCAGCGTCGCCTCGAGCGCCGCCAGCGTCATCTTGTCGCAGCGCAGGGCGCGACGCAGCGGGTGGCGGCGCAGCCTCGCGACGAGGTGCGCGCGGCCGACGACGAGCCCGCATTGCGGCCCGCCGAGCAGCTTGTCCCCGCTCGCGAGCACCAGGTCGGCGCCGGAGCGCAGCCGGTCGCCGAGAAGCGGCTCCGGCGCCAGGCCGTGCGCCGCGACGTCGATGATCGCGCCGGCGCCGAGGTCCTCGATCACGAACAGGTTCGGGTGCTCGCCCGCGAGCGCCGCCAGGTCGGCCAGCTCGACCGACGACGAGAAGCCGACGATGCGATAGTTGCTCGCGTGCACCTTCATCAGCAGCGCCGTCTCGGGGCCGATCGCGCGCCGGTAGTCCGCCAGGTGCGTGCGGTTGGTCGTCCCGACCTCGCGCAGCCGCGCGCCGCTGGCCTCCATGATCTCGGGAATGCGGAACGATCCGCCGATCTCCACCAGCTCGCCGCGCGAGACGACCACCTCGCGGCCGGCCGCGAGTGCGCTCAGCGCGAGCAGCACCGCCGCCGCGTTGTTGTTCACGACGACGGCAGCCTCGGCGCCGGTCAGCGCGCACAGGTGCTCCTCGACGAGCGAGTCGCGCTCGCCGCGCTCGCCGCGCGCGAGGTCGTACTCGAGGTTGCAGGCGCCGCTTGCCGCGAGCGCCACGGCCTCCACGGCCTCGTCCGAGAGCACGGCCCGGCCGAGGTTCGTGTGCAGCACGACGCCGGTCGCGTTGACGACCCGGCGCAGCCGCGGCCGGGCACGGGCTTCGAGCCGCGCGTTCGCGGCAGCGGAAACCTGTTCCCGGGAGAGCGATTCGGCGGCGATTTCCTCGCCGGAGCGGAGCCGGTCGCGCAGGGAGGCGACCACCTCGCGCACCGCCGAGACCGCCGCGCGCCGGGACCAATGGTCGAGCGCGCCGTCGGCGAGCACGGCATCGACGGACGGAAGCGAGGCGAGGGCAGCGGAGACGTCGGCGCCCCGCCGCGGCGGGGACGGCTCGACCTCGGGCGCGTCGCCCGCGTGCGAAGCGGTTCGAGTGCCGGTGCGCCTGCCGCTCATCGCGGCGCATCCTGCCTGACCGGCCCTTGGCCCACAAGGCGCGCGGTTTGACCTTGCTTCGACGCGCGTGGGACCATTCGCGATGGCTTGGTCACGCCCATCCGCCGAGGAGTCGGCGCGTCGCCGCGAGGGCGCGGTCGCGATCGTTCGACGCCTGCAGCAGGCCGGGCACCAGGCCGTCTTCGCGGGCGGCTGCGTGCGCGACCAACTGCTCGGCCAGGTCCCGGCCGACTACGACATCGCGACGTCGGCGCATCCCGGCGAGGTCGAGGCGCTGTTCGAGCACACCGTCCCGATCGGGCGGCAGTTCGGCATCGTGCTCGTCGGGAGCGGGTCCCACCACTTCGAAGTCGCGACGTTCCGCGAGGACGCGGGCTACGAGGACGGCCGACGGCCGGTCGCCGTGCACTTCACCGACATCGAGACCGACGCGCGACGGCGCGATTTCACGATCAACGCGATGTTCGAGGACCCGATCGCGGGGCGCGTGCTCGACTTCGTCGGCGGCCATGACGACCTCGCGGCCGGCATCGTGCGCGCCGTCGGCGACCCGGCCGAGCGCTTCGCCGAGGACAGCCTGCGACTGCTGCGCGCCGTGCGCTTCTCGGCGCGGTTCGCGTTCCCGATCGAGGCGGCCACGCACGCGGCCGTCCGCGCGCACGCGGGCAGCATCCTGCGCGTGTCGGCCGAGCGCATCGGCGAGGAGATCGTCCGGATGCTGACCGAGGGCGCCGCGCGGCGCTCGTTCGAGATGCTCGACGAAACCGGTCTGCTCGCGCACGTGCTGCCCGAGATCACGGCGATGCGGGGCTGCGAGCAGTCTCCCGACAGCCATCCCGAAGGCGACGTGTTCGTGCACACGATGATCTGCCTCGGGCACCTCGAGGCGGGATGCACCGAATCGCTCGCGTTCGGCGTCCTGCTGCACGACATCGCGAAGCCGCCCTGCGCCGAGACGAAACCCGACGGTCGCCGCACGTTCTACGGGCACACGCGAGACGGCGCGGTGATGGCCGAGGAGATCCTGCGGCGGCTGCGCCGCAGCAACGCGGCGATCGAGCGCGTCGTGTTCCTCGTCGACCAGCACCTGCGACACTGCGCGGCGGCCGGGATGCGCGCGTCCACGCTGAAGCGCTTCCTGCGCCAGGACGGCATCGACGAACTGCTCGCGCTCGCGCGCATCGACGCGCTGTCGTCGAACGGCGACCTCGGGCACTGGCAGTTCTGCCGCGACGCGCTCGACGCGTTGTCGGCGGAGCAGATGAAACCGGCGCCGCTGCTGCGCGGCGAGGACCTGCTCGCGCTCGGGCTGCGTCCCGGGCCGGTCTTCCGCAGGATCCTGACGGCGGTCGAGGATGCCCAGCTGGACGGCACGCTGCTCGATCGTGAAGCCGCGCTCGCGTTCGTGCGCGAGCGCTTCGTGGCCCCCGGCCCGGAGTAGGAACGGGCACCACGCCGCGGCAGCGCCGGGCGAGCGTCAGCCGACCGAGTCGAGGTACGCGAGCAGCGTGCGGATGCCGAACCCGGTGCCGCCCCTCGGCAGGTAGTGGATGCCGCGGTCGGTCCACGCCGGCCCGGCGATGTCGAGGTGCGCCCACTTGGTCTTGCCGACGAAGTGGCGCAGGAACAGCGCCGCGCTGATCGTGCCGGCGTAGCCTCCGCCGATGTTGCGGATGTCGGCCACGCTCGACTTGATGTCTTCCTCGTAGTCCTCGACGAGCGGCAGCTGCCAGAGCGGCTCGCCGGTCTCGCGACTCAACCCGACGAGCTTGTCGACGAGGCGCTGGTCGTTGCCGAGGATGCCGGCCACGCGCGGGCCGAGCGCGACGACGCAGGCGCCGGTCAGCGTCGCGGCGTCGATGATCACGTCGGGCTCGAGCTCGGTCGCGAGGCAAAGCGCGTCGGCGAGCACGAGGCGGCCCTCGGCGTCGGTGTTCAGCACCTCGGCGGTCTTGCCGTTGCGGAAGCGGATCACGTCGCCGGGCTTCTGCGCGCCGCCGCCGGGCATGTTCTCGGCCGCGGCGACGAAGCCGTGCACCTCGACGGCCGGCGCGAGGTCCGGCAGCGCCTTCATGATGCCGAGCACCATCGCGGCGCCCGACATGTCCATCTTCATCGTCTCCATGCCCTTGGCGGGCTTCAGCGAGATCCCGCCGGAGTCGAACGTGATGCCCTTGCCGATGATCGCGACCGTGGCCTTCGCGCGGCGGGCGGGTTTGTACGTGAGCTTGATCAGCGCCCCGCCCTGGCGGCTGCCGGCGGAGACCGCGAGGATGCCGTTCATCTTCTCGCGCTTCAGGCGCTCGCCCTGCCAGACTTCGCAGCGCACACGGCTGCCGCGCGCGATCGTGCGCGCCACCGAGGCGAGGTGCGAGGGAGCCTTCCGGCTCGGCGGCTCGTTGACGAGGTCGCGCGCCAGCGCGACCGCCGCGCAGACGGCCTCGGCCTGCTCGACCGTGCTCTTCGTGCGCGTTCCCTCGGAGAGGTTCGGCGAGGACAGCGTGATCCTCTTCGGGCCAGCGTAGCCGTTGTCGTTCCTGGCCCGATACTTGTCGAATTTGTAGCCGGCCAGCAGCAGGCCCTCGACGACGGGCGCGAGCACCTCGGCGACGGCCTCCGCGTCGTCGAGCGCGACGGCGAGCGTGCCCGCGCGGGTCTGCGCGGCGGCGGCGCGGACCGTCGAGGCGGCGCGGCGCCAGTTCTCCGGGGACTTGCCGTCGCCGACGCCGACGAGCAGCACGTCGTGGCCGTCGGCCTGCACGAGCAGCGTCGCCGCGACCTTGCCCTTGTAGCCGAGACGTTTCGCGCGCTTCGCGACGATGTCGTGCACGGCTTTCGGAAGATGCGAAACGGCGCCGGACGTCTCCTTCCCCTCGCGCACGGCGATGGCGACGAGGTCGGCGGTCATGTCAGCGACTTTCTTGCGGGCGACTTGGACGGTCATCGCGGCGATCCTCGGGAAACTGGGTTCAGTGGCGAATCGGCCCGCCGGCCCGCGCGTGGAACGGCCTCGCGACGAGGCAAGGCGGATCCCGTGGGAGATCCGCGACGGCGAACGAGGCGCGAACGGTGCGGGCGGTGGTCGGGACGTTCATAGCCCGGTCGCGGCGAAGAGTCTCGCTGGCGGCCGGCCGTGGGGGACATCGAAACGCGCGACCGGCGCGGGACGGGCGACGCGACGCGCGGGGAGACGCTGGAGACGAGCCTCCGGCCAGGCCCTGTGGAGGCAGCCGACCGGGGAGTCGAGCCGGGCGGCGACTCAGGCCCGCGATTCGCCGGCGACGAGCGACGACGCTTCGGAAGCCTGCGCCGGCACGATGCGCGCGGCCGGTCGTGCCGCGCCCGGACGGCGACGCTCGGTGCGCGCCTGGTCCTTCGTGCGCTCGCACCACTCGCTGAGGCCCTGGCGCACGTAGTCCGGGTTCATCCCGAGAAGCATGCAGACGTTATTGAACGAGAACACGCCGCGGTCGTCTTCCGAACCGATCCAGCCCTGCGCGTCGAGGAAGAGCTGGCGACGCTTGGCGTCGCGCGCGTGCATGTGTTTCTGGAAACACTCGATGGCGTCCTGGATGAGCGCCACGAGCAGTCGATGCTCGCCCGACGGGAACTTCTTGCGCTGGATCGCAGCGAAATGCTGCGCAGGGAGAATGATGTCCGGGTCGAAGACTTCGAGAAGGCGCTCGTCGGACTGGAACCGACCTCCGCGCTCGCTGGCTTCCTCCATCACACAACCTCCACATCCACTTCGGAAACCGGGAAGCCTCCCCGGATCCGTCCACATCCATCCACCAAGCCGCGCGTCTCGACCGGCCCCGCTTCGTCCGGTCCCGAGCCCGCCTGCCGACCGCCCCGTCGGGCGGCGCCTTCGACACCGGCTGCGGCTTGCTTCCGCAGCTGCCGGCACCGGCGGCCGCCCCGATCTCAACCAAAACTGGAAGCTTCGGTCCCAACCCGAGGCGCAGGATCGCTTTGCCCTTCAAGGCACCATGCCACACTCGCGCTCATCAGGGCAACGGAGTCAAGAGGTGCCCGGGGGGATTGCGCACCTTTTTTTGGCCCGGCGGATCCGAAGACGCCGCTCGGCGTCCACGACGCCCTGCGGCATGCACGCCGAAACGCGCCGCGGGGCGCGCCTCGCGCGCCCTCAGACCGTGAACGATTCGCCGCAGCCGCAGGTCGTCTTCACGTTCGGGTTCTGGATCTGGAACCCGGCGTTCTGCAGCGAGTCGGCGTAGTCGACGACGGTGTCGACCAGGTAGAGGTAGCTCTTGCGATCGACGAGCAGTCGGCCGCCGCCGCCCTCGAAGACCTTGTCGCCCTTCTTCTCCTCGTCGAGATCGATCTTGTATTGCAGGCCGGAACAGCCGCCGCCGGTGACCTTGATGCGAAGGCCCGACACGGGCGTCGGCGACGACGCCGTGAGGCGTGCGATCTTCGCTCCTGCCTTGTCGGTGATCGTGATCATGCGTTCTCCGCCGCGACGCCCGCTGCCGCAACCGGCTTCGGGCGATAGAAGGGAGAGAGTGCGCGCAGCCGGCGCACTTCCGCGACCACGCGCGCGGCCGCGCGGTCGATTTCCTCCTCGGTGTTGAAACGGCCGATGCCGAAACGGATCGACGAATGCGCGAGTTCGTCGCTGACGCCGATCGCACGCAGCACGTACGAAGGCTCGAGCGTCGCCGAACTGCACGCGGAACCCGACGAAACGGCGATCTCGCGCAGCCCCATCATCAGCGACTCCCCCTCGACGTGCGCGAAGCTCATGTTGAGGCTTCCGGGAAGCCGCGCGTCGAGGTCGCCGTTGACGCGGACCTGGTCGAGCTCCGATTCCAGCTTGTTTCGCAGGCGTTCGCGCAGCGCGAGCAGGCGCGCCGCCTCGCTCTCGCGCTCTCGCGCGGCGATCGCGAACGCCGCGCCCATGCCGACGATTCCCGCGACGTTGAGCGTTCCCGAGCGCATGCCGCGCTCGTGGCCGCCGCCGTCCATCTGCGCGGTGATGCGCACCCGCGGGTTCTTCGAGCGCACGTACAGCGCGCCGACGCCTTTCGGGCCGTAGCACTTGTGAGCCGACAACGAGAGCAGGTCGACGGGCATCGCGCGAACGTCGACCGGGATCTTGCCGGCGCTCTGCGCGGCATCGCTGTGCAACAGCACGCCGCGCTCGCGACAGGCCCGCGCGATGTCGGCGACCGGCTGCACGACGCCGATCTCGTTGTTCGCGTGCATGACGGAAACGAGCACCGTCTTGTCGGTGATCGCGGCCGCGACGTCGTCCGGGTCGACGAGTCCGCGCGAGTCGGGCTTCAGCAGCGTGACCTCGGCCAGGCCGTCGCGCGCCAGCGCCTTCAGCGAATCGAGCACCGCTTTGTGCTCGGTCGCGACGCTGACGACGTGGTTGCCCTTCGCGCGGTGGAATTGCAGCGCGCCCTTGATCGCGAGGTTGTCGGATTCGGTGGCGCCGCTCGTCCAGACGATGTCGCGGACCTCGGCGCCCAGCAGCGCCGCGACCTCGCCGCGGGCCTTCTCGACCGCCTCCTCGGCTTCCCAGCCGAACGAGTGGGTGCGGCTGGCGGCGTTCCCGAACTTTTCCGTGAACCACGGGAGCATCGCCTCGAGGACGCGCGGGTCCACGGGCGTGGTCGAATGGTGGTCGAGATAGATCCGAGGCGGCTGCATCGTTCGAACCCGGCGGCGCCTCGCGGGCACCGTGCGGATCCCGAAGATAGGAGCGGCCCCGGGGGCGTTCAACCGCCGGGGATAAGTGCCCCCGGACGATATCGACGACGGACCCGCCTGCGACCAGCGCGGGTCCGTCCCCGATTCGGGCTTGCGATCCGGCGCCCCGACGGGCGCCGGCGAGACGACGCCTGGCTACTTGAACGCCATCGAGTAGTCGGCGAGCTTGTCCATCTGCTCGGGCGTCAGCTTCTCGGTGAACGACTTCATGACCAGCTTGTCGCCGCCTTCTTCCTTCACGCCGTTCTTCATCGAATCGACGGCCTTCTGCTTGGTCAGCGCGCCCTTGACCGCGGGGTCGGTCAGGTCCTTCACGCCGGCCTTCTCGCCGGCCTTCGTCTTGCCCTTCCCGTCCGCGCCGTGACACGTCTGGCAGTGCTTGGACCAAAGCTTCGCGACGTCGTCTTCCGCCCAGCTCGTCCCGGCGACCAGGACGACGGCCAGCGCGGCGGCCAGGGACCCGACGAACGCGGGATTCAGTGCTCGATGTTTCATGGTGGTTCGCTTCTCCTTCGAAGGATCGCTCCTTCCACAAGTCCCCGGTCGTGACCGTGCCCGCGAACGGCGGGCCCGCGGGCCTTCCGGGGAACACTCCATACGGCGCGTCCTGCTCCGGTACTCCTTCACGCGACTCGCCGCAATCCACCGGCAGGCCGGCGCGCCCCCGAGGGTGGGCCGGCGGCCCGCCTACAACACCCCGTGCCGGCGCAGGTCGAGGAAGATCTCCCACACGTAAAGCGCCGCCCCTAGACCGTACAGCGGGATCCCGAACGTGAAGAACATCGTCATCGAGATCGCCGTCGTGTCGATCAGGCACCAGAGCGTGAACCCCGCTCCCACGCCGACAGCAGCAAGGGCACAGTGGATCCGCCAGCCCAGCCGTTCGGTGACTTCACTCGGCGCCGCTTCCATCGCCTTCCTCTTCCCCGTGGGCGCCGGCGTCGTCGGAACCCGCGCCGTCCTCGCCCGAAGCATCGCCGTCATCCTCGGCCTCCGCCTCGTCCGCATCCGGGGCGGCTTCCGCTTCCTCCGGGATCTCCTGTTCGACCCCGTGCACGTTCTCGTGACAGTCCACGCACTTGTCCTTTCCGGAAAGGAGATCCTCGAACGGATCGTGGTTCGGGTCCTCGCGGAAACCCTTCGCGTCCAGGTGACACTTCAGGCAGTGGCTGTTCGGGAACGGCTTGTAGAGCTCGATGTGGCGGGGCGTCCCGAAGTAGAACGCGATCACGTGGTGCATGCCGTTGATCTTGGCTTCGATCGGTCCGAGGAAGCTGTAGTCGCTGTGGCACGTGAAGCACTGGTCGTGCTGGATCCAGCGCCGCTTGTAGTGCTCGGCCGCCAGCGAGTCGCTTTCCGGGTCGGTCACGTTCTCGAACCACGGGGTCATCACGTGGCAGGAGCCGCAGAACTCGAGGCTCGAAGCGCGGTGGAACGAAACCTGGGCCGTGACCAGCGACAGGAGCCCGGGCACGACCAGGATGATGATGAACAGGAGGAACTTTACGGTCGTCGTCATCGTCGGTTCAGGCACCGCCACCGGCGATGGCCGTCTCAGGATACCAGCCAAGCAAAAAGCATCCCAGCCAGCGCGAGCATCCCGATCCCGAAGAACACCGACCGCAACACGCCGATGCCGGCGTAGTAGCAGGCCATGTGGCCGACGCGGGCGCCGGCCCACGTCCAGGCCAGGCGTCCGGTCCATTCCGGCGACGTTCCGGACAGGATCGCCACCAGCGCCAGCAGCAGAAAGACGCCGAGGCTCTCGTTCGTGTTCGCGTGGGCACGCGTCGCGCGGAACAGGAAATCAGCGTGATCCGCGACGACCGGGGCGCCCGGCGTGTGCCCCGCGCGGATCCCCGCGACGTCGGCGACGACGAGTTGAATGAAGACCAGGGCGCCGGTCGCGGCCATCGCCGAGACGGTCGCGGAGTAGGGGACGAGCCAGTCCTGCATCGGGTTCCTCCAGCCGGCGGCATCGGGATCGGGTCCGCCGGGCGGCGGACGCTACCCGCGGGCCCTCCCCGCTTCCATCCGGTCCGCCGTTGCAGGGCCGGGAAAACCGTCCGCCCGGCGTTCCCGGGAATGACAATCCTCATGGCCGGTTCGCGGCAGTTCGAAGCACGATCTGTCCAGTGACGCTCGACAGTTCGCCGGATCGCCGCGGACCGCGTCCTCGGCGACCCGATGGAATGACGTTTGCACAACCGACGGCCGCGCGGTCCGGCGTCGGGCCGACTCAACCCCGGAGGACCATACCCGTGAGCGAATTCCTCAATGCCTATTCCATCCAGCGCTGGCTCGAGTCGTGTCCGCAGGGCTACCTCGAGGACACCGTCTACGGGCACGCCGCCGAAGAAGGCGAGCCCGGGCTCATCCTCGAGAACCCGGTGCTGCGCGAGGACGCGATCCGCTCGACCGTCCAGTTGATCGTCGGCGAGCGCTGCGCGCTGGCTGCGTCGTCGGGCCTGATCAACGCCGCGCCGGACGAGGCAAGCAAGCGCTTCCTCGCCACGCAGACCCTCGACGAGGCCCGCCACGTCGAGATCTTCACGCAGCGCCTGTTCGACCTCGGCGTGAAGAGATCGGACCTGGAGTCCACCCTGAAACAGCACGCGAACCCGAACCTCGTCAAGTTCGCCGAAGTGCTGCTGGAGAAGGTCGACAAGAAGGATTTCCTCTCGGGCGTGGTCGGCCAGAACATCGTGCTCGAGGGGATGGCGTTCAGCGTGTTCGAGATGATGCACGCGATCAGCAGCGACTTGAACCCGAAGTTCGCGCACACGCTGGCGGGCACGATCGCCGACGAGCGCCGTCACGTCGGCTTCGGCGAGAACCGCATCGGCTCCCTGCTGGAAGAGCACCCCGAGAAGAAACCCGAGATCGAGCGCATGCAGCGCGACATGTCCTACTACATGCTCGCGACGTTCGCCGAGGCGTTCCGCGGCAACCAGGCCGCCGCCGAACTGGACCGCATCGGCCAGCGCCGCGCGCAGGCCAGCTACCAGGGAGCCGACCTCTCGACGATGGCGCCGGAGGAGATGGAAACGCTGCTCGCCGACACCGTGCTGAAGGAGTTCAAGGTGCGCCTCGGCCGCCTCGGCCTCGAGTACCAGTCGCCGGTGCGCCCGTAAGGCCGGCGAAGGAACCGACGCCGCCGTGACCGGCCTGAATCCCAAGCTGAGACGCCTGAGGCAGGACGACCCGATGACGCCGACCGACGAGACGGACCTGCACGACCGCGATCCCGGGGCGTTCCTCGATGAAGTGCATTCGTTCGAGTTCTGGTTCCAGGCGGTCGAAGGCTACCTGACCGACACGACGTTCGGGCACCGCACGGACACCCGCGAGGAGGCGCTCGAACCCGAGCGGCGCGAGCGCCTCCTCAACGTGCTCGCGAACTACTGCATGGGAGAGACCGCGGCCCTCGAGGGCGCCGCCGGCCTCATCGAGATCGCGCCGGACCGGCGCGCGAAGGTCTTCCTGTCCACACAGGTCGCCGACGAGGGCCGCCATCTGGAGGTCTTCCTGAAGCGGCTCGCCGACCTCGGCGTCGCCGACCCCGAGAGCGAGGTCGAGCGGCGCGCGAGCCCGAGCCTGAAGCAGTTGCACCGGCACCTGCTCCAGCTCATCGACGCGCGCGACTGGGACGCCGCGATCTTCACGCAGAACGTCGCGCTCGAATCGCTCGAGTTCGTCGTGTTTCGAACGCACCTGAAGGAAGCCGACCGCGTGACCGCCGAGGTCCTCGACGGCGTCATCAAGGACGAGCGCCGTCACATGGGCTTCGGCGAGAACGAACTCGGCCGGCGCCTCGCGCAGGCCGGCCACCGCCGCGGCCGCCTCCTCGAAGTGCGGAGGAACGTGGACCACCTGATCCTCGACCTGCTCGCCGACACCGCGCGCCACATCGGCATCCCGACCAGCGAGCAGGAAGCGCTCGGGCGGCAATACATGGAGTCGGTGGCGCGCCTGGGACTCGAGCCATGAACGACCCGCTGCTCGACGAGCCGGCCGCCGATTCCCGCGCGAACCCGATGGCCGAGCGCCGCGACCGCGAAGGTCGCCGCCAGTACGTGCTCGAGGACACCGGGTTCAACGAGGTGCCGAAGAAGTACCGGCGATTCTACCGTCGCTGGCGCGGCGCCGGCGACGAACTCGCGCCCAACGAAGTGATCTGCCCGGTCTGCAAGGTCGTCGTGCGTTCGACGCGCGAGCTCCGGCCGGGCGACAAGGTCTACTGCATGCCGTGCATGTCGCGGCTGGTCGTCGTCGAGGGCGAGGACGGGCGGCTCGAGGCGACGGTCTCGTACTGAGTCGCGGTTCGCCAGAGCATTCGCTCCGTCCATCGAGACGAGTTTCCCCTGCGAAGATTCCCTCGCGCGGGCGCGTCGGTGCCGCGACAACGAGGAGGAATCGGCAAACTGGCGGGGACGGTCAACGACTTGGCGGCGGCGGTCAAGCAGGGCGCGGGCACGATTCGTACCATGGCTACGCTACGAACAGCGGTTCAAGGGCGCAACGCGCCCGGAGGTAAACGCCATGGAAGCACGGTTGATCGATGTCTCGAGAACGGCGGAAGACCCCGTTGATCAGGCAGCCCGCGGAGTGGGCCGCGCAATCGCGTTGGAGGTGGGCTACAGCCACACCGTCGACGAGCGCGCTCTCGCGACGGCCCGCAGCTACGCGACGATGGCCGGCGACAGTCTCGGCAGGAACGTCCGCTGTTGTCTCCGTTACGGCAACGCCGCGGCGGCTGCATTCGACTCGATGATCCTGGAGTTCGCCATCGTGGCGATCGTGACGACCTTCCGCTGCTGGTCGCAGTTCGAGCGGCCCCTCGTCGCGTTGGCGATCCCGGGACACGACTCGAGAAGCGATCGCGGGAAGAAACGTCGTCCGGCACGGTGGCTACCGCGGTCCGATCGCCGGGTGTGGCGCGGACGGATCAGCTAGCGGTCGCGCAGCAGTCCTGCCGGGAGGCTGTCCCTCCCAGGCACGAGAGGGCGAGTCCGGGAACAAGGCTCCGTCTCGCCTTCATGAACGTCCCCTCGAGCGGCTGCGCCCTCGTGTCGCTCCGATCGTTCTCAAGGGATCGACGGGACGTTCACGAAGTATCTCGACACCGTGCGAATGCGCCCGGGGCCCGGCAGGCCGGCCGAGCCGTCCACCGTCGACGAGACGCTCGGGATGCAGTACGTGGCGACCTGCGGCGAATAGCTCGGCGACCCTTCGCCGTTGCCGGTGTCGCCGCCTTCGGCGAGACCGTCGTTCACGAAACACGACTGCAGGTCCGTGACGCAGGTCCCGGCTCCCGGGAAGTCGTCGGAGTTGCCCTCGATCCCGTCGGCGCCGAACTCGCAGTTCGTCCTGGTCCCGAGGTCCTGGATCCTGCAGCCGATGAACTCCCGCCCCGGGCCGTCGCAGTGGTAGGTGCTGCCGGACGCACAGGCCCCTTCTTCGTCGTCGTCGAACACGCAGGTACCGCCGGCGGCGCAGTCCGAATCCACGACGCAGGCGAAGCCGTCGCGCTCTCCTCCGTCGCACGAGCCGCGCAGGGCACACAGAGGCACGCAGCGTCCGGCGGGACACGTGTCTTCGCAGGCCGCGCCTCCGTCGCAGTCGCCGTTGGTGTTGCAATCGGCCGCGACGCAGGCCCCGTCCGACCCGCTGTCGCAGGCCAGCGGGTCGCCGACGGTGCACGACCCCGCATCGCAGTCGCTGGCGGGGCACTGGTCGTCGATGAAACAGCGGGCGCCGGCGCTGGGGCCGCCGCTGCATCGCCGGACGGTGCAGGTGCCGGTGCTGCCGACCCCGCAACTGCCAGGCTGGCCGCTGCACGTTCCGCCGTCGCAATCGGAATCCTCGTCGCAGGACGCTCCGTTCTCGGTCCCGCCGACGCACTGGGTGAAGCGGCTGCACGGGCGGGCGAAATAGGCAGGGTCCGGGTCGTTGCAGGCCGCACGGCACGAGTTCGGACGGTTCTTGGTGAGGCCGCCGCCGAGCACGCAGTTGCAGTCGTAGTTCTCGTATCCCGACGCGGTGCAGGGCGAGAGATGCCCGATCGTCGAAGCCTCGCTGGACAGGGGAGACCACGAGATCTGGAGCCCCGTCCCCGACAGGTTGGGCTGTCCGATCGGTGAGCAGTCGGCCGACGTGGTCCCGAAGCGCGTGGCCGACTCGATGCGACACGCGTTGCCGTCGTTGTTGCCGCCCTTGCAGATCAGGTCGAGGACGCAGGTCCCACCCGCGCACTCCGGCGACGCGGCGCCGTCGCACGTCCCGGACGGGCAATCCTCGTCGAATCGGCAAGCCACGGCGTCGCAGCGTGACCCGCCGCAATCCGCGTTGTCCACGCAGGCGCTCCCGGTGTTGGCGCCGAAACGACACGCGGTCTCGGGTCCGGTGCAGCTGCCTTCGCAGATCACGCCGGAAAGCGCCGCCGAGTCCGTGTCGCAGAAGCCGCCGCAGACCGGGCAGGGGCGGGAGTTCAACTCGTTGGCGAGGTAGACCAGCGATCGCAGCTCGATGTTGGAAGCGTTCTCGCCCGTCAACAGGTCGCGGGTCCCGACGGCGTCCGACCAGAACCGCGACCACACGCAGGTGCTGACGCCCGCAGCGGACAGCGGCAGCGGTGCGCCGTTGTAGCGGTACAGGCAGTAGTCGCTGGTGTCGCAGCGTCCGCGACAGCGTTCGCCGGCGGCGCAATCGGACTGCCGCCAGCACGGGCCCTGGGGCGCCCCTGCTTCGTCGTAGCATTGCGACGCGCAGTCGGTCGTCTCCGCGCACCGGCCGCCGGTGCACTGCGCGTCCGAGGTGCACGGGTTGCCTTCGTTCGCGCCGCCGAGGCACTCATCGCTCGCGCACTGGTGGGTCTCGCAGGATCCGCCCGGACAATTCGACGGAATCGAGCAACGTCCGCCGCCGTTGGTTCCCCCGACGCAGATCCCGCAGTCCTGCGGTCCCCCACACCCGTTTCCGCCGAAGGGCCCGTCGAGGCAGACGCCCGAAGCGGCGCAGGAGCCTCCGGGACAGTCCGACGGCTGGTTGCAGCGCGAGCCGTCGCTGGCGCCTCCGAGGCAGTAGCGGGCCTCGCCGGAACAGAAGTCGCCCGCGTTGGCGGCGAACTGGTCGCAGGCGACGCAGTCGGCACTGGTGTGGTTCCCGTCCTCGTCGCCGACCTCGTCGCAGGACGTTCCGTCGCCGACGCGGCGAGCGCAGCGCGGGCGCAACTCGGCATAGGTGTCACAGACGTGGTCCACGCTCGTGCCGACGCAGTCGTGCGACGTGACGTCGTCGTGCCCGAACTCGCTGCAGTCGCAGTTGGTCAGGTTCGCGATGCTGCCGGCTCCCGACGGCGCCGTGCTGTTGTGCGAGTTGCCGCTCCAGCCCGTGTCGAGGTCGACGAGCCCTCCGATCGAAACGCCACGACTGCGCGGAATGTTGCCGCAGGTGCATTCGAACAGGTCGCCCGGCGGAAGGCACTCCCCGGGACACGCGCTGTCGTCGCCGCCGTCGCACTCTTCGCCGATGAGCAGGAACTGGCTCGGAAGCTGGTTGACGATGCCGTCGCCGCAGCGCGCGGCGGTCGTTGCCGGGTAGGCCGCGTTGACGATGCTGATCGCCGCGTAGGGGCGGGTATCGCCGTCGTCGATGGAACTGGAAGACTCGATCAGGGCCTGCGAGAGGCAGGCTTGGGCCGCCGCGACATCCGCGGTGCCGCCACGTCCGTTCCCGCACAGGTCCAGTTCGAGGATCGCCTCGTCCGTGCACTTCCCGGCAATGGTCTTGGAGTATTTCGCGACCAGTTTGGCGATCTTGTCACTCGTTTTCGGGTCGTCCGTCGCGCACAGGTCGGGCAGCACGGCGGGCGGATCCGCGCGGAGCTGCTTGTCGCGGCACTTCCCGACGGTCTTGGCGATCTTGGCGGCAGACTTGGGCGTGAGCTTGGCGATGCCGGCAAGGCAGCTCCGCGCTTCGGCGGACAGCGCCGGGGTATCCGTCAACTCACCGTACACGTTGTCGATCCATTCCGCGGAGATGACGGAGGCGAGATCCACGGCGCAGGTTCCGAAATCCTCCGGGTCGGTCATGCGCCCGCCGACCAGCGATTCGCAGAAGGCGCCGGGGAACCCCATCCGCCCGAGGTCGAACGGGTTCTTTCCGCCCGCGGAACACAACTCCGACGTCAGGCCGTTGGGAGGACAGGTCGAGTTCGCGATGCAGGGCAACCCGGACAGCGCGCACGAGCTCGCGCATCTTCCCGCAATCGCGCTGGCGACTGCCGTCGCCGACTTCTCGATGGCCTCGGCATCAGGGCAGGGACCGGAGGCCTCCCCGCGCAGCTCCGCGTCCTTGCAGGCCGCCACGGCCTTCGTCAACGCGGCGGCGTGCCTGCCGATACCCTTGACGAGGGCGGCATGGCACTTCGCCTCGCCGACGGTGATCGGCGTGGCTGCCCAGCATGGAGCCGCTTCCATCGCGGCGAAGAGAGCCGCAACCACGACGACCTGAAACGCCGCCGACCGACGCCTGGAGTGATTCGAGATGGGCATGGCTGGTGTCCCCTCCGCGTGACCGTGTCCTCGCCCTTCTAACGCCCTGCGCGAGCACAGACCAGTGCCTCATTGACGGCCGAATCGACGGCGGAAAGGCTCCCACCGGGCTGGCTCATGCCTCGCGTCCGATTCACCGAGCGCGTCCCGCTGGTCCTCGAACGGTCGGGCCTGGGAGGGCAAGTCCCCGATCGTACAGGCAAGGACGGGGTCGTCCCGCGCGACGAGCGCCTCCAGCGAGCCTGCGCGGGGCGGTCCCGCGGTGCGCCTCGCGACGCGACCTTCACCACCGCCACGACATCGTCTTTCGCTCCCGCACGGGCCCACCGCGTGCCCGACGCCCGTCTCTCAGCGACCGCCGGCCGGCCGCGCTCCCCACCAGG
>CAYYZO010000046.1:0-16249 GCA_964476185.1 uncultured Myxococcales bacterium
GCGGGTCCGCACGTCCGGGTCCGCGGCGGGCGGCGCGGGGAGGCGGCCCGGCGAGCGCGGCAGCGTGCTGCTCGTGACCGTGCTGCTCGCCGTCGCCGCCGCCGCGATGTCCTCGGCGTTGCTGGACAGCGCGCGCGGCGCGGCGCTCGAACTGCGCGCCCGGCGGGACGTGCTGTGCGCACGCTACGCGGCGCTCGGCGGCCTCGCGCTCGGGGCGCCGACCGCGAGCGGCGCGGGCCTCGTCGGCGGCGATGCGAACTCGCTGGTCGTCTCGCGCGTCCTCGCGGCGCCCGGCTGGTGCGTCCTGAGAGCGACCGCCGCCTGCAACGGCGCCGTGCGAACTCTCGAGCGCACGCTCGACGACCCCGCGCTCTGCGCTCCGCCGTGACGCCTCTCGCCCGCTGCGCGGGTGGCGGGCGCCCGCGGGTTGCCCCCGCGCCCGTCAGGCGCAAGACTCCGGGTCCACATGCGACTGTTCGTCACGTTCGAAGGCATCGAAGGCTGCGGAAAATCCACGCAGTCGCGCCGCGTGCGCGACTGGCTCACCGAACACGGCCAGGAGGTCGTGCTCACGCGCGAGCCGGGCGGGACCGACGTCACCGCGGACATCCGCCGGATCCTGGCCGACCCGCAGAGCAGGCTGGACCCGATGGCCGAGCTGATGCTGTTCCTGGCCGACCGCGCGCAGCACGTCGCGAGCGTGATCCGCCCCGCCCTCAACGAGAACAAGGTCGTGCTCTGCGACCGCTACTGCGACTCGACCCTGGCCTATCAGGGCAACGGGCGCGGCCACGACCTGCGCTGGCTCGAGGAGCTGAACACGCGCGCCTCGCACGGCATGGTGCCGAACCTGACCCTGTGGATCGACTGCCCGGTCGACGTCGGCCTCGCGCGCGCGAACGAGCGTGACGGCGGCCCCGGCGACCGCTTCGAGAGCGAGCCGCGCGAGTTCCACGAGCGCATCCGCTCGGGCTTCGCCGACCTCGCCCGGCGCTTCCCCGAGCGCATCGTGCGCATCGACAGCGACCGCGATCCGGACGCGGTGGCCGCCGACTGCATTGCCGAGGTCGTCAAGCGGCTCGAGCGGATCGGCGTCCGTTTCCCGTGATCGTTCCCCGACTCCAGGCATGAGCGCCATCCGCGAGCCCGTCGGCCACGAAGCGATCCGCGCGATGCTGCGCGGCTACGCCGACGAGCGGGGTGGAGCGGGCCTCCAGCACGCGTGGCTGTTCGCGGGTCCGGCCGGGGTCGGCAAGTTCCGTGTCGCGCGCTGGTGGGCGTCGGTCCTCAAGTGCCCCGAGGCCGGCCGCTGCGGCGGCACGTGCGAGAGCTGCAAGCTCGTCGCCGGCGCCGTGCATCCCGACGTCATCGAGGCGCGCCCGGCGCCGAAGAAGAAGAACGTGCTGCAGCGGGCCGACGAGGAGATCGAGCGCAAGAGATCGTTCGGCGTCGACGACAGCCGTGCGCTCGTGCAGCGCCTTTCGATGCGAGCGACGAGGCCCGGCCCGCGAATCGCGATCGTGCAGGAAGCGCACGTGATGACCGTCGAGGCGCAGAACGCGCTGCTGAAGACCCTCGAGGAACCGACCGGCGCGGCCCTGCTCATCCTGGTCACCGACAACATCGGGGCGATGCTGACGACGGTGCGCTCGCGCTGCCGGCAGCTCACGTTCGGCGTCCTCTCGGAGGACGAGGTCGTCCGCGCCCTCCAGGGAACGGGCTGGCTGACCTGGGACGACGAGGACACGGCGCGCGCCGCCGCGGCCTGCGCGCGCGGCAGCGTCCAGCGGGCGATGCTGTTCGACGCCGACGGCCTGGCTGACCGCGAGCAGCTCCTGCTCGCGTGGGAGGCCGCCCGGAAGGACCCTCTGGCCGTCGAGCCGCTCGTCGCGGACCTCGCTTCGCGCAAGGACACCGGCTACGGCCTCACCGACCTCCTCGAGTGGGAGATGGCCAAGGTCGAGACCGCCCTCGGCCGGCCCGCGCACGAACCGTCGGCGGAACTCGCCCGCGTTCTCGAGGCCGCCCGCGCCGACGACGCGCGCGCCATGATCGGGCACGCCGACCGCATCCAGCAGGCCATTGGCATGATCGCGCGCAACGCGAACACTCGCGCGGTCATTCGCGACCTGTTGTTGAATGTGCGAGCTTGACCGACCGATGGCCGACCGAGTCCACCTGACCACCCCGCTGTACTACGTGAACGCCGAGCCGCACCTCGGCCACACCTACACGACCGTCGTCGTGGACGCGGCCGCGCGTTTCCACCGCTCGATGGGTCGAGACGTGTTCTTCCTCACGGGCACCGACGAGCACGGCGACAAGATCGCGCAGGCCGCCGAGGCCAAGGGCACCGACCCGCGCGCCTATGCCGACCGGGTTTCCGGCCTGTTCCGCTCGACCTGGGACACGTGCGGGATCTCCTACGACCACTTCGTGCGGACCACCGACGGCTACCACGTGGAGTTCGTGCAGAAGATGCTGCAGACGATCCACGACGCCGGCGACATCTACTTCGGCGAGTACGGCGGCAAGTACTGCTACGGCTGCGAGCGCTTCTACGCCGACCGCGAGCTGGTCGGCGGCAAGTGCCCCGACCACGAGACCGAGCCCGCGTACATCAGCGAGAAGAACTACTTCTTCCGCATGGGGCGCTGGCAGCAACGACTGCTCGACCACCTCGAAGCCAACCCGGACATGATCACTCCCGCCGGCTACCGCAACGAGGTCATGGGCCTACTGCGCGAGCCGCTCGAGGACCTGTGCATCTCCCGGCCGAAGTCGCGCCTGACCTGGGGCATCGAGCTTCCGTTCGACCGCGACTACGTGACCTACGTCTGGTTCGACGCCCTGGTGAACTACGTGAGCGCGCTCGCGCACGCGAGGGGCGAGGCCTGGCGCGACTACTGGGCGAACGCGCACCACTTCGTCGCCAAGGACATCCTCAAGCCCCACTCCGTGTTCTGGCCCACCATGCTGATGGCGGCCGGAATCCCGGTGTACCGGCAGCTCCACGTGCACGGCTACTGGAACATGGGCGAGTCGAAGATGTCGAAATCGCTCGGCAACGTGATCCGTCCGCTGGAGATGCGCGAGCGCTTCGGCATGGACGGCTTCCGCTACTTCCTGCTGCGCGAGATGGCGTTCGGCAACGACGCCGCGTTCACCGAGGACGCGTTCATCACGCGCTTCAACGCCGACCTGTCGAACGGCATCGGCAACCTCGTCAGCCGCGTGCTCGCGATGTCGCACAAGTACTTCGAGGGCGTCGTGCAGCCGATCGGACCGGCGACGCTGCGGGACGCCGACACCGCGCTCGAGGCGTTCTTCGCCGAGGCCGAGCCGCGCGCGATCGAGGCGTACGAGAACAGCCAGTTCCACGTCGCGCTCGAGGAGATCTGGAAGGCCGTGGCCGCGTGCGACAAGTACATAGTCGAGATGGCGCCGTTCAAGCTGTGGAAGCAGGACGACCAGAAGCCCCGCGTCGGCGCGATCCTGCACGTGCTCTGCGATGCGCTGCGCCACCTCGCGCGGCTGATCGAGCCCGCGATGCCGGAGACGTCCGCGAAGATCGCGACGATGCTCGCGGCGGAACCGGGCCGCCTCGCCGACCCGGCGCCCCCGTGGCGGATGACCTACCGCGAGGGGCACGCGGTCCAGGCGCCGGAGCCGCTGTTCCCGCGCGTGGAGATCCCGAAGTCGTGAGCGCGCCCGGCCTCGTCGACACGCACTGCCACCTCACCGACTCGCGCTTCGCCGACGACCTCGACGCGGTGATCGGTCGCGCCCGCGAAGCCGGCCTCACGCACATCGTCGCCGTCGGCGGCGGCGGCCCGATCGAGGACTGCGAGCGCGCGCTGGAGCTCGTGCGGCGGCACCCGTCGTGGATGCGCTCGACCGCCGGCATCCACCCGCACGACGCGAAGAACTTCGACGAGGCGACCGAGGCGCGCGTCGCCGCGCTGCTCGCCGAGCCCGAGTGCACGGCCGTCGGCGAGACGGGTCTGGACTACTACTACAACCACAGCCCGGCCGACGTGCAGCGCGACGCGCTCGCGCGCCACGTCGCGCTCGCGCGACGCTTCGACAAGCCGATCGTGCTGCACTGCCGGGACGCCGAGAAGGACCTGCGCGAAGTGCTGTCGTCGGAAGCGCCCGGCGGGCTGCGCGGCGTCGTCCACTGCTTCACCGGAAGCTACGAGGACGCGAAGTGGGCGATCGACTTCGGCCTGGTCATCTCGTTCTCGGGGATCCTGACGTTCCCGAAGTCCGAGGCGATGCGCGAGACCGCCGCCCGGCTCCCGCTCGACCGGCTGATGGTCGAGACCGACTCGCCGTACCTCGCGCCGGCGCCGCACCGCGGGAAGCGCAACGAGCCCGCGTTCGTCGCACACGTGGCCGGGAAGCTCGCGGAAGTGCACGGCGTTCCGGTCGAACGCGTGCACGAGGCGACGGGAAGCGTGGCGGCGGAGGTGTTCGGGTTGGGATCGTAGGCTTCGTGGCGAAGGCCCCCGATCTGCAGCCCCCCGCGCCGTGTCCTCCCGCGCGCGCATCGCGGCACGCGTCGTGCGTGCGACGGCCTCCCGGCCGTGTCGCACGCACGACGGCACGTTAGCCTCGTTACGCCCTGCTAACGTCCAGGCGGCCGAAGCCCGATCAGACGACAGCCACCGGCACGCTCGCCCCGAGCCGGGCAAGGAGCAGCACCATGACGACAAGGAAACCCCGACCCACCGAATGGCGCAGGCGCTTCGACGCATCGACGGGCGGACCGCTGCACGAACTCGCGCTTCTGGCGAACAAGCCCAACGACCAGCAGGCGAAGGACCTTCGCTGGAAGCTCATCAAGAAGGGAGAGTTCAACTCCACGCTCGACAAGCTGATCGAGGCCGGTGCGACCACCGAACTGACGGACGAGGAACGCGCCTACTGCGAAGGCTGGGCCATGTACGCGCGTCAGCAGCTCGACCCGACGAAACCTGCCGACGACGAGAAGCTGGTCGATGCCATCAACGACGCCATCAAGGGACACAGCGGATCGTTCGACGGCCTCTCCGAAGGCATTGAGAAGTTGTCCGGCTGATCCGGCAGCCTTCGATGTCGCGCGCGTGATCCGCGAGTCCGCACGTGGACTTCGTGGCCCGGCGTCGCGCTCCCGCCCATCGCACCTTCTTCCGCCCGGTCCGCAGCCGCCGCCGCGGCTCCTGACCGTCCTGTCGGCATGGTCGGTCGCGACGCACCTTCTGCGAGGCCGGTTCGCGGCATGGGGATTGCTCCGTTTCACGGGACGACGATTCCGTAACGAGCGAGGTGCCGCCGATGCCGCACGGCCAGGACGAGATCGAGACCAGGATCGAGTCGTTGGCAGCAGAGCTTTCCGAACTCCGGATTCGCGTCCGGCAGCTCGAAGAGGACCGGACCACCCGCACCGCCGTTGCCAGACCTGCGACTCCCGCGCAGCAGGCCTTCCCATCGTTGAATACGATCGCCCCCGCCGAGGTGGTGCGCCTGGCCGGTCGGACGTTCGTGATCCTCGGCGGCGCGTTCCTGCTGAGGGCGGTCAGCGCGGCCGCGCTGCTCCCCGACGTCACCGGACCAGTACTGGGCCTTCTCTACGCAGCGTGGTGGATGAGGATGGCTGATCGCAGCGTCGGCGCCGCCGTTCGACTCGACGGCTTCTTCCACGGGCTGACCGCCATCGTGATCGCCAACCCGTTGCTGGGGGAGGCGACCGCGCGATTCGGCCTCCTGCCGGACGCGGTGACCATCCTCGCCGTCCTCGCGTTCCTCTGCGGCGGCCTCGCCGTCGCGACGCGACGCGACCTGCGCCACCTCGCCTGGGTCGCGGTGCTCTCCGCGCTCGCGACGACGGTTGCGCTGTTCGCGACGACGCGCGAGTTCGCCGTGTACGGCGGCGCTCTCGTCGCGATCATCGCGATCGTCGAGGCGTTCACGTTCGGCGGCCGCTGGACCAGCCTGCGCTGGGCTCCGGCCGTCACGATCAACCTGTCGCTGCTGGTGCTCGCGATGCTCGTGACGCGACCGCGGATGTCGGCCGAGCTCGTCGCGCAGCTGCACCCCGCCGGGATCGTCGCCGTCTCGCTGGCCGCCCCGGCCGTCTACCTCGTCTGCGTCGCGGCGACGACGATCCTGCGCCGGAAGAAGATCTCCGCGTTCGAGATCGGCGAAGTCGCCGCGTCGATGCTCCTCGGGATCGGCACTGCCGTCGTGACGATGTCGTACCACGGAGGCGACCCCCGCATCATCGCCGCCGCCATCACGGCGCTCGGCGCGACGTGCTACGCGGTGGCGCTCCGCTCCATCGACGCCGCGGAACATCCCGCGAGGAACTTCTACGCCTACACGACCTTCGCCGGCGTGCTGGTCGGCGTGGGGACCACGCTGCTGCTGGATGGGCCGCAGCTTGCTCTCGCCTGGCTGGGACTGGCGCTGTCCGGGATCGCGCTCGGAGTCGCCCTCGCACGGAACACGCTGCGACTCCACGGCGCGATGTACCTCGGCGCGGCCTTCGCCTCATCCGGACTCGCGGCCACCGGCGCGCACGGCCTCGTCGGCCCGCTCGATTCGCTGCTGCCGCGCCCCGCGCCGGTGGAGCTCGCGATCGCGGCGGGCAGCCTCGGCGCCTACGTCCTCCTGGTCCGTCACCGCGTGCAGGAAGGGGCCCACTGGTCGAGCCACGTGCCGCGCCTGATCGTAGCCGCGGTTTCGTTCTGGATCGCGGCCGGGCTCACCGCGCCGTGGTTGACGGCCGGCCTGCTCGCGATCGCCGGGGACCTCCCCCGCGAGGCGTGGCTGGCCACGGTTCGAACCTGCGTGTTGTCGTCATTGATCGCAGCGCTTGCGTGGGCAGGGCGTCGCTATCGCCTCGAGGATCACGTCTGGCTGGTCTTTCCGCTCCTTCTCGCGACCGGCGCGCGCCTCGCGTGGGAAGACCTCGCTTACGGTGGGCCGATCAACCTGTTCCTCGCGCTGGCGTTCTACGGCGGTGCGCTGATCGCGACGTCGCGCCTGCTGCGAAAGGAAACCTGAGCGGGTTCCGCCTGCGCCGCCGGGGCGGAACGGGCGGGGCCGACCACGGCGCCCCGCTCCGTTCCCGCAGTCGCTTCACTTCAGCGCGATCACCCAGTCGACGAGGGCGGCGATCTCTTCGGCGCTCAGCTTCTCGCCGAAGGGTTTCATGCGCTCCTTGCCGGTCTTCTCGTCCTTGATTCCCTCCGCGACGCTCTTGATCATGCGATCGCGCTTGAACTCCGCGCGGACAGCGGGGTCGGTCAGGTCCTTCACTTCCTTCTGCTTGCCGGCCTTCGTGTCGCCCTTCGCGTCCTTGCCGTGGCAGGTCTGGCAGTTCTTGGACCACAACGTGGTCACGTCGGGCCCGGCGACCGCGGGCGAAGAAACCGCCCCGGCCAGCACTACGGCCGTGATCAGCGAGAGCGTGGTGGATGTTTTCATGGGAAAGGACCCTCCTTGGTCTTTGGCTGCATCGTTCCCGGCCATCGCGGCACCGTCATTCCCGGCGCGCTCAGCGGCCGGCATCCTGGTCGCGCTCGATGCCGCGGATCTTCAGCGCAAGCGCCAGGACGACGACGAGAAGCGCCGCGATCGCGCCCAACAGGCCGCGGCGGCGCTCGGAGTATTCCTCCTCGGCGTCGTCGACCAGGCTTTCGATCTTGTCGATCGAAGCCGTGCCCGCGGCCGCCACCTCGTCGAAATCGCTGCGCTCGAAGGAGTGGATCGTCGAGCGGGACAGCGACAGCGTATCGTCGAGGCTGCGGCGCTCGTCGTCGATCGGCTCCACGTCGATGCCCCGCTCCGCGAGTTCCATGGAGACCTCGCCGAACTTCACGGTGGCAGCCGCCATCGAGAGAATCGTCTCGTGGAAGTGAGCGGCGGTCCGCTTGCACTCGGGCTTGTCCCGGGCGTGCTCGTCGTGGCAGTCGGCGCACAGCGCGCCCTTCGTGGTGGCGAGCATCTCGTCGTCGGTCTCCTCGATCCCGTGGTTGCCGTGGCACTGTTCGCACTCCGGCCAGCCGTGCTCCTCGAACGCGGCCTTGTGGCGGCTTCCGTCGAACAGCTCCCCGTTGCGCGCGTGGCAGGTCCGGCAGATCTGCGCGACGCTCGACACCTCGGCGGGCGCCGCCGCGTGGTTGCCGTGGCAATCGTTGCAGGCCGGGGCGCCGGTGTCGCCGTTCTCGAGCAGGGCGCGGCCGTGCACGCTGCGCCGGTACTCGCGCAGCTGGTCCGTCGGCATCGGCTTCCCGTCCGCAAGCTCGACGCCCTTCATGATCTCGGGATCGGCATGGCACGCGCCGCAGGTCTCGGGAACCCGTTTCGCGTTCACCATGGATGCAGGATTGCTCGCGGGCTGGATGCCGTGCACGCCGTGGCAGCTGACGCACTGCGCGGCATGCTTGTTGCGCCCGGACAGCAGCGCCTGGCCGTGGTGGCTTCCCTCGTACTTCGCGAGCTGGTCGGTCGGCAAGGACGGCTTGAAACGTCCCATCAGCTTCGCGTCGCTGTGGCAACGCGCGCAGAACGCCGGAATCCACTTGGGATCCGCGACGCGCTCGTCGTGGTCGGCCGGCCACTCGTCCGGATGGCCGTGGTCCATCTCGCCGGACGGATCGCCGCCGTGACACCCTGCGCAAGCCAGGTTGTGCCGGAAGTGCGTGTCGCTGACGAACAGGTTCAGGTCCATGTACGCCGGCGAGCCCGCGCCTTCGGGATCGAGCGAGAACAGCGTCGGCGGGTCCTGGTACTCCGGGTTGGTGTGACAGAGCAGGCAATTGTTCGTGAGCAGCATCTCGAGCTTCGACGAATCGAGGTCGAGCGAAAGGAGGTCGCGAAGCTGCGTCGGCGATGCGATGAACTCGCCGTCCACCGCCTCCGTGACGAGGACCCTCGCCCGATCCGGCAGGCCGTCGAATCGCTCGCGCGTCTTCCCGTCGAGGACAGCAGCGCCGTCGTCGCCCTTCGCGTCGAGCAGTTCCTGGAGCGCCTCCGTCATCACGAACTTCGGACTCCCGCCGGCCGCCTCCTCAGCGGCGCCGCTCGCCGCCGGGTGCAACGCGACGAGGACGATGGCCGCGGCCACGCGCGCGTTCACGACAGCTCCCCGTGGCTCGTCGAGCGACCGCGCAGGAACATCGCCGCGAGCACGACCAGGGTGAGCGTCGCCGTGACCGCGCCCGCCAGCAGGTAGCCCACGCCGAGGTACGCGTGCAGGGCGATGTGCACGACGGCCGCCGCGCTGAGAATGAAGTAGTCGTGGCCGTAGACGGTCGCACGAAGCAGGGCAGCCGCGGCAGCGACGGCGAGCGTGAACGACGCCGAGACCTTGGTGATGATCATCAGGTCCTTCTCGGTCTCCGGCAGCCCGGACACGCCGAAATCGGCCGCCTTCAGCGTCAGGAACAGGAGGAAGTAGATCGCCGCGAAGCCGATGTCGGTGAACATCGGGGACGGACGGTTCCGGCGCGACGCACGGTCGAGCCACGGGACCAGGGCCCAGAACCCCATCAGCACGCCGACCACGAGGAGGCAGAGCTCCGGCCCCTCGAAGCCGAACAGGTGCGGCGGGAACTCCTTGAGAAGCTGGTAGATCCACAGGAAGTACCACTCCGGCTTGATCCCCGGATACGCAGGCGCGAGGGGATCGGCCTTCTGGCCGAGTTCCCATTCCATGCCCGGAAGCCCCGGGCCGTACGGCATCAGCACGGCCAGGGTCGCCAGGCCGGTCAGGCAGACGAGCCACAGCAGAAGGTCCCGCAGGGCGAAGTTCGGGAAGAACGGCATGCCTTTGCGCGCCGTCTCGCCGTGGATCGGCGGCGCCATGCCCTGGCGCTGGATGAACAGCAGGTGCGCCCCGAGAATGCCGATGCAGATGACCGGCAGGATCACGACGTGGGCCGCGAAGAAGCGGTACAACGTGTGGATCGTCACGTCCTCGCCGCCGCGCATCACGAGCAGCAGCCAGTGGCCGATCACGGGGACGGACTTGACGGAATCGGTCCCGACCGCCGTGGCGAAGAAGCTCAGTTCGTTCCACGGCAGCAGGTATCCCGAGAAACCGAACGCGAGCGCGAGGCCGAACAGCCCGAACCCCGACAGCCAGGTCAGCTCCCGGGGAGTCCGGTACGCCTTCAGCAGCATCGTGCTGAACATGTGGATGATCAGGCAGATGATCATCATGTGCGCGCTCCAGCAGTGGATCGCGCGCACGAGCCAACCGAAGGGCACCTTCGTCGCGATGTAGCGGATGCTCTCGTACGATGTCGCTTCCCCCGGCTGGTAGTACATCAGCAGCAGCACGCCGCTGATGATCTGCACCATGAAGAAGAACAGCGTGGCGCCCCCGAGGTAGTACCACACCATCGCGTGGGCACCGACGGGAACCTCCTTGTGGCGCATGTAGTCGAGGAGCGGGCGAATCTTGTAGCGGTCGTCGAGCCAATCGACGAGGCCGCCGCCCTTTCCGACGCCGCTCATGCCTGCAGCGGCGTCACGACGACGCCACCCTCCGCGTCCTGCTGGGCGGCGTACTGCGCGAGCGGTCGCGGAGGCGGTCCGGCGATCACGCGGCCGTCGAGATCGAATCGCCCGTTGTGGCAGGCGCACCAGATCACCGATTCGCCGGGGACGTACTTGACCGTGCATCCCTCGTGCGTGCAGCGCGCGTCGAGCGCGCGCAGCTTCTGCGAGGGGTCCTGGAAGACGAGGATGCGCTTTCCGAGGGCCGGCACGATCACGAAGCTCTGCTTCGCGAGCGTGGCGACCTGGTCAGGCTCGAGCTTGACCGGCCCGCCCGGACCGGCCGATGGAAGAGGAGTGAGGTACCGCAGGACGGGGTAGAAGACGCTGACGAGCCAGCCGCCGGCCCCGACGCCGAGAAGGAGATCGAGGAAGCGCCTGCGCGTGTGACGCACCTCGCCGAATGATTGGGACATGTCTCACCTCGCACACGGGCTGGTCTGCGCCGCGTCTACGGGCCGGAGCGTCCTGTCAGCAAGAACGGGTGACGCCTGCTCGGACGTCACCCCTTTCGTTCCATCGCGGCACCCACCGTTGGCGATTCGGTCGCGGGTTGCCGAGCACGTTCCGTGCCGCGAGACGGGGGCATCGGAACGTCACTGCGTTTCTTCAAGAAAAAGAACGATTTTCGACCCGGTGGAACAGGCCTCAGCACGATCGACCGCCGCCCGGTTTCCGCGAACTGGGAATCGGCGTGTCGCTGGCGGGAACGCCGGCCCGCGCCCCGCGCGCGATCGCCGCGGGGTGCCGGCCGAGCGGCAGTCGGTCAGACCGGGCAGTTCAGCGTGACGCCCCCGCCGACCGCGTATTGCAGCACGCGAAGCGCATCGGCCGCCTTCACGGCGCCGTCGCCGGTCACGTCGCAGACCGACGGCGCGCACTCGACGAACCCGACCGCGGCGCGCAGCGTCGCCAGCGCGTCGCTGGCGTTGATCTTGCCGTCGCCGTTGGCGTCGCCACACAGCGTCTCGGGCAGCGTCGTGGTCGTGACCACCGGCTCGTCGCCCTCCACGCGCAGCAGCCAGCGGTCGTCCGTGCCGTTGGGGTAGGAGCCGCCGAGCAGGATCCCGCCGTCCGAATGCACGATCACGCTGGTCGCGACCTCGGGCGCCGCGTTCGTGATCGTGTAGGTGCGCTGCGCACTGCCGTTGTTGAACGTCGTGTCCGGCGTGCCGTTCTCCTCGAAGCGCGCGAGGCCGGCATCGTACATCAGCTGGAACTGCGGGGTCACCGCCGACACCCACGCGCCGATCACGAACCGGTTGTCGCTCTGCACGGCGACGCCGATCGAGGCCGGCACCGGGAAGATCCCGCCCGGGAACACCGGCGTCAGCTTCGCGATGCCCGCGGTCCCGAAGTCGCTGTCGAGAACTCCGCCGGCGGTGACCCGGCCGGCGGTCCAGAGCGCGGTGCCGCCGATCGCGAACAGGAACTTCCCGCTCGCCAGCCGCACCATGCCGCCCGGGGCGTCGGAGTTCACGTCCGTCAGCACCGACGTGTAGCCGGTGCCCGCGCCGCCGAACGTCGTGTCGATCGTGCCGTTCTCCGTCAGGCGCAGGAAGAACACCCGGCTCGGCGACCCGAGCGCCGCCGGGTCGGAGACCTCGCCGTAGACGATGATCTTCTTGTCGGGCAGCTCGAGCACCTGCCAGGCCTTGTCCAATCCTCCCTTCCAGTCGAACAGGAAGTAGCCGCCGTCCGCGAACGTCGTGTCGACGTTGCCCGAGGAGTCCAGGCGCACGACGCCGATGTCGAAGTTCGTGCCGCCGCGCCACAGCCACCCGCAGACGAGCAGCTTGCCGCTGGCGAGCTCGATCACTCCGGTCGCGTGCTCGGCGGCCGCGACGTCGGGATCGAGCCGGAACGTCACCCGACCGTTCGTGCCGAAGCCGGCGTCCTTGGCGCCGGTGGCGGTGTAGCGCATGACCGCGGCGTCGGTCAGTTCGCTGAGGCTGCCGGTGTCGAAGTCGCTCGCGACGAGCAGTTCGTCTCCGGGAAGCAGCGTGGCGCCCCAGACCGAGCCGAAGTGGCCGGCAGCCGTGCCGCCCGTGCCATAGGTGCCGTCGACCGTGCCGTTCGTGTTGTAGCGCGTGAACGAGTGCCCGGTGTTCGTGCCGTTGCCGTTGCCGACCAGCAGCAGCTTGCCGGTGGACAACTCGAAGATCCGGCCGCCGGTCTCGATCGCCCCGAAATTCTCGATGACGATGCCGTCGCCGCCTCCGAACGCGGCGTCCGGGTCGCTCGGCCCGGCCTCGGCGGTGCTGGACAGGACGAGAACGGCCGCAACGGCCCTCCAGGTATCGACGACGACACGACGCATGCGAGGACCCCCCTTCGCCGGAAGCGGCCGCGACCCTCCCGGATCGACCGAACGTCGTCCGTGGAGCGCGACCCTGAGCGCTGCTAGGCGAAGAATCCCACGACAGCAAGCGGCGACGACCGCGGGCCGTCGCCGCCGCGCTCCACCGCGCGGCCCGCGCTACGGCTCGTCCGCTCGGCCCGTCGTGTCCAGGGCCTTCGCGAACCGCCCGCGCTCGAGTCGGTGCACGAGCACGTAGAGTCCCGGCAGCACGACCAGCGTCAGCAGCGTCGCGCTCGCGATGCCGCCGATGACGACGGTCGCGAGCGGCCGCTGCACCTCGGCGCCGGCTCCGGTCGCGAGCGCCATCGGCACGAAGCCGAGCGCTGCGACGAGCGCGGTCATCATCACCGGCCTCAGGCGGCCGCAGGCGCCGCGGCGCACGGCCTCCTCGAGCGCGAAGCCGTCGCGGCGAAGCGCGACGATGCTGGAAACCATCACGAGGCCGTTCAGCACGGCCAGGCCCGACAGCGCGATGAAACCGACGGCGGCCGGCAGCGACAGCGGAAGGTCGCGCGCCCAGAGCGCGACGACGCCGCCGACGAGCGCGAGCGGAACTCCCGAGAACACCAGCAGCGCGTCCGTGACGCTGCCGAAGCTCGCGATCAGCAGCAGCAGGATCAGCGCCAGCGCGAGGGGGACGACGAGGCGCAGCCGCATGGCCGCCGACAACAGCTGCTCGAAGTCGCCGCCCCACTCGATCCACGCCCCGGCCGGCACGGCGACCTCGGCCTCGACGCGCGTCCGCGCGTCGTCCACGAACGAGCCGAGGTCGCGGCCGCGCACGTTCGCGGTCACGACCACCCGGCGCTTGCCGTTCTCGCGCGTGATCTGGTTGGGGCCCTCCGCGATCACGAGCGTCGCCACGCTGGACAGCGGCACGAAGTCGCGCGCCCCGGTGCGCGACGCTCGCGGCTCGTCGAAATGGAGCGTTGGATCGTCGCCTTCGACGCGAGCGACCGGCACCGGCAGGCGCGAGACGCGCTCCACGTTTTCGCGCACGTCGTCCGGCGTGCGCACGACGATGTCGAAGCGCCGGTCTCCTTCGACGACCTGTCCTGCCTTGCGGCCGCCGACGGCGATCTCGACGGTTTCCTGCAGGTCCGCGAGCGGCACGCCGTAGCGCGCGAGCGCGGCGCGGTCGGGGACCACGCTGAGCGTCGGCAGGCCGCTCACGGGTTCGACGCGGACGTCGGCTGCGCCGGCGACGCCCTCGAGCACCGCGGCGATACGCTCGGCCGTCTCGCGCAACGCCGTCATGTCGTCACCGAACACCTTGACGGCGAGGTCGGTGCGCACGCCGGCGATCAACTCGTTGAAGCGCATCTCGATCGGCTGCGTGAACTCGTAGTTCTGCCCGGGCTCGTGCGAGACAAGCTCCTCGAGTTCCGCGACGAGCGCCGCGCGCGGCTTCGCGGGGTCCGGCCACTGCGGGCGCGGCTTCAGGATCAGGAACGTGTCGGCGATGTTCGGCGGCATCGGGTCGGTCGCGATGTCGCCGGTGCCGATCCGCGAGAAGACCTCGCTCAGCTCCGGGACCGTCGCGATCCGTCTCTCGAGGCTCTTCTGCATCCCGATCGCCTGGTCGAGCGACGTGCTGGTCGGACGGATCGCGTGCATCAGGATGTCGCCCTCGTCGAGGCTCGGCGCGAACTCGCGCCCGAGCTGCGTCGCGAGCACGACGCCCGCGGCGACCGCGACCGCTGCACCCGTGAGCACGACGGCGCGGTGGCGCAGGCTCCACGCGAGCGTCGGCGCGTACAGCCCCAGCACGCCGCGCACGACCACGCCCTCCCGCTCCGCGACGTGGCCGCGCAACAGCACGGCCGTCGCCGCCGGCACCAACGTGACCGACAACAGCATCGCGCCGCCGAGCGCGCACAGCACCGTGAACGCCATCGGGAAGAACATCTTGCCCTCGAGCCCCCCGAGCGTGAGCACCGGCAGGTAGACGATCATGATGATGAGCTCGCCGAACATCGTCGCGCGCCGCACTTCCGAGGATGCAGCCGCGACGACGCGCAGGCGCTCCGGCAGGGTCAGCACGCGCCCGATCCGGGCCTGCTCGTGGCCGAGCCGCCGGACGCAGTTCTCGACGATGATGACCGCGCCGTCGACGATCAGGCCGAAGTCGATCGCGCCGAGGCTCATCAGGCTGCCGCTGATGCCGGCCGCGAGCATCGCCGTGCCGGCAAGGACCATCGACAACGGAATGACGAGAGCCGGCACCACCGCGGCCTTCCAGTTGCCGAGCGTCAGGAACAGCACCGCGATGACGAGCAGCGCGCCCTCGACGAGGTTCGTGCTCATCGTCCGGATCGTGCGGTCGACGAGGTGCGTGCGGTCATACGCGAGGCGCGTACGGACGCCCTCGGGCAGCGAGCGGTTGATGTCGTCGAGCTCGTCGGCGACGCGCCGGGCGACCTCGCGGCTGTTCGCGCCGACCAGCATCACGGCGGTGCCGAACACGGCTTCCTCGCCGCCGGCCGTCGCCGCGCCGACGCGCAGCTCGCCGCCGACGCCGACCTCGGCGACGTCGCTGACACGAACCGGCGTGCCGGACTCGGAGCTGACGACGACCGCCTCGATCTCGGCGATCGACGACAGGCGACCCGGCGCACGCACGACGAGCTGCTCGCCGCGTCGCTCGAGGTAACCCGCCCCGCGCGTCGCGTTCGAGGTCTCGAGCGCGACGACGACGTCGTGCAGCGTCAGGCCGCGTGCGAGCAGCCGCTCGGGGTCGGGCCGCACGTGGATCTGCCGCACGTTGCCGCCGATCGCGTTGACCTCGGTGACGCCCGGCACCCGGCGCAGCCTCGGCTTGATCTGCCAGTCGAGGATCGTGCGCAGGTCGGTCAGCGAGTACGGCGCGCCGTCGCTCCTGCGCGCGGCCGGATCGGCCTCGACGAGGAACTGCGAGATCTCGCCGAGGCCCGTCGCGATCGGCCCCATGCGCGCCTCGAGCCCCGCCGGCAGGTCGGAGGCGACTTCCGCGAGGCGCTGGCCGACGAGCTGGCGCGCGAAGTGGATGTCGGTCTCGTCCGAGAAGATCGCCGTGACCTGCGAGAGCCCGTAGCGCGACAGCGATCGCGTGCCCTCGAGGCCGGGGAGGCCGGCGATCGCGTACTCGACGGGAACGGTGATCTGCAGCTCGACTTCCTCGGGCGAGTAACCCGGCGCCTCGGTGTTGACCTGGACTTGCACGTTCGTGAGGTCCGGGATCGCGTCGATCGGAAGGTCGCGCAGCCGCACGCCCGCGAGCACGGCGACCGCGACGATGCCGGCCAGCACGTACCAGCGGCGGCGCACCGACCCCTCGAGCACGCGCTCGAGCAGCGA
>CAYYZO010000046.1:16349-18901 GCA_964476185.1 uncultured Myxococcales bacterium
CCGTCGAGGATCTCGACCCATTCGTCGCCGCGGCGTCCGATTCGCACCGGACGCGGCTCCCAGACGCCGTCGGCGCGCAGGAACACCACGTCGTGGCCGCGCCAGGTCTGCAGGGCGGAGACCGGCACCGCGATCTTCGCCGGTTCTTCCTCGACCCGGATCGTGCCGGTCACGAACGAGCCCGGCGCCCAGCGGCCGCCGTCGTTCGCGAGCACCGCCCGCGCGAGCATCGTCTGCGTGTGCACGTCGCGCAGCGGCGAGACGTACGAGACGGCGGCGGTGGCCTCGGCGCGGCCGCTGTCGTCGCGGACGGTCACCGTCTCTCCGGGGCGCACGATCGCGACGTCGTCGCGGTAGACGTCGAAGTCGGCCCAGACCTCGGACAGGTCGGCGATCGTGTAGAGCACGTCGCCGGTCGTGGCCGTGGCTCCGGCGACGGCGCTGCGCGCGAGGATCGTGCCGTCGATCGGGGCGTCGACGCGATAGGTCGCGAACGTCTGGCTGTTCTCGATCACCGCGAGGTTCGTTCCGGCGCGCACCTGCTCGCCGATGCGGCCGCCCGCCTGGCGCACGACGCCGGCGAAGCGCGGCGCGACGGCGACGAAGCGGTCGGTCGGGATGCCGATGCGGCCGGTCAGCCGCCTGGTGCGGCCGAGGTCGCGCTCGCGCGCGACCTCTTCGCCGACACCGGAAGCCCTGGCGACGACCTCCGGGATCGCGACGCGCGCCTCGAACGACTCGTAACGCTGCGAGAGCGTGTGCGCGCCCCAGGTTGCCGCGAGCTCGACCTCGAACGAATGCGGTTCGACCACGACGTGGTCGCCGAGCAGGAAGTCGCCGACCGGCTCGAAGCGGAACGGCTCGGGCGGCGCCGCCAGTCGGTGAAGCACGAGTCGAAGCGTCGCCTTCGCGGGATCGAGCGGCTCGCCGCCGTCGTAGAAGTAGACGCGCAGCTGCGGCGCGACGCCGACCTCGAAGATCGAGACCTCGACGGCGAACTCGCCGCTCTCGAGCAGCCGGCCGCCGTGCGGACCGGTCGGTGCGTCGGCATGGTCGCCGTGCCCGTGGTCGTCGTGGTCCGGGTCGGCGCCGTCCTCGTGGCCGGGGTGGCCGTGCTCGTCACCGCCGTCTCCGGGGGCAGCCGCGTCGGCGTCCCCGCCGTGGTCGTGGCCGTGGCCGTGGGGATCGTCCGCCGCGAGCGAGCGCGTGGCGACCGACGGGGCGAGGGCAAGGGCAAGGGCGAGCAGGAGTCTCGCGAGCATCGTTTCAGTCCTCCTCGCGGCCGCTGCCGGCCGCGATCTCGATCGCGCCGCTCGTGCCCTCGAGGGCGGCGAGCGCGACGTGGTAATCCGCGAGCGCATCGACGTGGGCGAGACGAAGGTCGACGACCGCGCGCCGCGCTTCGAGCACGTCGAGCGACGACGCCGCTCCGCCCTGCCAGGCTCGGCGCAGCGCCTCGTAGGCGCGATCGGCGGCCGGGATCGCCCCGCGTTCGAGCGTCGCCGCCCGCTGGCGCGCAAGTTCGACGTCGGCGCGAAGCCGCGCGAGACGCGCCGCGGCTTCCTGCTCGGCGACGCGCGCGCGGGCCTGCGCCGCGAACAGCTTCTCCTCCGCGGCGCGGATGTTGCCGCGATTGCGGTCGAATAATGGCAGCTCGACGACGACGCCGGTGACGAGCGAGACGTCGCCGGGACCGGCGAGATGGCGTACGCCGGCCGCCACCGCGACGTCGGGAGTGACCTCGGCGCGCTGGCGCGCGACCTGCGCGCGCCGGACTTCGATCTCGGCCTCGGCGACGGCGACCGACGGACTCTTGCGCACGTCGGTCGCGGGCGCCGCCGCGGGCGCGGGAAGCTCCAGCGCGAGGCACGCCGCTTCCGCGGCGCCGGCGCCCCACAGCGACGCGAGCCGCGCCGCGGCCGCCTCGGCGCGGCGCGCCGCCGTCGCCGTTTGCAGCGACGCGGTCGCGAGCGCGATGCTCGCGCGCTCGACGTCGGCCACCGTGCCCGCGCCGCCTTCCGCACGGCGCCGCGCCTCGGCCAGCACATCGGCGGCGAAACGCTCGCCGCGCGCGCTCACGTCGAGCCGCAGCTTCTCGGTGACCACGACGACGTACGCCTGACGCGCCGCGACCTCGGCGCGCACGAGCTCGGCCGAACCGCGGGCCTTCTCGGCGCCGACCTCGCGGGCCGCGACTTCGCGGCGCTGCGTGCGCCGCCCCCCGAGCTCGAGCGGCTGCGCGACCGACAGCGTCGTCTGGCTCTGCCCGAAGTCGGAGTAACGGCCGCTGCCCGTGAAGTCCTCGACCTCGAGCTGCACGTTGGGGTTCGGCAGCACGCCGGCCTGCTGCTCGAGCGCCTCGGCGGCGGCGATCTCGCCGGAAACGGCGTCGCCCCGCGCCGAGCGCCGCACGCGGCCGAGCACGTCGGCGAGCGTGCGTGGCGCATCCGGCGGACAGGCACGCCCGGCGCCGGGTTCGGAGGGAGAAGCCGCTCGCGGCGCGGGCTTCGCGGCGGCGGCCGCGGCGTCGACGTTCGCCGTCGCCGCTCCGA
>CAYYZO010000046.1:19001-34250 GCA_964476185.1 uncultured Myxococcales bacterium
TCGTGGCAGCAGGCCGCGCATCCGCGCGCGCCTGCCCGCATCACCTCGAACCCGGAGTGGCCGTCGTCTCCGATGCAGTAGATGACGGAAGCGGCCACGGGCGCGAGCGACCACAGTTGCACGACGGCCGCCGCGACGATCGCGACGGCGCGGCGAAGCCCTTTCCTGCGGTGGCCACGGAACACGGGTTCGAGCTACCACGACGGCCGCGACGGACCAAGCCGGATCCGGGAAACGTCGAAGGCAGGCCGTCGTCCGCGAGCGGGGCGCGGGCTGCGGCAGACGCGAGGCGACGGCCGACCTGGACGCACTCGGGCCGCACACCGTCGACGCATCCCGACTCCGACCACGGGATGCTCTCGCGCCGGCGAGCGCGACTCCGTCTTCTGGAAGACATCGTAAAAGACGCGTCGCAGCAGCGCTTTTCCCACGTTTTTTTTCGTCGGCCGGGCTCAATGTGGTGGCTGACCACGGAATCGTCGTTCATGTTGCTGGACGTGCGATTGAAGGGGGACGGATCGGCCCTGGCGGGATGGGCCGCGTCGTTGCTGCTCGCGGCGACGGGAACGGCCGAGGCCAGGACCTGCGAGGTCGCGCTCTGGCTCGACGCATCCTCCCGTCTCGGCGCTCTGCAGGTGGAGGTCGACTACTCGGCTGCCGCGGCCCGCTTCGCGCCGGTGCCGGCCAATCCGCCTTGCACGGGAACGGTCGTCAACGCGATCGCCCTGTTTGGCAACGACGAGGAAGCCGGGGTGCTCACCGCGAGTGTGCTGAGCCTGCTGGGCTTCGAGGGACCGCTGAAAGTCGCGAGCTGCAAGTTCGAGGACACCGCCGGCACCGCGACCGCGGCCGACCTCGCACTCGCCGTGCGCGACGCCTCCACGGTCGACGGCAAGCCCGTCCCGGCAGCCGTGTACGCGCTGCTGCCGGACTGCGGCGACACGACGACCACCACCTCGACGACCAGCAGCACCAGCACCACGACGTCCACCTCGACGACGAGCACCACTTCGACGAGCACGACGACCACCACGCTCGGCGAGTTCTGCGGCAACGGCGTCGTCGACGGCGACGAGCTCTGCGACGACGGCAACGACGAGGACGGAGACGGCTGCGAAGCCGACTGCACCACCGACGTCATCTGCGGCGACGCGAGCGGAAACGCCGCCGTGCAGACCGGCGATGCGCTGCTCGTGCTGCGCAGCGCGATCGGTCAGCCCGTCGCGTGCCCCCTCGAACGCTGCGACACCGACGGCGACGAGACGCTCCGCACCGCCGACGCCCTGCGCGTCCTCAAGCGCGCCGTGGGCCAGAGCGTCGTGATGGCCTGCCCGCGTCCCGGCTGAAGCCCGCGGCGCCGCCCGAAGGAGTTCAGCGAGGCTCTTTCGCGCGGCACGAGGCGCAGACCCCGTACAGCTCCATCTTGTGGCTGACGAGCAGGAAGCCCTGCTTCTCGGCGACGGCCTTCTGGAGGTCCTCGATGCGCTGGTCCTCGAACTCGGCGATCTTGCCGCAGCTCGTGCAGATGCAGTGGTCGTGGTGGCCCGAGACGTTCTCGTAGAGAGCTTCGCCGTCGCCGAAGTGCCGCTCCGAGACCAGCCCGGCCTCGACCAGCAGCTTCATCGTTCGGTAGACCGTCGAGAAGCCGATGCCCGGCACCGACTCCTTCACCTGGCGGTAGATCTGTTCGGCGCTCAGGTGGCCCTTGTGCTGGAAGAACCAGTTCGCGATCTCGTCGCGCTGGCGGGTGGATTTCAGGCCGTGCTCGCGAATGAAGTCGCGGAAGCGCTCGGCCTTGTCCGGCTTGTGCTCGGTCGCGGCCACCGCCCGGCCCGTCAGGCGGCCGGGGCCGCCGGTCCGCTGTCGTCTCGCGCGCCGCCGGCCGCGTCGTCCGGCGTGGCCTCCTGGGCGGTCGCCGCGCGGCCACCGATCGCCCGCCGGAGCTCCGGCTCGATGAAGATGGAGTCGAGGTCGCGGTCGGAAAGAACGTTGCAGACCGCCTCGATCCGGTCCGCGTTGGTCGCGTTGCGGTCCAGGAGCAGGATCTCGTGGTCGTCGAGGCGGCAGACGCCGCTGCGCACGGAGTAGCCGACCTCGCGGTGAAGGCGCTCCTCGCGGACCTCGAGGCCGCTGGCCGCCGCGATCTCCTTCAGGCGTTCCAGCAGCGGGCTCGGCTCCTCGACGGGGCGGGCCCCTTTCTTCGCGCGCTTGGCCATCGGTCCGATGGTTCTACAGACGCTGCCCCCGGAGCGCAAGATTCCGGAAGACCGCGGTGCGGCGCTCAGCCGTTCGAGCCGCCTCCGCTGGCGCGCTTCGGATCGACGGTCCGGTCCTCGATCCCGTCCACGAGATCGCCATCGCCTTCGAACTGGACCGCGAACTCGACCTCGTCCTCGAGGTCCGGCCGGATCACGACGCCCTCGGCCGCCATCTCCGCGTCCGCCTCGCGCTGCCGGCTTTCCTCCGTCTCGCGAAGGCGGGTCAGCATCTGCTCGATGCCGTGGATGCTCTTCTCGAGGCGCTCGATCTCGCGCTGCAGCGACGGCGACTGGCGGATCCGGTCGACCTGCTTGCGGGCGACGTCCTGCAGCGCTTCGAGCCGCTTCTGCGGCAGCGCGAGCAGGTCGTCGATGAAGTTCTTGCTCTCGTCGAGCGCGTCGTCGATCGCCCGGCCGCCTTCCTCGACCGCCTCGCGCATCCGGCGGCCCGCGCCGCCCGTGAAGTCGCCGATCTGGTCGAGCGCGCGCTTGGCCGAGTCGCTCAGGTCCTGCACCGCCGCTTCGCCGGAATGGATGAGCTTGCGAAGGAAGGGCACCGAAACGAGGTTCGTCTTGCGCTTCTCCTCCTCGAGGATGATCTGCGCGAAGGTCACGGCCGTCAGATCGTCCTGGGTCTCGTTGTCGATGACCCGGACCTCTTCGTTGTCCCGGATCAGCTTGGCGATGTCCTCGAGGGTCACGTACCGCGACTGGTCGGTGTCGTAGAGCTTCCGGTTCGTGTAGCGCTTGATGATCCTTTCCTGGCCCATGGGGATCTCCTCTGCCTGACTCGGTGCGCTATCAAAGGGGGACCACGCGAGCAACTTGCCGCACCGTGACAAAAACGGTGGGGTCGATCACAGATCCTCCCACTCGGGGATCACAATCAAGGCTCGATTCTTCCCGAGGAGAAAAAGGCGGCCCGGCGCTCGAGGGGTCCCGGATTGACCGCCGCCGTCGCGGAACGTAGCGTCGCGCACCGCCGTCATGCAGTCGTTCGTCGCCGCCGCCGTGCAGATGAAGTCCGGACCGGACAAGCCGGCCAACCTCGCGAACGCGTCGGCGCTGGTGACCGACGCCGCCGCGCGCGGCGCGCAACTGGTCGCACTACCTGAGGTTTTCGCGTGGCGCGGCCCCCACGACCGCGAGCGCCTGCAAGCCGAGCCGATCCCCGGCCCGACCGCCGACGCGATGGCGGCGCTCGCCCGCCGGCTCGGCATCCATCTGGTGGCAGGCTCGATTCTCGAAGCGGCCGACGACGGCGGGCTTCCTTACAATACGACGACGCTGATCGGCCCCGACGGCAGCCTTCTGGCGATCTACCGCAAGATCCACCTGTTCGACGTCGACCTGCCCGGCCGCGTGACGGTGCGCGAATCGGCCATGCGCGCTCCGGGCCGGGAGGTCGTCGCGGTCCGGACCGCCCTCGGCGTCGTCGGGCTGGCGGTCTGCTACGACCTGCGCTTCCCGGAACTGTTCCGCCGCCTGGCCGACGCGGGGGCCGAGGTGGTCGTGATGCCTTCGGCGTTCACGCGGCCGACCGGGCTGGCCCACTGGGAGCCGCTGCTGCGCGCGCGTGCGATCGAGAACCAGTGCTTCGTCGTCGCCCCGAACCAGCACGGCGCCGCGGCGCAGGGCTTCCACGACTACGGCAACTCGCTCGTCGTCGACCCATGGGGCGTCGTGCTCGCGCGCGGCGGCGACGAGGACGACGCGGTGGTCGCGGCGGAGCTCGACGCCGGCGTGCTCGAACGCGTGCGGCGCGAGCTGCCGAGCCTCCAGCACCGGAGGCTCGCGTGAAGCCCTTCCTGCGCCTGAAGACCACCCCCGAGGCGCTCGCCGAGATCGCGCGCGCGACGCCGCTCGGCGTCGAGACCGTCGATGCGCGCACGGCGCTCGGCCGCGTGCTCGCCGAGGCGGTCACCGCGCGCGAGGACGTGCCGCACTTCTTCCGGTCGAACATGGACGGCTTCGCGGTCCACGCGGCCGACACGGCGGGCGCGAGCGAGGAGTCGTCGGTCGCGCTCGAGCTGGCCGGCGAGGTCGCGATGGGCGAGGAGGCGCGCGAGCCGCTTCCCGCCGGCGCGGCGATCCGCGTCTCGACCGGCGCGATGATGCCGCCCGGAGCCGACGCCGTCGTCATCGTCGAGCACACCGAGGAAGAAGCCGGCCGCGTGCTCGTGCGCCGCGCCGCGGCCCCGCTCCAGAACACCATCGCGATCGCCGAGGACCTGCGCGCCGGCGAAGTCGTGCTCGAGGCCGGGCACCGGCTGCGCGGCAGCGACGTCGGCGTCGTGACCGGCGTCGGGCGCTCCCGCGTCGTCGTGCACCGCGTGCCGCGGGTCGGCGTGGCCGCGACCGGCGACGAGATCGTGGAGCCCGAGGACGAGCTTCCGCCCGGGCGCGTGCGCAACGTGAACCAGTACCTGCTCGGCTCGATGGCGCGCGCTGCGGGCGCGACCGTCGTCGACTACGGCGTCGTGCGCGACGACGAGGCCATGCTCGACGACCTGTTCGCGCGTGCCCGGCGAGACTGCGACGTGCTGCTGCTCTCCGGCGGCAGCTCGAAGGGCGCCAAGGACCTCGTGCAGTCGTCGATCCGGCGCGTTCCCGGCGCGGAGGTGCGCTTCCACGGGATCGCCATCGCGCCCGGCAAGCCGACGATGTTCGCCGAGTGCGACGGACTGTCGGTGCTCGGCGTGCCCGGCAACCCGTCGGCCGCCGCGGTCGTCTTCGTGCTGTTCGGCAGCGTGCTGATCCGCCTGCGCGCCGGCGAGCGCCTGCCGCGCATCCTCGCCGCTCGGCCGCGCGTGCGCGCGCGGCTGGCCTCGACGCTCTCGTCCACGCCGGGCCGCGAGGACTGGATCCGCGTGCGCCTGGCCGATCCCGACCTGGCCTCGCTCGACGATGGCGACCTGCCGGTCGCGACCCCGCTGCGCGGCAAGTCGGTGACCGTTTCCACGATCGCGCGTGCCGACGGCCTGCTGCGCATCCCGCGCTCGAGCGAAGGCCTCGCGGCCGGCACCGAGGTCGAGGTGCTGTTGTTGCCATGAGCCAGGCGGATCCGAAGCCCGAAGCGGTCCCGAAGCACGCGTCGTTCCTGCAGCGCACCCCGCTCGTCGCCGCGCGAGCGCGCCTGCTCGAAGGCGTCGCTCCGGTCGGCGACGAAGAGGTCGCCGTCGACGACGCCTCCGGGCGGATCGCCGCCGAGACGGTCGTCGCCCGGCACGCCTCTCCGCACTACCGTGCGTCCGCGATGGACGGCATCGCCGTGCGGTCGGCCGACACCCGCGAAGCGGCCGGAGGGCCGATCGAACTGCGCGTGGTGGGAGCGGGCGAGGCGGCGCCCGAGCCCGGCCTCGCGGCCTGTGTTCCCGTCGACACGGGCTCGTTGCTGCCGCCGTGGGCCGACGCGGTCGTCCGGATCGAGCAGGCGACGCCGGTCGACGGCGGCGTTCGCGGCTACCGGATCGCCTCGCCAGTCCCGCCCGGCAACGACGTGCGCCACGAGGGCGAGGACATTCCTGCCGGGGCGGTCGTCGTCGCCGCCGGCCGGAAACTGCGCCCGTGGGATCTCGGCGCGCTGCTCGCGACCGGCACGACCAGCCTGCGCGTGCGACGCCGCCCGCGCGTCGCGATCCTCGCGACCGGCAGCGAAGTCGTCGAGCCCGGCGCCGCGGCCGCGGCCGGACGCGTGATCGAATCCAACTCGCGCGTGATCGCGGCGTTCGTCGAGGAGTGGGGCGGCTCGGCGCACCGGCTCGGCATCGTCCCGGACGACGAGTCGAGCCTCGCGGCAGCGATCGGCGACGCCGCGCGACGCTTCGACGCGGTGGCGGTGATCGCGGGAAGCTCGGCGGGGCGCCGCGACCTGACGATCCCCGCGCTCGCCGCGCTCGGCGAGGTGTTCGTGCACGGCGTCGACGTCGCGCCGGGACGGCCCGTCGCGCTGGCCCGGCTGCGCCGCGACGACGGCGCGACGCCGGCCATCGCGGTGCCGGGCTACCCGGTCTCCGCGATCGTCGTCTGCGAGCAGCTGCTGCGGCCGCTCGTCTCGGCGCTGCTCGGCGCGGCCGAGCCGCTGCCGGCCCGGCTCGTCGCGCGCACCGTGCGCAAGATCCCGTCGCGGCTCGGCATGGAGGAGTTCCGGCGCGTCTGCCTCGTGCGACAGCCGGGAGGAGACTACGTGGTCGCGACTCTGCCGTCGGGAGCGGCGTCGATCAGCTCGGTGGCCGGCGCGCACGCGTGGCTGCGCATCGCGGCCGAGGCCGAGGGCGTCGACGCCGGCGCCGAGGTCGAGGTCGAGCTCCTCGTCCCGCGCGAGGACGTCGACTCGGCGGTCGTGCTCGCCGGCAGCCCGTCGGACGAGTCGGCGGCGCTCGAGGTGGTGCTGTGCCGCGCGGATCCGCGCGCGCGCGTCGCGCATCTTCGGCGCGGCCCGAACGACGTGCTCTCCGCCGTCGCGAGCGGGGAAGCGCACGGCGCGATCCTGACGCCGAAGCAGGCGGCGACGGCCGGCGCGGCGTTCGAGCTGCGCGCGCTGGCCGGCACCACGATGCAGCTCGCGGTCCGGCATGGCCGCGACTGAGCCGCGCGAGTCGCGCCGCGACGCGCGGGTCGGCCGCGCGCCGCTCGCCTGGTGGCTCACGGCGTTCGTGGTGCACCGCCTCGCGCTCGTCTTCCTCGCGTTCGACGGCGTCTACTTCTGGGAGGAAGCGTGGCGGCTGCTCGCCGCCGAGGCGCTGCGCAGCGGATGGGACCTCCCGCTCTCCGAGTTGCAGGCCGATCCGTACGCGGGCGGCAGCCTCGTGTTCTCGCTGCTCGCGGTGCCGGTCACGGCGCTGTTCGGTCCCTCGCTCGCGGCGCTCAAGCTCGTGCCGCTCGCGTGGAGCGCGGCGGGCCTGTGGCTGTGGCTGCTCGTGACCGATCGCATCGCGGGCCGTGCGGCGGCGCACGCGCTCGGCTTCCTGTGGCTCGCCGCGCCGCCGGTATTCGTCGCGTTCAACGTCATCGCGCTCGGTTTCCACAGCGACACGGTCACGCTCGTCGGGCTGCAGCTGCTGTTGACGCTGCGGCTCGTCGACGAGCCGGCCAGCCGCGCGCGAGTCGTCGCCTGGGCCGCGACGGCCGGCCTCGCCGTCTGGTTCTGCTACACCTCGGCGCCGCCGATCCTGCTCTGCGCCGCGTGGGCCGCCGCGTGCGGCGCGCTGCCACCGGCGCGCTGGCCGATGGCCGCGCTCGGCTTCGCCGCGGGCTTCTCCCCGTGGATCGTCCACAGCCTCGCGAGTGGCGGCTCGCTCGGGATCGTCGCGAGCACGTTCGCCGGCGACGCCTCGACCTCGCAGGGGATCCTCGCGAGGCTGTGGGACGTCACCGTGCGCGGCGTGCCGGCGGCCCTGTACTTCCGCAACATCGGTTTGCCGTCCGCCGTGAAGGTGACGCGCGAGTGGCTCGCGTACCCGTACCTCGCGATCTACGCGACGGCGTTCGCGGCGGTCGTCGTGGAGCCGCTGTCCCGCATCGCGCTCGCGCTGCGCCAGCGGGCCGTCGAGCGGCTCCCGGCGGCGCGCAGCGCCGTGGAGCGGTCGCCCGAGCTGCTGGTCCTCGCGATCTTCCCGCTGTTCCTGGTCGTGATCGCGGCGAGCAACCAGGAGTTCAACGACCTCGGGCGCGTGCGGTTCTTCACGTTCCGCGTGCTGACGGCGGCGCTGCCTTCGGCGTTCTTCGCGATCGCGCTCGCGTGCTCGCGGCCGGGCCGCGCCGCGGCGTGGGCACGGCGGGTCGTGTTCGGCGCGTGCGCGCTGCTCGCGCTCGTCGGCACCGGCCAACTGCTCAACGACGGCGCCGCGCTCCGGCCGCTGCGAGAGGCCGAGGCGCGCGAGACCGGCGCCGAGGTGTTCGGGCACCTGCTCGTGTTCCGGCACGGCACCGACGGCCCGCTGCGCGATCGCATCGACGCGCTGCCGCCCGAGTTGCGCGCGAGCGCGTGGCGCGGCGTCGGCTTCAGCTACGCGTGGGTGTACGCGACCAGGCTCGCCGGCGAGCCGGCGGCCGGGCTCACGCGCCGTCTCGAGGCGGTCGAGCCCGAGTACCGCGACGACGCGCTCGACGGCGCCAGGCTCGCGGTCGGTCCGGGCCTCGTCCACGTGGCGCCCCTCGAACCGTCCGCGCGTCGGGACGAGGTCGTGCGCGCGATCGAAGCGGCGTCCTGAGGCGCCGTCACCGGCTCCCGCTCCAAAGCACTCCACCGGATCGATCCAGCGCCAACGGACGACGCCACGAGGAGTGGGGGCCGCGGCGCCGGACACGCCACGAATCCCCGGCGGAAATCCTGCTGTCGCCGATCAGGGCGGCCCGAGTCCACAAGCCGCCAGCGCGCGCTCGGGAACGAGTTCCGCGCGCTGCGGCGCGATCAGGCGCCGCCGCCCGATCGACGCCGAGAATCCGGCTCCCGTTCCGGTTTCGACCGGATAGGCGCGTTCGGTCCACCACGGCAGCCGACGCCAGGCGTCGAGCACGGTGCGCGCGGCGTCGCAGTCGCCGCGCAGCGCTTCCACCGCCGCCGCCAGTCGCCAGCCCGCCTCGAGGCCCGGATCGAAGCGGCGCACGTTGACGAGCGCGCGCCCGGCGTCGTCGAACGCGAGTCGCCGCGCGCGTTCGTCGCGACCGGCCTCGGCGAGTCGATCCTCGAGCAGCGCGATCGTCGCCGAGTAGAGCGCCTCGGCCAGCTGCGGGTCGCGCGCGAGCGCGCGGTGCCAGCGCCGGACCGCACGATCGCGGCGGCCGAGGGCGTGCAGCACCACCCCGATCGAATGGTCGATCTCCGCGTGCTCGCGGCTCAGGAACTCGTCGCGACGGACCGGTCCCGCGCCCGGGCGCGCGTCCTGCCGCCTCGCGGCGCGCTTCAGCAACCGCAGCGCGCGCGCCGGACGGCCGTCCTCGACGGCGAGCGCCGCGAGGTTCTCGAGCGCGAGCGGCTCGCCGGCCGCCGCGGCGTCCTCGAACAGCTGCCTCGCCCGATCGCGGCGGCCTCCTGCGTACTCGACGATGCCGAGCTGGTTCGCCTTGGCGGCCTCGAAGCCCGGCAGCGAACGGCCGAACACGTCGCGTTCGAACAGCAGGCCCTGGCAGAACACCGCGAGCGCGATCGTCGCCACCAGGCCCGAGCCCACGTCGACGACCGGCAGCCATCGCCGATGGGCGCGCTCGACGAACGCGACGCCCGCCGCCAACCAGAACGCGAACGCGACGACGATCAACGTCAGGTACGTGGCCTTGACCGCCCCCGCGATCGGCGCGGCATGCGTGCCGTAGACGAACAGCGCGAGCATCGAGGCAGTCGAGAGCGCGAACACGACCGTTTCGTCCTGGTCCGCCCGCCAGCCGCGCCGCCGGAGCGCCGCGAGCGCGTCGAGCGCGCCGACGAGCACCAGCCCGGTCGGCAGCAGGCCGAGCGTCAGCAGCAGCTGGCCCGATCGCCTGGCGAGTTCACTGTCGACCACCGACGGCAGCACCCAGCCGCCGAACCCGTCGAACCACGTGTTCGCGTAGAGACCCGTCCAGACCGACTCGCGCACGGCGCGCGCGAAGTCGTGCGGCGCCGCGTCCGAGGTCGGCGTCGCGTCGCGAGGCCAGGCCGGGCGCCGGAAGATCCACGGGTCGAACGTCAGGTAGTCGGCCCAGCCGCGCGCGGCCTGCGGCTGGTTGCCCTCGACGTACTCGACGAGGAACGCGTCGCGGCTGAGCTGGAACGGAGTTCCGTAGGCGGCGATGCTGCGCGCGTACCAGGCGCCGCAGAAGACCAGCAGGACGGCCGCCGCGACGGTGAGCGCGCGGACGTTCGCCACGGCGCGGCGAGGCGCTTCGCCGTCGTCGGCGAGCGCCGGCTCCGCGCGCCCGCGCCGCAGGAGCGCCGCGAGGGCGAGCGTCGCGAACGCCGCCGCCACGAGCGCGACCGCCGAGAACTTCGCGAGCATCGCGAGGCCGAGGCACGCGCCGAGCAGAGCGCCGCGCACGGGCGTCGGGCGCTCGAGCGCGGCGAGCAGCGCCAGCAGCGAGAGGCTGCCGAGGACGGCGTGCAGGCCCTCGTTGCCGAGGAACCCGGCGCTGTAGAGCTGCACCGGCACGGCGAGCGCGAACGCGGTCCCGTACGCCTTGGCCCGCGGCGAACCGGGAAAGCGGCGGCCCAGCACCCGCCAGGCGACCATCGCGTGCGCGAGGCCGAGGGTCGCGAGCAACAGCTTCCCGGCCTTCAGGCGCACGGCCGGGTCGAACGCGTCGAGCGCGTTCCAGACCCCGGCCATCAGCGCGTAGTAAAGCGGCGGGTGGAAGAACGACCAGCCGTGCGTCGGCATCGGCGCGCGGCCGGTTTCGGCGACGAACCAGACGTAGGTGAAGTGCGCGAAGCCGTCGTAGCCGGCCAGGGTCGGGGCCGCGCACGCGTTCCAGAAGCGCTCGGCCGCGGCGATCGCGACGAGCACCGCGGCGATCGCCGTCCATCGCGCCGCGCGCGGCCGGACGGCGTGCGCCGGGACGGCGCCTGGTCGATCCTCGAGCACGGCTCGCGCAGCATACCTTCGGGCGGCCGGCGCGCGAAGGGCAGCGCCCGTCATCCAGCGCCGCGCGCAGGATCGCAAGGCCGCGCCATCGATCGCAAGGCCGCGCCATCGATCGCAAGGCCGCGCCATCGATCGACGGCCCGCGCCGATGGTCGGAGGGCCGCGCCGACGGTCAAAGGATCGACCGGTTGACCCGAGGGCGCACGACGGGGATTCTGCCCGGCGGATGAGTCGCCGAACGTTCCTCGCCGCTGCGGCCTTGATGACCCTGGTCGCGAGCGCGGCGAGATGGAACAACGCGATGGTCGTCTCCGTGATCGGCGGCTACGACGCGTTCGCGCACTTCACCTACATCTGGTTCCTGTCCGAAACCGGTCGGGTTCCGCTCGCCGAGAGCGGCTGGGAGTTCTTCCAGCCGCCGCTCTACTACGCCGCGATGGCGGCAATCTGGCGGGCCCTGCCCGAACTCGACGGGGTCGCGCGCCTGCGCATCGGAACCGCGCTCGTCGCGACGCTCGGCCTCGCGCAGGCCTGGGTCGGCGCGGCGCTGGTGCAGCGCACGTTCCCTCGGGAGCCGCTCCTGCAGCTGTTCGCGGCCGGCCTGCTGCTGTTCGTGCCGGTGCACCTCTACAGCGCGGGGTTCCTCGGCAACGAGGGCCTCGGCGCCGCGCTCTGCGCGTTGTCGCTGCTGGCGCTGGTCCGCACGCTCGAGCGTCCCGGCGCCGGGCGCGCGGCGCTGCTCGGGCTCGCCCTCGGCCTCGCGATGCTGACGAAGTTCACGGGGCTGGTCGTGGTGGCGGCCGCCGGCGCGACGATGGCGGCGAAGGCGGCCGGGCGCCGCGACGATTCCCGGTCGATGCGCGCTCTGGCGATCGCGCTGACGGTCGTGGCGGTGACGAGCGGCTGGTTCTACGCGCGCAACGCGATCGTGTACGGCAACCCGTTCCAGATGAGCCGCGAGCAGCTCTTCCTGGCGCGCGTCGAGAACTCCCAGTTGCAGGGCGAGCGCCGGCTGCTCGAGTACCTGCTGTTCGACCCCGGGATCCTGTACCGGCCGCAATGGCCGCGCGGCCTTTCCGTGAACTCGCCGCGGCCGCCCGGCGTCCCGTACAGCGCGCTGCGCGAGTCGATCCCGACGGGGCTCTACGCGAACACCTGGTTCGACGGCTTCGGAGGCTTCGCGCTGCCGACGGTCGTCGAAAGCGAGGCCGCGCGCCGCGCCGGACAGCTCCTGCTCACGCTCGCGCTCGTGCCGACGGGATTGATGCTGCTCGGCGCCGGCTGCGTCGCGATGCGACTGCACAAGCGCGCGTGGAACGACGTCGACGCGGTCGTCCTCGCCTCGCTCGCGGCGATGGCCGTGGTGCTCGTCCACGGCACCCGGAGCGTGCCGACGCAGTCCGCGATCAAGGCCACCTACCTGATGCCGGTCTCCGTCGCCTTCGCGTACCTGGCCGCGCTCGGCCTCGACGCGGTCCGCGCGAGATCGCGCACGCTGGCGCGCGCCGCGCTGGCGGCGTGCGCGCTGCTCGCCGTCGCGAGCACGCTCGTGTTCACGCGCGACCTCGTCCTCGACACCGGCCTCGAGCGCGGCGAGTCGCGCGCGGTCGCGCAGAACCTGCACGGCGTGATCGATTACGCCGCCGGCGACCTGGACGCGGCCGCGGAGCACTTCGCCGCCGCCGCGCGCGCGGGCTGGCACCTCGGCGACGAGAATCTCGCGGCGCTCGCGTTCGAGCGCGGGCAACTCGAACGGGCCGAGTGGTTCCTGTCGAGGGCGGCGCTGCGGCAACCGGCGCAAACGCGAGGAACCGCCGACGAGCGGCGGCAGGCGATCTCGACGACGCAGGCCGAGTACGCGAACTCGCTGGCCGTGATCGCGCACGCTGCCGGACGCCCCGAGGAAGCGATGCGCCGGGCGCGGCGCGCCGTCGCGCACGACCCGGAGCTTCCGGAGGCGCACTACGACCTCGGCGTGCTCGGCATGGAGCGCGCGCTCGCGTCGGCGGGCGGAGGAGGGGCCGGCGCGGGCGACTTCGGCGCGGCCTGCGAGGCCGTCGCGCGCAGCACGGAGCTCGACCCCGCGTTCCTCGAGGCGCGCCGCCTGCGCGGCGTGTGCCTGGCGTGGCTCGGCGAGTGCGACGCGGCGCGACCGTGGCTCGACGGGCCGGGCGTGAGCCCGCCGGGCACTCGCGGCTGGCCGGTCGAGACCGGCCCCGGGGACCTCAACGCCGCGGGACTCCATCGCCGCCGCCACATCCAGTCCCTGGCCGAGCCGCTCCGCATCGACGCCGCGCTCGCCCGCTGCCCGGCGGGCTGAGCGGCAAGCCGATCCGCAAGCCGCCTTCGAGCCACCCTCGAGGCGAGCGGCTCCACTTGCCTCCACTTGCCTCCAGCCGCCTCCGGCCGCGCAAACGCGTGCGACATCGGGCTTTTCCCGCGGCGATTCCGGACCGGCCGCGGGAACGTTCCCCGAACCCCCTTGGCGACCGCTTGGCTCGCTGCCATTGTCCGTGCAAGGAGAGAGGGGATGTCCGAAGCCGCCGCGCGCAAGCGAACCGCCGCCCCCTCCGGGGACACGACCGAGGCCGAACACCCGCTGGTGACCTACCTGCAGGAGCTCTACGAGCGCCACCTCGACTGCACGGCCGGCGAGGTCGCCAGCTACATCCCCGAGCTCGCCAAGGCCGACCCCGCGTCCTTCGGCATCGCGATCGCGACGACCGACGGCCGCGTCTACACGATCGGCGACACCGACCAGGAGTTCTCGATCCAGTCCATCTCGAAGCCGTTCGCGTACGCGCTGGCGCTCGCCGACAACGGCCCCGACGGCGTGCTCTCGAAAGTCGGCGTGGTGCCGACCGGCAACGGCACCGACCGCGTCAGCCTGTTCCAGGAGAGCGGGCGGCCGTTCAACCCGATGATCAACGCCGGCGCGATCGCGGCCACGAGCCTCGTTCGCGACGAGCCCGGACGGCCGCGCTCGCGCCGGATCCTCGACCTGCTGTCGCGGTGCGCCGGCCGGCCGCTGCGGATCGACGAGGAGATGGTCGCGTCCGAGCGCCACAGCGGAATCGGCAACTTCGCGATCGACTACATGCTGCGCAACTCCGGCATCATCGGCTCGGTGCTCGAGCCGGTGCTCGAGTGCTACTCGCAGCAGTGCGCGACGATGGTGACCTGCAAGGACCTCGCGGTGATGGCCGCGACGCTCGCCGCCGGAGGCACCTGCCCGACATCGCAGGAGCGCGTCATCGAGGCCGCCACCGTCTCGAAGGTGCTGGCCGTGATGGCGACCTGCGGGATGTACGACTACGCGAGCGAGTGGGTCGCGCGCGCCGGCATGCCGTCCAAGAGCGGCATCGGCGGCGGCGTGATCGGCGTGTTGCCAGGCCAGGTCGGCATCGCCGTCTACTCGCCGCCGCTCGACACGCGCGGCAACAGCGTGCGCGGCGTGCGCGTGTTCCACGACCTCTCGGAGGACTTCGGCCTGCACCTGTTCGAGGCCACGCGCTCGGGCAAGTCGCTCGTGCGGCGGCGTTACGACGCTTCCACCGTCAGCTCCAAGCGCATGCGCCGCTCGACCGAGCAGAAGGCGCTCGTCGAGCACGGGGAACGCATCACGGTCTTCGAGTTGCAGGGTGAGCTCACCCTGTTCTCGATCGAGCGCGTGATCCGCGACATCCTCGCCCTGCCCGCGAACACGGACTGGCTGATCATCGACTTCAAGCGCATCACGAGCGCGGACTGGCCGGCGCTCGACCTGTGGATGTCGTTCTGGGAGCGCAACCGCCAGCGCTTCCGCGAGGTCGCGATCACCGGCCTCGACGCCGACGCCGGCCTCAAGCAGTACTTCTCGGCCGCGCTCGCGCGCAAGCCCGCCGCGCTGCTGCTCGAGATGGAGGAGGCCGACACCGCGCTCGAGCTCTGCGAGGACCAGCTCCTCTACGACATCCGCGTCTCGGCGCCGGGCGGCATCCCGGTGACGCTCGAGGAGTTCGACCTCTGCGAGGGGCTCGACGGCGAGAGCATCGACGTGCTGCGCAGCAAGCTGAAGACGCGCCGGTTCAAGGCCGGCGACTCGATCGTCGCGATCGGCGACCCCGCCGACTCGCTGTTCTTCCTGGCCAGCGGCCAGGTCAGCGTCACCATCGACCTCGCCGGCGGAGGCACGCGCCGCCTGACCACCTGCACGCCCGGCATGATCTTCGGCGAGATGGCGATCCTCGAGCGCCGCCCGCGCTCGGCCGTCGTGCGCGCCGACACGCCCGTCGAGTGCTGGGAACTCGCGATCGCGGACTTCGAGCACCTGACGAACACGCACCCCGACCTCAAGGTGAAGCTGCTCGAGAACTTCGCGCGCTCGCTGTCGATGCGCGTGCGGCGGCTGACGGACGAGGTTCGCACGCTCAGCGAGTGAGGCGGCGCAGCGC
>CAYYZO010000047.1:0-1416 GCA_964476185.1 uncultured Myxococcales bacterium
CCAGGTCGATGTCGTCGCGTCGCTGGCCGCCCTTCAAGGTCACGACGTCTCCCTGATGCCAGACCATGGCCGGTTCGTCGTGATACCGACCGTTCGCATCCGCATCCTCGAACGCGGCGATCAGATAGGTCCCGGGTTCGGCGGCCATGGCCCACCGCCCGGATGCTTCGGCGACGAAATGATCGACCAGATCGAACTCGCCGTTGTCCCGGCGGGCGAGCAGCCCGACCACGAACGGGCCGCGGGAATCGCCGCTCGAGGAACGGACTTCGCCGCCGAGGACGACGGTGTCGAACAATTTCTCCTGTTGTTCGGGGACAGCCAGCAGCGTCGAACAGCCCGGCAGCCCGAAGGCGGAAAGCAGGATCGGAAGCAGTCCAGGCAGGCCGACGGCGACGAGGCGCGCGAGGAACTTTCGGTACTTCGTCGAATCCATCCGGGACGGATGCTGGTCGGACGCCCGGGCGGCTGCGAACTCCACGGTTCGCAGCCGCCGGCGATGTCGGTCCAACGCCGGGATTTCGCCGGTTCGATCGTCTTACTGCGCGACCACGAGCGGAGTGAACTTGGCGGTCTCGTACCGGACGACGGCGTCGATCTTGTTCTCGATCTGGAAGAACCGGGCCAGTTTCCTGCCCGGCAGGATCCCGGAGATGGGTTCGACGTAGGAACGTCGCACGCGGGCGCGGTCCGTCTCGGCCTGGAAGTACAGGTTCACGAGTTCGGTGGCCCTCTCGTCGGTCATCGTGTCGATGGTGGCGGTGTACTCGGCGATCACCTCGAACAGACGGGACTGGACCGAGAGCAGTTCGTTCTGGTAGCGCTCATAGACGGGCCAGAAGGCCTTGGCTTCCTTCTCGGTCAAATCCAGGTTGGTCGCGATCAGCGCTTTCTTGTCGGCTCGGACCGCGTCGCGCACGATGTCCATCGTGTCCGCGGCGACTTCCTCGGCCGAGGCCGGCGGGGTCGCCGCCAGCAGCGCGAGTGCGCAGGAAACGGAAACCAGGGTACGTGCAAACTTCATCGTGCGTTCCTCCGGGGATCTGCTGGGCAAAGCGGTCGTCCTCGGCATGCTCATCGCCGGATCCTCGTGATCTTCGAGCCCTGGAGCCCGATACCGGCCATCAGTCCTTTCTGCTGGAAGACGAAGGCGTAAACGTCGCTCTTCAGCGTGGTTGACGTCATGGCCTTGGCCGCTCCGGCCTCGACGACGACGATGGACGGCCCCACCCCGATTTCCCAGCCTTCGCTGCGCGAGAGGTAGTCCACCGCCTCGTCCGTCATCAGCAGCAGCGCGTAGCCGAAGACCTGACCGCCTATCTGCAGGCCGTACGATGCGGCGACGGTGTTGTAGTAGGCGACGCTCTTCCCGTTCTTGCGAAGAACGCCTTCGCCGTACTGCCCGCCGAACATGAA
>CAYYZO010000047.1:1516-15677 GCA_964476185.1 uncultured Myxococcales bacterium
TACATTCTTGGAAATCTCGGGTCCGTGCAAGGTGTCGGGTGGAGCATCGCCGCCCCGCGATCATGCCGGTGGGCGGCCCGGGCAGGGCTCGAAGCCGATCGACGCTGCCCGGTTCCCGGGCCAAGGAAGTTGCCGCGATGCTGGTGGAACTCCTGTCGGAGTCGCTGCTCCTCGCGGTGACGGTGGTGATCCATGCGGTGGGTGTCGCCGGCAGTCTCCTTCGGGTCGAGAAGGCCCTCCGGCAGCCCGGCAACTTCTGGCACTGGACGTTTCTTTTCGTCCGCATCGCCGTTGAGCGTCGACTGAGCCGGAACCCGCCGGCGCGTCACGCGTGAAGAGCGTATCCCGGACGTCGAGCGTTCCAGGAGCAGGTGCGGGGAATCCTCGGCCGTGACTCCTCGCCTCGGCGCTGGTCGTAGCGGGCCGGGCGAATCCCTGGCGCGGAACCTGCCTCGCGGGTTCCCGTTCCTGCGAATTCCCTGGGGGGGCGCTCGCGTCTCCGCGCGACCGACGGGCCCGCAGGCCCGAATTCCTGAAGAAAAGCCGATGCGACGACGTGGCACGTCGTGTGCTCCGGGACTTTCCGGCCCACCGGCCGGTCCTGCCGCATTCGCGAAGCCGGGCCCGGTCCGGTGCCGAGGAGGATCTGCATGGCCGAGACCACCGGCGGCGCGATCGTCGCCAGGATGCTGCGCCGCGAAGGCGTCGAGAAGTTCTTCGGGATCGTCGACGGGACCTACACGCAGCTGTTCGCGCACTGCGTGGAGCAGGGGATCGAGATGGTCTCGCCGCGCCACGAGTCGATCGCGGCGCACATGGCTGGCGCATACGCCCGGCTGACGGGCCGGCTCGGGGTTTGCATCGCGAGCAACGGGCCCGGGGTCGCGAACATGCTCTCGGGCGTCGCGGTCGAGAACACCGAGGGCAACCGGGTCCTCCTGATCACGAGTTCGCGGCGTACCGGCATCGCCTACCCGGACCGCGGCGGCGCTTACCAGTGCTTCGACCAGACGGGCGTGATTCGCGCGATGTCGAAATGGTCGGAGACCGCGCAGTCGTTCGCCCGCATCGACGAACTGTTGCGGCAGGCGCTGCGCGAGTGCTGGACGGGGCGTCCGGGAGTCGTGCACCTGGACATCCCGGAGAACCTCATCAACGGCGCGGGACCCGACGTGTCGTTGCTCGAAGTGCACGAGTACCGGCGCGTCGAGCCGATCGCCGCGCCGGCCTCGCAGGTCGCACGGGCCGCCGACCTCCTCGCGAACGCCGCACTTCCCGTGATCCACGTGGGCGGCGGCGTGATCCACGCCCGCGCGTTCGACGAGCTCGCCGAAGCGGCCGGGTTGCTGCACGCGCCGGTGACGACGTCCTGGAGCGCGCGCAGCGCGATCGACGAGCGCTCGCCGCTCGCCTGGCCGATGCCGCACATCGAAGCCTGCAACCGGCTGCGGGGCGCGGCCGACGTCGTCCTCGTCGTCGGCTCCGAACTCGGCGAGACCGACTGGTGGGGCAAGGCGCCGTACTGGGCGCCATCCACGAGGCAGAAGATCATCCAGGTGGACGCGAGCGACTCGAGCCTCGGTCGCAACCGCCGCGCCGAGATGCTCGTGCTGGCCGACGCCCGCGCGTTCCTCGCGCAGCTCGCCGCCGAGTTGCGGCCCCTCGCCGGGAAGATGCCCCTCGACGCGCGTCGCAAGGCCGTCGCGGAACTCGCGGAGGCCAAGCACGCCGACCGCGCCGCGCTCGATGCCGTGCTCGACAACCGCACGTCGCCGATGATCACGGGGCACGTGCCGGCCACCTGCCGCCGCGTCTTCGCGGACGACGCGACGTTCGTGTTCGACGGCGGCAACACGGCGGTGTGGGGCCATTTCTTCACGGAAATGCGTTCGCCGAACACGATGCTGCAGACCGCGCACATGGGACATCTCGGCGCCGGCGTCGGGCAGGCGCTCGGCGCGTGCATCGCGCATCCCGGTCGGCAGGTCTGTTGCCTGATCGGCGACGGCGCGATGGCCTTCCACATGCAGGAGATCGAGACCGCCGTGCGCTGCAACCTGAAGCCGGTGTTCCTGGTCTGCTCGGACCGGCAGTGGGGCATGGTCAAGATCAACCAGATGCTCGCGCTGCAGCCGGTGCGATCGATGTTCCAGCACGCGTTAGGCCCTGACGGAAGCCGCACGATCAACACCGATCTCGGCGAGATCGAATGGGACCGCCTCGCGATGGCGATGGGCGCGTACGGCGAGCGGGTATCGGACCCGTCCGACCTCGAGCCGGCTCTGCGCCGCTGCCTCGCCGAAGAGCGCTGCGCGGTGATCCACGTGGACGTCGAGCCGACCGCGCACCTGTTCGCGCCGGGGCTGCAGTACTTCAAGGAGATGCATCAGGAGCCGGCGGGGGATCCGCCGGAGTGACCTCCGGCGCCGCGGCGTGCGCGGGAGGATGGAAGCCGGGCGGGGAACGAACGACGGAGGACGACATGGAACAACTGCCGTATCGATCCGTGCTCGTGACCGGCGCGTCCGGCTACATCGGGAGGAAGGTCGTCGCGGCGCTCGCGGCCGATCCGCGTCGCGTCGAGAAGATCGTCGCGACCGACGTGCGTCCGCCGGCCGACCGCCTCGCCGGCGTCGAGTACGTCGAGGCCGACGTCCGTGATGCCGACTTCGGCGGCCTCTTTCGCGGATTCGGGACCGACCTCGTCGTGCACCTGGCGGCGATCGTGACGCCCGGCCCGTCGTCGAATCGCGAGATCGAGTTCGCCGTCGACGTCGGCGGAACCTCCAACGTGGTCGAAGGATGCGCTTCAGCCGGAGTGCGCAAGCTCGTCTACACGAGCAGTGGCGCAGCGTACGGCTACCACGCCGACAACCGGCCGCTGCTGACGGAATCCGATCCGCTGCGCGGCAACCCGGAGTTCGCGTACTCGGACCACAAGCGCCTCGTCGAGGAGATGCTCGCCGAGTGGCGCGAGTCCCGCCCGCAGCTCGGGCAGCTCGTGCTGCGCCCCGGCACGATCCTGGGCCGCTGCACGCACAACCAGATCACCGACCTGTTCGACCGCCCCTTCGTGCTCGGCATCCGCGGGTCGGCGACGCCGTTCGTCTTCATCTGGGACGAGGACGTGGTCGGCGCGATCCTGCACGGGATCCACTGGGGCGGCACGGGGGTCTACAACCTGGCCGGCGACGGCACGCTTTCGATGGCACAGATCGCGGTGATGATGCGCAAGCCGTTCGTCGCGCTGCCGGCGGGACTCGTCGAGGCCGCGCTCGGCGTGATGCACCGGCTCGGTCTCTCCCGGCACGGCCCCGAGCAGGTCGGGTTCCTGCGCTACCGGCCGGTGCTCGACAACCGGCGTCTCAAGGAAGAGTTCGGTTACCGGCCGCGCAAGACGACGCGGGAGGTCTTCGAGTTGTTCCTCGAGGGGCGCCGCGACGAGGCGGCGAGGCTGGAGCACCGTGCGGCGGCGTGAATTCGCGGACCGCGTCGTCGTCGTCACCGGCGCGGCCGGCGGGATCGGGCGGGCGATTGCGGAGCGCTTCGCCCGGGCCGGCGCCCGTCTCGCGCTGCTGGACCTGGACGGTGCGGCCGCGGGCGCGCTGGCCGCAGAACTCACGAGCCCGACGCAGCCTTGCGAAGGCTATGCGTGCGACGTCGCCGACGAGGAGAGTTGCGTTCGTGCCATCGCGCAGGTCGTCGAACGCTTCGGCGGCATCGACGTGCTGTTCTGCAACGCGGGCATCACCCAACGAAGCCTGTTCGCCGACACCGAGGTCGCGGTGTTCCGCAAGGTCCTGGACGTGAACTTCTTCGGGTCGCTGCACTGCACGAAGGCCGCGCTCGCGAGTCTCGTCGAGCGCCGGGGCCTGATCGTGGTGACGAGCTCGATCGCCGGCATCGCGCCGCTCTACGAGCGTTCCGGCTACGCGGCCAGCAAGCACGCGCTGCACGGCTTGTTCGAGTCGTTGCGCGCCGAGCTGTCCGGCACCGGCGTCGACGTGATGATGCTCTGCCCGGGCTTCACGGCGACGGGGATCGGCAAGGCGGCACTCGACGGGCACGGCCGTCCGGCGTCCCACGCGCAATCGACGGTCGGGAGCGTCGCGACTCCCGAGAGCGTCGCGGACGCCGTGTTCGAGGGAGCCGCACGGAGTCGCCGGCTGCTCGTGCTGACGCCGGTGGGCAAACTGACCGCGTTGCTCCACCGGCTGCTGCCGTCGTTGTACGAACGGCTGATGGTGCGTTCGATCCGGCGCGAGATCGCGAAGGCCGCGGGCTGAGGTCGCGTGGCTCCAGTGTGCGCCGGATCGCCGCGGGCTCAGCCCCGAGCGACGCTTCCCGTCAGCGCTGCAGGATGCTCTGCGCCGTCTTGACGAGTTCCGTGTCGGTGACCTGCTGCCGTGGCCGTGGGACCTCGACTCCGCGCTGCACCGCCGGCCGCGCGGCAATGCGGTCGAGCCACGCCTGCACGTTCGGAAGGTCGTCGATCTCGATGCCGGACCACGGGTGGATGCGCACCCACGGCCAGGTCGCGATGTCGGCGATCGAGTAGTCGTCGCAGAGGTACTCGCGGCCTTCGAGCCGCGCCTCGAGGACTTCGTAGAGGCGCTTCGTTTCGTTGTGGTAGCGGGCGATCACCGACTCGATCTTCTCGGGAAAGTAGCGATAGAAGACGTTCGCCTGTCCCTGCATCGGGCCGATGCCGCTCATCTGGAACATGACCCACTGCAGGACCGTCGAGCGGCCCTTGCGGTCGGCGGGAAGCAGCTTGCCGGTTTTCTCGGCGAGGTAGACGAGGATCGCGCCGGACTCGAAGACCGCGAAGTCGTCCTCGTCGCGGTCGACGATCGTGGGAATGCGGCCGTTCGGGTTGAGCGCGAGGTACCCGGCCTTCTTCTGGTCGCCGGCGCCGAGGTCGACCGGATGCACTTCGTACGGCAGCCCGACCTCCTCGAGCATGATGGAAGCCTTCCAGCCGTTCGGGGTCTGCGCGGTGTAGAGGTCGATCATCCTGGGGATCCTCCTGCTCAGGCTGCCGCCGCGCCCGCGGCCTTCTCGACGCGGCACCGCACGTAGCGGTGGTGCGGGATGCCGGTGATGGGATCGCGGTCGGCGATGTCGGTCAGCTCGTTGCCGTTGACGCCGTCGACGACCGGCCGGCCGTCCGCGTCGAGGCCCGTGATCATCCCGAAGCCGTTCGGGATCGCGACCTGGCCCGGCAGCAGGCGGTCGTCGAGGACCACCGGCATCACGACCGACGCGCGGTTCGTCGACAGCGTGGCGAGGTCGCCGGCGCCGATCCCGAGCGCGGCCGCGTCGTCGGGATGCAGGCTGAGCGGACAGTGCGGGCCGCTGCCCTTGCGCCACGCGGGATCGCGCTGGATCGTGTTCGCGGTCCAGCGGGTGCGCAGGCCGTTCGAGAGCACGAGCGGATAGTCGGCGTTCTCGCGCGAGGTCGCGAGCGCGCGCTCGAGCTCGGCCAGCATCGGCGGGATCGCGAGCCGCACGCGACCGTCCTTCCAGCCGAGGTTGTCGTCGAGATTGCGGTCCGCGTCGAGGCGGGCGACGACGACGCCTTCGGGATGGGCGAGCATGCGCCGGAACATCTCCTCGCCGAGGTCGAACGCGCTCTTGCCTTCCCACCCCGGGCCCAGTCCGCGCCGGACGTCGTCAGGACGCACCATCGCGTTCTTCTGGCAGACGAAGTAGACGGCGACGAGGCTCGGCGCGGGCATCGCGGGCCCGAGGATCCGGTACGCCCACGCGAGCGCCTGCGTCTCGCCGTCGTAGCCGGCCTGCTGGGCGGCGGCCGCCGCGGCCATCGTCGTCATCAGGAAGAAGCCGCGCCCCTCGGGCGTTCCGGCCATCGGCGCGAGGCTCGCGAGTTCCTCGGGGATCGGCGCGAGCAGGTTCATCGCGTCGAGGATGCGAAGGTAGATCTCGGCCTCGGGCAGCGCCTCGGCCGGCCCCGCGAGGACCGGCGGGCGAAGCTGCATCGGGATCTCCGGGAAGCCCTTCGGGAACAGCGCGAACTCCCACTTCTCGTAGCCGCACGGCGCCGGCAGCACGTAGTCGGCCTCGCGGGCGGTCTCGGTCATCGACGTGTCGATCACGACGAGGAGGTCGAGTTGCTTCCTCGCCTCGCGCCAGGCGCCGGTGTCGGAGTACGACAGGAACGGGTTCGACGACTCGACGACGAGCGCGCGCAGTCGTTCGGGGTGGTCGACGAGGATCTCCTCGGGGACGAGCGTCGGCGAGAACATCCCGGCGTTGCCGAGCGCGCGGATCGCGGCGATGCCCGAGGCGAGCGCGCGCTCCGGTTCCTCGAACCGGTTCGAACTGCGCTCGGGCGGCGTGATCGTGCCGTAGAAGACGTTGCCGCCGCGGCGCCCGAGGTTGCCGGTCAGCGTCGAGACGACGCGCATCAGGTACGAGAGCAGGGTCGAGAACGGCGTCATCTCGACGCCGAGGTCCCACAGGATCGAAGCCGATTCGGCCCGTGCGAACTCTTCGGTGACGGCGAGGATCGCGGCGGGGTCCAGTCCGGCGCGCGAGGCCATGTCGTCGACGTCCACCTGCGCGAGCGCGTCGCGCAGTTCGCCGAATCCCGACGTGCGGTGCTCGACGAACGCGGAATCGTAGAGTTCCTTCTGCACGATCGTCGCGGCCATCGCCGTGAGGAAGTAGACGTCGCCGCCGGGGCGAACGCGCAGGTGCCGGTCGGCCGTGCGCGTGGTCTCGGTGACGCGCGGATCGAGCACGACGACCTTCCGCTCCGGGTTCTTCTTGAAGTAGTCGTTGGGATTGTGGCCCCGGTTGCTGATCTTCGGGTTCGTGCCGAGCACGAGCAGGTACTTCGTGTGCTCGAGGTCGGCGTGCATGAAGGACGCGGGAGGAGCGTCGAGCATCCAGGAGTCGACGAGCGGATGCTGCGTCTTCTCCTGCGCGAACGCGTTGAACCAGCGGCGCGACCCGACCGACTTGAGGAACGAAAGCGCCCACGGCCCGTCCGCGTGGTTGGCCTGGCCGCCGATTCCGACGAGGCCGATCGCGCGACCGCCGTGCCGCTCGCGCACGGTGGAGAGCCTCGCGGCGATCCCGGCGATCGCGGTGTCCCAGTCGACGCGCTCGAACGTGCCGTCGGCGCGGCGGCGGAGCGGATGCTCGAGCCGCTGGTCGTGGTGCGCGTAGTTCACGACCGTGACCGACTTGTTGCAGACGTAGCCGTGCGTGATCGGGCTCGTCTTGTCGGGCCGCACCGCGACCATGCGGTTGTCCGCGATGTCCACGCGCAGGCCGCAGTTGTGGCTGCACAGCACGCAGACGGTGACGAGATCCTCGGCGTCGGCCGGGATCGGGGTGGCGGAGATCGAAGGATGAACCGTGGTCGCGTTGGTGGTCATGGCCAGTCTCCTCGGGCGCCTCGGCGCCCGCGCGGTGTTCTTCAGCGCGGCCGCGCGGCGTCGCGGGACGCCCGGCGGGATGGTTGCGTCTGCAAGGATCCGGGGGCGGCGTCGTCGCGCAGCGCGGCGAGCACGGCGTCCATGTCGTCGAGCAGCCGGTCGAAGCGGTCCGCTCCGATCTTCTCGCGCAGCCGCTGCTGCGCGCCCGACCAGAGCTTGCCGGCCTCGGCGAGCTTGCGATGGCCTTTCGCGGTCAGCACGAGTTCGCGCACGCGCCGGTCCTCGCCCGCCTCGGACGCGACGAAGCCGTCGCGTTCCATCGGCGCGAGCGTGCGCGTCATCGTGCTGGGGTCGACGCCGAGTTCGGTCGCGAGGACCTGCATGCTGGCGGCGCCGCGGCTGCGGATGGCCGACAGGATCGCGAGCTGCGTCGCGCGCAGGCCGCTCGCGTCGAGCATCTCGTCGTAGAGCCCGGTGATCGCGCGCGCCATGCTGCGCGCGCGGTAGCAGGCGCAGGCCGCGACGGCAGGCGCGTCGGCCTTGGTCGCGCCGGGGTTCCCGTCCGCGGCGGCGTCCGGCGCGGCGACCGCTTCGTGCGCCGCGGGTTTCGGCCTGGCGGAGGCGGTCGTGCCCGGCGGCCGGCCGGTCCCACCCGGCCCATGGCCGATCGATCGAGAAGCGCGGGTCACCATGATGGTTGTACGTACAACCATCACGGCCCGCCGTCGTCAAGGGGCCTCCCGCCCGGGTTGTGGGGCGGGACACGCCGGGCCTCGCAAGTCCGGTCCGTCGCTCGACGGCACGGGCCCCGGCAGGACCCGGAAGGCGCGACGTGCAGGGGGCAGGGACGGTTCAGCGCAGGTCGCGGAAGAAGGCGCGCACGTCGTCGACGAGCGCCGCCGGCTCTTCCATCGCCGCGAAATGGCCGCCCGAGCGCATCTCGGTCCAGCGCACGACGTTCAGGACCCGCTCGGCCCACGCGCGCGGCGGCCGGAAGAGTTCGCGCGGGAAGATCGCGCACGCGGTCGGGGTCTCGACGCGCTGCTGCAGCCCGCCGAACAACCCGCTGCGCATCGTTTCGAAGTAGAGGCGCGCGGCCGACGCGCCGGTCGCGGTCAGCCAGTACCAGGTGACGTTCGCCAGCAGTTCGTCGCGCGTGAAGCGGCGCTCGACGTCGCCGTCGCAGTCGCTCCAGGCGCGGAACTTGGAGACGATCCACGCGCAAAGCGCGGCCGGGGAATCGACGAGCGCGACGCCGATCAGGTCGGGCTCGAGACCCTGGACGCGCTGGTAGGCGGTCCCGGTCTTCATGTAGCGGCGAGCTTCGTCGAGCGCGGCGAACTCGTCGGGCGTCAGCTGGCCGATGCCTTCCGGCGGCTTCGGCGCGAGCACGAGGTTCAGGTGCAGGCCGGCGACGGCGTCCGGGTCGGCCAGGGCAACGTGCGGGAGCGCTGTCGCGGCCCAGTCGCCGCCTTGCGCGCCGTAGCGGTCGTGGCCGAGCGCGCGCATCAGCTTCGCGAACGTCGCGCCGACCGCGCGCACGTCGAAGCCGGGCCGCGGCGGGGCCTGCGAGAGGCCGTAGCCGGGCATCGACGGCGCGACCACGTGAAAGGCGTCGCGCGCGTCGCCGCCGTGCGCCACGGGGTCCGCGAGGGGGCCCAGGATCTTCAGGAACTCGAGCACGGAACCGGGCCAGCCGTGCGCGAGCAGCAGCGGCATCGCCTCCGGGTGCGGCGACCGCGCCGACATCACGTGCACGCGAAGCCCGTCGACCTCGACGTGCGCATGCTCGTGCCGGTTCAACTCGCGCTCGACCGCGCGCCAGTCGAAGCCGTCGCGCCAGTACAGGAGCAGCTCGCGCAGCCACGCGAGGTCGATGCCGTACGTCCAGGCCGCGCCTTCGACGGCTTCGGGCAGGCGCGTGTCCGCGAGGCGGCGCCGCAGGGAGGCGAGGTCGTCGTCGGGGAAACGGATCGTGAACGGCCGGAGGGAGGAGGAGGGCGTCATCGATCGCGCGGGCGGCAGGCGCGCGGCGGAGGACGTCTTGCCCTCCGCCGCGCGCACGTCAGTCTTCCTTGAACCCGGCCTTCACGATCCCATTCGCGTTCCTGCGGAAATCCGCTTCGGTGAACTCGGTCGTCCAGCACGCGCCGGCCGAGTTGCGAAGCTGCGCGACGAGCGAAGGCTGGTGGAAGAAGTAGAAGTTGGAGCCGGCCTGCGGAGGGACGTCGATCGAGTAACCGCCCGCCTTCAGGCTGGCGCTCGACTTGCCGGCCGGTGCAGCCTTGGCGCCGAGCTTGTAGATGCCGTCGGGCAGCAGGACCTTGTTCGAGAAGACCACGCGCGTCTCCTTGTCGACCCACCCGGCGCTCGTGCGCGGGATCCGGTATCGGCCGACCAGCGTGGCGCCGCCGGCGTAGCGGTCGTAGATGCAGAGGGCGTAGTCGGTGTCGGTCAGCGGATCGCCGAGGAGTTCGGGAGTGATTTCCACCTTGCCGGACTTCCACTGCCATTTCACCGAGGAGCCGCCCGGGATGTCGCTGTCCTTGATGAACAGCTTGCCCTTCCCGGCCTCGAAGCAGGTCCCCTCCTCGAATCCCGGCAGGTGCACGCATCCGTCGACCTCGTCGCAGGTGTCGAAGGTGCAAAGGTCGCCGTCGTCGCACTCCGTGACGATGCCGCCGCCGCAGACGCCGTTCGTGCACGTCTCCCCGTTCGAGCACGCATTGCCGTCGGAGCACGGGCTGTTGTTCGGGTCGGTCGTCGAGCAGTTGTCGCTGGCCTCGTTGCACGACTCCGCACAGTTCGCGTCGTTATCGGGACCCGGGCACGGGTCGCCCGCGTGGAGACTGCACGCGCCGCTGCCGTTGCAGGTGTCCGCGCCGTTGCAGAACGCACCGTCGTTGCAGGCCGTCCCGGAGACCGCGAAGGAGTTCCCAGGGCACGTGTTCGTCGAACCCGTGCATCGCTCGGCGACGTCGCACGCGTCGACGGCCGTGCGGCACGTGATCGTCGACGCCGCGACGGCGTCGGCCGGGCAGGTCTTGCCGGTCCCGGCGCAGGTTTCGGCGACGTCGCAGACGCCGATGGCGGCGCGGCACGTCGTTCCGGACGGCGAGTTGGCATCCGCGGGACATGCCGTGCTCGTGCCGGTGCAGCGCTCGACCGCGTCGCACCCTCCGACCGCGGCGCGACAGGGCGTGATGCTCGAAGCGAGCAGGTCGGCCGGGCAATCCGGCGCGGTGCCGCTGCAGAGTTCCTGCGCGTCGCAGATCGTGCTGCTCGGGCGGCACGTGACGGTCGCGCCGAAGTAGGTGTCGTCGGGACAGGTCGCTGCGCCGGAGCAGACCTCGGCGGAGTCGCAGACGCCGACAGCCGAGCGGCAGACGACGGCCGAGGTCTTGAACAGGTCGGCCGGGCAGGCCGCCGCGGTTCCGGTGCAGGTCTCGGCGATGTCGCAGACGCCGGCTGCCCCGCGGCAGGACGTGCCCGCCACCTTGACGACATCGGCCGGACACTCGGCCGTGCTGCCGGTGCAGTTCTCCTGGATGTCGCACGAGCCGGCCACGATGCGGCAGGGCGCGGTCGACGGCAGGAACGGCTGGTTGGGCGGGCACACGTTCGAAGTGCCGGTGCACGTCTCGGCAGGATCGCAGCTCCCGAGCGACGTGCGGCAGACGTAGCCCGACGGCCGCAGCGGCCCGGGGGGCGGGCAGGTCGAGAAGTTGATGCCGTCGCAGACCTCGGGCGCGTCGCACGCGCCGGAAGCTTCGCGGCACACGTGGTTCTCGCTCAGGCGGTACGCCGTGCAGGTCACGGGGCTGCAGCAGGAGGCGAACTGCGACGGCGTGCCCCCGCAGAACTCCGCGATGCAGGCCTCGCACGTCTCGCGGCCCTCGAGCACGTTGTCGCCGCAGGTCGGGCACAGGTCCGAACGCCCCGGCGGGGTGGACTGGAGCGCGGAGTTGTCGCCCCAGCAGAGGATCGTGCCGTCCGAGAGCAGGCCGCAGGTGTGGTACGCCCCCGTGTCGATGCTGGTGAACGCATCGCCCGGCGCGGCGAGTTGGTCGGTGCTGTCGTCGCCCCAGCACTCGGCCGTGCTGTTGGAGCGCAGGCCGCAGTTGTGTTCGTCGCCGGCGCGGACATCGGTGAAGCTGCCGGCCGGATCCACGGTTTCGCCGGAGAAGTCGGTCCCCCAGCATTCCACCGTGCCGTCCTCGTGCCGGCCGCAGACGTGCTCGCCGCCGGCGACGACCTGGACGAAGTCGTCGTCGGTCGGGCCACCGGTGACGATCGGGTCTCCCGGGAAGTCGAGGTCGTCTCCGTCGAGGCCCCAGCACTCGATCGTTCCGTTCGTGTGCAGGCCGCAGCTGTGCACGTTGCCGGCTGCAACCTGGGTGAACAGCCCTGCGGGTGCGTTCCTCTGGCCGAACGTGTTGTCGCCCCAGCAGACGACGGTGTTGTCGGTCCTCAGGCCGCAGGTGTGTTCGAAGCCGGCGTCGATCTGCACGAAATCGGAGGTCACCGGCGTGTTCGCCACCTGTCCGGAACTGTTGGATCCCCAGCAAGTGACCGAGCCGTTGCTTCGCAGGCCGCAGGTATGGAAGGCGCCGGCGGAGATCTGGGCGAAGGCGCCGGAGGGAACCGGTGCGGACTGGGCGGAGAAGTTGTCGCCCCAGCACTCGACGACGTCATCCTCGAGCGTGTTCGGCGCGGGCTTGCCGTTGCCGGCGACGATCGCGCAGGTGTGCGCCGTTCCGCCGGTGACCGCGAAGTTGCCGCAGTTGATGCCGTTGACCGGCGAGATCGTGTAGGCGTAATCGTCGGAATCGTCCGGGTCGGTGGTCGCGGAGGACACGAAGACCTCGTTCACGATCGCATTGGGCGGCTTGTAGCCCGCAGGCACGAGGTAGGTCGACGTGATCGTGCGCGAGGTGCCGGCGTTGATCGTCCCCAGCGAACAGGGGAACGCGGTCGTGCAACTGCCGGTGTTCGACACGAACGTGAGGCCGGAGGGGGTGGGGTCCTGGACGATCACGCTGGTCGCCGAGTTCGGGCCGTCGTTGGTGACGACGATGGAGTAGACGACGTTCTCGCCCGGGTTCGCGCCGGTGGCGGGCGGGATCTCGGGACTGGTCAGGGTCTTCGCGACTCTCAGGTCGGCGGACTGCGCTTGGGCCTCGGTCGTGCAGACGGCAACGAGCAGGGTGGCCGCTAGGCCGAGCCCGAAAGATTTCGCGTTCATCGTGTTCCCCTCTCCTGCGTACATCGCGCGATACGCGATCCGCGGCGGCGCCGCGCCCGCGGCGGCCGTTCCGACAGACGTCGAAGCCGGACGGCCACCCGTCGCCTGGTCTCTCGCGAGCGCCGGACCTTCATAGCGGACGGCGAGGGTTAATGCTTGTCGAAAAGTGGGCCTTTTCGGCCGCCGTTCCCGCTGAATGATTGCTCAGGAAGGCGGCCGCGCGTCGCGACAAGGCCGGTGGTGCCTCCAGCGGCCTACGGCCCGGCCGCCTTGAAGCTGGTCCCGGTGTTCCTGCGGGCCTGGGCCGGCGTGAAGTCGCTCGTCCAGCAACCGCCGACGTCGTTGACGAGCTGGATCGTCAGCGACGGGTCCATCTCGAAGAACTGGACGCCGCTCACGTTGTCCGGGAGTTGCATCCCCACGCCGCCGGCCTTGACGCTCGCGAGCGACTTCCCGAACTCGTCGTCAGCCTTCAGCTTGACGCCGGTGACGCCGTCGGCGCTGCCCGGCTTGTCCTTGTAGCCGGCGATCTCGGGCTTCTTGTGGACCCAAAGGTCGGAGCTGGCCGGCACGACATAGGAACCGACCAGGGTCGGGACGCCGCCGCTTCGGTCGAAGATGCAAAGCGCGTAAGTCGTCGACTCGAGCGGCGAGCCGAGGTCGGCCGGATCGACGATCTCGCCCTTCTTCCATCCCCACTTGATGCCGTTCTTCTCCGCGAAGCCCGTGTCCTTCACCGCGAACGTGAACTTGCCCGGCAGGTAACAGCCGGTCTCGCGCGGCGCCGGTGCATTGACGCAGCCGTCGATCGGGTCGCAGCTGTCGTCGGTGCAGAGGTTGCCGTCGTCGCAGTCCGTCGGTTCGCCGCCCTCGCACGATCCGGCGGCGCAGGCTTCGCCGCTCGAGCAGACATCGCCGTCGTCACAGGGCGTGCCGTCGGGATCGTTCGCGGTGCAGGCGTCGGTCGCCTCGTCGCAGCTCTGGCTGCAATCGCCGTCGCCGTTGGGGCCGGGGCAGGGGTCGCCCGCGTGCTGCAGGCAAGCACCGCTCCCGTCGCAGCCGTCAGCGCCGTTGCAGAACGCGCCGTCGTTGCAGGCGGTGCCGGCCGTCGCCCACGAATTCGCGGGGCACTCCGCGTCGGCTCCGTCGCAGAGTTCGTCGACATCGCAGATGTCGACGGCGCCGCGACAAACGACGTTCGTCGATTTCAGCGCATCGGCCGGGCAGGCCGCCCCGGCTCCAGTGCAATTCTCGGCGACGTCGCAGACTCCGGCGACGCCGCGGCAGACCAGCGACGTCGCGGCGAAGCCGTCCGTCGGGCACGCGGCGGCCGTCCCGGTGCAGTTCTCGACGACGTCGCAGACTCCGCCCGATCCCCGGCACTCGGTGGCGGCCGAAGCGAAGCCGTCGCTCGGGCACGCGGCGCCGGTTCCGGTGCAGTTCTCGGCGACGTCGCAGACTCCGGCGACGCCGCGGCAGACCAGCGACGTCGCGGCGAAGCCGTCCG
>CAYYZO010000047.1:15777-32858 GCA_964476185.1 uncultured Myxococcales bacterium
TCGCAGACTCCGGCGACGCCGCGGCAGACCAGCGACGTCGCGGCGAAGCCGTCCGCCGGGCATGCGGCGGCCGTTCCGGTGCAGTTCTCGACGATGTCGCAGACTCCGCTCGATCCCCGGCACTCGGTGGCGGTGGAGCGGAACAGGTCGGAAGGACACGCAGCCGACCCTCCCGTACAGCGCTCGTCGACGTCGCAGACGTCGACGGCACCGCGGCAGACGATGGTCGTCGGTTGCAGCGCGTCGGACGGACAGGCGGTTCCGGTTCCCGTGCAGCGCTCGTCCACGTCGCAGATGTCGATGGCGCCGCGACAAACGACAGTCGTCGGTTCGAGCGCATCGGCCGGACAGGCGGCGCCGGCTCCGGTGCAGTTCTCGGCGACGTCGCAGACTCCGGCGACGCCGCGGCAGACCAGCGACGAAGCCGCGAAGCCGTCCGCCGGGCAGGCGGCGCCGGTTCCGGTGCAGTTCTCGACGACGTCGCAGACGCCGCCGGATCCCCGGCACGCGGTGGCGGTCGAAGCGAAGCCGTCGCCTGGGCAGGCGGCGGACGTCCCGGTGCAGTTCTCGACGACGTCGCAGACGCCCGCTGATCCACGGCACGCGGTCGCGGCGGAGCGGAAGAGGTCGGCCGGGCAGGAAACCGATCCGCCCGTGCAGTTCTCGGCGACGTCACAGATATCGGCCGGCGTGCGGCAAGTCGTCGACGTGCCGAGGTAGGCGTCGGCGGGGCAGGCGGCCGTGCCGCCGGCGCAGGTTTCCACGGCGTCGCAGACGCCGGCGGCGCTTCGGCAGGTGAAACCGGCCGAACGGAACGTGTCCGCGGGGCAGGTATTGCTCGCGCCGGTACAGGTCTCGATGATGTCGCAGCCGCCCGCCGTCGCGCGGCACGGCGTTCCGCTCGCGCGCTTGGCGTCGCCCGGGCAGGTCTTCGCGAAGCCGCTGCAGCGCTCCTCGGCGTCGCAGATGCCGACCGCATCCCGGCAGACCGTCGTGATGCCGAGGAAGCCGTCGGCGGGACACTGGACGTCGCCCGAGCAGAACTCGCCGGCGTCGCAGACATCGGTCGCGGCGCGGCACAGCGTCGCGTTCGGCTTGCGCGCGTCGAGCGGGCACGACGGGTCGGTGCCGCTGCAGAACTCGTCGAGGTCGCAGCCCCCGGCCGCGGCGCGGCAAAGCGTGGCGGCCGCCACGAACGAATCGGCAGGGCAGGTCACGCTCGTGCCGTCGCAGGTCTCGACCACGTCGCAGCTGCCGGCGGCCACACGGCACGGTGTCCCTGCCGACAGGGTCCCGGTGTCGACCGGGCACTGGTCGGAGGTCCCGTTGCAGGTCTCGGCCGGGTCGCAGCCGCCGAGCGCGAGCCGGCAGACGAACCCGTTCGGGCGCAGGCCGCCAGGGGCCGGGCAAGAGTCGGAGTCGACGCCGTTGCAGACTTCCGGCGCGTCGCACCCGCCCGTGCCGGGACGACACACGTGGTTCTCGCTGAGCCTGTACGCCGTGCAGGTCACCGGGCTGCAGCAGATGTCGAGGTTCGCGTTGCACACCTGCTCCGGCGGTCCGGTCGAGGGGACGCACGAGCCGATGTCGCAGAACCCGGCGAGGCAGGCTTCGCAGGTTTCGCGTCCCTCGAGCCGGCCGTCGCCGCAGGTCGGGCACTTGTCCGAGCGCGACGGCGGCGTCGACTGCAGGGCCGAGTCGTCGCCCCAGCAAAGGATCGTGCCGTCCGACAGCAGTCCGCAAGTGTGATACGCGCCGGCGTCGATTCCCGTCAGCGCGTCGCCCGGGACGTCGAGCTGGCCGGACAGGTTGCTGCCCCAGCACTCGACCGTGTTGTCGGCTTTCAAGCCGCAGTTGTGCTCGTCGCCGGCGGTGATCGTCACGTAGGGGCCGGCCGCGTCGGCGGTTTCGCCGTCGTAGTCGTAGCCCCAGCAGTCGACCGATCCGTTCTCGCGAAGCCCGCAGACGTGCTCGTTGTTCGCGACGACCTGGATGAAGTCGTCGTGCGGCGGCACGCCCGTCACGATCGGGTCGCCCGGGAAGGTCGTGTCGTCGCTGTCGTAGCCCCAGCAGACGATCGTCTGCGAGGAGGTCAGCCCGCACGCATGCACGTATCCCGCGGCGACCTGCGTGTAGATCCCTGCCGGCGGCGTCGCGGGCACGAAACCGTCGTCGCCCCAGCACTCGATGGTGTTGTCGGAATGCAGGCCGCAGGAGAAGTCGTAGCCGGAGTCGATCTGGACGAAGTCGGTGTCGGTCGGCACCGCGTTGCCGTAGCCGCTCGGAGCGCCCCAGTCCGGAACCGTCGATCCCCAGCACTCGACCGCGCCCGACGGACGCAGGCCGCAGGTGTGATACGCCCCGGCGCTGACCGACGAGAACACGCCCGACGGCGCGAGCGACTGGTCCGAGAAATTGTCCCCCCAGCACTCGATCAGGTCGTCGTCGACCGTGTTCGGGAACGGCTTGCCGTTGCCGGCCACGATCGAGCAGGTGTGGATCGCGCCGCCCGAGACGGCGAAGTTGCCGCAGTTGCGCCCGTTGACGGGAGTGACGACGTAGGCTTCGTCATTCGACCCGTTCGGATCGGTGGCGTCGAGCGCCTCGACGACGGCGTAGTTCCCGATCGCGGTGGGGGGATCGTAGGTCTCGGGAACGTGGAACGTGGTGGTGATCGTCCTCGTCTCGCTGACCGCGACCGTGCCGAGGTTGCACGGGAACGCCGTGACGCAATCGCCGGAGTTCGAGACGAAGCCGAGCCCGTAAGGCGTAAAGTCGTCGACCCTTACTGACGCCGGCGATGGACCGAGATTGGTCACCTCGATCGTGTAGACGATGTCGCTGTCGACCGGGATGCCGCTGGCGGGAGGAATGGCCGGATCGACCAGCGTCTTCGTGATCGAAAGGTCGGCCGTCTGCGCCGAGGCATTCGATCCCACGGCGAGAATGGACAGCAGTGCGGCCGCGAGCCAGCCGCCAGGGCGCATCGTCTTCATGGATCCCGGTTCCCCTCTTGCGTGTGGCGCCGTCCGTGCGAGGCAGCGTGATGCACTGCGTCGGCACGAGCGGACCCCCCGCGCGCGTAGCGTTCGGCGATCGTTCCGCGCAGTCCCTCGCACGGCGCCGTCAGCGTTCGTTTATGGCTCGTCCTGGCGGGAGCGAGCAACCCGGGATGTTCGGGGAGGCGAGTTTTTCGGGCCTCGACCGTCCATGTCGTCGCGGCGGCTGCGCGAACAGGGCGGATGCGACCGCAGATGGGGGGTGACGTCGGGGTCGGCGCGGCCAGCCCCGGCGACTCGGAAGTCGCTCTCCGGGGGCCGATCGGGGCAAGGCGGCGGGATCAGGGCGAGGGAATGAGGCCCTTCTCGATCATGCTGTTGGCCATGTCGAGGATGGTTTCGCGGGCCGGCCGCGGCTGCCACCCGAGCATGCGCGAGGCTTTCTCGTGGGAGACCGCCTCGCGCCGGCCCCACGACGGGAGCGCCAGCCGGACCGTCCGGTCGTAACGCGAGGCCAGCCACATCAGCCAGTACGGCAGCTTCCCGGTCGGCGGCCGGTACCCGTCCTCCGAGAATTCCTCGGCGAGCATCCTGCCGATGTCCTGCATCCAGAGGTGGTCGCCGGCGATGACGAAACGATGGCCGGCGGCCTCCGGCGTCTCCGTCGCGAGACGGTGCGCGATCGCGACGTCGCGCACGTCGACGGTCGCGAAGCCGATCTCCGGGCACGCGGGCAGGTCGCGGCGCATCAGCCTTCCGACGATCTCGCCGGAGGTGCCGATCTCGGGACCGAGCAGCGGTCCGGCCACGAAGCCCGGGTTGATGACGGCCAACTCGAGGCGCCCACTCGCGGGGAGCGACGCGACGAACTCCCAGGCCGCACGCTCGGCCAGCGTCTTGCTCTTCTGGTACGGCTGGCATTGGTCGGGATCGGACCAGTCCTCTTCGGTCAGCACGCGTCCGTGGTTCGTCCCGCGCCCGTGGGCGATCGCGGCGACCGACGACGTCAGCACCACGCGCTCGACCGTGCCGGAGCGCGCGGCCGCGCGCAGCACGCGCAGGGTCCCTTCGACCGCGGGGCGGACCAGGTCGTTCTCGTCGGCGGGCGTGATCGCCGGGAACGGCGACGCGACGTGCTGGACCCAGCGGCAGCCATCGACGGCGCGGTCCCAGCCTTCGTCGCTCTCGAGGTCGGCTTCGACGAGTTCGAGCCAGCCGCCGTCCGCGCCCGGGAGCGCCTTCAGGTGCCGGACCTTGGAGGGGTTTCCCGAGTCGCGAACCGTGCCGCGAACGACGTAGCCCTGCTTCATGAATTCGCGGACGACGTGGCTGCCGATGAAGCCGGACGCGCCGGTGACGAGCACGGGACCTTTGACGAAGTGGTCCATTCGCGTTCCCCCTTTCGTGCCGGCCTTCGGGCGCGCATCGTCGCGCGCCGCACTCGCGCAGTCCACGGCGGCATGTGACCGAGGTCGCATGCCGCGCTCCCGAATGTCCCACCGGACGCGGGGCGCCCGGTTCACGGGACGAGGCGCTGTTCCGTCCTGCTCCCCCGCAGGGCCGGCGCCTCGAGAAGGGCCGCGTCGCGGACCCCGCGGGCGGCGAAAATTACGACGGGATCCGCTGCCGGTCCAGCCCCGTTCTCACGGGGTGCGCTTCCTGCGGCCGGCCGGACGCGGGCGTGGCTTCGCGCTGCCGGCCGCGGCGAGGATCTCGCGCACGGCTTCCGACGACTTCCGGTGGACGGGACTCGCGCCGAGTTGGCGCAGCGCCTCGCGGTGCTCGGGCGTGCCGTAGCCCTTGTTGTGCGCGAATCCGTAGCCGGGATGGTCACGGTCGAGTTCCAGCATCAGCGAATCGCGCCACTCCTTGGCCAGGATCGCCGCGGCGGCGATCGTTCGGCTGCGGGCGCTTCCGCGGACGTACGCGCTCTGCTCGATGCCGATGTCGGGAATGCCGTGGGCGTCGACGAGAACGTGATCGGGGCAGAGCAGCAGTCCCTCGACGGCCCGCCGCATCGCGAGGAGGCTCGCGTGGTAGACGTTCCGTTCGTCGATCTCGGCGGGCTCGGCAATGCCGATCGAGAAGCTCTTGGAACGTACGCGGATCTCGGACGCGATCCGCGCTCGCGTCAGCGAGTCGAGTCGTCGCGGTTCGTCGATGTCCTCGATCTTCGCCGCATCGCCGAGGATGACCGCCGCGGCGACGATCGGTCCTGCGAGCGGCCCGACGCCGGCCTTGTCGACGCCCGCGATCGCAAGACGTCCACCGGCATGGAGACGCCGTTCGATCGCGAGCATCTCTTCGAGTCGATCCTGCTCGGCGCGGCGTCGTTCGCTGCGTCGGTCGGCCGCGTCGACGAGGGCGGCGACCTCCTCGCGCGGGTCGTCGCGCAGCATCTCGATGATGTCGTCCGAAAGCGGACCCGCGAGCAGGCGCCGGATCTCCTCGACCGGCGGCAACTCGGCGGCGCCGCCGGATTCGCTCGTGCTCATGGGACGGACTCTTGCCGCGCTTCGCGTTTCTCGCAAGGAGCGGGCCGATCGCGCCGGTGCGTTCGCGTGCGGGTGCGCCGGCGCGAGGGCTCAGGCCGGCGCCGCGGCCGGCGTGTTCTCTCCTGCCGGATCGTCCGGGGCGACCTCGACGGCTCGCGCCGCGCGGCGCAGCACGACATCGGGTTCGGGGGCGGATCCCCCCCGGCGTTTCCTCTCGCGGGCGGCATGGCCCCCCGAGTGCAATGCCCGGGCGTTCGCGGCGGGCGCGTCCTCGAGTCCCGCCGTGCGTCCCAGTTCGGCGAACGCTTCCTGCACGCTTTCGACGAGGTCGTGCAGGTCGGGGACGACGTCGCGGTCGGCGCTGAAGCCCCAGCACAGGTGCCCGTTGTAGCTGAGCAGGGCGATGCCGACGCCCTGGTGACCGAACAGCGGCACCAGCGGATAGCTCTCGCGCATGCGCGCCCCGAGCAGGTAGAGCGGGAACTGCGGCCCCGGCACGTTCGTGACGATCAGGTTGTAGGCGCGGGAACTCTCGACCAGCGAGGCGAACTTCGCGAGCATCGGGGGCCAGGTCTCGTCGGCGATCTTCTCCAGCACTTCCGTGCCGCGCACCGAGGCGCTTCCCTTGCGCGCCTTCGTGAACATGCGGATCGTCTCCACCCTCAGGCCGGCGTCGGGCTCGCCGACCGGCAGGTCCATCATCATCGCGGAGACGAAGTTGCCGCCGACGCTGCTGCGATGCTTCGGCTGCAGGCCGACCGGGCAGAACGCGCGGAAGACGTAGTCGCGGCGTTCCGCGAGCGGGACGCCGCGGTGCAGGAGGTAGTTGCGGATGCCGCCCGTCACGGCCGCGAGCACGATGTCGTTGACGGTGCCGCCGAGGCGGTTCTTGATCGCCTTGACGCGATCGAGGTCGAAGCAAAGCCAGTCGAAGCGACGGTGGCTGCCGATCTCGCGGTTGATCGGCGTCTCGGCGCCGGGTTGCAGGCTGAGGGAAGTGCTCTCGTACAGCGCGGACACGAGGTCGTTCGCGCCGTCCCAGAACGCAGCCGGATCGCGCAGCACGGCGCCCGCCGCACGGATCGGCAACGTGGCGTGCCGCAGCATCGAATCGCGCAGCAGGCGCGCCGGCGTCGGCGCCGGGCGCGGCCGCCAGCGGTGGGGCTCGTCGATGCCGTCGTCGGGACTCGGCCGCAGCAGGACCGCGAGCAGGTCGGCGCCGGCGAGGCCGTCGATCATCGCGTGATGGGTCTTGCCGATCATCGCGAACCGGCCGCCCTCGAGCCCTTCGACGACCCACAACTCCCAGAGCGGCTTGCCCCGGTCGAGCTGCTGCGAGTTGATCCAGCCCGCCAGCCGCTTGAGTTCCCGTTCACAGCCCGGCTGCGGGAGGCTCAGGTGGCGAACGTGGTAGCGGATGTCGAACTGCTCGTCGTCGACCCAGACCGGATGGCCTTCGATCGGGACCCGGGCGATGCGTTGCCGGTAGCGCGGGATGAGGTGAAGGCGCGACTCGACGTAGGCGCGGATGCGCTCGATGTCGATTCCGCCGCCGGGGCCGGCCAGGGGCGCCTCGTCGAAGACGCAGGTCGCGCCGACGTGCATGTGGGTGTTGCGGTCCTCGATGTCGAGAAAGGAACGGTCGAGGGCGGACAGTCGGGAATACGCGGTCATGGTGGAGCTCCTCCTGCTCGCGGCGGATGGTCGGGTCACGGCGCATCGAGCAGAATGCGTGCCACGTCCGCCGCGGACGGGATCGATCGCAAGCAGCGCAAATCCCGGCCTCTCGCGATCACCCATGGCGGACCGGTTCCCAGATTCGCGCAAAAGGTCGGAGTCCGGTCGTCAATCCCGCAACGGGCGGTCGCGCCGCGACGACTGCGGTCGTGCGTCGCTTGTACGGCAGGGACCGGATGACGCGCCGCGCCGCGTTCGGCGAACCCGATCGAGAGGAGGAGGCGCCAGCGCGGGAGCGTCGGGGAGGCGGGCGCGCCGCGCGAAGGGGGGGACTCAGTGTTGCCGGCCGGCCGGGGGTCCGGTCGGCTTTCGCCGTGTCGGCTCGTCCCCGACTTCGACGGACGGCACGCGCCGGACCGGCTGCGGGAAGTACGTCATCAGTTCGAGCACCTCGGCCGGCATCTCGCGGTTGACGTGCAGGCCGAGCTGGGCGGCCTCGTCGCAGGTGATCGGGTAGTCGTGGGTCCAGGTGCCCTGGGTCAGCAGCTTCGACAGGCGCTCGACGACCTCCGGGCAGTAGGTCTCCGACATGACCTCGGCGACCATCGCCTCGAGCTGTCGCACCGCCTTCTCGGCCTGGTCCGCGAGGATCAGCGTTTCGTCGTCGATCTCGGCGATGGGCTTCTGCTGGACGACCTTCAGCAGGCTCGCCGCCGGGAACTTCCCGATCTGCGGGTCGACGGGGCCGAGCACCGAGTGCGGGCACATCACGATCTCGTCGGCCGCCAGCGCGATCAGGGTGCCGCCCGACATCGCGAAGTGCGGCACGAACACGGTGACCTTGCCCTTGCGCTGCTTGATCGCCCTTGCGATCTGCGAGGCCGACAGCACGAGGCCGCCGGGGGTGTGCAGCACCAGGTCGACGGGCACCTCGGGGTCGGTCAGGTGGAGCGCGTGGATGATCGTCTCCGAGTCGTGCAGGTCGATGAAGCGGACCAGCGGGATGCCGAGCAGCGTCATGCTCTCCTGCCGGTGCACGAGCAGGATCAGGCGCGTGCCGCGCTGTCGTTCGATCCTCGCGATCAGCCGACGCCGCCACGACTCGAGCATGCGCTGGCGGAACACCGGCTGCAGCGCGACGACGAGCAGGAGGCCCCAGACGAGATCCATCACCGACATGCGCTGTATTTAGCGCGATGCGACGGACACGGGAACCCGGGGGGCGCGGCGAGCGAGGCCCTGCCGATTTCCTCGCGGTCGCTTCCTGCGGTAACACTCTGTCGGCGCGCACGGCGCCGGCGGGATTGACGAGGACCAGGAAGCAGATGCACGGGAGACGGATCCCGGCCGTCGCCGCCGGAGTGCTGGCGGCGTCGCTGCTGTTCGGCCGCGCGGCGGCCGCGGAGCCGGTCGCGGGATCGGGCAGCGCGTCTCCCGCCGCGGGACCTCCCGCCGTCGGGGCCGACCTCACCGTAGCGTCGCTGCAGGCGCGCACTCGCAAGCTCGAAAGCGGCCCCCAGGACGACCAGACCGCCGAGGCGCTCCGCGACTATCGTGCAGCCATCGACCTGCTCGAGCAGTCCGCCGAGTGGCGTCGCCGCGCCGACGCGCTCGCGCGACTGCAGCGCGATGCCCCTCGGATGCTCGAGACGACGCGTCGCGAGATCGAGGCCTGGGCCCGCCAGCAGCCCAGGGCCGTCACGGCGGACAATTCCTCCTCCGAACTCGAGGCGGCGCTCGCGGAAGCCGAAGCGAAGCTCGCGGCCCAGCGCAACGCGCTCGCGGACGTCGGCGCCGAGCTCGCCCGCCTGTCGGAGAGGCGGCTCAGCCTGCCCGCCGAGATCGCGGCGGCCGGAGCCCAGCGCGAGGGAACGCTCGGCGAGTTCGCGCTGCCGCCGATGCCGACCGGCTCGGTGGAAACGGCGCTGGCGCGTGGCGCGGCGACGCAGGCCCGCCAGAAGGCCGCGGTCGAGCAGGTCGCCGCGCTCGAGCTCGAGCTCGCGACGCAGGAACAGCGCCGCGAACTTCTCGCGACCCAGCGGGACCTGCTGCGTCGCAAGGCCGACGCGTACTCGGCGCGCGTGGCGGAGCTGCAGGACGCCCTCGCGCAGCGACGCGTGCGCGAAGCCGAGAAGACCGCAGCCGACGCGCGCGCCGACCAGGCGTCGCTCGCGCGCGTGCATCCGGTGCTCGGCGAACTCGCCGAGGAGAACGCGCGGCTTGCCGCCGAGCGAACCGGCGACGATGGGCTCACCGCGAAGATCGACGCGACATCGCGTCGCCTCTCCGCTGTCGCGGACCGCCTCCAGGGACTGAAGGAGCGCAGCGACGGCGTGCGCCAGAAGGTCGCCGCCGCCGGCCTGACGGACGCGATCGGGCTGCTGCTGCGCAAGGAACGCGCGGATCTACCCCCGGCGGACCGCACGCGCGCCGACATTCGCGCGCGACGCGACGAGATCTCGTTCGCGCAGCTGCAACTCCTGAACCTCGAGGACACGCTGAAGACGCTGCCGGCGCTGGAGACGGAGGTCGACGGCATCCTGGCTGCGCAGGCCGACACCGCCGACAGCGACCGCTCGCGCATCGAGTCGTCGGTTCGCAACGTGCTGCGGACGAGGCGCGCATACCTGGAGTCGCTGATCCGCGACTACAACTCCTGGTTCGCCTCGCTCGTCGACCTCGACGCGAAGGAAACCCAGCTCGCCGCGTTGATCGACGACTACCGGGCGTTCCTCGACGAGCACGTCCTGTGGATCCCGAACGCGGCGCTGCCGACGGTGCACGGCTTCGACCAGTGGGGAAGGGCGCTGCGCTGGCTCGTCGAGCCGGAAGGCTTCGTCGACGCGGGACGCCGGCTCGCGGCTGCCGCGCGCCGGTCGCCGCTGTCGACGAGCGCGGGACTGCTGCTGCTCGCGATCGCGGTCCTGTACCGACGCCGCCTGAAAGCGCGGTACATCGGGCTGTGCGAGAGGGGGGCCGTGCTGAAGGGGGGCCCGCTTCCGGCTCCCGCGTTGGCGGTCCTGCTCTGTGCGGTGCTCGCGCTCCCCGGCCCGTTCGCGCTGTGGCTGGCGGGCACCCGCCTGGCCGCCGCGCCGATGGCGCCGGACGATTTCTCGCGAGCGCTGGCGATCGTTCTCGTGATGGCGGCCAAGCCGCTGTGGGTGGGAGAGTTCCTGCGGCGGGCCACGGCGCCGGGCGGCGTCGCCGCCGCCCACCTGGAATGGCCGCGCTCCGCGCTGGCCTCGCTGCGCAGGCAGGTCATCCTGCTGGAGACGATCGCGTTGCCGGCGTTCGCCCTTTCCGTGCTGTTCGACGTGCAGCAGGAAGCGGCGTGGAGCGAAACCATCGGGCGCGCCTCGTTCTGTTTCTCGATCGGGGTGGTCGGAGTCGGGATCTCGCGCCTGCTCGTGCCGGACGGCGGGGTGCTTCGCCGGATCCTCCGCGGCACCAACCTCGAAGGGCTCGGCGCCGCGCTCGGGCGGGCGCCCCGCGTGCCGCTCGCGCTGGCGACGGCGCTGATCCTGATCGCGCTCGGCGGGTACTACTACAGCGCCATCGTGCTCGTGGAGCGCCTGTGGTGGAGCTCCCTGGTGCTGCTCGCGGTCGTGGCGGCGGACGCGTCGACGCTGCGGTGGCTGGCGGCGAAGGAAGAAGCGCGCCGCGCCGCCGCATCGACCGCGACCACCGACGCGCCGGACGGTGACGTCGACGGCGCCGTCGATGCGGAAACGGTATCGCGCGTGTCCTCGCAGACGCGCAGCCTGCTGCGGGTGCTGTTCGGGCTCGGGCTCGTGGTCGGCCTGTTCTCGGTGTGGGCCGACGTGTTCCCGGCGCTGCGCTACTTCGAGCAGGTCGAGTTGTGGCAGGTCGCCTCGACGATCGAGCAAACCGTCGGCGCCGGCGACGCCGCTCGAATCGAGACGGTGCCGGTGAGCGTGCCGGTCACCTTCGCGAACCTGCTGCTCGCGCTGGTCGGGATGACGCTCGCCGTCGTCGGCGCACGCAACCTCCCCGGGCTTCTCGAGCTCGTCCTGTTGTCGCGGCTCGGCATCGACCGCGCGCTGCGCTACGCGATCTCGACGGTGGTCCGCTACTTCGTGTTCGTCGTGGGCGCCGTCTTCGCCCTCGAGAACATCGGCGTGACGTGGTCGAAGGTGCAGTGGCTCGTGGCCGCCGTCTCCGTCGGCCTCGGGTTCGGCCTGCAGGAGATCTTCGGCAACTTCGTTTCCGGGCTGATCATCCTGTTCGAGCGCCCGGTGCGCGTCGGCGACACCGTCACGATCGACAACGTGACCGGCACGGTCAGCCGCATCGAGATGCGCGCGACGAGCATCGTGGACTTCGACCGCAAGGAGCTGATCGTCCCGAACAAGGACCTGATCACCGGCAAGCTGCTCAACTGGTCGCTGCAGGACCCGATCGTGCGGCTCGTGATCCCGGTCGGCGTCGCGTACGGCAGCGACACCGCTGCGGTGGAGCGCATCCTGCTCGACGCGGCCAAGCAGTGCCCGACCGTGCTCGAGACCCCGCCCGCCGTCGCGGCGTTCATGCGGTTCGGCGACAGCGCGCTCGACTTCGAGCTTCGCGCGTTCCTGACGAGCCCGGACGTGCTGGTCCAGTCGCGTCACCAGATCCTGACCACCATCGACCGGCGCTTCCGCGCCGCCGGCATCGAGATCCCGTTCCCGCAGCGCGACCTGCACGTGCGTTCGATGGGCGCGGGCGTCGCCGCCGCGCTCGGCGGCGACCGCGGGGAGGACGCGTGATCGACGCCGCGCGCCGTTTCGCGCGCACGCTCGAGCAGGCGCCGTACGCCGGCCGGATCGGCTTTCGCGCGGGCGAGCTGACCGTCGATGCCGTCACGGGCCGGGTTCCGTACGACCCGATGCTCGCGAACGCGCAGGGCTTCGTGCACGGCGGCGTGGCGGCGTCGCTCGCGATGTGGAGCGCGCTCGTCGCCGCGGTCGCGAGCGACCGCGGCCAGGCCGCGTCGGCGATCCCCGTGTCGATCGCGCTCACGTACCTGGCGGCCGCGCGCGAGGAGGACCTGCACGCGACCGCGCGGGTCTCGTCGCGTGGTCGCGACATCGTGCACGTCGAGGTCGAGGTCGCGAGCGACCGCGGCCGTCCGGTAGCCGCCGCGCTCGCCGTGCTGCGCACGCTGGCCGACGAACCGGCTGTCGCGGGTCGCGCCGGGGGCACACCTGCCGCTGCGTCGGCGCGCGGGCTGGTCTCCCCGTTCTCGCAGACGCTCGGCGTCGAGGTCCGCGCGCACGATTCGTCGTCGGCGGGGCTGGCGATGCCCCGCGACGGCAACGAGGGGCTGGCCGGCGCGCACGATCCCGGCGCGCTGCTCGCGCTCGCGGACACGTGCGCCGCGCTCGCGTGCCTGTCGACCCTCGACGAGAGGTTGTCGGGGAGCGCGACGCTGTCGCTGTCGGCCGTGTTCGGCCCGCCGCTTCGGCGGGCGGCGCTCGCGACCGGAAGGCGCGTGGCCGAGGACCGCGGCGTGCGTTCGGCGCTGGTCGAGGTCGCGGCCGACGGAGCCGCGGCGACCGCGAGGCCGGCGCTGACCGCCTGCGTTTCGTACCGGTTCGTCGCCGCCGAGGGCATCCCGTGAGCGGGCTGCGGCGCCTGATCCTGCCGCTGTCGGCGATCACCATCGTCGGCGCGATGGGCGGCCAGGTCGGCAAGGCGGCGGCATGACTGCGCACAGGCGGCCGTTGGAGAACGGGGCGCCGGACGGGATGCTTCCGGCCGGTCGCCATCGGCGGCCCCGCGCATGACCGAACTCGCGACCTTCAGCTTCTCGCGCGTCAGCACCTTCGAACAGTGCGCGCGCCGCTACCGCTACCGTTACGTGGACGGCGTGCGCGAGGCGTTCCAGTCGATCGAGGCGTTCCTCGGCCAGCAGGTCCACGCCACCGTCGAATGGATGTTTCGCGAGCGCGGGCAGGGGCGCGACCCGCGCGTCGACGAGGCGGTGCGCTGGTACAGCGCCTCGTTCGACCGGGAGTTCGCCGAGTCGCGCGCCAGCCTGCGGATCGTCAAGCAGCGCACCGCGCTCGAGGATTACCGGCGTTCCGGGGCCGAGATGCTCGCCGACTTCCATCGCACGCGATTCCTCGCGGACACTCTCGAAACCCTCGGGCTGGAACGGCATTTCGTGCTCGACCTCGAGGGCGGCCGGCGCTTCCAGGGTTTCATCGACCGGCTCGCGCGCGACGCGGACGGGACCGTCCACATCATCGACTACAAGACCGGCGGAAGGCCGCCGGTCCGCTTCGGCGGCAAGGACGGCGACCAGCTCGAGGCGTACGCGGTCGCGATGTTCGCCGAGCACCCCGGCGTCGACGAGATCGTCCTGCAACTCGAGTACCTGAAGAACGGCAGCACGCAGACCCGCCGCATCCGCCGGGACGAAACGGCGGAGACGGCGCGCCGGCTGCGCGAGCGCATCCGCACGGCCGCCGAAGCGAGCGCGTTCCCGCCGAGCCCCGGCACGCTCTGCGGCTGGTGCGGGTTCAACGACCTGTGCGAGGCATCCGTCGCGCGCGGTCGGTGACCCGATTGTCTCCCGATTTCGACGGCTTGGCCGATGCCTCGTGCGGGCCTGGCCGCGCACGGCGGGCGCCGGCGAAGCGGGCGCGCCGGAACGAAGCTACTGGAGCAGGCCGGCGTTGACGTCTTCGTCTCCGGCCAGCGCGATCAGCACCGCGGCGGGATCCCAGTACGACATCACGGTCTGGATGCGGCCGTCGGCGTCCACTTCGAAGACGGTGATGCCGGCGAAGCTCGTGCGTCGTCCTTCCTTCGCGCTCGCGCTCGCCGACCATCGCGCCGCCGCTCCGGAACCGGAGTAGAACACCTCGTCGATCTCGAGCGCGAGCGTCGTGAACGGACCGGTGAAAACCTGCCAGACCTGCTCGAGTCCTTCGCGTCCTTCCGCCGGTGTCGTTCCGACCGGTTCATGAACGACGGCCGACTCGTCGAAGAGCGAGAGCCACGTCTTCTTGTCGCGTGAACTGAGCGTCTGGAAGTAGCCGCGGACGGCGGCTTCGACGTGGGGATCGTGGAGGGCCTGCATCGACTCCTAGTGGCCGACCTCGGGCACAAAGGCAACGGGACGGACGGGACGGGCGGAGACGGCGAGGATGCTCGGCGTGCGCTGCTTCTCGGCGCGCAAGCCTCTGAAATTATGAGTGTTTTTCCCGCAGCCCCCGCCGATGCCCGAAGAATTTCGAGGGTTCCGGTGGGTCCCCGGATTCCCCTTTGAACTCAGCAGTTTGCGGGGAACCATTCGCGGCGGGGTGCCCGGCGGGGCCGCCCGGCGACCCCGCCGGCGTCGACCAAATCCAGAGAAATGGGCGGGTTTGCGAGGGGTCCGGGAGAAAGTTGGAAATGGCTGTTGGCTGCGACGCGCGTCGGCGGCACTCTTGCCTCGCGCCTCTTGCCTCCTTCGGCGCAACCGGGCGCCTTAACGGGTGGGGCCCGGCAGGGCCCCACCCGGAAGGCGTCTTGGCAGATCTCTCCAAGTCGCCGGAAAAGAACAGGTTTTCAGGTAGCCACCGGTTCCTGCCCTGCCGAGCCGGTGGCGACGAACGGACGGGTTCCGCGCCCAGGCCCGGTCGTCGAGAACCCCGTTCCGGGACGTTCCGTCCAGTCCTTCCGGTTCCTGTCCGCGTCCCCGCTCCCGTCGCCGTTTCGGCCTCGGCCCAACCCGCCTCGTCCCGGGCGCCCGAACCGTCTCCCGCGGCCCCGGCCTGCGGCGCCGGGAAGTTCGGCGACGCAAATGTTGAGGCTCTTCGCGGCATTGAGTAGGTGCCCCTCATGTCCGCACAGGATTTCGATCTGGTCGTGATGGGCGCCGGCAGCGGCGGCCTCGCGACCTCCAAGCGCGCCGCTTCGTACGGCGCGAAGGTCGCCATCGTCGAGAACGACCGCGTCGGCGGCACCTGCGTGATCCGCGGCTGCGTGCCGAAGAAGCTGATGGTGTACGCGGCCGAGTTCGCGCACGCGTTCGACGACGCGCGCGGCTACGGCTGGCGCGCCGACGCGCCGGTGCTCGACTGGCCGGCGCTCGTCGCCGCCCGCGACAACAACGTGGCGGGCCTCGAGGCCACGCACGAGCGGCTGCTGCGCGAGAACGGCGTCGAACTGATCCGCGGGCGCGCGCGGGTGGCCTCGCCGCACGAGGTCGAGGTCGAGGCGACCGACGGAAGCATCCGCGGGCTCCGCACGGAACGCATCCTCGTCGCGACCGGCTCCCGGCCGCAGCTGCCGCCGATCGAAGGCATCGGCCACGTCATCACCAGCGACGGCTTCTTCGAGCTGCGCGAGCAGCCGCGCGAGGTCGCGATCATCGGCGGCGGCTACATCGCCTGCGAACTGGCCGGCGTGCTGCAGGCGCTCGGAACGCGCGTGCACCTGGTCTACCGCGCGGACCTGCCGCTGCGCGGCTTCGACGGCGACCTTCGCCGCGAACTCGCCTCGGCCCTCGAGGTCGCCGGCGTGCGCGTGCACTCGAGGACGGTGGTTCGCCGCATCGCGCGCACGCCGGCCGGCGCGTTCCAGCTCGAGCTGGCCGGCCCGGACGGCGCGTCCGAACTCCCGGTCGACCGCTGCCTGCTGTACGCGACCGGGCGCATCGCGAACACGGAAGGGCTGGGCCTCGAGGAGGTCGGGGTGCGCCTCGACGACGCCGGCAACGTCGTCTGCGCCGAGGACGGCTCGACCGACGTCGGCAGCATCGCGGCGATCGGGGACGTGACCGGCCGAAGCCCGCTGACTCCCGTCGCGATCCACGCCGGTCGCCTGTGGGCCGACCGCGTCTACGGCGGCCGCGACGTGCCGATGAGCTACGAGAACATCCCGAGCGCGGTCTTCACGGATCCTCCGATCGGCACGGTCGGCCTCGGCGAGGAGGAGGCCCGCGCCGCCTGGGGCGACGATGCGGTCCGCGTCTACCGGGCCCGCTTCCGGCCGATGCTGCACAGCCTGAGCGGCCGCGACGCGAAGACGATGGTGAAGCTGGTCGTGCGCGTCGCGGACGAGCGCGTGCTCGGCTGCCACCTGATCGGCAAGGACGCGGCGGAGATCATCCAGGGCTTCGCGGTCGCGGTGAAGATGGGCGCGACCAAGCGCGACTTCGACGCCACCGTCGGCATCCATCCGTCGACGGCGGAAGAACTGGTGACGCTGCGGTAGCGCGCTCGTCTCGAGGCCCGATTCCGGAGTAAGATCGCGCATGATCGATCAGCTTCCAGCACGAAAAGGACATTTCCTGCTCGAGTCGGGACACCACGGCAATCTCTGGCTCGACCTCGAGCTGCTCTGCCTGCTGCCCGACCGCGTGAAACCCCTGGCGAAGCAGATGGCGGAGTCGCTCCGGAAGTACGACGTCGAGGTCGTATGCGGCCCGCTGGTCGAGGGCGCGTTCCTGGCCATGATGGTCGCTTCGGAAATGGGCGTGCCGTTCACGTATTCGCAGCCGTTGGCGGAGGAGCAACCGACGCGGCTCTACCCGGTGAGCTACCGGCTTCCCGCGGCGCTGCGGCCGCAAGTCGACGGGAAGCGGGTCGCGCTCGTCAACGACGTGATCAACGTCGGTTCGGCAGTGCGTGGCACCGTCGCCGACCTCCAGAGTTGCCGGGCCCAACCGGTCGCGATCACGGCGCTTGCCGCGCTCACCCCGTGGGTCCGGCGGTTCGCCGAGCAGAACCAACTCGGTCTCGAGGTCCTCGCCTGGCTGGAGAGCGAAGTGTGGACTCCCACGGCCTGCCCGATGTGCATTCGCGGCGAGCCGATGACGACGCCGGCCTGAACGCCGGGCTGCCGCGCGGCCATGACGGGATTGCGGGTGAAGGACGTCATGCCGGTGGAGACTTGGCGACGATCGATACTCTGGAGT
>CAYYZO010000048.1:0-9375 GCA_964476185.1 uncultured Myxococcales bacterium
CTGGTCGCCGCCGTTGGTGTCTTCTCTGCCGCTACCGCCCCGACCCGGGCGGTTCCGGGCCGGGATCGCGCGCCTCGCAAGCTGAGGAATTCCCGCTCGAGGGAAGAGTGACGCCTTTCATCGCGCGCCGGTGTCGGGACGGGCGCGCCGGCCAGGTGCGGTCGAAGGCGGATCTTCCTTCACCGCGGCCCGGGGGATACGGAGGACGCATGCAGAAGCGCATCCTGGGCACGAACGGCCCCGCGGTGTCCGCGATGGGGCTCGGCTGCATGGGCACGTCCGAGTTCTGCGGGGCGGCGGACGACGCCGAATCGATCGCGACGATCCGCCGCGCGATCGACCTCGGCGTGACGCTGATCGATACCACGGACATGCACGGCCCGTTCACGAACGAGGACCTCAACCACTGACGAGGGCGGCAGGGCCCGATGGGGGGAATCATGAGGATGAAGGGATCGACAGGCTGGGTGGCCGCAGCGTCGTCGCTTCTGTTCTTCGGGGCCGTCGCCGGGGCGGCGGACCCGCCGCCGCCGTTCGTTCTTCTCGACACGGAGTTCGTCGAGGGCGACTGGAGCGCCCAGCCGTTCTTCAACAACGGCGGGGTTGTGACGCAGCAGCGCAGCGTCACCGGTGGCAATCCGGACGCATACCGCTTCATGACCCACGACCTGCCGCCGTTGTCGAGCCTGTCGGTCTTCCACCGCTACGAGGCCGGCAGCTACGACCCGTCGACGCAGGGCGCGATTGGCGGCATCAGCGTCAGCTTCGACGATATCGAGCTCCAGCCGCCGTTCGTGGGCGCCGCTGTCGGCCAGCTGTTGGTCGTGTGGCAGGGCGACGCGTACTTCTACGCGAAGCAGGACCTCACCTACACGACGACCGACTGGAGGACGAGGCGCCTGTTCTGCCTGAAGCCGGCCGACTTCGCGCCGTACGGCGACGAGCTGCCCGATTTCTCGGCCGCGGGCGCCCCGATGCGCTTCGGCGTGATCCGCAGCAACACCAACAACAGCACGACGACGTCGTACACGACCCAGCACGGGCTCGACAACTTCCGCGTCGCGGTCCACGGGGCCGACAACCCCGGTTGCGACGGCGAGCCCGCCGACCTGAGGGTCTACAAGACCGACGGCCGCCATCGCTGGTCCCTGGACCCGGTGGTCGCGTACACGATCACCGTGGCCAACGTCGGTGGATCGGCGTCCACGGCCCGGATCTACGAGACGGTCCCGTGGAACTCGAAGTTCCGCGCCGCGCAGAGCACGCCCGGGTGGCAATGCGGGTCGCCGGACGGCGGCAGCACCTGCATCCTCGACCTGGAGGCCCTGACCCCGGGGGCGAGCGTCGAGGTGACGTTCGCCGTCAAGGTGGCGAACGCGATCCCGGTGTACTGGGGCCTCTTCAACGAGGTGCTCGCGCTGGGCGCCGGCGGGATCTCGGCGACGGAGGTCACGTCGCCGGGTCCCTGCGACCTGGGGGATCCTCTGAGCGCGAACATCTGCGACATGCTTTGCGCGATGTACCCGCTGGTCTGCGCGGCGCTGGCGCCGCCGCCCGCGGCGGCGCCAGCGCCGAACGCCGCCGCGGAAGCCGACGACGATGTCTTCGACATCCCGATGCTGTACCGGCTGCGCGACCGCGTGATGCAGGCGACGCGCGGCGGCGCCCGCGCGACCCAGCTGTACTACCAGTTCACTGCCGACATGGCCCGGGCCGCGGCGAGCGAGCCGTCGCTGCTCGACCTCGCCCGCGCGGTGCTTTCCGTGTGGGAGGATGACCTGCGTGCGCTCGTGGCCGGCCGTGGGGACGAGGCCGTGGTCGACGAGGAGGAGATCGCCGCGCTGAACGTCTTCCTCGATTCGCTTCGCGACGCCGCGTCCGCCGACCTTGCCGCGGCGATCGACCGGGAGCGTGCCCGACTGGCCCTCGGACAGTGGATCGGGGTCGACCTGGATGAAGTCCTGTCGCGGCTCTCGTTCCTGACGTGCGAGGGCTACGAGGAGAAGCTGTTCTGCGGCGAACTGACCGGCGACTGCGCGGTCTCGGCGTCCGACGCGTTGCGCGCGTTGAAGATGGCGGTGGGGCAACTCGACGAGCAGGGCGAGGCGGACATGGACCACAGCGGCGCGGTGACGGCGGGGGATGCGCTGCGCATCCTGAAGCAGGCCGTCGGCGCCGTGCCGCCGACCGATGCCTGCAACTGACGGCGTGGCCGCCGACGGCACCGCGATGCCGCGCTGCACGGCGGGGCGCTCGCCGATGCGCTCGATCCAAGCCTGCGCGCTCGACAGGCCGTCCACGCTGACGCCGGCTCACGTGTGGATCTTCACCCAGGGCCAGGTCGCGACATCCGCGATCGAGTAGTCGTCGCAGAGGTACTCCCCGCCGGCGAGGCGCGTCTCGAGCACCTCGTAGGGGCGGCGCGTCTCGTTCTGGTAGTGCTCGCTCACGGCGGCGATCTTCTCCGTGAAGTAGCGGAAGAAGACGCTGGCCTGGCCCCGCATCGGGCCGATGCCGCCCATCTGGAACATCAGCCACTCGATCACGGTGGAGCGGCCCTTGCGGTGGGCGGGCAGGAACCGTTCGGTCTTTCCGGCGTGTCGTCCCCCGGCGTCCGCGGTTCGGGGAAGGAGGATCGAGAAGAGGCCGCGGGTGGGGAGTCTCGGCCGGCCGCACCAGCAACGGCAGGATCAACGTCAATTCCGCGGACACACGAGGACGTGCCCATCGAACACCGCGCCGACCACGAGGACGTCGCCATGCACGGCGGCAACGCTGGAAGCACTGATCTCGCCGTCGAGCGAGACGAGCACCGTCTCCACCGCTCCCGTGGCCGGATCGACGCGGACGACGTGCGAGGGCGCGCTTCGAGAGGGATCTTCCGCGTGCGCCAGGAACTCGAAGATTCGCGGGTGCCCGCCGATCCAGAGCATCCCGTCGGCGGCCACCTCGATGTTGTCGGGCGCCGTCGGCACCGACAGGGAATCGCGCGGCTCCAGGTCCCCCGAGGCTTCGTCGCGATCGTAGACGTGCACGCGTCGACCCAGCAGTTCGGCGACATAGACGCTGCGCCCGTCGGCCGACGCGTTGATCCCGTTGGCAAAGGCGAGACCCCCGGCGACGAGACGTCCCTCGCTGCCGTCGAAGTAGGACACGCTCGCCACGGGCAGCGCCAGGTAGCCCTCCACCATCGCCAGCGGGCCGTCGCTCCATGCGCGATCGTTGGTCGCATAGAAGGATCGCGGACCGACGGCGAGCACGTCGTTCGGAGAGGAGAGCGCGGGATAGGCCACGGTCTCTGCGTGCCGGAGGACCGGGAGTCCGTCCGTTCCCGCCACGACGTCGAAGATCTCCACCGTGTGCCTCCCGGCGGCTGGATGGTTCACGACGAAGAGGCGGCGCTCGCCGCCGTCGCCTGTCCACAGGCTGATGCCGTGGGGGTGGAATTCGTCGGGAGCGTCCGCCGAGATCAGGCGTGCGCTCCCCGGCTGCCGCGGATCCAACAGGTGGATGCCGCCGCGCGCGCCGCCGCGGCGATCCGCGGCCGACACGAATGCCAGGCCGCTGGCCGGATCGAACGTGACGTCCTCGGTCCCCGGGGAGATCTCCACGCGCTCGCAGCGCTGCACGAGGAGCGGTCGCACGTCCGCGAACACACCGGAGGCGGGAACGGCCACCATAGCGATCCGGACGAGGACCACCGCCACCACCAGGACAAGAGCTGTTCGTAGACGGGTCAAGTCAGCCTGCTTCCGCCCGGTTCTAGGGCAAGGGACAGGCTGAGGAAACTCCGTAGATTCGTCGACGAAGCGGCTTCGAGCCGGTGGTCTTGATTTCGGTGCCTTCGTAGCGGGCGATCTCGCGCCGCTCCAAGGCACGATGCGCGGCGAGGATCGCGCGCCAGCGCTCGTTGCCGTCGACGACCCGCGACTCCACCTGGCCGGGCAACCGTCGGCACGCGAGGTCCAGGCCGCGGCGGAAACCTCGGAATGCGCCAGCTCCCGACTACAGCCGCCGAAGACCTCCTCGAACTAGGCGCATCAGGTGTCGGACGCAGGTATGCCGGAGCACGCGATGACCCCGGACGAAGCCATGGCCGAGTTCGAAACGAAGCACTTCGTGCAGGCGGGGCAGGTCGGCAGGTTGGTCTTGGTTCGCGGGGGCTCCCAGCCCGGGGCGTGGCGTCTGGCAAGGCCCTTTCCGGTCAACTTGCCCCAGTGGTCGTCAGCGTTCCTGCCTTCCCTACCGCCCTTCCCCTCGGCGCGTGTAGTATTCGTTGACGGTGTCGAACGGGCGGTACTTCTGGATGAGCTCGTAGCCGTGCTGTCTGAAGTAGTCGGAGACTTGGATCTTCTTGTGGTCCTCGAGCTGTCTTTCGATGACCACCAATTCCGGCTGGAACCGTTCGATGTTGAATCCGGCCAGCGCCTCCGACTCGTGGCCCTCGATATCCATCGACAACAGATCGATCTTCGCGACGCCTTCACGATCGAGGAGATCGTCGAGCGTGATCGATGGGACCTGCAGCTCCTCGGTTGGCCACTCGAGCCCCCAGAACTTTCCGGCCGCGTGCGCTGCATCCGTCGAGGATATCCCGCGGCCGACGGACTTGAAGAACGTCTCCGAGGCACCGGAGTGGTCGGTCACGAGGTAGCTCACGAATCGGGAGTTCGGACGCAGCTCTTTCCACTCCGCGGCGTACTCTGCCAGCGCATCGACGCCGATGCCGCTCCATTCGAGGTGCTTCTCAAGGTAATAGGTATTGCTCCCTTTGACCGGTCCTGCGCAGCCCACATCGAGGAAAAAGCCGCGGCGCCGATCCTGGAAGAAATCGCGAATGATGAGCTCCTCGTCGAAATGCGAATAGAGTCGCTCCTCGGCCAGGATCCCCACGCGTCCCGCGGCGCGCCGATGCTTGGCTCGGATCTTCTCGAACGCCTCGTTGAGATCCACCTGTGCCGGTTTTTCGACCGGGGCCGGCGCTTCACCGGGAGAAGCGACGACGGCGTCGCCTCCTTTCGCCGGATCGTGGGACGCATCCTTCGGCTCGCTGCATGCCGTTGCGAAGGTAAGTGCCGCGAACACGGCCACGAGAGACACGGCCCGCGCCCGTCCTCGGACCGGGACGCCGCGCCGCCACCCGGGCAGCGGACGGTTGGAGGGCACCGGGACCTGTCGTGTTCGTGAAAAAACTGCCATCAAGCCCCGCGGGATGCGTTTCCGCCCCGAAAATCGCGATGCGAAGGATAGGTGGAGCATGGGAAATCGGCAAGAAGTGGAGTGGACAAGCTTTTCAAGCGGGCATCCTGTTGTATCCGCGACATCCGATATGCCCTTTCCGTGAACTTGCCCCTCTGGTTGCCGCCGTTCGTGTATTCTCTACCGCCCCGGCCCGGGTTGATTCGAGGTTCGCGGCTCTGTTGACGGGGCTGTGGTTCGCTACGGCCAGTTCGAGGATGAACTCCGGCATCCGCGGCCGGCGCTTCGAAAGTACCGCCCGGTCCGTCAGGTGACCCGCGTCCCGGTTTCTGCCGTCGTGACTTCGCAGCAGCTTCAAGCGGCCCGCGAGGTCGTCGGCGGGGGACGACCCGGTCGCGCAACGATCCTCGCCGCCGCCGAAGCCAGCACGCGCATCCGTCCGCCGCATCGTTCGCACTCGAGCACGTCGACGGCGGACACCCGGCGCAGGAGTTTGCTCCACGGAATCCGCGGCGGCCTGACTCCTTGAGAATGCCGCTTCGTTCGCTCGCGAGGACGCCGGCTCCCCCGTCCGGTCAGTGCAGCGTGCGGGGCATCTTCAGGTCGAACTTCGGGATGCGGGCCTGGAAGCCGGTGCCGTCCTCGCGGCGCATCTCGTAGGTGCCGTGCATCGAGCCGGTCGGGCCCTGCAGGATCGCGCCGCTCATGTACTCGTGGGTCTCGCCGGGGGCCATGACCGGCTGCTCGCCGACGACGCCCTCGCCCTCGACCTCGCGGACCGTGCCGTCGCCTTCGGAGATGATCCAGTGGCGGCGGGTCAGCTGGACGGTCACGTCGGACTCGTTGGAGATGCGGATCCGGTAGGCGAAGACGTAGCGGTCGAGGACCGCGTCCGATTGCTCGGGGACGAAGTACGACTCCACCTCGATCGAGATTCCTTCGGTCGTTTCCTTCGTCACGCGGCTCAATAAACCGAAACTTTCGGGGGGCCGCAAGTACGCAGCGGCCTTCGGTGCAGGGCGCCGGGTCGTTCGAAACCGGCGCGGGCGCGGTGCCGGGGCCTTCCACGACGAAGTGGTCCGTGGAAGGATCCCGCCCATGCCCACGCACCACCGGACCTGCCACCTCTGCGAAGCCCACTGCGGACTGCTGATCGAGACCGAGGGACGCCGGATCGTCTCGATCCGCGGCGACGCCGACGATCCGCTGTCGCGCGGCTACCTCTGCCCGAAGGGCAACGCGCTGAAGGACCAGGTCGAGGACGCCGACCGGCTCCGCCGACCGATGGTCCGCGACCGTCTGCCCGGCGGCGCGCGGGGCCCCTGGCGCGAGACGGGCTGGGACGACGCGATCGCGCGAGCGGCGCGCGGCCTTCACGAGGTGCAGAAGCGGCACGGCAAGGACGCGCTCGCGAGCTACGTCGGCAACCCGAGCGCCCACAACCTGCACGCGATGCTCGCGCTGCCGCCGATCCTGCGCCTGTTCGGGACGAAGAACCGCTTCAGCGCGTCCACCGTCGACCAGTACCCGCAGATGCTGGCGGCGTACCTCGTCTTCGGCGCGCAGCTGTCGATCCCGGTCGCGGACCTCGAGCGCTGCAACCACCTGATGATCCTCGGCGCGAACCCCCTCGTTTCCAACGGCAGCCTGATGACGGCGCCGGGCATGAAGCGCCGACTGCGCGAGATCCGCGAGCGCGGCGGCCGCATCGTCGTCGTCGACCCGCGCCGCACCGAGACCGCCGAGGCGGCGACCGAGCACGTGTTCCTCCGGCCGGGCACCGACGCCCTGTTCCTGCTCGCGATGCTCGCGACGGTGTTCGAGGAGGGGCTTGCGCGCCTCGGGGCGGCGGAAGGCCGCGCGCACGGCTTCGAGCAGGTCGAGCGGATCGCCAGGCAGTGGCCGGCCGAACGCGTCGCCGCGGCGACCGGCATCGACGCGGCGACGCTCCGGCGCCTCGCGCGCGAATTCGCGTCGGCGCCGTCGGCCGCCTGCTACACGCGCATCGGCACCTGCGTGCAGGAGTACGGGACGCTCGCGAGCTGGCTCGGCGACGTGCTCAACATCGTGACCGGCAACCTCGACCGGCCGGGCGGCATGATGTTCCCGAGCCCGGCGGCCACCTACTCCTCGAAGGGCAGCTACAGGCGCTGGACCTCGCGCGTGCGCGGCCTGCCCGAGTTCGGCGGCGAACTGCCGGTGGCCTGCCTCGCCGAGGAGATCGACACGCCCGGCGACGGACAGGTGCGCGGCCTGTTCACGCTGGCCGGCAACCCGGCGCTGTCGACGCCGAACGGTGCGCGGCTCGAGCGCGCGCTGGACGGGCTCGAGTTCATGGTCAGCGTCGATCCCGCGCTCAACGAGACCACGCGGTTCGCCGACGTGATCCTGCCGCCGCGGCACGCGCTCGAGAACGACCACTTCAGCCTCGTGTTCCACAAGCTCGCCGTGCGCGACACGGTCAAGTACTGCGGGCCGGTGTTCGAGCCGGACGCGGAGAGCCTGAGCGAGATCGAGATCTGCGGGCGCCTGGCGGCGGAGCTCACGCGGCTTCGCAGCGAGGACTCGGTGGCCGCCGGCGGCCCGCCGGTCGAGAACACCACCGAAGCGATCTACGCGACGCCGCCGTCGCAGTTCATCGCGATGCTGCTCGCGAGCGGGCCGTACGGGCTGACGCTCGACGAGATTCGCGCGAAGCCGTCCGGCGTCGACCTCGGGTCGCTGAAGGAGGGCGGCCTCGACCGTGCGGTGCGCCACGACGACGGCGCGATCCGCCTCGTGCACCCGGAGGTCGACGCGGAGCTCGCGCGCCTCGAGTCGGCGTTCGCGGCCGGCGGGCTCGCCGCGGCGCCGGACGCGACCAACGGCTTCCTGATGATCGGGCGCCGCCAGCTGCGTTCGAACAACTCGTGGATGCACAACTGCCCGTCGCTGATCAAGGGGCCAGAGCGCTGCACGCTGCTGATGAGCCCCGTGGACGCCGAGCGCCTCGGCCTGAAGGACGGCCGCCTCGTCTCGGTGGAGAGCAGGGTGGGGCGCGTGTCGCTGCCGCTTGCGGTCACCGACGAGATGATGCCGGGCGTGGTCAGCATGCCGCACGGGTTCGGGCACACGCGCGACGGCATCCGGATGAAGAACGCGGCCGCCAGGCCGGGCGCGTCGATGAACGACCTGACCGACGAGGCCGTCGTCGAAGGCATGGTCGGCAACGGCGTGCTGACCGGCGTTCCGGTGCGCGTCAGCGCCTGCGAACCCGCTTCGGTATGATCGCCGCGCAGCGCGGCTCCTTCGCGGGGTTGCCGGAGTTTCGCAGCGTCAGCGCACGCAATCGGCCGCGCCGCCGTCGACCCGCAGGTCCACGGCGTTGACGTAGGCGGCGCGTTCGCTCGCGAGGAACAGCACGACGTCCGCGACCTCCGACGGGAGCCCGAGGCGGCACGCCGCCGAGCCGGCGCCGAACGTCTCGGCGATCGCGCGCTTCTCGATCTCGCCCCAGTCGTCGCTCCAGCCCTTGCGCGCCGCGCGCTCGCGGAAGTGCGCCTCGACTTCCGCGGTGCGCAGCACGCCGGGACTGACGCAGTTCACGGTCACGCCGCTGCCGGCGAGTTCCTTCGCGAGGCTGAGCACGACCGCGGGAAGCGCGGCCTTGGCCGCATAGTAGCCGGGCATCACCGCGCGCGGCCGCACCGAGCCGACCGTGCCGACGAAGACCACGCGGCCCCAGCCGCGTCCGCGCATCGCGGGAACGAAGCGCCGCGCCATGCGCACTCCCGACAGCACGTTGCGCTCGTACATCGCGATCCAGTTCGCGGTGTCCTCGTCGTCCCAGCGCCCGTTCTCGGCGGTGCCGTAGTTGTTCACCAGCACGTCGACGCCGTCCGTGCCGATCGCTTCGGCGACGCGGTCGGCGCCCTGCGCGGTCGTCAGGTCGCCGGTGACCGCCTCAGCGCGGCCGCCGGTCGCCGCGATGGAGTCGGCGACCGGACCGGCCTGCCCGGCTTCCATCCCGTGCACGAACACGCGAGCGCCCTCGGCGGCGAACGCGCGCGCGGTCGCCGCCCCGGTGCCACGCCAGCTTCCGGTCACGAGCACGCGCTTGCCTTGAAGGTCGAGGTTCATGCGGCGATCGAAGCGGGGGCGCCGCGTGCGTGCAAGCGCGGTCAGCTCCCGACGCTC
>CAYYZO010000048.1:9475-12045 GCA_964476185.1 uncultured Myxococcales bacterium
GCGCGGTCAGCTCCCGACGCTCCCCGTGGCGCGGTCGCGCGGCGCGGTCAGCCGCCGTGCGGCAGCACGACCAGCTCGTCGAGGCCGCGGAACGGGCCGCGCTGGTGCCAGCGCAGCGGCCGCGAAGGATCGAGCGCGAGGCGGGGCCAGCGCGAGGCGACGGCCGCGAGCATCGTCTCGGCCTCCGAGCGCGCGAGCGAGGCGCCGAGGCAGAAGTGCGCGCCGAACGCGAAGGAGACGGGCGTGCCGCTTCCGCGCCCCGGGCGGAACTCGTCCGGTTCGTCGAACGCGGCCGGGTCCCGGTTCGCGGCCGCCAGGAACACGAGGATCGGCTCGAACGGCCCGACCTCGACGCCGGCGATCGTGACCGGCGCCAACGGGATGCGCGCGACGAACAGGGTCGGCGTCTCGTAGCGCAGGAACTCGTCGACGACGGCCGGGATCGTCCAGCGGCCGTCCGTCACGCTGCGCCAGCGCGACGGCTCGCCGAGCAGCACCGACATCCCGTTCGTGAACAGGTCGCGCGTCGTCCGGTGCCCGGCCGAGTAGAGCGTCGCGGCGAGCGAGAGCAGCTCGACGCGGGAGAGCCGCTCGCCCTCGGCTTCGGCGGCGAGCAGCGCCGAGAGCAGGTCGTCGCCGGGCCGGCGCGCGCGCTCGTCGAGCAGCGCGCCGAGGTAGGCGTGGAACTCCTCGGCCGCCGCGACGGCCGCCTCCTTCCGCTCGGGCGGGACGCGCACGCCGAGCAGCGGCGCGACGGCGTCGCTCCAGCCGGTCAGGCGGTCGCGGTCGGCGATCGGCACGCCCAGCAACTCGGAGATCACCAGCGACGGCAGCTGGTGCGCGAACTCGTGCAGCAGGTCGACGCTCCCGCGTTCGTCGAGCGCGTCGAGCAGCCCGTGCGCGGTCCGTTCCATCCACGGCCGGAGCAGCGTCGTGCGCCGCGGGGTGAACGCGCGCGAGACGATGCCGCGCACGCGCGGATGGTCGGGTGGGTCGAGGAAGTTGATGCGGTGGCTCATCTCGTCGCGCGCGGCGCCCGGCGGCAGGCCGTCGAGGTAGCGCATCGCGATGGGGCTGGAGCCGCAGGACCCGTGGTTCAGCACTTCGAGCGCGGCGGCGTGCCCGGTGACCATCCAGAAGCCGCTCTCGAGGCGCTGCACGGGGCCGTCCTCGCGGATGCGCGCGAAGAGCGGGTACGGATCGGGAAGTCGCTCGAGGTCCTCGGGATCGAATCGCAGCACGGGATTCCTCAGCGCTCCTCGCCGGTGTCCAGCAGCTCGAGGATCTGGTCGTGCGACGCCCTGGCGTCCTCGCGCCCCAGTTCGACGAGGCGGTCGGTGAACACGCGGTCGAAGTAGATGTAGGACAGGAAGTCGGCCTCGTCCTCCGGCACGCCGAAGGTCGCCGTTCGCTTGATCAGCGTGCCGAGCACGCCCTCGATGCCGGATCCGCCGTTGCCGCGGTGGTAGCAGTCGGCGGCGATGCGGCCGATGTCCTCGGACGGGGCCTGCAGGAGGCAGTCGACCGGCTGGTATCCGACGCCTCGCACGGAACGCAGCGTCGGCTCGAGGCGGGCGGCGAAGTCGGCGCCGAACTCTCGCTGCCCGCCGCGCAGCATCGCGTTGACGATCTCGAGCTGCCGCAGCTCGTTCTCGATCGGGTCGAGCAACATCACGTTCAACAGCTTGCCGAGCAGGAAGGCCGGCTGCGTCAGCGACTCGGCCTGGCAGTACGCCAGCCGGTCCTGCTTGGTGGAGCGCTTCTTGAGGCCGATCACGAGCACGCGGTCGGCCTCGAGCCGGATGACCGGCGACAGCGGGGTGTTCAGGCGAAGGCCCCCGTCGACGTAGTAGCACTGGTCGATGCGCACGGACGGGAACAGGAACGGGATCGCGGCCGAGGCGCGCACGTGGAGGTCCGTGATCTGCGTGATCACGGCGTCGACGTGGGGATCGTGCTCCCACGGCGTCGTGTTCGCGCCCGGCCCGTCGAGGAAGATCCGGACGGTGCCGCTGCTGACCTCGGTGACCGCCGTGCACAGCACCGACGGCGTGCCGGCCGCGAGGTTCTCGCGCAGCCGGCTCCACGGGATGCGCTGGCGCACGAGGCGCTCGAGCGGGGTGATGTCGACGAGCCCGCCCTTGGCCTCGCCGGCGTCCCGTTCGCGCGGGCGGCCGAGGCCGAACCCGCGCAGCGGGATCCCGACGAAGTCGCGCCAGGTCAGGCGCAGCACGTCGTCGAAGCGCATCCCGCGCCAGGTATCGACGAGGCCGGCCGTGCGCGCCGGCAGCGGCAGCCCCGACGTGCAGGCGACGTAGGCGGCGTGGATCGCGCCGACCGAGGTGCCGCTGACGATGTCGAACTCGAACCGCGCGCCGAGCTTCGGGTAGACGTGGTCGAACAGCCACGAGAGCACGCCGGCTTCGTACGCGCCGCGCGAGCCGCCGCCCGACAGCACGAGCGCGACGCGGGTCTTCTTCGGGGAACCGGATCCGGGCACGGTCCGGGGAAGATAGCACGCGAACGCGCGCGGTGCGCGCTCCGTGCGCGTCCCGTGCGCGTCCCGTGCG
>CAYYZO010000048.1:12145-32814 GCA_964476185.1 uncultured Myxococcales bacterium
CCGTGCGCGTCCCGTGCGCGTCCCGTGCGATGGACCGCTGCTCCTGCCGTGCTTGCCCGCGTGCACGGCTGGTTCTACAAGGCCCGGTTCCATGTCGCTCGTCGTGCTCGAGAATTGCGACCTCTCGTTCGGAGGCCGCACGATCTTCACCGGTCTCAACCTGCGTCTCGGCGAGGAGGACCGCATCGGCCTGGTCGGCCGCAACGGCTCCGGCAAGTCGTCGCTGATGCGCGTGCTCGTCGGCCAGCAGGAGCTGGATCGCGGCAGCGTGCGCAAGGCCGGCGCGATGCGCATCGGCTACCTGCCGCAGGAGGTCGAGGTGCACGGCGGGCGGACGCTGCTCGAATCGGTGCTTTCCAGCGTGCCGGGCCGCGCGGCCCTCGAGGACACGCTCGAGGTCGTCGAGCACGAGCTGGCCGAGGCGACGACCGAGTCGGAGCAGATGGAGCTCGCCGAGAAGCTCGCGACGCTGCACGACGACCTCGCGCACTTCGACACGAACTACTCGCCGCACGAGGCGCACCGGATCCTCGACGGCCTCGGGTTCCGCGCGGGCGACGCCGGACGCGACCTGTCCGAGTTCAGCGGCGGATGGAAGATGCGCGGCGTGATGGCGTCGCTGCTGTTCCAGAAGCCCGACCTGCTGCTGATGGACGAGCCGACCAACCACCTCGACGTGACGACGGTCGGCTGGCTCGCGGACTTCCTCAAGCGCTACCGCAACGCGATGATCCTGATCTGCCACGATCGCGACTTCCTGAACGAGCAGGTCACGCGTATCGTCTCGTACGAGCCCGAGGGCGTGCGGCAGTACAACGGCAACTACGAGGACTACAAGCGGCAGCGCGCCGAGGAGGCCGAGATCCTCGAGCGCCGCCTCGCCAACCAGCAGCGCTTCCGCGAACAGACCGAGCGCTTCATCACGCGCTTCCGCGCGCAGGCGAACAAGGCCGCGGCCGTGCAGAGCCGCGTCAAGAAGCTCGAGAAGCTCGAGGACATCACGCTGCTCGGAAGCGACAAGACGATGCGCTTCCGGTTCCCGCCGTGCGAGCGCGCCGGCACCGACACGGTCGTGCTTGACGGTCTCGGCCACCGCTACGGCGACGTGCGGGTGTTCGAGCACGCCGACGGCATCGTGCGGCGCGGCGACAAGGTCGCGATCATCGGGCCGAACGGCGCCGGCAAGACGACGCTGCTGCGCATCCTGGCCGGCGAGATCCGGCCCGCGGCGGGAGGTTTCAAGCTCGGCCACAACGTGAAGGTCGGTTACTACGCGCAGCACGTCACCGAGAAGCTCGACGTCCGCAACTCGATCTTCGACGAGGTCTGGCAGAACAGCGCGTACGACGACCTGACGCAGGTGCGGAGCGTGCTCGGCACGTTCCTGTTCTCGGACGACGACGTCGACAAGAAGATCGGCGTGCTGTCGGGCGGCGAGAAGGCGCGCGTCGCGCTCGCGCGGCTGATGGTGGACCCGGGCAACCTGCTGCTGATGGACGAACCGACCAACCACCTCGACCTCGAGTCGTCCGAGGCGCTGGCCGAGGCGCTCGAGACCTACGACGGCACGCTGATCTTCGTCAGCCACAACCGCAGCTTCGTGCGTCACCTCGCCACGCGCATCTGGTACGTGCACGAGGGAGTCGTCGAGGAGTTCCCGGGCACGATGGACGAGTTCCTGTACCACCTGGCGCAGGAGCGCTCGCGCGCGGAGAAGGCGCCGCGCGGGGGCGGGGAGGGCGCGAAGGCCGCGGCGCAGGAGAAGGCCGGTAAGGTCGCGAAGTCCGGGCCGGTGGAGGCGCCGCCGCCGGGCGCGTCGCCGGGCCCTTCCGCGCCGGCTTCGAAGGAAGACCGCGCGCGCGAGCGCCAGAAGGACAAGGACCTCCAGAGAAAGCGCCGCGACCTCGAGAAGCGCGTCGCGGATTACGAGAAGCGCATCGCCGAGCTCGAGAGCCAACAGGCCGCGCGCAGCGGCGAACTGTCGCAGCCGGAGGTGTACGCGGACCAGCAGCGCTACGGCACGCTGCTGAAGGGCTTCACCGAGGACCAGAAGAAGCTCGAAGAGCTGATGCTGCGCTGGGAGCAGGCTCAGGCCGAACTCGTCGCCCTCGACGGCTGACGCGCGTTCGGACGTCGCTTCGCCGGCGCTTCTACCCGTTCGGCGAGGCGATTCGGGCCCGGGCGCTATCGTTCTTTGTCCGCCCGCGCCTCGCCGCGACTTGCTTCGTTTCGGTCCCTGCGACACGTCGTTGCTCCAGCCCCTTCGGCAACAAGGAGACGACGACATGAATCCGAACACACCGAGCCTGTCCGTGATCGCGATGCTCTCCCTGGCCACCGTTCTGGCGACCACCGCGCCCGCGGCCGAGAACCCGCCGATCTGCGGCGACCTCAACGATTCCGGCGGCGTGACGAGCACCGACGCGCTGGCCCTGCTTCGCTACGCGGTCGGCCAGCCGGTGTCGCTCGTCTGCCCGGACTATCTCGAGCGTTACGGATTCGACGTGGATCGGGGGTTCACCGCCCCCTGGTCTCCCGACTACCTGTTCGGGGTTCGCGTGAGCGTGGCGACCTCGGTCACCGTGACGCACCTCGGAATGTATTCCCGGGAGGCCACCGGGCACGCGAAGATGGCGCTCTACACGGACGACGGCGGCGTTCCTGACGCGCTGGTCGCGAGGACGACCGGCACGGCGCTGGTGATCGGGGCCAACGAGATGCCGGTGGTCGAGTCGAAGCCGATTTCCCCGGGGTTCTACTGGATCACGATCGTGCTCGACGAGGTCACCGACATCGGAGGCAACGACCAGGCCACGGCTGACAACGTCGCGATCTACCGCAACCTCGACTTCGATCTCGGGTTGCCGGATCCGATCGGGCCGACGATCTCGTATCCCAGTTCGACTCTCGACTTCTGGATGAAGGTGATCCAGTAGCGTCCGGCGCGCGGCGAGCGCTGGCCGTCGCAGTCGCGGGACATCGTCGCCGTGGAATCCGCGCAGCAGCGTCGCCCGCCGGCCGCCGCTGCACGGCGGCCGCACGCTTGCGCCGCCGCGTCGCTCCACTACGGTCGTCGGCTGCGATCGGACCCCGAGACCAACCTGCGCGGATCGCGCAACGAGGAGAACACGATGCTGATCAGATCTTCCGCGACCACGGTCACGTTCACCCTCCTGCTGGCCACGCTCGTCCCGGCCGTGCTGCCGTCCGGCGCGCGCGCGGCGATCGAACTGCCGAAGCCGAGCCCGGCGGCACGCGTCTCGCAGCGCGTCGGCCTGACCGACGTCGAGGTCGAGTACAGCAGCCCGGCCGTGAAGGGACGCACGATCTGGGGCGACCTCGTGCCTTACGGCGAGCTCTGGCGTACCGGGGCGAACGCCTCGACGAAGATCACGTTCAGCCGCGACGTGAAGGTCGCCGGCAAGGACGTCAAGGCCGGCACCTACTCGCTGCTGGCGATCCCGTCGAAGTCCGACTGGACGCTGATCCTCAACTCCGACACCGGGCTTTCCGGCACGCGCGGCTACGACAAGGCGAAGGACGTCGCGCGCGCGACCGTGAAGACCGCCGCGATCCCGAAGCGCGAGCGCATGACGTTCCTGTTCGCGGACACGACCGACGCCGGCGCCGAGCTTCGCCTCGAATGGGACGAACTGGCCGTGCTGATCCCGATCACCGTGTTCACCGACGAGCAGGCCGCGAAGAGCATCAGCGGCGTCGCCGGCGATCTCTCGCAGTCGGCCCGCTACCTGCTCGACGAGAACCGCGAGCCCGAGCGCGCGCTGTCACTCGCGGAATCCGCGGTCGGTATCGAGGCGAGCTGGATCAACCTTTACGTGCTCGCGAGGGCGCAGGCCGCGAACGGCCGGTACGCCGAGGCGGTCGAGAGCGCGAAGAAGGCCCAGGAACTCGGCAACAAGGCCGAGTACTTCTTCTGGAAGGACGAGGTCGCCAGGTCGATCGGGGAGTGGTCGGCGAAGGCGAAGTGAGCGACCGTCGCGCCGCCGGCGCACGGGCCGGCGGCGCGACGGGATCCCCGCTCCGGGCCGGCGTGCCGGGACGTCCTCACGACAGCACGCGGCGATAGCAGCGTTCGTACCGGTCGACGGCCTCGGACCGGCGGAAACGGGAGACGGCGCTCCGCCGCGCCGCCGCCGACATCCGCTGACGGCGTCCGGGATCGTCGAGCAGCGAGAGCGTCGCCGCCGCGAGCGCATCCGCGTCGCCGGCCGGCGCGAGCAGTCCGGTCTCGCCGTCCTCGATCACCTCGGGCACGCCGCCGACCCGCGTCGAGACGACCGGTACGCCGCAGGCCTGCGCTTCGAGCGCCGCGAGGCCGAAGCTCTCACTGTCGCTCGCCTGCACGAACACGTCGGCCGCCTGCAGCACCGGGACGCAGTCCTCGCGATTGCCGAGGAAACGGCAGCGCGCCTGCAGGCCGAGCGACCGCACGAGCGCCTGCGCCGGCCCGCGCTCCGGGCCGTCGCCGATGAGCACGAGCACCGCGGGGCGCGACGCGGCGACCTTCGCGAATGTCTTCACGACGAGGTCCACTCGCTTGACCGCCCGGAAATTCGAGATGTGCACGAGCACCGCGATGTCGTCCCGGGCGTCGCCTCCCGGCACGTCGTCCTCGAACAGCCAGCGGAGGGTGTGCTCGCGGCCGCCGCGGTCCGGCACGAAACGGTCGGCGTCGACGAAATTCGGGACGACCTCGATCGCGCACTGCTCCGCGATGCCGAGCTCCGCCCGCGTCGCGTCCACGAGGAACCGCGAGGGGGCCGTGACGAGGTCGCTCTGCTCGATCGAGAAGCGCGTGATCGGAAGGTAGCTCGCGTCGTTGCCGACGAGCGTGATGTCGGTGCCGTGCAGCGTCGTCACGAGCCGCGGGGCGCGCTCGCCGAGGATCTGCCGGGCGAGGTACGCGCTGGTCGCGTGCGGAACGGCGTAGTGCACGTGCAGCAGGTCGAGGCCCTCGTACTCGGTGACCTCGACCATGCGCGAGGCGAGCGCGAGCGCGTAGGGCTGGTCCTGGAACAGCGGGTACTCGCGCGGCTGCACGGCATGGAAGAAGACGTTCTCGGCGTGGGGGTCGAGCCGCGCCGGCAGGTCCTGGCAGATGAAGTGCACGCGGTGGCCGCGGCGGGCGAGCTCGTGCCCGACCTCGGCCGCGACGACGCCGCTGCCGCCGAACGTCGGGTAGCAGGTGATGCCGACGCGCAGCCGGTCGCCGCTCACGGCGCGACCTCCCTCGTTCGTCCGTCGGCGGGCCACGCTGCCTCGCGGACCGCGTCCATCAGCGCGTCGATCCCGTGCTCGGCCGCCAGCGACACGAACGAGAGCACGCGCTCCTGCGGGACGCCGTCGGGCGCGAGCGCCGCGCGGGCGCGGTCGAGGCGTTCGACGCGCACGCGGTCGGCGAGGAGCAGGCTGTGCCGGTAGCGCTCGACGAGCCTCGCGACGCTGTGCTCGACCGAGGAACGCGTCTTGTCGATCGGCCGCTCGAGGTTCCGGTCGAGCTCGAGCGCGCGTTCGCGGAACTCGTCGAGGCGTCCGCGGAACCCGGCCAACAGGCGCTCGGGCAGGGCATCGGCGTCGGCCGCGTCGGCGCCGACGAGCGAGGCGAGCACGGCGTCGCGTTCGCCCACGAGGCCGTCGAAGCCCGTGCCGAGTTGCTCGAGGCGGCGCCGGTCGCCGGCGCCGGTCACGCAGAACGAGGGCCGCGGGACGACCAGCGACGGCTCGAGACCGAACAGCGCGTACAGCGGCTGGATCTCGGCGAAGTACGCGATCTCGCCGGGGCCGGCCACCGTCGCGGCGTTCGGCAGCAGCGCGTCCTGCACGAGCGGGCGCAGCAGCGCCGACGTGCTCGCCGCCAGCGGATCGGCGGCGACCGCGCGCCGCACGTCCTCGCGCGGGATCGTGCGGTCGTCGCTGCCGTCGCGGACACGCCAGCATCCCCCGCGCGGCTCGAGCCGGTAGCGCGGTCCGTCCGCGCCGTCGGGATGGAAGAACGCGAGCGGCGAGCCGTCGCGCACGGGAACCTGCAGCGCGAAGCCCGCCGCCTGGATCGCGGAAGCCCGCCCGGAAAGCACCTCGGCGACCGCCCGGGCATCCTCGAAGCTGCGCTCGAGGTGCGGCCGCGCGAGCGCTGCGAACTCGGGCGTGCGCGGGTCGAGGAACACGAGGCCGTCGTCCGCGAACAGCTCGGCGAGCACGCCGCGAAACGCGGCCGCAGGCGCCGTCCCGGCCCGGTAGTGGCGCCGCAGCAACGCGAGCACGCCGTCGCGCGGGCTACCCGGCGCGAGCACCGCTTCGAGCTCGGCGAGCGCCGACTCCACGCTGTCGTCGAACGTGCGCGATGCGACCGAAGATCGCGCGTGCGGCGCGACGCTCCGCGCACGGAGGCGATGCAGCCCGCCGTCCGCGCCGTGGACGACGCAGTGGTCGATCTCGTCCCAGTCGTGGTCCTCGGTCTGCAGCCAGAAGACGGGCACGCACGCGACTCCGCTCGCGCGTTCGAACGCCCGCGCCGCCGCCACCGCTCCCGCGGCCTTCCAGACGGTGAACGCCGGCCCGGTGAACAGGCCGACCTGCTGCCCGGTCACGACCGTGGCCGCGCGGCCGGACGCGAGCGTCCCGAGGTGGCGTTCGCGCGCCGGCGACGGCGGCAGCCCCGAGTTCTGTCGTGCGAGTTCCGCGACGAGCGCGGCCGAGGGCCGGCGCGCCGCCGCTCTCCGGACGGCGGCGGCGATCGTCGACGCGTCGCGGAAGCCGTCGGGGAGCAGCGCGCGAGCGGCCTCCTCGCCCGCGATCCACGCCGGAGCGAACGCGCGAGGCGCGGCAGGACGGTGCGATCGGGGCACGTCCGCGTTGTACCAGAGTCGAGCGCCGGTCCCATTATCGCGGAGGGCGGCGACCCGCGGTCGCCGCGGGTTGCCGCCCGTCCGGCCTCGCGATATCCCCGACCGGCGTGAGTCGCCGCGTGGCTTCCCTGTTGTTCGCCGGCGCGGTGCTCGGAGCTCCCGTGATCGCTGCCGCTGTTCCTCCCCGCCAGATGGATGCGGGCGAGCTCGAGCTCGCCGTGGCCCATCTGCGCGTGGTCGGCAACGTGCTGTACGTCGCCGCCCATCCCGACGACGAGAACACGCGCCTGCTCGCGTGGCTCGTCGGCGAGCGCGGGGTTCGCGCTTCGTACCTTTCGCTGACGCGCGGCGACGGCGGACAGAACCTCATCGGCCGCGAGCAGGGAGCGTTGTTCGGCCTCCTTCGCACGGCCGAACTGCTCGAAGCGCGCCGGATCGACGGCGCCGGCCAGGCCTTCACGCGCGCGGTCGACTTCGGCTACTCGAAGTCCGCGGACGAGGCGCTGCGGCTCTGGAAGCATCCCGAGGTGCTCGTCGACGTCGTGCGCGCGATCCGCACGCTGCGGCCCGACGTCGTGATCGCGCGCTTCTCGCCGGACGACGCCGAGACCCACGGCCACCACTCGGCGTCCGCGCGGCTTGCGCGCGAGGCGTTCCGCGCCGCCGCCGATCCCGCGCGCTTTCGCGACGAGTTGCCCGGCCTCGAGCCGTGGCAGGCGCGGCGCCTGCTCTGGAACAAGAGCACGTGGTCGAAACCGCCGGACGCGGACTGGTCGCGCGATCTTCCGACCGACGTCGGCGGCTACAGCCCGCAGCTCGGCGAGTCTTGGGGCGAGATCGCCGGCCGCAGCCGCAGCATGCACAAGAGCCAGGGCTTCGGCGCCGAGCAGCAGCGCGGGCCGATCCTCGAATATTTCGAGGTGCTCGAGGGCGACCGGCCCCAGGCGGACATCCTCGGGGGCATCGACTTCACGTGGAAGCGCGCCGGCGGCGACGACGCGCTCGTCCGGCTCCTCGAACGGGCGTCGGGCGAGCTGCGACCCGAGGCGCCGCACCGGATCCTTCCGTTGCTCCTCGAGGCGCGCGCGCGCATTCGCGCGCTGCCGGACGGGCACCTCAAGGCAGGCAAGCTCGACGACCTCGACGACACGATCGCCGCGTGCGCCGGTCTCTGGCTGGAGGCCACTGCCGAGGGATTCCTGCGCGCCCCGGGCGAGGACGTCGAGGTCGCGGCGACGGCGATCAACCGCTCGCCGTTCCCGGTCGAACTCGCGGCGGTCCGCTTCGGCGGGCCGGCGGCCGCCGCGACGCCGTCGCACGCGGGCGCAGCCGGGGCGCTCGCCGACAACGAACCGTTCACGTTGAAGCAGCGCGTGACGATCGCGAAGGACGCCGAGCCGACCACGCCGCCGTGGCTTCGGGAGGAACCCGACGGCGCGCTGTACCGGGTTCCGTCGGCGGATCTCGTCGGCGCTCCGTCCGGTCCGCCGCCGCTCGACGTGACGTTCGACGTGCGCTTCGGCGCGGAGACCCTGACGTTTCATCGCGCCGTCGAGTACAAGTGGGTGGACCCCGTCGTCGGTGAGCGCCGCCGTCCGTTCGAGATCCACCCGCCGGTCACGCTGACTCCCGACCACGGCGTGCTCGTGTTCGCCGACGACTCGCCGCGCACCGTCCGCGTCGTTGCGAAGGCCGGCGCCGCTTCGGCGAACGGGCGCCTCCGGCTGGTCGTTCCCGACGGCTGGCGCGTCGAGCCGGCCCAGGCGGACTTCGCGCTGGCGGAGCGCGAGGCCGAGGCCGCCTTCGATTTCCGCGTCTCGCCGGCGCCGGGCGTCGCCGCGGGCGCGACGCTGCGCGCGGTCGCCGACATCGGCGGCCGCGAGTCGTCGCACGCGCTCGTGCGCATCGAGTACCCGCACATCCCGATCCAGACGCTGTTCCCGCCCGCCGAGGTCCGTCTCGTGCGCGTGGACCTCGCGCGCGACGGCAGGCGCATCGGCTACGTGCCGGGCGCCGGCGACGACGTCGCGGCCGCGCTTTCCGACGTCGGCTACGACGTGACGATCCTCGACGACCACGCGCTCGACAAAGCCGACCTCGCCGGGTTCGACGCGATCGTGCTCGGCGTGCGCGCGCACAACGTGAACCCGCGCCTGCGCTTCCAGCACGAGCGGCTGATGGCGTGGGTCGAGGCGGGCGGCACGCTCGTCGCGCAGTACAACGCCGTCAACCGCCTGAGCGACGTGGCCGGCCCGATCGGCCCGTATCCGTTCGGCATCACGCGCGAGCGCATCACCGACGAGGGCTCGCCCGTGCGCTTCGACGACCCCGCGGATCCCGTGTTCCACCGGCCGAACGAGATCACGCCGGCCGACTTCGACGGCTGGGTGCAGGAGCGCGGACTCTACTTCGCCGATGGCGAGGATCCGCGTTACCGCTCGCCGCTCGCGCTGCGCGACGCGGACGAGGACTGGAACGACGGCGGCCTGATCGTGGCGGCGCACGGCAAGGGCCGGTTCGTCTACACCGGACTCTCGTTCTTCCGGCAGCTTCCGGCCGGCGTGCCGGGCGCGTACCGGCTGTTCGCGAACCTGCTCGCGCGCGCCGCACCCGACGAGGCGGCGGCGACCGGGCGGGGCGCTTCGACCCGGCGGCGCGCGGGCGGCGAGCGCACGGACGACCTGGCCGGTGTCCGTCACTGAACCTGCCCCGCGGCGCCGGGGCCGCGGCTCGCGCGGCGGGTCCGGCGACGGCTCGCCGGCTTCCCGCGATCCGGATGGCGCGCGCGGGCGGCGAGGCGCGGAAGACGACGGCGAGTCTTCGCTGCCCCGCGCGGTCGGCAGCTGGCGGCGCGCGTACGCGGTCGTCCTCGCCGCGCTGGCCGTCGAGGTCGTGTTGTTCTGGCTGCTCGGCGCGTTCTACGGGGGGCCGGCGTGACGGCGCTCGACTGGGTCGTGCTGGCGGCGACGCTGTCCGGCATCGTCGGCTACGGTCTCTGGCGCACGCGCGGCATCACGACGAGCGAACGCTACCTGCGCGGCTCGGAAGACCGCTGGGCCACGATCGGGCTTTCGATCATGGCCACGCAGGCGAGCGCGATCACGTTCCTGTCGACGCCGGGACAGGCGTACGAGGACGGGCTCGGCTTCGTGCAGTTCTACTTCGGGCTGCCGATCGCGATGGTGATCCTGTCGGCCGTGCTGCTGCCGGCGTACTACCGCCTGCGCGTGATCACGGCCTACGAGTTCCTCGAGCAGCGCTTCGACCGCAAGACGCGCCAGCTCGCGGCGCTGCTGTTCCTCGTGCAGCGGGGCCTGGCGGCGGGCATCACGATCTACGCGCCGTCGATCCTGCTGTCGTCGCTGGTCGGCTGGGACCTGCGCGCGACGAACGTCGTCACCGGCGGTCTCGTCATCGTCTACACCGTGGCCGGCGGCACCCGCGCGGTCAGCCAGACGCAGAAGCAGCAGATGGCGGTGATGCTCGCGGGCATGGCGCTCGCGACCGCGTGGGTCGTCGCGTCGCTGCCGGCCGAGGTGTCGGTCGGCGACGCGCTCGGCGTGGCCGGCGCGCTCGGCCACCTCGACGCGGTCGACTGGTCGGTGGACCCCGACAGCCGCTACACGTTCTGGTCCGGCATCACCGGCGGCACGTTCCTCGCGCTCGCGTACTTCGGGACCGACCAGAGCCAGGTGCAGCGCTACCTCTCCGGCCAGACCCTCGCGCAGAGCCGCCTCGGCCTGCTGATGAACGGGCTGCTGAAGGTGCCGATGCAGTTCCTGATCCTGATGACCGGCGTGATGGTCTTCGTGTTCTACCAGTTCGAGAAGCCGCCGGCGTTCTTCAACGTCCCCGCGCGTGACGTGGTCGCCGGGGGCGAGCACCGCGCCGAGCTGCTCGCCGCCGAGGCGGTCTACGATCGCGCGCACGACGCGCGCCGCGCGGCCGCCCTGGCGTTCCTCGACGCGCGCGGCGGCAGCGGCGAAGCCGGTGCGCGCGCGGGGCTCAGGCAGGCCCACGACCGCCTCGAGGCCGCGCGCGACGGCGTGAAGACCGTGATCACCACGGCCCGTCCCGACGTCGAACGCGAGGACGCCGACTACGTGTTCCTCGGCTTCGTGCTGCGCTACCTGCCGGCCGGCCTCGTCGGGCTCGTGCTCGCGATGGTCGTCTCGGCGGCGATGAGCTCGACGGCCGGCGAACTCTCCGCGCTCGGCACGACGACGCTCGTGGACTTCTACCGGACGAGCCTCGTGCCGTCGGCTCCGGACCGGCACTACCTCGTGATGGGCAAGCTGTTCACGCTCGGGTGGGGCGTGCTGGCCGTGCTGTTCGCCTGCTACGCGAGCCTGCTCGACAACCTGATCGAGGCCGTGAACATCGTCGGCTCGCTGTTCTACGGCAGCATCCTCGGCATCTTCGTCGTCGCGTTCTTCCTGAAGCGGGTCGGCGGCAACGCGGTGTTCGCGGCAGCGATCGTCGCCGAGGCCGTCGTGCTCGCGCTGTGGACGACGACGGACATCGGCTTCCTGTGGTTCAACGCGATCGGCTGCGCGCTGGTCGTCGCGCTGGCCGCGGCGCTGGCCGCGGCGCCGGCGCGCCGGACGCGCTGAGCTGGCTGTCGCCGCGCCCGCGGGGCGATGCCCGGTTCCGGGCTCGCTCCGGCGGCGCCGGCGGTGTTCAGCGCTCCACGATCGTCTTGAATCCGCCGTAGATCATCCGTCGGCCGTCGAACGGCATGGACCTGGCGTCCATCGAGTCGGCGAGCCGCGGGTCCTGGAGGACCTTCTCGAGCACGCGGTCGCGCTGCGCGCGCGTCTTGTAGGTGATCCACGCGAACACGACGACCTCGTCCTTCTTGAGCTTCACGCTCTGCGGGAACGACGTCCACTTGCCGGGCTTCACGTCGTCGGCCACGGCCTCGACGTACTCGAGCGCGCCGTGCTCGATCCAGACCTTCGCGGCCTTGGCCGCCATCTTCTTGTACGCGGCGAGATTCTTCCTGGGAACGGGGACGACGAAACCGTCAACGTATCGGGGCATGGGGAGTCTCCTTTGGGGCGGGAATTCCTGCCGGCCGGCCTGCGCGGGGTCAACCCGAATCGCCTCGAGAACTCGTGCTCGTGCGCTCCGGTTCCGTCCGGGGTCGCCGCTCCCGGCAACGGCATCGTGCCCTGCGGGGGCGGAGGAGACTTGGTCGAGCAGCTCCGTCGCTACCGCCTGCTCCGCGCGACTTCGTGGATCCGCGTCGGCCTCGGCGGCGAAGACCGTCCGCCGGATCGGCGCCGGGACGATCCGGCTTCCGCCCGGCAGAATGCGAACCGCTCCGCTACGGGATCGGCAGCGTCGTGCACTGGCACGCGCCGCCTACGTCGCCGCAGCGCGACCCGAGCGAGCAGGTGCCGAGGCAGGACGGCGAAGGCGACCCGGAGCAGACCGGCAGCGGCAGCGCGAGGCAGGAGCAGGCGCCGCCCTGGTCGACGCAGGCTTCGCCGACATCGCAGACCCCCGCGCAGGTCGGCGACACCGCTCCACCGCAGCTCGGCACGCCGGGCGCTCCGCATTCGCATGAGTCGCCGACGCTCTGGCAGAGCTCGCCGGTCGGGCACAGGCCGCCGCACACCGGCGCCGCGGAATCGAGGCACTGCGGCAGCGTGACGACCATGCACCGGCAGCCGTCGCCGACCGCGGTGCAGAGCTGGCCGGTTCCCGGGCAGATCCCGCCGCACTGCGGGGCGCCGGCGTCGTCGCAGGACGGCAACGGGATCCCGGTGCACGAGCACGTGCCGTCTCCGTCGGTGCAGACCTGTCCGTTCGGGCACAGCCCTCCGCAGGCGGGAGCGTCCGCATCGGCGCACAGGGGAAGCGGCAGCAGCGTCGTCGTCGTCACGCCCGGGCCTCCGGGGCAGTTCGCGCCGGACGGGAACTCGTATTCGAGGTCCGGGTCGCCCTGGCAGCGCACGTCGTGGTCGAGCGTCAGCAGCAGCGCGCCCGGCCCCGGAAGGCCGGTCGCGATGTTGATGGCCGGGTTCGACGTCGGAGCCACGCAGAACGCGGACACACGCGTCGGCGCGTAGCGGTCCGCGATTCCCTCGAACACGATCGGATCGGGGAAGCACGGCCTCAGCGACTGCAACGTGCAGGTGCCCGCGCCCGACGAGGAGCAGTCGCCGTCGCTCTGGCACGGCACGTAGCCGCTGCCGTCCGGATAGACCTTGCCGTCGCAGAACAGGTCGACGGGTCCGGTCGTGCAGCGGAAATCGGCGCCGCACTCGAAGTCGTCGCACTGGTTCAGGCGAACGCCGGCGCCGCCGGCCGCGGTGCAGGTGCCGGCGTGGATCGCGGCGCACTCGGCGTCCGACGAACAGCTCTTCAGGCTGTTGCCGGTGCAGGTGCGACAGTGGCAGAGCCCGCCCGAAGGCGTGTCGCAAGGAAGGGCCGCCGGCAGCGAGACGGACCCCGTCGTCAGGTTCATGTCGATCAGCAGTCCCGTGCCGCTGATGTTCGCGGCCGCGGCGGGCAGGCAGTCGTTGCTGGCCGGGCCGTAGACGGGATGGATGCCGTGCACGTCGCAGGCGTTGCTGCCGACGCCGCCGTTGCAGGTGCCGCCGCGGATGCCGTCGTTCACGACCGGGTCGCCTTCGCAGGTCGGGCACGGGTGGTCGATGTCGAGGCCGAGGTAGACGATCGCGGCCAGGTTGACGGTCTCGTTCCACTCGCCGGTGCGCAGGTTCGTCGTGCCGCCGAAGTCGTTGCGGATGCGCACGGCGACGCAGGCCGGGTTGCCGCCGGCGGTGATCTGGAGCGGGGCGCTGTAGAAGCAGCGGCAGGTCGGGTCGACCGATCCGCAATGCGCGGGGTCGGAGCCGTTGACGACCGTGCAGCTGACCGACGGGTCGGAGGTGCATCGACAGTTGGAGGTCGGGTCGTTCTCGACCGCGCGAAGCGAGGTCCCGCAGTTCTCGCAGTGCTCGTCGCAGGTCACGTCCACCGTGCTGCGGCTGCCGTTCGGCACGTCGATGTCGAAGCCGAGGCCGGACCAGCCCGCGTTCAGCGAAGTCACCGAGTCTCGCGTCGTCGAGAACTTCGAGACGATCGTGCGATGGATGGTGGCCGGTGCGCACGGCCCGTTGCCGTCGTCGACGCAGGCACAGGAGCCGGAGGTCTCCGTGCACGTCGAACCGGACGGGCACTCTCCGTCGCAGGCGGGGGCGGTGTCCCCGCAGTCCGCCGTCGCAAGCGTCGTGGACGTCGCGCCGGGCAGCGTCGTCGTGGTGGTCGTCGACGCGCCCGCGAGCCCGTAGAAGCTGCGGGCGACCGCCGACGCACGGAAGTCGGCGGCATCGGCGGCGCACGAGACGAGTGCGGCCGTTTCTCCCGAACAGGCTTCCATCTGCTCGAGCACCTCCGGCGGCAGCGTGCACTCGGACGTGGCCTTCTTCGAGAACCGTTCGTGCGCCTTCTGCAGCCGCCCGCGCGGGTCGGCGTCCTCGCAGACGTAGTCGCCGTTCCCGCCGGCGCGGTCGGCGTCCGACTGGCAGCGGGCGCGCTCGCGCAGGGTGGAGCGCAGGATGCGCGCGGCGCCCTTCCCGAGAGCGGACTGGCAGTCGACGAGCGGGTCGAGCAGCAGTTGCTTCGGTTCGCCCTGCGCTCGCTGCGCGAGTCGTCCGACGTTCCAGTTCGCGAGGGCGAGCAGGCAGTCGACGAGTTCCGCGAACGTGTCGATGCCGGTCGTGGGGCCGCCGTCGTCGAGGCTCGAAGCGGGGGCGGGACACTGCGGATAGTCGGCGAGGATCCGGCCGGCGTCGGCGCACGCAGCGGCGACGTCGCCGATGATCCGCGCACGGCGCGAGGCGAGCCGGCCGCGATCGTCGGCCCGGGCGACGACGTTGCAGTCGTCGACGAGCGGTCGCTTCCCGGAACTGCGCCGTTGGTGACAACGCGCGACCGTCGTCGCTGCCGAGGCGGCTTGTCGCGTGACGGAGCCGGCGATCGCCGCGCGGCAGGCCGCCTCGGCGTTCGTCAGCGCGAACGAGCGCGCCGGCACGACGGTCCCGGCGGCCAGGATCGCGAGCAGGACGGAAGCGGGGTGCAGCCAGCGCAGCGGAAGAGCCATGCGTTTATCCTCCGGCGGTTGGGGGGAGCGGGGCGGCGGCGAACTCCGACCGGCGAACGGTTCCTGCCTACACTACTTACAGCAATCTCAGCAAGAGGGCCGCGTCCATTAGAGACCCGTCCGGATGGCCGTCGCCTGCAAGGCCTCCCTGTCTTGGGGGGAACCAGGATCGTGAGCGCGCAGGGGCTCGGTTCTGCTCAGGATTGTCGAGGCGAGGCCGGACGGGGCGGCGAGCCCGGGGGCACTTGGCGACTGCCGGTCGGCCGCTGGCGGGGTCCGCTCGCCCGGCCGCCGGCAAGAAGGTTCCCGCCGCGCGCCGTTGGCCGGAGAACCCGACCGCTGCCGGGCCGGGGCGAACGCCCGGGACGACCGTGCTAAGCGCGCGGCCATGCCTGGAATCTCCCGCGAACAGGTCGAGGAATTGCGGCGCCGGCACCTCGAGTTCCTGCAGGGGCGCCTCGTGTCGGCCGCCGCGCGCGACGAATGGATCCGCGTCGCCGTCGACGGCTGGCAGGCTCTGCTCGGAACCCGATGGAGCGATGCGCTCGATCCCGGCGACGTCGCTCGCGTGCTGCACGCGCAGCTCGGCGCCGACACGGTGCGTACGTTCTTCGCCCCGGTCGCGCGCGAGGCCCAGAGCGAGGTGCTGGAGTCGCTGCGCGCGGACGCGACGCCGAGCGGCGAGTATGTTCCCGCCGCCGCGCGACTCACGATCGACGCGCTGCTCGAACGGCCCGGCCTGGTGCCGGACTCGCTCGTGCGGAAGATCTTCGAACAACAGGTCGTCGAGGACGCGATCCACGACACGCTCTACGAGGCGATCACGCAGTTCGAGTCGACGGTGAATCCGTTCTTCGCCGAGTGGGGCCTCCCGGCGATCCTGCGCCGCATGCCGATCGGCGGCAGCCTGATTCTTTCCTCGATGGAGGCGATGCGCTCGGAGTTCGACCGCCGGCTCGAACCGGAGATCCGCAAGTTCCTCGGCGCGTTCTCGCGCCGCGCGAGCACCGGGCTGGCGGAGTTCTTCCTGTCGCGCAGCGCCGATCCACGCTTCGTCGAACTGAGACGCAACCTCGTCGCGTTCCTGTATTCGCGTTCCCTCGCGGAACTCCTCTCCGGCGTCGACGACGAGGCGGCACGCCTTGCCGCACGCGCCGCCGAGGAGATCGCGGTCGCGGCGTTCTCGAGAATCCGGGACGAGCGCGGGATCGAGCGCGTGCTCGAGAAACTGCTGGAAGAGCACGGCGACCGCACGATCGGACAGTGGCTCGACGAAGCCGGGGCGACGGGGCGACCGGACGCCGAAGCCGTCGCCGGGGCGCTCTGGCCGCTGTTGCAGCGCGTGCTGGACAGCCGCATCGTCCACGGGGAACTCGAGCGGCTGACCGGCGAGTTCTACGACTCGCTCACCGAGGGCTGAACTCGCGCGTCGCGGACACGGTCATTCGCGGTGCGATCCGGCGGTGGACGCGAGCAGCCCGTCGCCCAATGCCCGCGCGAACACGCGCTCCTGGAAGAAGCCGAGATTCGCGAGGAACTCCCGATGGGGTCGCCCGCGTCGCCAGGCCGGTTCGCGCTGCGGATGCCGCAGCAGCGAGGCGACCAGTTCGAGATCCGCGTCCACGAGCAGGGTGCCGTGCAGCAGCGTGGCTTCGCGGCGGCGGCGCAGGGCCAGGCCGCCGACCTTGCGGTCGCCGGCGACGAGGTCGCCGCTGTCGTCGCTCGAGACGGCTGCCGGCGCGCCGGCCCGCGCGAGCGCCTGCCGCACGATCGCGTTGCAGGTTCGCTGCACGGCCGTGATCGTCGGCGGCTCCTTGCCCGGGGGATGCGGCAGCACCATCGCGTATTGAAGCGTTCCCGGGCCGATCACCACGGTGCCGCCGCCGCTCGCGCGGCGCAGCACGGCCACGCCGCGTCGAGCGCACTCCTCGTCGTGCACTTCCGCGGCCCGGTCGCGGCTCGCACCCAGCACGACGGCCGTCGTGCGGCAGGTCCAGACGCCGGCGGCCGCCTCGGCGCGGCCGAGCATCGCGAAGTCCGCCTCGACGCCCGCGGCGGCGTCGCCGCCGTCGCCGCACAGGACCTCGACCGGCGCGCGCGGGAACCTCATCGCGCGGGTCGGTCCTTCCACTGCGCCGCGCCGAGGAAGATCACGCGCAGCTGGCGCACGAAGTTCCCGATCAGCTCTTCCTCGACCTGCGGCTGGCCTTCGGGGACGTCGATGAAATCGCTCGCGGCGTTCAGCATCGTGTTCACGACGAGGCCGCAGACCATCTGCAGCGTCGCCATCGAGAGGCCCGGCAGCAGGCTGAGTTCGCGAAGGTCCTGCGCCATCTCGGTCGCGAAGTGCTGCGTCTCGTAGCGGATCGACCGGCGGATGAGCGGCGAGCCGCCCCAGCGCTCGGTGGCCATGAACAGCACGTGCAGGCGGTGCTCGCGGATGAACTCCCGGTAGATCCGGACCGAGTGGTCGATGATGCGGGCGGGCGGCACGCCTTCGCGGCGCGCTTCGCGCAGCAGGCGCCGGAGCGTCAGGCCCGTCTCCTCGACGAGCGCGAGGCCGAGGTCGTCGAGGTCCTCGAAGTGCCGGTAGAACGAGGTCGGCACGACACCGGCCTCGCGAGTGATCTCGCGCAGGCCGAGGCTTCCGTAACCGCGTCCGCCGCTCATCAGGCGCAGCGCCGCGTCCATCAGCGCGTTGCGGGTCTGCTGCTTGCGCGCGGCGCGCGAAGCGGGGACGTCGGCGGGTCGCGGCGGCGTCGCGGCCGGGCGGGCTGGAGCGGATCCGGCGACCGGCTCCCCGGTCCGGGACGATCGCGGGCCGGCCCCGGGCGGCGGGGCAGGGGTGGTGGCCGGATCCTTGGGACGCCCGGCCTTGGCCGAGGATCCCGACCGCGTTCGATGAACACCTGTAGCCATTTCCGACGGTCAAAAGAGCAGTATTTTCCAGCATCCGCCAGTCGGTGTGCGGTTTTTCGGTGTACAACTGTTGACAGAAGGGTGCTGCTCGGTAGACAAGTGTTCACCGACCGGAGGAGCCATGTCCCCGACAGCCACCGTCACCGCCGCCCTTCATTCCGTGCTCCGCAGTCCCTGGCTGCGTCCGCTCAACGACCCGGTCGCGATCGACGACCTGCTTCGCCTCGTCCGCCCGACCTGGTCGCTCGGTGCGGTCCGCGCGCGCGTCGTCAGGGCCGAACGCGAGGCTCCCGGGGTCCGCACGCTTACCTTCCAGCCGAACCGGTGGTGGCCCGGTCACGTGGCCGGCCAGCACGTGCAGGTGGAAGTCGAGATCGAGGGGCGGCTCCGGCGCCGTACGTTCAGCCTCTCGTCGGCGCCTCGCCCCGACGGCCTCGTGGCGATCACGGTCCGGCAACACGAAAGCGGCGTCGTCTCCCGCTGGTGGAACGAGGCTGCGCGCGTCGGCGACGTGGTGACGCTTTCGCCGCCCGTCGGGCAGTTCGTGTTACCGCGGCCGCTTCCGGGCCGGCTCGTCTTCGTGTCGGCGGGCAGCGGCATCACGCCGGTCATGGCGATGCTGCGCGATCTCGAGGCTCGCGACGTCTCGTGCAGGGTGCTGCTGGTGCACTCCTCGCGCTCGCGCGAGGAGACGATCTTCCTGGCGGAGCTCGAGTCCCTCGCGCGTCGCCGTCCGTGGCTGGATCTTCGTCTTCACTTCACGCACGAGAGCGGGCGTCTCGGCTACGACGATTTCTCGCGCCTCGCCGCCGAGGCCGGCGAGGCCGTCACGTTCGCGTGCGGACCGCACGGGTTCCTCGAAGCAGCGCGCGCGGCGTGGCGTGACGCCGGACGCGAGAGCCTCTTTCGCCTCGAGCGCTTCCAGCCGCCGCCGCGCGGGGCCGTCGACGGCGGGGGTGGCACGGTGCACGCGCTGCGAAGCGGCCGGACGTTCGCCGTGGCTGCTGGCCAGACGCTGCTCGAAGCCGCCGAGGCGGCGGGTCTTCGACCGCTTCACGGATGCCGCATGGGCATCTGCCATACCTGCAAGTGCCGCAAGGGCTCCGGTACGGCCGTCGACGTGCGCGACGGCCGCCGGCACGCCGAGCCCGACGAAGCCATCCAGATCTGCGTGACGACGGCGATCTCCGACGTGACGCTCGACCTCTGACGCCCGACGGGAGAAGACACCATGTCGAAGCATGCCGCCCACCTGACCGACGAACAGTACGAGGAGATCGGCCGCGAACTCGACGCCCTGCGCGAACGCATGCTCGCCGGCCTCGGCGCCGAGGACGCGGAGCACATCCGGCGCATCGTCCGGCTCGCCCGGACGAGCGCGATCGCCGGTCGCGCGCTCCTGATGTTCGGCGTGACGCCGGTGAGCTTCGGACTCGGCGTCGCTGCGCTCTCGACGGCGAAGATCCTCGAGAACATGGAGATCGGGCACAACGTCCTGCATGGACAGTACGACTGGATGAACGACCCCGCGCTGGATTCCCGGACCTACGAGTGGGACATCGTCTGCTCCTCGTCGCAGTGGAAGCACTACCACAACTTCGAGCACCACACGTTCACGAATGTCCTCGGCAAGGACCGCGACGTCGGCTACGGCCTGGTCCGCGTGAGCGACGAGCAATACTGGAGCCCGAAGCACCTCGTGCAGCCGCTCAGCAACGCCTTGCTGTCGCTCCTGTTCCAATGGGGCGTCGCCCTGCACGACATGGACCCGGTGAGGGTGCTCTGGGGGAGCCGCGATGACGAGGAGTCGCGCCGCCGCCGGGAGGATTTCCCGGCGAAGTGGCGCGAGTTCCTGTCGAAAGCCGGGGGCCAGCTCTTCAAGGACTACGTGTTCTTCCCGGCGATCGCGCTCTGGAACGCACCGCGCGTGTTCGCCGGCAACCTCGCCGCGAACCTGGCGCGCAACGTCTGGACGAACGTGATCATCTTCTGCGGTCACTTCCCCGACGGCGCCCAGGTGTTCACCGAAGCGGAGATCGCCGGCGAATCGCGCGGACGCTGGTACGTCCGGCAGATGCTCGGCTCGGCGAACATCGAGGGCGGATCCTGGTTCCACGTGATGACGGGCCACCTGTCGCACCAGATCGAGCATCACCTGTTCCCGGACGTCCCCGCCTGGCGATACCCGCAGATCGCGGAGGACGTGAAGGACCTCTGCGCGCGCTACGGCCTGCCGTACAACACCGGCAGCTTCGCTGCTCAGTACGGGAGCGTGCTCGCGAAGGTGCTGAGGCTCGCGTGGCCCGCCGGCCCGCGGGCCGAGGCGGTTTCGCAGGCCGCGTGACGCATCCGATGTCGGTCGAGCAAGCCGGGACGCGCGCCCGGCATCGCTCGACGGTGCGCGGCGCCGCGGCGGCTCGCCAAGGGAACGGATCGAGCGGGGGCGGTTCGGCGCGGTCCGGCTTCCACCCCGGGGCGAACGCGCGACGACTCAGTCGTTGAGGTCGACCACTTCCTTCAGCGTCCCCACGTTGAGCGGCTTTCCCGCGGGAGGTCGCCCGTCCACCACCGCGAGCGTGGCGGCTCCCGGTTGTGTGGCGGCCTCGGCGCCGACCCACGGTGGGGTGACGGGCTGAACGCGGAAGGTCTTCGTGCAGCCGGCGGTTGCCAGGACGACGAATCCGGCCAGGAAGGCGGCGGCGCGCGGGCGGGGCGAAAAAAGGCCCCTGCATCTTGCGATGCAGGGGCCTTGCCGGTCCCGGTCCCGG
>CAYYZO010000049.1:0-32486 GCA_964476185.1 uncultured Myxococcales bacterium
ATGTTCCACGCCTTCGTCGGCGACACCGACGTGCGGCTCGTCGGCGTCGAAGCCGCCGGCCACGGGCTCGAGGCAGGGGCGCACTCGGCGTCGATCACGAAAGGGCAGGTCGGCGTGCTGCACGGCAAGAAGACCTACCTGCTGCAGGACGAACTCGGGCAGATCCAGGAGGCGCATTCGATCGCGCCGGGCCTCGACTACCCCGGCGTCGGACCCGAACACGCCTGGCTGCACGACAGCGGCCGTGCACGCTACGACACCGTCGACGACCGCCAGTGCATCGAGGCGCTGCAGCTCCTCGCGCGCACCGAGGGGATCGTCTGCGCGCTCGAGAGCGCGCACGCCGTCGCCTGGGCCGCCGCCGAGGCGCCGAAGATGAAGAAGGACCAGGCGATCCTCGTGAACCTCTCGGGTCGCGGCGACAAGGACATGCCGGCTGTCGCCGAATACCTGGGCCAGAAACTCTAGCCGTCCGGCCCGAAGGCGGTTCCAGCGAGCGCGGCCGCGTGCCGGAGCCGCGTTTCCCGGTGTTCCGGCATCGCGGGATCGCGTGCACCGGCGCGGCGTTCCCGGTACAAGCCGCGGCCGTGTCCAAGCGACTCTCCGACAAGCTCGCCGCGCTGAAGGCCGAGGGCCGGGCGGGCCTCGTCCCGTTCTTCTCGGTCGGGGATCCGGACCTCGAGACCAGCCGGAACGCGGTCCTCGCCGCGGCCGAGGCCGGCGCCGACGTGATCGAGCTCGGCGTGCCGTTCTCCGATCCGATCGCCGACGGCACCGTGATCCAGGAGTCGAGCCAGCGGGCCCTCGCGGCCGGTTCGTCGCTTCCGCGCGTGCTCGAGATCGTCGATTGGCTGCGCGCGCGCACCGACGTGCCGCTGGTGCTGTTCGGCTACTACAACCCGTTCTTCCGCTACGGCGACGACGCGTTCGCGCGCGACGCCGCCCGGGCCGGCGCCGACGCGGTGCTCTGCACCGACGTTCCGCCCGAAGAGGCCGGCGACCTCGTCGCCGCCTGCCGGCGCCACGGCCTCGCGAACATCTTCCTGCTCGCGCCGACCAGCGACGAGTCGCGCATGCGCAAGGTCGCCGAGGTCGCCAGCGGCTTCGTGTACATGGTCTCGGTCACCGGCGTGACCGGCGCGCGCGCGACGGGCCCGGCCTCGGGCGTCGAGGACCTCGTCGCGAAGGCGCGCGAGATCACCGGGCTTCCGATGGGGGTCGGCTTCGGCATCTCGACGCCGGAGCAGGCTGCCGGCGTCGCCCGCTACGCGGAACTGGTGATCGTCGGTTCGGCGCTCGTGCGTCGCATGCACGAGGCCGGGCCCGGCGGCGCCGTCGGCGCCGCCCGCGACTTCGTCGCCGAGCTCCGTCGAGGGATCGACGGCGTCCGCCGCTCCTGACCCCTTCCGCGATGGACGACGAGGCGGCAACCGGCGCCTACCGCGAGACCCTCGCCGGGCTGTACGCGCTCGAGGCGAAGAAGGGCATGGACTTCCGGCTCGAGCGGCTGGGCCCCGTGCTCGAGCGACTGGGGCATCCCGAGCGCGCGTTCGCGTGCGTGCACCTGGCGGGCACGAACGGCAAGGGGTCGACGTCGGCGATGATCGAGGCCGCGCTGCGGGCGGGCGGCCATCGCACCGGCCTCTACACGTCCCCGCACCTCGTCTCGTTTCGCGAACGCATCCGCACGGGCGGCGTCCCGATCTCGCGCGAGTCGGTCGTGCGCCACGTCGCCGAGGTTCGGCGGTCGATGGACGCGGCAGGGGCAGACCTCACGTTCTTCGAGATCACGACCCTGGCGGCCTTCCTGGAGATGCGTGAGGCAGAGGTCGAAGTTGCGGTCGTCGAGGCCGGGCTCGGCGGCCGGCTCGACGTGACGAACGTCGTGCACGGCGACGTGGCCGTGATCACGTCGGTCGGGATCGACCACGCGGCGTTCCTCGGCGACACGATCGGCGCGATCGCGCGCGAGAAGGCCGCGATCATCAAGCCAGGGGCGACGGCGGTCTCCGGAGCGCTTCCCGGGGAGGCGATGGACGAAGTCGCGGCGCGCGTCGCGGCCGTCGGCGCGCGTTGGCTCGCGCTCGGGCGCGAATTCCACGCGGATGGCGCGCCGCTCGCGCTCGCCGGGCGGCACCAGGCGCGCAACGCGGCCGTCGCCCGCGCGGCCGTCGAAGCGATGTCCGCGCGATTCCCGGTCTCGGCCGCCGAGTTCGAGCGCGGCCTCGCCGGCGTGCGCTGGCCGGGACGTCTCGAGGTCGTGCGCCGTCGCCGTGGCGATGGGCCGCTCGTGCTCGACGCGGCCCACAACCCGGAGGCCGCGGCGGCGCTGGCGGCGTCCCTCGACGAGGTCGCGCCGGGGCGGCCGCGCACGCTGGTGTTCGCCGCGATGGCCGACAAGGACTGGTCCGCGATGCTCGGCGAACTCGCGCCGCGCTTCGACCGGGTCTTCGTCGCGCCGCTCGCGATGGCGCGAGCCGAGGATCCGCGCAGCTTTCTCCGGGCCGTGCCGGGCGCCGTCGTGGCGGCGAGCGCGCGCGAGGCGCTCGAGATGGCGGACGCCGCGGCGGATGCGCACGGCAGCGTGGTCGTGGCCGGTTCCATCTTCCTGCTTGGAACCTTATACAGAGCCGCCGGTGGAGCGCTTCTCGAACCAGGACTCGCCGACTGAGCGCGACGGGCTTCGCGCGCGAGGACGGCTTCGCTCGATCGCTGCGCCGGCGCTTGCGGCGGCCGCGTTGTTGTCGGCGCTGCAGGCGACCGCGCAGGTGGCTCCGCCCATCGGCGCCAGCGGCCTGAGCGCTGCGCCGCAGCCGGGGAGTCCCGCCCGGCAGGAGGACTCGCTCGCCGAGTACGATCCGTTCGATGCCGGGCCCGTGGATCCGTCGACCGGCGAGGACCTCGCCGACGCCTCGCCGGAGTCGGGCGGGCAGAGCCCGATCACCGTCGAGGCCGATGCTCTCGAGGTCGAGGAGGAAGGCGTCACCGTCCGCGCGACGGGCGACGTCGTCGTCGAGTGGAACACCTCGAAGCTGCGCGCCGGCGAGATCCTCGTCCACCAGCAGCAGCGCCAGGTCGAGGCCACCGGCAGCGTGGTCTACGAGTCCGACGATCTCCGCGTGACCGCCGACCTGGCCCGCCTCGACGTCGACGACGAGACCGGCGTGCTCGAGCACGTCAACCTGAGCCTCGCGGGCGACATCGGGCGCTTCGGGGGCTCGCGGCTCGAGAAGCCCGAGGGCAGGCGGGTGATCCTCGACGAGGGCTACTTCACGACGTGCGATGTCGAGGCCGGCCACGCCCCGGATTGGGAACTGCGCGGGGAGCGCCTCGACGTGCGCCTCGACGACTACGCGCGCATGAAGAACGCCCGCCTCGAGATCCGCGGGGTCCCGGTGCTGTACCTCCCTTACATGATGTTCCCGACCAAGCAGACGCGCCAGTCGGGCCTGCTGTCGCCGTCGTTCGGCACCTCGACCAATCGCGGGTTCCTGTTCACGCTTCCCGGCTACTGGGCGATCGACAAGCACCAGGACCTGACGATGTCGGCCGTCGTCGAGACGTCGGCGCGGCTCGGCTTGGACGGCCTGTACCGGTACTCGCCGTCGCGTCGCCGCTGGGGCGAGTTGCACGCGGCGTACTACAACGAGGAAATCCGCGGCGCGCCGGGACCGAACTCGCCCGCGATCGGCGTGCCGGAGAACCGCGGCCTGGTCGAGCTGCTCCATCGCGAGTACTTCCGGAAGTGGACCGGCTACGCCGACGTCCAGTGGGTCGGCGACGAACGCTTCCTGCGCGAGGTGCACCCGCTCCGCGGCGACGCTCCCGAGCGCGACTACCGCCGCACGCAGCGCTACACGCTCTCGCGGCTCGGGGCGTTCACGTCGAACGGCTTCACGAGCGGCGGCGTCGACGCGGTCGCGTACCAGGACCTGTACGGGACCGAGATCGACGACGGCGACAACACGACGGGCAATCCGGTGCTGCGCGACACGCAGCAGAAGCCGTTCCAGGGCTGGCTCCAGACGGACGGCAGCCTCGGGCCGCTCGCGTTCGCGCTCGATTCGAGCCTCGGCTCGTACCTGCGCGAGAAGGGGGCGAGCGGCGAGCGCCTCGATCTCGCGTCCCGGGTCGCGCTTCCCCTGCTGGCGCGCGGGCCGGTGACCTCACGGGCGTGGGCGGGCGCGCGCGGCAGCGCCTACCTGATGCACGAGAGGAACGTCCTCGACGACGCCGAACAGGTCGTCGACCGGCTCGACGAGTTCCCGACCCGCGGTGTCTTCGACGCCGGCATCGACACGCGCAGCAAGTTCGCGCGCGACTACGCGTTCCAGGATTCGGCGCGCTGGACCGGCCTCTACCACTCGCTGGAGCCGTTCGCGGCGATCCACTACACGAACCGGAGCACGTACGACGACATCCCGCTGTTCGACCGGCTCGACGCCATCTCCGGGCGCGACGTGGCGACCTACGGTGTCGATTCCCGCTTCCTGCTGCGTCGCCGCGCGTTGCCGAACCCGAGGAAAGGCGACCCGAACGGTCCGTTCGAGCTCGCGCGCCTGTCGCTGTCGCAGAGCTACAACCTGACGCGGGAAGTGATCGACGACCACTTCTCGGACATCGACATCGCCGCGTTCCTGCAGCCGGTGGAGGGGCTCGCGGTGCGCACGCTGACGTCGTGGAGCGTCGGGGAGAGCCAGGTCAGCGGCGCCAACGCCTCGATCTCCTGGGAAACGGGGCCGGTCGCCCCGATCCTGCGCGGCCCCCGTTCCCAGATCGCAGCCGCCTACCGCTACGTGCGCAACACGACCGACGTGGACGACGTGCTGCAGTCGACGGAACTGCTCGCGCGGCTCGCGCTGACGCCGCGCTTCACGGTCGGCCTGCGCGGGCTCTACGACATCGTCGGCAACACGTTCGTCGAGAAGGCGGTCGGCATCACGTTCACGGCCGCCTGCGACTGCTGGTCGCTCGGCCTGGGGGTCCTCGAGCGCGCGAACCCGTCGGTCTACGGCGCCAACGACAGCAGCAGCACGGACGAACTCCAGGTGCGCCTCGGGTTCGAGCTGAAGGGCCTCGGCGGGCTCGGCGGCGACGTCACCCAGCGCAACTCGCCGGCGCTCTCGAGCGTCGAGTACGACGACGTCGGCTTCTGGAGGGCCGGCTGGTGAGGCGGCTCCTGGTCGCCAATCGCGGCGAGATCGCGGTGCGGATCCTCGGCGCGGCCGCTGCGCACGGCTGCGAGTCGGTCGCCGTCTATTCGACCGACGACGCGCGTTGCCTGCACGTGGCGCGGGCCGACCGGGCCGTGGCGCTGGGGTCGGCGGGCGCGCGCGCCTACCTCGACATCGAGCGGATCGTCGCCGTCGCCGTCGAGACAGGGTGCGACGCGGTCCATCCGGGCTACGGCTTCCTCAGCGAGAACGCGGCGTTCGCGATGAGGCTCGCCGACGCCGACGTCGCGTTCGTGGGACCGACGCCCGCCCAGCTCGAGTTGTTCGGCGACAAGGCCCGTGCCCGCCGGCTCGCCGAGGAGCAGGGCGTGCCGGTCCTCGCCGGACGTTCGCAGGCGGTCACGCCGGCCGAGGCGCACGGGTTCTTCCGCGCGCTGCGCGGCGGCCAGGCGATGATCGTCAAGGCGGTGGCCGGCGGCGGCGGCCGCGGCATGCGCGTCGTGCGCGAGGCGCGGGAGATCGACGACGCGCTCGCGCGCTGCCGCTCGGAAGCCGAGGCGGCGTTCGGAAGCGGCGACGTCTACGTCGAGCGCCTGCTCGAGCGCGCGCGGCACGTCGAGGTGCAGGTGCTCGGCGACGGTCGCGAGGTCGTCGTCCTCGGCGACCGCGAGTGCAGCCTGCAGCGCCGCCACCAGAAGATCGTCGAGGTCGCGCCGAGCCCGCGCCTCGGAGGGCGCCTGCGCGAGCGGCTGTTCGAGGCCGCCGCGCGCATGGCCGAGGCGTGCCGCTACCGGGGGCTCGCGACGTTCGAGTTCCTCGTGGATGCCGACGGCGGCGAGGATGGCGAGTGGTTCTTCCTCGAGGCGAACGCCCGCCTGCAGGTCGAGCACACGGTGACCGAGGCGGTCACCGGCCTCGACCTCGTGCGGCTCCAGCTCGAGGTGGCCGACGGGGCGACGCTCGACGAGCTCGGCCTAGCCGCCGGCCGCGTGCCGCCGGCGCGCGGCCGCGCGATGCAGTTGCGCGTGAACATGGAGAGGCTCGAACGGGACGGCACGGTTCGTCCAACGGCCGGCACGATCTCCGTCTTCGAGCCGCCGAGCGGGCCGGGCGTGCGCGTCGACACGCTCGCGTACGCGGGCTACCGCACTTCCACCTCGTTCGATTCGCTGCTCGCGAAGCTCGTCGTGCACGTCGACGCCGGGGACCATGCGTCGCTGGTCGCCGTCGCGCGTCGGCGGCTCGGCGAACTGCGCATCGAAGGCGTCGAGACGAACGCCGCATTCCTCGCGGCGCTGCTCGTCGAGCCCGAGGTGGCCGCCGGCCGCGTGACGACGAGGTTCGTCGACGAGCACCTCGCGCGGCTGGTCGAGGCGGCCGCGGCGGTCGAGCCTTCGCCGTTCTTTGCCCGCGGGGACGGCGACGCGCCTGCCGCGGCTCCCCGAACGGCTGCGGTCGGGGCGCGCGTGGACCATGTCGATCCGCTCGCGGTCGTCCGGCACGGCAAGGGCGTCTCCTCGTCCGCCGGCGCCGCGGCGACCGAGCCGCCGCCCGCCGCCCCGGTCGAGCGCGACGTTCCGGCCGGCTGCTCGGCCGTGCGCGCGCCGATGCAGGGCACCGTCGTCAGCGTCGCGGTCGCGGAAGGCGACGAGGTCGCGGCCGCCGCGCCGCTCGTCGTGATCGAGGCGATGAAGATGGAGCACGTCGTCGTGGCGCCGCTCGCGGGCATCTGCCGCGGCGTGGCGGTCGCCCGTGGCGACACGGTGCCGGGAGGCCACGGCCTCGTGTTCCTCGAGGCCGCCGACGTCGCGGCGCGCGCGGGCGCGATCGAGGAGACGCTCGACCTCGACCGCATCCGCCCGGACCTCGCCGAGGCGATCGAGCGGCACGCGTTCGGACTGGACGCCGCACGGCCCGAGGCGGTCGCGAAGCGTCGCAAGACCGGCCAGCGCACCGCGCGCGAGAACGTCGACGACCTCTGCGATCCCGGCTCGTTCGCCGAGTACGGCGCGCTCGTCGTCGCGGCCCAGCGGCGGCGCCGCGACCTCGACGACCTCGTGCGGCGCACGCCCGGCGACGGCCTGATCTGCGGGCTGGCGACGGTCAACGGCGCCGAGTTCGGCCCCGAACGCTCGCGCGCCGTCGTCGTGTCCTACGATTACACCGTGCTGGCCGGAACGCAGGGGCTGCAGAACCACCGCAAGAAGGACCGGATGTTCGAGGTCGCTTACGAGCAGCGGCTGCCGGTCGTGATCCTGACCGAAGGCGGCGGCGGCCGGCCCGGCGATACCGACGGCGCGGGGGTCGCGGGGCTCGACTGCCGCGCGTTCCAGTTCTTCGGCCGGCTGTCGGGGCTCGTGCCGCTCGTCGGCGTGAATTCGGGGCGCTGCTTCGCGGGCAACGCGGCGCTGCTCGGCTGCTGCGACGTCGTGATCGCGACCGCGAACTCGAGCATCGGCATGGGCGGTCCGGCGATGATCGAGGGCGGCGGACTCGGGGTGTTCCATCCCGACGAGGTCGGGCCGATGGCCGTGCAGCGCACCAACGGCGTCGTCGACGTCGCGGTGGCGGACGAAGCGGAAGCGATCGCCGTCGCGAAGAAGTACCTCGCGTACTTCCAGGGGCCGCTGCCGAGCTGGCAGGCCGCCGACCAGAGGGAGCTTCGCGCCGCGATCCCGGAGAACCGCCTGCGCGTCTACGACGTCCGGCGCGTGATCTCGCTGCTCGCCGACGAGGGTTCGGTGCTCGAGCTGCGCCGCGACTTCGGTGCGGGCATGGTCACCGCGCTGGCGCGCGTCGAGGGGCGTCCGCTCGGCATCGTCGCGAACAGCCCCGTTCACCTGGCCGGCGCGATCGACCCGGACGGCGCCGACAAGGCGGCGCGTTTCCTGCAACTCTGCGACGCGCACGACGTGCCCGTGCTGTTCCTGTGCGACACGCCGGGCATCATGGTCGGCCCGGAGATCGAGCGGCGCGCGATGGTGCGCCACGCGTCGCGGCTGTTCGTGGTCGGCGCGAGCCTGACCGTACCGTTCTTCACGATCGTGCTGCGCAAGGGCTACGGCCTCGGCGCGCAGGCGATGGCGGGCGGGAGCTTCCATGCGCCGATCTTCACGGTGGCGTGGCCGACCGCGGAGTTCGGCGGGATGGGGCTCGAGGGAGCGGTCAAGCTGGGCTTCCAGAGGGAACTCGCCGCGGTCGAGGATCCGGTCGCGCGCCGCGAACTGTTCGATTCGATGGTCGCGCACGCCTACGAGATCGGCAAGGCCGTCAGCATGGCCTCGTACTTCGAGATCGACGACGTCATCGACCCCGCGGACTCGCGCCGTTGGATCGTGACGGCGATGCGATCGGCGCCTCCGCCGCTGCCGCGCGCCGGCAAGAAGCGCCCGTGCATCGACACCTGGTGAGGTCCTTCCGGATCCGGTGAGGCTCCCGCGCATCCGGCACGCGCGTCGGCGCCGCCGCGCGTGCCGGAGTTCACTTCGCCCGGGAATGTCCCCGCTCGCCTTTTTGAACGGCAGGGCGCGTGGTAAACGCGCGGGGTGGGAAGGGCGAGCAAGGGGAAGGGCAGGGCGCGCAGCGGCGCGGCCCAGCCGCGGGCGCAGGGGTACGGCCCGCCGCCGGCCGCCCCGGAACCCTCGAGGCCGCCCGAACCCGCGCCGTCTCCGCCGCCGGAGGGGGCCTCTCCCGCGGGCCGCCGCCGCCCCGCGCTCGAAGCCTTCCTGTCGGCGAAGTGGGTCCTTCCGGCCGTGCTCGTGCTGGCTGCCGCGTTGCGGCTCGCTCACGTGACGGCGCTCGCCGAGACGCCGTTCTTCGAGAACCTCGGGCTCGATCCGCTCGTCTACGACGAGTGGGGGCAGCGCATCGCGGCCGGGGACTGGATCGGCAGCCGCATCTTCTACCAGGACCCGCTGTACCCGTACTTCCTCGGCGTGCTGTACGCGATCTTCGGGCGCCACCTGATGCTCGTGTATCTGCTGCAGGTCGGCTTCGGCGTGGCGACGTGCTGGCTGACCGGCCTGCTCGGCCGGCGCCTGTTCGGCGTCGCCACCGGCAACCTCGCGGCGTTGCTGGCGGCGCTGTTCGTGCCGTCGATCTTCTACGAGGTGCAGATCGAGAAGACGTTCCTCAGCGTGTTCCTGGTCGCGGCGTTCCTCGTGCTGGCCCTCGACCGTCGCAAGGGAGCCCGGCTCGCCGCCGGCGCGGTGCTCTCGCTCGCTGCGCTCACGCGCGCGAACCTGATCCTGTTCATCCCGCTCGGGCTCGCGCTGCTGCTGTTCGAGCGGGAGGACACGCCCGCGACGGTGCGCCGCCGCGCTGCGCGCTACGACCTGCTGCGGCTTCCGGACGCGCACGGCGTCGGCCACGCGGCGGCGTTCCTCGCCGGCTGCTTCCTCGTGCTGATGCCGGTCGCCACCCGGAACTGGGCCGTCGAAGGCCAGTGGGTGCTGACGACCTCGCAGGCCGGGCAGAACTTCTACATCGGCAACAATCCGCTGAACACGACGGGCGGCTACATGGTCCCGCCGTCGATCCGCCCCGACCCGCGCTACGAGGAGACGGACTTCCGCGCCGCCGCGGAGAAGGCCGCGGGACGCAAGCTGACCCCGCAGGAGGTTTCCGACTTCTGGTTCCAGGAGTCGTTCCGGCACATGCGCGAGAAGCCGGTGTTCGCGCAGATGATGATGCTGCGCAAGCTGCTCGTGTTCTGGAACGACTACGAGATCCCCGACAACCTGAACATGTACCTGCTCGAGCGCTGGTCCTGGGTGCTCCGGCTCCCGCTGCTCGGGTTCGGCGTGCTCGCCTCGCTCGGGGTGCTCGGCGCCGTCGTCTCGTTCCGCGAGAAGCCCGAGGTGCGGATCCTCGTCGCGTTCGCCGCCGTCTACTGCGCGAGCGTCGTCGCGTTCTTCGTGTTCTCGCGCTACCGCATCCAGATCGTGCCGGTGCTGATCGTGCTTTCGGCCCACGCGCTGCTGTGGCTGGCCGCCCAGGTGCGCGCCTCGCGCTGGGAGAACGTCGGCGGCGGCGCAGCCGCGATCGCGATGATGGGGTTCTTCTGCTTCCAGCGCTTCGAATGGACCGACCGCGACAAGGCCATCGCGATCAGCCTCAACAACCTCGGAGCGCTCTACCAGGAGCTCGGCGACACGCCGAAGGCGATCGCGACGTATGAGGAGGCGGTCCGGCTGCGGCCGGAGGGCGTGATCGGGGCGATGCGCCTGCTCGGCGACCACTACCTTCGCCAGGGCGACTACGAGCGGGCCGAGCGGTTCATGCGGCAGGTCGTCGAGCACAAGCCGGAGAGCCGGATGGGCTGGAATGCGCTCGTGCAGCTCTACTCGACGCGGCGGGCACGCGGCGACGCGGATCCTCGGCTCACGGACGATCTCGCCTCGGCGCTATTGTCGGCGGGCCGGACGGACGAGGCCGCGCGGGTCGTCGACGAGGCCCGGGCAGCCGGGAAGCCGGTCGGCGACGGCGTCGTGGGGCGGCTGCGCGCAGCGGAGGCCGGTCGTCGCTGATCGCCGATCCCAGGCGCTGCACCGACCGCCACGCCGCCGCGAACGCTCGGGGAGCGAACAACGATCTCGTTGTCACAGGCCCCGCAACCCGCAATAAGGTCAGGCTCCAGGTGCGCGACCGCGCGGACCTGCACGGGCACCAGTGCAGAACGACGATCGACTGTCCCCACTCGAGCGCTTCCTGTCCCTGTTCACGGACGTCCGTCCGGGCGAGGGGATGACGGGCCTGCTCCTGTTCGCGAACGTCTTCCTGATCCTGTGCGCCTACTACTTCATCAAGCCGCTGCGCGACAGCTGGATCGCGGTGTCCGGGATCGAGGGGCTCTCGTCGATGGAGGTGAAGGCCTACTCGAGCTTCGCGCAGAGCCTGCTGCTGGTCGGCGTGACGAGTGGGTTCGCGCGGTTGTCCGGGATCTGGCCGCGCCGCACGCTGATCACGCGCAGCACGCTCGTCTGCATCTCGAACCTCGTCCTGTTCTGGTTCCTGCAGCCCGGCTACTTCTTCGGAAACCTCCCGTACCTGGGCGTCGTCTTCTACCTCTGGGTCGGGATGTTCAGCGTCTTCATCGTCGCGCAGTTCTGGACGCTGGCGGCGGATCTGTACGCGGGAGAGCGCGGCACGCGGTTGCTTCCGTTGATCGCGATCGGCGCGACGGCCGGCGCGGCGTCGGGTTCGTACATCACGAGCCTCGTCGTCGGCATCGTGGACAGCGGGAACCTGCTGCTGCTCGCGAACGTCCCGCTCGGGCTGTCGATCCTGCTGACGCGCAAGGCCGACGCGCGCGGTCCGCTCGGCGTCGGTTCGGACGAGGGCGCGGTCCGCGGCGGCCGGCCGAAGGAAGGGGCCGCGCCCGTCAGACCGGCCAAGCGGGAAGCAGCCGGGCGCGGGGCCGTGATGTTCGTGCTGCGGCACCGTTACCTCCTGACCGTGGCGCTCGTCGTGATGCTCGCGAACTGGGTCAACACGAACGGCGAGAACCTGATGTTCCGCGTGATCCAGGACGCGCTCTCGGACGAGGCCGCCGCCCAGGGCGTCGCGGCCGGGCCCGAGATGACCCAGTTCGTCAAGAACGGGACCGCCGGGTTCTACGGCACCTTCTTCTTCTGGGTGAACGTGCTGGCGCTGTTCTTCCAGGCCTTCCTCGCCTCACGACTGCTCCGCTACGGGGGCTTCGGCGCGATCATGCTGATGTTGCCGGCGATCGCCCTGGTCTCGTATTCGGCGATGGCGTTCTACCCGGTGCTGGCGGTCGTGCGCGTGCTGAAGACGGCGGAGAACGCCACCGACTACTCCATCAACAACACGGCGCGCCACGTGCTCTGGCTGCCGACCAGCGCCGAGATGAAGTACCGGGCCAAGCCGGCCATCGACTCGCTGTTCGTGCGGCTCGGGGACGGCCTCGCCGCGCTGACCGTGATGATCGGCGTGCACGCGCTCGAGCTCTCGACGCGCTCGTTCTTCCTCGTCAACGTCGGCCTGGTGCTGGTGTGGCTGGTGCTCGCGATCTCGATCGTGCGCATGTACTCGCGGCTCAGCGCCGAAACCACGATTCCAGCCGCGTCCGCGGCCGCCGCCTGATTCGATGCTCCGTTTCGTGCAGCGGCTGCGCCGCGCACTCTCCATCGAAGCGGGCGAGGGCACCCTGGTGGTCTGGTCGGCCGCGACCCTGTTCCTCGTCGAGAGCGCGTCGGTGGCGGTCTCCAACGTCTCGGACACGCTGTTCCTGAAGCGGGTCGGGGTCGACTACCTGCCGATCGTGTTCCTCGCGAACTCGGTGCTGCTGACCGGCACGACCTTCGCGGCCGGGCGGCTGTCGATCCGCTTCGAGCAGAGGGCGCTGCTGTTCGCGACGTTCGTCGCCCTGGCGGTGCTTCTCGCCGCGCTGTGGATTCTGGTCCTCGTCGACGCTCCGGGCATCGCGACGACGCTCGTGATCGTCTCCAAGCAGATCGACGTCATCGCGCTGCTGCTGTTCTGGACTGCGGTCGGCACGTTGATGACGAGCCGGCAGAGCAAGCGCCTCGTCGCGCTGATGACCGCCGGCGGCACGCTCGGCACGATCGTGGGCAGCTTCGCGTCGGGGCCGGTCGGCGGGCAACTCGGGATCCCGGCGTTGCTGCCGCTGGCGGCGCTCGCGTTCGTGCTCGCGGCCGCCGTGACGTTGCCGCTTCGTCGCGCCGGGAGGCTTCGCCTCTTTCGCGGCCGCCCGCAGCGCGGCCTGGCGGCCGGGCCGGGTCTTCGCGGAGTGTGGAAGGAAAGCTCGCTGCTGCGCATGCTGGTCGCCACGGCGTTCCTCGCCGGCGTGCTCGGTCCGATGCTGTACTTCGAGTTCTCTCGCGCCGCCGACCTCGCCACCCAGGGCAAGAACGGAGAGCAGCGACTGCTGGAGTTGTACGGGTTGCTCCGCGGCTGGATCAACGTCGGCGTGCTGGCCGTCCAGGTCGGCCTCAGCGCGACGCTGTTCCGGCTGGTGGGGGTCCCCGCGGCGGCCGCGCTCGCGCCGGCCACGTACGTGCTGGGCTTCGGCGCGATCGGCTTCCGCTTCGGGCTTTCGACGGCGATGCCCGCGATGATGACCACGAGCGTGCTCGACCACACCGTGTACGAGCCGGCGCTGCGGATCCTCGGTGCGCTGCTGCCGCTGCGCTTCCGCACCGCCGCGACCTCGATCATCCAGGGACCCTCGAAGCGCGCCGGCGCAGCCGCCGGCAGCCTGCTCGTGCTGCTCCTCGTCGCGCTCGGGAACCCCGACGCGATCGCGTATGCCGCGCTGCCGATCGCGGGCCTGTGGACGCTGCTCGCGGTCCTGCTCTGGCGCGGCTACCCGAACCTCCTGATGGAAGCCGCCAGCGTGCGGCGGGGGGATGCGAACGGCGGGGAGGGAATCGTGCCGTTCCTGGACCCCGCGACCACGCGCGTGCTGCAGCGCCACCTCGAAGGGCCGGACCTGCGCTTGTGCCGGGCCGCCTGCGGCCTGTTCCTCGACGGCCCCCGCGCCATCGCCGTCGACGCGCTCGCCCGCGCGACGCCGCGCGCGCCGTCCTCCCACCGCGTCGTCCTGCTCGCGGCGCTCGACGAACTGCTGCACGACCCGGCGGCGACCGAGGCCGTGGACGCGTCCCTGGTCGCGCGCGTCGCGCTGGCGCTCGAGCCCGGGGTCGGGCTGGCTTGTGCGGAACGGGCCAAGCTCCTGCAACTCCTCAGCCGCATCGCGCCCGGGCACGCGTCGACCGCGCGCGTGCGGGCGATCGTCGGGGACGCCTGCGCGAGCGAGACCGGCGTCGCGCGCACGGTCGCCCGGATCGCGTGCGCGCGGCTGGCAGCCGAGCCGCTCGACGGGATCCTCACGGAAGCGCTTTCGAGCGCGGACGCGGCGGAGCGTTCGGTGGCGATCGCGGAACTTCGCTTCGAGCTCTTGCGCACGGGCGGCGACGTCGCGCTGCGCGCCCCGCATCTCCGGCTGCTGATGGAGCAGCTCTCTCGCGCGTCGCTCGAAGCCGACGGGGAGCACGACGAGGCCGCGAACGGGCGCGTTCGCGCCGAGACGGTCGAGGCTCTGGCCGACGTGGCGCCGGCGTATCCCGACGCGATCGGCCCGGCGGTGCCTCTCGTGTTGTCGTTGGTCGACCACAGGGATCCCCCGGTTCGCGCAGCCGTGCTGCGGTTCATCGGGAACGCGGGGCTCGTTCGCTACGCGGGCCTGCTCGCCGAGCGCCTCTCGTCGCGCGTCGGGGAGGAGGCCGACGCCGCTCGCGACGCCCTGGAGCGACTCGGGCCGCGAGCGGCCGACGCCCTGCTGCATGCGCTCCGCCACGGCGGTCGACGCGCGAGGGAGGTCGTTCCCGCGATGCTGCTGGAACTGCGCGCCGACCCGGTCGTCCTTCGCGACCTCGTCGATGGCGAGGTCGCCGGCGCCAGGGAATTGCTCGTCTCGCTCGCGGCTCTCGAGACGACGGACACGTCCCGGCTCGTGCTGCAGCGCCTTCGCGAACGGGCGGACGAAAGCCTGCACTGCGCGCTCGAGCTGATCGCCGCGCTGCTCGGCGACGATCGCATCGCCGACGTCTGCCGTTCGCTCGGCCGCGGCTGGAACCTGCGCGACCGCTCGGTGCTGCTGGAGGCGCTCGAGGCTCTGCTGCCCGCGGACCAGGGCGAGCGCATCCTGCCGCTGCTCGAGGAACAGGGCGGGCCGCGATCGGCCTCCGCGGAGGATCACCGGCCCGGCCGGTCGTTCCCGACCGTGGAACAGGCGCTCGCCCGGGCGCTCGCGTCGAAGGATCCGCTGACGGCGGCGCTGGTCGCCGCGACGGTCGATCCGGCGCTGCTCGCGCGCGCGGCGCCGGAGCTGGACGTCGAGGGCGCGCTGCGGCTATTTTCCCGTCGTCAGCCGCCGGGAGCCGCGAACGAGCCGGCCGGGACGCCGGCCGCCGAGGAGGGCGTGATGCTGAGCCCCGTCGAACGGATCCTGCACCTGAGAAGCCTCGACCTGTTCGAGGGGCTGTCCACCCGGCAGCTCTCGGAGCTCGCGCGCGTCGTCCGGGAAGTGACGGTGCGCGACGGCGAGGCGATCGTCACCGAAGGGGAGTACGACGACAGCATGTACTTCATCGTCGACGGCAACGTGCGCATCGACAAGGAGGGGCGCCGGGTCGCCGATCTCGGTCCCCGCGATTTCTTCGGCGAGATGGCGGTCTTCGACGGCGAACGCCGTTCGGCGACGGCCAGGGCCGTCGGCCCCGTCGCGCTGCTGCGCCTGGCGCGCAACGACCTGTTCGAGGTGATGGAGGACCAGCCCGCGATCGGCATCGGCATCTGCCAGACGCTGGTGCGGCGCGTGCGCAGCCTGCTCGACGAGCGGGCCGCGCCTTTGCCGGCGTGACGCCGCCGTCGCTCAGCGCACCGCGATGTCGTGTTCGTCGACCTCCTCGAGCAGTTCCTCGAGGCGTTCCTCGAGGTCCTCGATCTCGTCCTCGGTCAGGCCGAACTGCACTCGCGTCCCGCGGACGCGCACCCCGTCGTCGTCGTCCATGTTCGCGGTCTTCGCCGCCGGTCGCAGCCGACCGACGCCGTCGGTCTCCAACTCGGCCAGCACCCCGAGCGCCTCGAGGTCGTCCTGGCCGATCTTCCGCAGCCGCTCGACGGTTTCGTTGCGCAGCCACGGGACGCGGATTCGGGACCAGTTCTTGACGAGGAAGTTCCACGGGAACGGGTCGAACGCGATGCCGTTGTCGACCGCGAAGACCCGCGGGTCGTTCGGGTCGCTCGAGCGCAGGAGGTTCCCGCGGCGTCCGTCCCGGTGCTCGATGAGATAGGTGAGCACGTTGAAGTCGGCCATGTGGCGCGCGTACTTCGGGTCGCGTTCGAAGAGTTCCTCGTCGAAGAACGGCCACGGGGCGCTGACGTCCTCGAGCCAGACGGCCACCATCCCGAGCACGCAGTTGCTGTGCCGGAAGGATGCGGGCGCCTTCGGATCGATCACGCGGTACTCGTCGAGCGGGATGCAGTACGGCGCGATCGTCGGCACGAGGAAGTTTTCGGGCTCGACGAGCCAGCGCTGGATCTCGTAGGCGGCCAGTTCCTTGCGCGGGGAATTGTTCCAGTCGTCGCCGCTCGGTCGCGGCACCGCCTTCCACTTCACCTTGAGGACCTGGCCGTCCGGGAACTCGATCTTCAGCTTCGAGGCGCCCGTCACGCCGCCGCCTGCGCTCTTGACCTCGAGGACGCGGAAGTCCTGCTCGGCGAAGCGGCGCTCGAGTTCGGCGGGAGGCAGCGGCCAGTTGCGAGGAACGTCACCGGCGCGCGCGACGCCGGAGCAGGCCAGTGCGAAGGCGAACAGCGGGACGGAGACGATCGACGACGGTTTCGCGCTCACGTGGCTCCTCCGGCGGTGTGGAACAGGTGCGACGCGAGCCCGTTCGCGAGCCGGGCGATCGCGTCGCCGCGGTACGCGGGCGTCGACTCGGTGAAGACGGCCAGCGCGAACTCGCGGCCATCGGCGTTTCGCACGATCCCCGCGTCGGCGAAGATCGGGCCCCAGGTCCCGCTCTTCGTGAAGACTCTGCAGCCCACCATGGTCGCGACTCCCCCGGCGATGCGGGCCGAAAGGTGGGGCTGCTCCCGGACGTCGCGCTTCATGCGCTCGCGCACCGCCCGCGAGTCGTCCGCCGACAGAGCCCGGTCGGTCGCGAGCAGGGCGAGGAGCCTGGCCGTTCCCGACGCCGTCATCGCGTTGCGATTGACGTATTCGTCGCCGGCGGCCGGCGCTCCGCTGCCGATCGAGCGGTCGCGCAGGAACTGCCGGTCGCGGCCGAACAGGTCGCCGCCGCCGTCGTAGGTCGGGTTGACCGCGTGGAGGTCGTTGATGCCGAGCGAGGACAGCCACGCGTCGATCGCGACGCGTTGGCGGCGGAACGTCTCGTACTCGCGTCCTTCCAGTTCCGGGCCCGCACTGGTCCCGGTGATCCGCCGGAAGACGGCCTGCGTCGCCGAATTGCTGCTGCGCCGGATCATCGCGTCGAGGTCCGCCTCCAGCGCCGCGTCGAAGCGCAGGCGACCCTGCTCGCGCCAGGCGTAGGCGGCCATCAGGTAGACGAACTTGACGACGCTGGCCGGATAGACGGGCTCGTCGCCGCGCACCTGGGCGAGCCGCGGCGTCTTCGGGTCCGTCAGGTCGATCACCGCGATGCGCGGCGCCGAAGACCGGAGCGGCAAATCCCGCGTCTCGAGGTCGGCGACGAGATCGTCAAGGAATTCCTGCAGGGGAAGGGCCGGGCGGATCGACGCGAGCCAGGCGCGGGCGGCGGCGGCGCGCCCCTTCACCGTATCGTGCGATCCGGCGGCGGGCGGTCCTTCCGCAGCGTCGACTCCGCCGGGCAGCACGGCGACGGGGAACGCCGCGGTTGCGACGACGCCCGCGGCGAAGGCGGCGGTCGCGATGGCACGGATGCAGCGAGGCATGCCGTTGGACTATACCGGAAGGACGACGAACCAGTGAAATCCGGTCCCTGCACGGAACGCGTGCTTCTCAGACCTCGGGATCCGGGCTATCCATTAGAGGACGAGGGGAGGATCCGACGCGCAGGCGATATCGAGCGCGACAAGCCGTGCCTGCCGCTTCCCCGCGGGCGGGCACGCCTGACCCCGCCTCGGCCGGGAGCACCGAAAACCATGACGACGCCTCGCGAGCGCACTTCCCGATGGACCGTCGCCGCTGCGCTGCTTCTCCTCGCGGGGCCGGCCGCGGCGATGCGCACGCCGGAACTCGACGCTGCCGAGGCCGCGGCGCTCCGGCGCGACTTCGCGCCGTGCCTGTCGAAGCTCAAGGGGCCGTACTCCGAGAATTTCTGCGTCTGCCGCAACGGTGACAAGAGGCCGGTGCGCGACAAGGCCGGGCGTATCACGAGCCCGTGCGGGGCCGACGCGCTGTTCTGCGCGGCGTTCCGCGCGCCGTGGGCGGAAGCGCTCGCCCGCCGGCGGGTCTGGATCGCGAACATCTTCTCGCGCGACCTGTGGCTGTGGTCGGAGATCGCGAACCACCACGACCTCGTCCGCGGCTACCTGCTCGAGAAGTACTACGTGGACACGAACCCGACGAGCAAGCTCGCCGAGCTGCGCGCGTTCGGCGGGCTTTCCGGATCGGAGTACGAGACCGAGGCCTCCCGGCAGTTCTTCGAGCGTTACCTCGCCGAGCCCGACTTCGAGGACAGCCGCCATTTCCCGCTCGCGTACGAGCTGCAGCGGCGTTACTTCGTGCGCGACGACCTCGGCCAGGTCGAGAAGGTGCGCAACATGGCGGTGCGCATCCAGGCGGCGCAGGCGAAGTTCAAGCCGCTGCGCGACGCGATCCACAACCAGCTTTCCGCGAGCCTGATCCCCAAGGTCGAGGCGTACCGCGACGCGATGCCGGCCGGGCCGGTGCGTTCCCAGGTCGATGCGCTGGTCACCGAGCTTTCGAAACTGACGGCGCTCGACGAAGGGGCGCTCCGCGTGCAGCTCGCGGAGATCTCGGCCGCCGGCCTGCGCGAGGAACTCGGTGCGCTGGTCCCGGCGGCGGGCGCCGACCCGGTCGCCGCCGTCTCCTCGCTTGCCAGGCTGATGCTGCGTGCGCGCCAGGTCGTCGCGACGCGGGAGGTTTCCACCGCGGACGTGCGACGGCTCATCGATCTCGACATCACCGCTGCCGCGGTGCTGCAGGGGCGCGGCAGCGCGTTGCTCGAAAGCGGGCGGGCCCTGACCGTGCGGCAGGGGCTGGACCTCCTCGCCGCCCTGACCGACGCCGCGTACGGCGCCGGCCAGCTCGTCGCGCGCGAGCACGCCGCCGCCCGCGAGGCGCTGGCGCGCATCCGCGAGAACGCGAGCCCGCGACGTGCGGATTTCGCGCGCGACCTGCGCCACGCCGGGCGCGTCGTCGACTGGGCCCAGGACAACGCCGTGCTCCCGTACGCCGAGGTCTGGTCGCAGTGGACGCTGCTGATGCCGCAGGTGGCCGCGATCGGGGACGACATCCTGCGCAGCTCGCCGATGCTGCTGTACGCGCAGGTCTACGAGCGGCTGTCGGAGTTCGCGGCCGGTGACGACGTCAAGCGCCACGACCTGTTCGGCGCCGAAGTGACCGGAGAGGTCCGCGCGCTGAACCCGGGCCTGGCGGCCGGGACGTTGAAGGTGGCGCCGAAGGTGGGCGAGTACTCGAGCAACGAGGTCGTGGCTCTGACCGAGACGCCCGCCGACCTCGAGCCGGCAGCCGGCATCCTGACGCTCGGGGAAGGGAACGTGCTCTCGCACGTGCAGCTGCTCGCGCGTTCGCTCGGCATCCCGAACGTCGTGCTCGGCGACGAGGAGTTCGCCCGCGTCCGGCCGCACGCGGGCGAGCGGGTGCTGTTCGCCTCCACTCCGGCCGGGCGGGTCGTGCTGAAGAGGCTCTCGGAGCTGTCGAAGGAAGAGAACCTCGCCTGGCACGAGTACACGAAGAACGAGGAGCGACGCGGCGAGGGGAGCTACTCGACGGCGCGCAAGCTGCACATCGACCGGAGCCGGATCGACCTGTCGCAGACGCTCCCGATCGACCTCGCCGGGATCCGTCGCAGCGACTCCGGGAGAATCTGCGGCCCGAAGGCCGCCTTCCTCGGCGAACTGGAGCACTTGTTCCCGGACAAGGTCGCGCGCGGCCTCGTGGTGCCGTTCGGCGCCTATCGCGCGTTCTACGATCGCGCGCCGGTCGCGGTGCCGGCATCGCTGCGCGGGGCCGGGATCGCCAGGGCGGGAGAACCGCTCCACGGCTTCGTCGAGCGCACCTTCACGAAGTTCTTCGACGAGATGGTGCCGGGCGAGAAGGATCCGCGCGTGTTGACGGCCTGGATCGCGCCGCGCCTCGAGGTGATCCGGCATTCGATCCGCGAGGCGCCGCTCGCGGCCGAACTGCGCACGGCGATCCGCGACGGGCTCGACCGCCTCGGCCTGCTGCGCGGGCCCGGCAAGACCGAGACTGTCGGCTGCTTCGTTCGCAGCGACACGAACGTCGAGGACCTCGACAGCTTCAACGGCGCCGGCTTGAACCTGACCCTCTTCAACATGGGGTCACTCGAGGACATCTACGAGGCGCTGCGCGAGGTCTGGGCGTCCCCGTTCCAGCTGCGGTCGTTCTCGTGGCGGCAGGCGCTGATCGACGAGCCGCTGTGGGTGCTGCCGTCGGTCGTGATCCTCGAATCGGTGCCGTCGGACAAGTCCGGGGTGCTCGTGACCTGCGACATCGAGACCGGGGAAACCGGCAAGATGACGATCGCGACCTCGGAGGGGGTCGGCGGCGCGGTCGACGGAACCTCGGCCGAGACGCTGCTGTGGACGCCGCAGCGCATCGATCTGCTCGCGCTCTACAAGTCTCCGTGGAGGACCGAGCTCGTCCCGGGCGGCGGCAGCCGCCACGTGCCGTCGAGCGGCCGCGACGAAGTGCTGTCGCCCGCGGAGATCGAGGAACTGGTCGCCGCCGGCAAGGCCGTGTCCGAGAAGCTCGCGCCGGCGCGGGACGCGAGCGGAAGGCCGCGGCCTTGGGACATCGAGTTCGGCTTTTCCGCGGGCAAGCTCTGGCTGTTCCAGTCGCGTCCCTTCATCGGCAACGAGAGCGTGAAGAACGTGCCGGCGCTGTCGATCCTGGACGGCCCGGTCCAGGCCGCCGGCGCGACCGACCGACTTTCGCTGGAGGATGCGCTGCCATGACGAGATTCCTGCGCGTGCTGGCCGCGGCCATCGTCCTCGTGGGCGCCGGTTCCGGCTCGTCGACGGCCGACGACCTGCGCTGGGACGGCAGCCAGCCGCCCGCCGGCGTCTACTTCCACTGGTACGAACCGTCGTTCTACGCGGGTTTCGCGCCGCGCACGCAGGATCCGGATCGCATCCACCTCGTCCTCGGTCGCGGCAGCCAGCAGCGCGTGACGGTCGTGCTCGGGGAAGACGAGCTCGACCACTACCTCGGCGACCTCGAGGCGCGACGGCTCCTGTATCGGGAACTCGTCGACGCCAGGGTCATCACGCTGACGACGAACCTCGCGTACGAGACGTTCGTCGAGCGGCTCGACGGACAAGGGGTGGCCGCGCTGGTGGCGGCGAAGCCGGCGACGGCGCCCGCCGACTACCGGCGCAAGAGCCTCGAGGTGATGGAGGCGCTGAACCCCGGTCGCATCTTCCGCATCCGTATCCCGCTCGAGCGGGCGGCCGGCGACTGGCACCGCGTGCTCGCCGGGCTCGACGAGGCGTCGAAGACGGCGCGGCTCGACGCCGCCAACGCGGCGCTGCCGGGGCGCGTGAACCTCCACGGGCTCTCCGGCGCGCTCGACGCCGCGCTGTCGCGGGCCGCGGCGCTCGCGAAGGCCGGTCCCGCGGATGCGCCGGAGTTCCGCGCGGCGACCGAATCGTTCGTCCGCGACGCGACGGGCGGACGCTACGCGAGCGACGGCGCGGCCGTCGTCGCAATCGAGTTCACGGCGATTTATCCGGCCGGGACCGTCGACGCGTTCACGAGCTACAAGGGCGAGAAGATCCCGGACGTCGGCGTCACGGGCGTCTGGCCGCTGATGCGACGCGAGCAGGGGCGCGGCCAGACGGGCATGGTCGACTACCTCTCGACGAATCCCGGCTACGGGTTCATCCCGCTGTTCGCGTACCAGCACGCCGGCGGCATCGCGTACAACGCGTTCCACAACGCCGGCGTTCGCTGCGAACTCGGCAAGACGCCGTTCCTCCCGCCGGAGTGGCGAAAGGCCGTCAGCGAGCGCGACGGCAAGCCGATGCAGAACCTCTGGATCGTGGGGCGCGGCCCGACTTCGCACGGCTGCACGCGGCTCGCTTCCGGCCACATGAGCGAACTGCGGCAGGTCGCGCCGACGTCGTCCGAGGCGCTCGTTCGCGTCGAGAACTTCCGCAACCGGCCGGAGTGCTTCGACGTCTTCGACCTCGAAGGCGACGGGCGCGCCGAGGCCATGGGCGTGCAGTACTACCTCGCGTACCGCAGCGACGAGCACACGCCGGTGCGCGCGTACGCCCCGAACCGGCGCGAGCCGTTCTACCGCTGGCTGTACGGCTCGATCCTCGAGCTGGGCCCGGTCGGCCAGGCGCGGCTGAAGTCGGCGCCGGTGTGTCGCTTCGTCGGGCTGCGCAAGGCCGAGGTCGCCGCGGAGCTCGAGAACGTTCCCCTGCACGAGGCGGCCTACGAGCCGGAAGCGATCCAGTTCTACGCGCTGAAGCCCGTCGCGCATTCGAGCGACGCGGGCTTTCACTTCAACCGCGAGCTGCGCAAGGTCGGGCACGGCCACGCGACCGACCGCAAGCTGCTGTTCCTGAAGTAGCGGGTGGCGCCCGAGGGGCCTGCGCCCGCTTGCGGCGATGGCGCCGCGCCCCGTCGTGGTGCTCCTCGCGCTGCGGTGAGCCGCCGGCGAGCTTCGGAGCGGAGGATCGGCGCGGCCGACCGTCGCGCCGGGTCAGCGGTCGAGCGGCACGTCGAGCACCGGGTAGTCCTGCCAGCCCCGGTAGTCGAAGTGCCACCATTCGTTCTCGTAGACGGTGAAACCCTCGGCTTCCATGATCGCGCGCAGCCGGTCGCGCGCTGCGCGTTCGGCCGCGGTGCCGCCGGCGTAGTTCGGGTGCGCTCGCGCGCTGAAGTCGTCGTAGCCGCTCGGCATCTCGACCTCGCGGCCCGACGCGAGCTCGAACAGCGTCAGGTCCACGGCGCAGCCGCGGTTGTGCCGTGAACCCTCGAGCGGATCGGCGAGATAGGCGCGGTGCATCGGGTACTCGTCCCAGAAGCGCCTCGTGACCGACCACGGGCGATACGCGTCGAGCACGAGCAGGCCGTAGCCCGACGCGCTCGCGCGGGCGGCCGCGCGCGCGAGCGCGTCGGCAGCGGGGCGCTGCATCAGGGCGCGGGCGGCCGGCGCCGGTGGATAGACGACGCGTCCGGTGAAGTTGTCGGCCGTCGCATAGCGCAGGTCGACGCGCAGGCGCGGGTCTTCGCCGGGAAGCTCGACGAGTTCGCTCGCCCGCCCGCTGGCGAGGCCGGCAGGCATCGACGGAGGATCGGCCTTCATCACGGACAGTGTTCCCCTGGAGCCCATCGAGACGACGAGGATGCGGGCCGGCTCGTCGCCGAGGTTGACGCCGTTGTGGGCGACGTTCCTCGCCTCGACGAGGCGGTCGCCGCGCACGAGCGTCCTGCGCCCCAGGCCTTCGTACTCGACCTCGAGGCTTCCGTCGAGGAGATACCCGAACGTCGTCGAGCCGTGACGGTGCCAGCCGGTCGATTGCCCGGGCGCGAACGTCACGATCTGGGCGACGAGGAGGGACGTGGCGCCCGCCGGCGATTCGAGCGCTTCGCCGGCGACCGTGCGATCGGCCTCGAGCAGTCGCTCGACGAGCGGCGCCCCGGCCTGCGACGTTCCGGCGAGGGGGCCGGACGCCGGGATGGGAGCGACACGAGGCCCGCCGCGCGGGACGCCCGCAGCGCACGAGGCGAACAGCCCGAGCGCAATCCCGGCCCCCAGCACGAACGGCGGGCGTTTCATCGCGAGGCGTTGCCGCCGGCTTCGATCTCGACCGCCTCCGGGTCGTGCGCGTGGAAGCCGACGCGAACCCGGCCCCGCGCCGCGCCGCGCAGTCGCACGGTCGCCCGGGCGCCGGGTTCGACGCGGGTCTTCCCGAACGCGACGAGACGCCAGGTCGGCGGCGCGCTGCGGAACGCGAACACGACGGTCGAGCCGTCGCGCCCGCCGGTGTTGCGCACGCGGGCGACCAGGTCGGGGCCGTCGGCGTTCACTTCCTCGATCTCGAACGTCGTCCACGAACGTCCCCAGCCGTAGGGGAAGCGGGCGACGCGGCCGTCGCGGTCGAGCAGCCACTGGCCGTGCCAGGCGTCGTAGCGGACCTGCTTCGCGTCGGGATCGAAGGCGGCGAGGTGTCGCTCGTCCGTCGGCACCGCGAACGGCAGGCGCCCGCCGGGATCGCGACGGCCGGTGAGCACTTCGGCGATCGCGCGGCCTCCTTCCATGCCCGGGTACCAGACGTGCAGCGCCGCGGCGACCGCCTCGATCCACGGTTCCACGACGACGGCGCTGCCGCCCATCAACAGCACGACCGTGCGCGGCTGGCGCGAGGCGACGTCGAGGATCAGCGCCTCGTCGTCGTGGCCCAGGCGCAGCGAGCGACGGTCGCCCCCCGGCGCCATGCCGCGCCCGCTCGCGGCGGCCTCGGCGAGGCGGCCCCAGGCGCCGTCGTCGGGCGGCGGCGGCATCGTCGCGAGGAGCTCGGGCGGCACGCCGCCGGTCCATTCCCCTTCGTCCTCCCGCGTGAACCCGGCGACGACGATCGCGAGATCGGCCGCCGCGACGTCGGCGGTCCACTCGACGAGCGGGAGCGCCGCGCGCAGTCCGGCCGCGGGCGTGACGACCGACGGCGGATGCACGTCGCTCGAGCCGCCGTCGCCGAGATTGGGGACGTCGGCGAGGCGGCCCACGACGGCGACGCGGCGCACGTCGCGCGCGATCGGCAGGACGGCGCGTCCGTCGACCGGCTCGTTGCGCAGCAGCACGATCGAGGCGGCCGCTGCTTCGCAGGCGAGTTCGCGGTGGGCCGGGCCGGCGAGCAGCGACGCGTCGGGCGCCTGCTCGGGGAGCGAGGCGCGGAAGCGCAGCACGGTGCCGACGACGCGACGGCACGCGGCTTCCACGTCCTCGAGCGCGAGCGAGCCGTCGGCGAGCGCGGAGGGCAGGGATGCGGCGCGCTGCTGTCGAAACGGCATCTCCACGTCGAGGCCCGCGCGCACGCTCGCGACCGGATCCCGCAGGCCGTGCACGAAGTCGCTGATGACGATGCCGTCGAAGCCCCATCGTTCGCGCAGGACGCTCGTGATGAGCCAGCGGTTCTCGCCGCACCAGCGGCCGTTCAGCGAGTTGTAGGCGGTCATCACCGCCGCCACGCCTTCGTCGACGACGCGACGGAAGTGCGGCAGGTAGACGTCGTCGAGCACGTCCGGTTCCGCGAGCACGTCGACCTCGAAGCGCGAGTTCTCGATCGAGTTGCAGGCGAAGTGCTTCACGCAGGCCATCGCGTGGCGCTGCACGCCGCGCACGAGCGCCGCGCCCATCTCGCCGACGTGCAGCGGGTCCTCGCCGTACGTCTCCTGCGCGCGGCCCCAACCGGGATGTCGCAGCAGGTTGACGCAGACCCCGCCGAAGAAGTCCGCGCCCTGCACGCGCGCCTCGACGCCGATCGCCTCGCCGACGCGTTCCTCGAGCCCCGGGTCGAACGAGGCCCCGCGTGCCATCGGAACCGGGAAGCACGTGGACGCGCCGACGACGATGCCGCGAGGTCCGTCGCTGAACGCGAAGCCGGGAAACCCGAGCCGCTCGACGCGCGCGGCCTCGAACGGGTGGCGGTAGTACCCGCCGCCGACCATGTCGACGATGCCTTCCCAGAAATCGGTGTCGCCGTCGAGGCAACCGAGCTTCTCCTCGAGGGTCATCTGCGCGACGAGCGTGGCGGCTTCGACCGCGGCATCGGCTCCGCCCCGCACGCGCGCCAGCGCCGGGGCCCACGCCGCAGAGCGCGTGGAAGCAGGGGGGACATGGCCGGTCATGAAGAAGGGTGATCCGCGTAACGTCGCGTAACTTGCGGCCTGCCGCCACGCAAGCCGCCTCGGTTCGGGACCGGGCGGTCGGGGCTCGCGCAACTGGCGGCCGCCCGCCGGCCGTCGTAAAGTCCTGCTGCATGGAGGATCGCCCGACCACGCTCCCACCCGGCTCGCCGGCATCCGTCGACCGCGTGCCGGACGGCTCGCTGGTCACGTACACGCACGCCATCTATGCGTTGCACACGCTGTCGGTGCTCATCGGCGTGACGAGTCCCGCCACGGTCGTCGGCAGCTTCGTGTTCGGCCTGCCGTCGATCATCGCCGTCGTGATGAACTACGCGCGCCAGCCCGACGTCGAGGGGACCTGGCTGCAGGGACACTTCCGCTGGCAGATCCGCACGTTCTGGTACGCGTTGCTGTGGACGTGCCTGGCCGGGCTGGTCTCCGCGCCGCTCGTGCTGTTGTTCGGACTCGGCATCGTCACGTTTTTTCTCGCCGCCTCGATCGTCGGCGCCTGGGTCATCTATCGCGTCGGTCGTGGCTGGCTCGCGCTTCGCTCCGGCACGCCGATGGTGTTCCGCTAGCAGGCTGTTCTCCTTGTTCCTTCCGGCGCGCAGCCGGCTTCGCGGGACAGAGGACGAGGCCGGTGGTCGAGCGGCGGCGGGATCGGGTCGCGCTGACGGCGCGAAGAGAGAGGGCGGCGATCGTTGCGGTCGGTCCGGATCGGCGGCGGGTCGCTCGGACCCTGGAAAACGAAAGGCCGCCCGGCAAGGGGCGGCCTTTCTCTTTCTCGGATGTCGCTTCCGCGGACCGAAGACCGGCGACCGGGGACGGTCGCCGGGACGTCGGGGCGGAGGGCCTCGACGAGAGCCGGTTCGGCGGGATCAGGACTGCTGGCTGCTGTTCTGGCTCACGGCGCCGGCCGTCGGGACCGCCGGCATCGCCGGCGCCGTGACGCCCTGGCGGAGCGAGGGGTGCTGCAGCGAGAGCAGCGCGCGGAGCATGGCGACGTCGGCGGGGCTCGGCGGGACGACGCGGTCGTTCGAGTCGGCCGCGTGGGCGACCCCGGCGCCGGCGACGAGCACGGCGGTGAGAGCAACGGTCCGCGTGACGAGAGAGATGAAGCCGGTTGCTGCCATGACGAGTTCCTCCAGAAGGACGTTTCCTTGTTGATTCCCGGGAGGCCGTTCGCGCTCCCGCTTTCACCATCGAGCTTAGCCGAAGTCGCCGCGGCGAGAAGAGGGCGGAAAGCCGGGTGCGGAAAAAATTTGCCCGTCGGCGCCATCCGCGCCGACGTCGGGGTGGAACGCGCAAGTTATCGATTTTGAACAGGAAAAATAGTCAATTCCGGGCCGTTTTTCGGTGTGAACCTGTTGCAGTCCTGCGCGGCGTGGGCAAAAAAATATCGTGCATGAATGCAATGTCCCGTGTCTCGCGAACCGCGCGCGGGTGCAGTCGTTCGCGTACCGTGCGTGGGATCGCGCGCGGCGGCCGGGTGCCCGCGACGTTCGGCCCGGAGAGGTCGGGGCCGGGCCGGACGTCGCGCGTGTTGCCGCGGGGAAGTCGCAGAATTCCGCAGTTCGAGCGGTGCGTCCTCGCGAGCCTGCGTGTACCTTGTGCCGGGTCGGACCGACTGCCGTCGGTCGATCTCCGTTGATTCGAGGAGACCGAGTGAACTTGCATCCTGGCCGCCCCCCCTCGTCGCTTGCCCTCGCGAGACCCCGCGCCCGTTTCGCTGCCGCCGCCGTCCTGGCCGTGCTGGCTTCGATCGGCCTCGCGCCGGTCGCCGACGCTTCGATCGCCCTCGCGCCGGTCCCGGCCGTGTCGGTGGAGCCTGGGGGGTTCATGCTGCTGGCCGCAGGGAAGGATTTTCGGCCACCGCCGAGGAAGCCGCCTCGCCGCGGCAGCAGCGCGGAACTGAACGGGGGCAGCAGCGCCGAGCGCTACGGGGGCAGCAGCGCGGACCGAAGCGGAGTCGCCGGCCAGCGGGACGTCCGCAACCGCTCGGTCCACGCGAGACGGCAGAAGCCGCCGCAGAACGAGGACGGTGGGGCCAACGAACGGCGCGAGCAGGAAGCGCAGGACGAGCGCGAGAGCCAGCAGGCCGGCGAACGGCAAGTGCTCGAGTTTGACTTCGGCAGTCGCCGGCAGCGACGGTAGCGTCCCGAACCGGTCAGATCCTGGTGCCGGGCACGAAGTAGAACGGAGCCGGCCGCAGCATGACCACGGGCAGCGGCAGCATCGTGTGCCCCGGCTCGAACGTCGACGTGGCGACCGTGTCGTAGAGCACGATGAACGGATCGCGCATCATCGACATCTGCTTGGTCAGGCCCATGTGGACGGGCATGCGCAGCTTGCCGTCGAAGCGGAACGGGCCGGCGAGCGCCGCGACGGGCTCCATCTTGCGATTCTGCTCGTGCTGGTCGTACTCGACCGGCTCCTCCGCCGGCGGCGTCAGGTGCAGGGCGATGATCTTCGGCACGGCGACGTGGATCTCGCGGTGCTGCTCGACCACGGGAGCGCCTGCACCGGTGCCCCGCACCACCGTCGCGTCGTAGATCGAGGCGTAGTCGGGCAGGCCGGGAAGCCGAAGCCACGCGCTCACGCGGACCATCTGCCGGGTCACGAGCGTGCCGCGGATCACGGCTTTCGCCGTGTAGACCGAAACCGCCGTCGCCTTGTCGTCGCCTTCGAGCGTGTAGCTGCCCGAGGTGGCCATCGCTGTCATGAGGAACCCCCTTTTTCCGGCCGCCCCCGACGACCGCGCCCGATGTCCGGGACGGGGGCATTATGTCGGGTTCCTACCGGGGCGGGAACCCCACGGCCCATCGAAAGGCACAGGACTCGTCGCGAGAGGAACTGCGGGGTCCGAGTGCCTTCGGCTCGCTCCCCGAACGGCCGTCGTCCGATCGCAGGGGCGATCCGCGCCGTGCGGTCTTCCGGCGGTGGCGAGATCGCGACGACGCGGGAGGTCAGCGCGCCGCGGCTGCGGCGGCCGAGAACTGAGGGGTGTATTCGGGCGGATCGTCGACGTTCAACTGGCGGCGGACCTCGGCAAGGGGGCGGTCGAGGAGTCGCTCCCAATCGGCCGCGACCAGCGACCCGGCGCGTCGCCCGCGGCGGAAACCCTCGCGGACCAGCGGGATCACCTCGCGGCAGCCTTCGCGCCACCGGCGGACCGCGGCCATCAGGACGATGAAGCCGATGCCGTGGTTGCGGGTCTGCGCGTACGTGAACGCGAGCAGCGCGTGTTCGCCGAACAGGTCGCGCTGGTATCCGGTGACGACGTGCCAGAGGTCGTGCGTGTCGCGAAGCCGGTTGCTGAGCACGCGCGCGCGATCATCGAGGAAGTCCGGCTCGTCCAGTTCCTCGCCGCTCGCGTCGACGAGGCCCTCCGCACTGATGTTCTCGGTGTCGAGGAAGCGGGCGTACTCGCGCCCGAGCGTGCCCTCGGGAAGCGCCCGCAACTCGTCCCGGCGCTGCAGCGTCGGGAGGATGTCGCGTCGTTCGTCGAGGATCCTGCGGCCGGTCGGGTTCGCCATCACGCGCTGGAACAAGCGCTCGAAACTGGAGCCGGTCAGCGCACGGATGATGTCGAAGACGAGGGCGGTGTCGTCGGGGTCGGCCAGGAGCGTGCGCATGCAGCGCATCGCGCGCAGGGGCTGGATCGGGCGGGGGACGACGCCGCGCGTGCTCATCGCTGGGGCCTCCGAAGCGGCCGGCTGCATCCCGTGCGCCGGCGCCATTTACGTAGCACGGCTATGTATCGTCCGGGCGCGCGGCTGTCAACGCGCCTTCGTGCGCGGTCGCGTTCGCGCCGTGGGGGCCGCCACAGGTCGCGGGCGTTTCTGCAGGTGCGGCGTGAGCAGGTAGCGCATCGCATCGACGAGAGCGTCGAGGTCGCGCGCCGATCCCTTGCGGGCCACCTCGAGTCCCGCCTCGGTCATCGCTCCCATCAGCAGCAGCCCGAGCGGGCGGCGGGGGCGGTCCTCGACCACGCCCTCCTCGACGAGGCTCTCGAGCCCCTCCATCATCGTCGCGGCCCCGCGGCGTCGTTCGATCGCGTGCCACTCGGCCTCGCCGAGCACCACGGGACCCTCGAGCATCACGATCCGGTGGAAGTCCTTTCGCCGCGCGAACTCGAGGTAGGCGCGAAATCCCACCAGGAAGGCCTCCAGGCCGCCGGTTTCCCCGGCGCTCTCGCGCACGTGCGCGTCCAGCTCCGCCTCGAGCTGCTCGAACACCTTCTGGAACAGTCCGGTCTTGCCGTCGAAATGGTGGAAGAGCGCCCCGACGGTCACTCCGGCCGCGCCGGCGATCTCGCCGGTCGTGGTGGCCGCGTAGCCGTTCGTCGCGAAGAGCTTGCGCGCGGCCCGCAGGATGTCGGCGCGCGTCGCGGCGGCATCGGCAGCGGTTCGTCTGGCCATCGGTCGCTTCCCCGGGGGCGCGCGTCGTTGACAGCCGCCAATCGCCCCGTTACGTAGCTACGTTATGTAAAAGGCGGAGCCGGCGCTTCCGGTTCCGCGCGCGGGGCGCGCCGCGCACCCGCGACGGAGGAATTGCCCATGAGCCGACCGACTGCACAAGCGCAGCCCTCCGCCGCGTCGCCGACCGAACACGTCGACGTGCTGATCGTCGGCGCGGGGCTGTCCGGGATCGGCGCCGCCTGGCACCTGCGGAAACGCTGCCCCCACCGCACGTTCGCGATCCTCGAGGGCCGCGACGCGATCGGCGGCACCTGGGACCTGTTCCGCTATCCCGGCATTCGCTCCGACAGCGACATGTACACCCTCGGCTACTCGTTCAAGCCCTGGACGAACCCCAGGGCGATCGCCGACGGGGAGTCGATCCTGCGCTACATCCGGGAGACGGCCGAGGAGAACGGCATCGATCGACACATCCGCTTCGGCCACCGCGTCGTCCGCGCCGACTGGTCGAGCGCGGACGCGCGATGGACCGTCGAGGCCGAGCGCGACGGTCTTCCCGTCCGGCTCACGTGCAGCTTCCTGTTCGTCTGCTCCGGGTACTATCGCTACTCCGAGGGCTACACGCCGGAGTTCGACGGCCTCGAGCGCTTCGGCGGCCGCGTCGTCCATCCGCAGCGATGGCCGGAAGACCTCGACTACCGCGGAAAGCGCGTGGTCGTGATCGGAAGCGGCGCGACGGCCGTCACGCTGGTCCCGGCCATGGCGCGAGACGCCGCGCACGTGACGATGCTGCAGCGTTCCCCGACGTACGTCGTGTCGAGGCCGGGAAGCGACGCGGTCGCCGACTGGCTGCGCGCGCGCTTGCCGGCGCGGTGGGCGTACACGCTGACGCGCTGGAAGAACGTGCTGATCCAGCTCGCGTTCTACAAGCTGGCGCGCTCCAGGCCCGAGAAGGTTCGCCGCGGGCTGCTCGCCCGCGTCCGCGAGGCGCTCGGTCCCGACTACGACGTCGCGACGCACTTCACGCCGAAGTACCAGCCGTGGGACCAGCGCCTGTGCCTCGTGCCGGACGACGACCTGTTCGCGGCGATCCGCTCGGGGGCCGCTTCGGTCGTGACCGACCGCATCCGGTCGTTCACGGAGAAGGGGGTCCTGCTCGAGAGCGGGCGCCAGCTGGAGGCGGACGTCGTGGTGACGGCGACCGGCCTCGTCCTCGAGTTGTTCGGCGGAATGAAGGTGGCGGTCGACGGCAAGGACGTCGATTTCAGCCGGACGGTTTCCTACAAGGGCATGATGTACGGCGGGGTGCCGAACTTCGCGTCGGCGTTCGGCTACACGAACGCCTCGTGGACGCTGAAATGCGACCTGACCTGCGAGTACGTGTGCCGGCTTCTGAATCACATGCAGCGAAGCGGAGCCGTGCAGGCGACGCCGCGAGCGCCCGAGCAGATGGAGACCGCGCCGTGGCTCGATTTCACGTCCGGCTACGTCGTGCGGGCGATGGACCGTTTCCCGCGGCAGGGCACGCGCGCGCCGTGGCGGCTGTACCAGAACTACGCCCGCGACCTGCTCCTGATCCGCTGGTCGCCGATCGAGGACGGCACGCTGGAACTGCGCCGCCCGGGCAGCGGCTCCGACGCCGCGGCCGAGGCCGGAAGGGAAGCGGCCTGAACGTCCCGGGCCAGGGTCGGAATCTGACCCCGGCTTCTGCGAACGTCGCTGGAACGCCGACCCGCCGGCGTGCCCGTCCGTGCGTTCGCTTGGGCGAAGCCGCCGGGCAAGCCTGCGTCACGTCCTCCGGAGGCCCTTCGATGACCGCTACGCTCCTCGCCCTGATGCTCCTGCTGGTTCCAACGGCGGCGACGGCCGGCACGGCCTGCTGGACGATCGAGGATCCCGACCAGAGGGCCTACTGCCGTGCGCAGCAGTCGAGCAGCGCGGGCGACTGCACGACGATCTCGGACCACGCGCTCCGCCAGACCTGCCGCGCGAGGGTCACGTCGAACCCCAACCCGTGCAATTCGGTGACGGGGCAGTGGGAACGACAGAAGTGCCGCGACGAGGCCGCGCGCCGCGCCGGGAACGATCCGCGTGCGCCCGGGAAGTCGAAATGAGGCGCGCGCTCCCGGTTGCCGCTCTCGTCGTGCTTGCCGCCGCGGCGGCGGCGATGAAGCCGGCTCGCGACGGGCTCGAGGTCGCCACCGGCTACGCCGCCAAGCTGACGTGTTCGCTGACGCGCAACTCGGG
>CAYYZO010000050.1:0-2755 GCA_964476185.1 uncultured Myxococcales bacterium
GCCGGCCGGCCAGCAGGTCGATGACCTGCTCGAGGAGGTGCGACGCACGGTCGCGGCCGGCGCGCGCGTGCTCGTCACGACGCTGACGAAGAAGATGGCCGAGGACCTGACGGACTACTACCGCGACCTCGGCGTGAAGGTGCGCTACCTGCACTCCGACATCGACACGCTCGAGCGCACCGAGATCCTGCGCGACCTGCGCCGCGGGGCATTCGACGTGCTGGTCGGCATCAACCTGCTGCGCGAGGGGCTCGACCTGCCGGAAGTCGCGCTCGTGGCGGTGCTGGACGCCGACAAGGAAGGCTTCCTGCGCTCGACGCGGTCGCTGATCCAGACGATGGGCCGCGCCTCGCGCAACGTCGACGGCCGCGTGATCCTGTACGCGGACAGGATCACCGACTCGATGCGACGCGCGATCGACGAGACCGACCGCCGCCGCGCGAAGCAGCAGGCCTACAACGCGGAGCACGGCATCGTGCCGCGCAGCACGACGCGCTCGATCGACGACCCGCTCGTGCGCATGAGCGAGCTCGACTACTTCCCGCTGCCCGAGGTCGCCGACGAGTCGCCGCGCTACGACGCCGACAACGCGAAGGCCGAGATCGCGCGCCTGCGCCGCCTGATGAAGGAGGCCTCCGAGCGCCTCGACTTCGAGCGCGCCGCCGAGCTGCGCGACAAGGCGCGGCGGATCGAGCAGCAGGAGCTCGGCCTTGCCGGCTGACCCGCCGGAAGCCGGTCGCGCGGCCGACGACACGGCCGGGCGCGGGACCGCGGCGGCGGCCGCCTCGCCGCCGCTGGGCGCGGCGGAGCCGGGCGACGGCGGGCCGGTGGCCGGGGGCAGCGCCGAAGCCCGCGACGCGACCGAAGCGCCGGGCGCGGAAGAACCCCCCGCGGAGGCCGACGAGAAGCCCAGCCCCTCCGAGCGCGAGCGGCTCGAGGCGCGCATGGCCGAGAAGGCCGCCGCCGCGCCGACCGGCCCCGGCGTCTACGTGTTCAAGGACAGGCGCGGCAAGGCGCTCTACGTCGGCAAGGCCAAGAACCTGCGCGACCGCGTGCGCAGCTACGTGCGCGGCGGCGACGGCCGCTACCAGGTCGCGTTCCTGATGGGCCGCGCGGCCGACTTCGAGACGCTCGTCACGGTCAGCGAGACCGAGGCGCTGATCCTCGAGAACAACCTGATCAAGCAGTACCGGCCGCGCTACAACATCAAGCTGCAGGACGACAAGAGCTACGTCTCGGTCAAGGTCACGACCAAGAGCCCGTGGCCGCGCATCCTCGTCACGCGCAAGATCGAGCGCGACGGCAGCCTCTACCTCGGGCCCTACGCGTCGGCGTCCGGCATCCGCGAGACGCTCGAGGTCGCGCGCAAGGTGTTCCCGCTGCGCACGTGCTCGGACGCGGTGTTCCGCAACCGCTCGCGGCCGTGCCTCGAGTACCAGATCAAGCGCTGCCTCGCGCCGTGCGTGCTGCCGGTCGACCGCGCCGAGTACGAGAAGCAGCTGAAGGGCGCGATCCAGCTGCTCGAGGGCAAGACCGAGGCGCTGGCGGCCGACCTGCGCGGCCAGATGCTGGCCGCGGCCGGGGAAGAGCGCTTCGAGGACGCGGCGCGCCTTCGCGACCGCATCGACGCGGTCTCGAAGGTGGCCGAGAAGCAGAAGGCGCTCGTGCACGGCGGCGGCGACCGCGACGTGTTCGGCTACTCGCGCGAGGGGGGCTTTCTGGAAGCCCAGGTCCTGCTCGTGCGTTCCGGGAAGCTGGTCGGCAACAACTCGTACCGGCTCGAGGACTTCGAGTTCCCCGACGAGGAAGTGATCTCGGCGCTGACGGGCCGCTACTACGAGGGCGACCGCTACATCCCGGAGGAGGTGCTGGTGCCGGTCGCGTTCGAGGGCGCCGACGCGCTCGCCGACTACCTGACGGGACTGCGCGGCACCAAGGTCCACGTGCACGCCCCGCAGCGCGGCGACAAGCGCCGCCTCGTCGAGATGGCGATCGAGAACGCGCGCCAGGCCTTCGCGGACCGCAACGACGAGGCGCTGCGCCGCGAGCGGATGCTCGAGGAGCTGCAGAAGAAGCTGCACCTCGCGTCGACGCCGAAGCGCGTCGAGTGCTTCGACATCTCGCACTCGCAGGGCGAGGCGGTGGTCGCGTCGATGGTCGTCTTCGACGAGGGGCGGCCCGACAAGTCGTCGTACCGGCGCTACAAGCTGCGCGGCGTCCAGCGCAACGACGACTTCGCCGCGATGAAGGAAGTGCTGTCGCGCCGCCTCACGCGCGGGCGCGACGAGGGCGGGCTGCCCGACCTGCTGATCGTCGACGGCGGCAAGGGCCAGCTCGCGATGGCGGTCGAGGCCGTCAAGGAACTCGGCGTCGAAGGCCTCGAGCTCGCCTCGCTCGCCAAGGACAAGGTCGCCGGCGACGCCCGCGGCGAGGAGATCGAGCACAGCGAGGAGCGCGTGTTCCGGCCGGGCCGCAGCAACCCGATCGTGCTGCGCCGCAACTCGAACGCGCTGTTCCTGCTGCAGCAGGTCCGCGACGAGGCGCACCGCTTCGCGATCACGTTCCACCGCGAACTGCGCGCGAAGCGGCGGCTGCGCTCGGTGCTCGACGACATCCCGGGAATCGGCCCGGGCAAGCGCCGCGCGCTGCTGTCCGCGTTCGGCAGCGTGAAGCGCCTGCGCGCGGCCTCCCTCGAGGAGATCGCCGAGGTGGCCGGCGTGGGGCCGGTGCTGGCCGCGAAGGTCGTGGCCGGGCT
>CAYYZO010000050.1:2855-21183 GCA_964476185.1 uncultured Myxococcales bacterium
CGGACGTCGCGCGATTTCATTCCATCCCGGTGATGTTCCGCGTTCGAACGATCACAGCGTCGTGATCGCGTGCGCGGGGCGACTTCCACGCGGTCCCGCGCCGCTCTAGATCGCGGCGATGCCCTGGATCCTCGCCGCGCTCGGCCTCCTGCTCGCGCAATGGTTCTGCGGATGCGGCGAGCCGCTGCCGGCGACTCCCCGTCCCGACGCACCGCGGGCCGTCGAGTCGTTCCTCGAGGGCCGCCCGTCGACGGCCGACAAGCTGGAGCTGGCCGGCCGCGTCGTCGATGCGTCGCCGACCTGGGGAAGCGGCGTGCGCCTGACCGTCGACGTCGAGACCGTCGACGGCCGCGCCGTCGCGGGCCGCCTCAGCGTCTCGATGCGCGAGACCGCGCGGCGCTGGCGCACCGGCGACCGCGTCCGGCTGCGCTCGCGGCTGCGGCGCGTCGCGGGCTTCGGCAACTTCGGCGAGCTCGACTGGGCCGCCTACAACGCGCGGCGCGGCATCTTCGCGACGGCCTACGCGTGGAGCGACGACGACGTCGCCCGGCTGCCGGTGGCCGACGGGATCGTCGACCGGCTGCGGCGCCGTTTCGCCGAGGCCTGCGAGCGCACGGGAGGGCAGGGCGCGGAGATCCTCGAGGCGCTCGTGATCGGCGACCGCACCGGCATCTCGCGCGAGACTTCCGACGCGGTCCGCGACGCGGGCCTCGCGCACTTCCTCGCGATCTCGGGTTCGCACATGGCGCTGATCGTCGCGCTGGTGGTCGCGATCGTGCGCGGCGCCGCGTCGCGCAGCGTCTGGTTGCTCGAGCGCTTCGACGTGCTGCGCGCCGCCGCCGTGCTCGCGTCCGCGGCGGTCGTCGCCTACGCGGCGCTGAGCGGCGGCGGCGTCTCGGTCGCGCGCTCGGTGCTGATGGCGCTGGCCGCGATGGCCGCGCTCTGGCGCGGGCGCCCCGGCGACGACCTGCGCGCGCTCGGCGGCAGCGCGATGGTGCTCGCGCTCGCGATGCCGGGCGTCGGCGGGGAAGCGGGCTTCCAGCTCTCGTACCTCGCGGTCGCGGCGCTGATCCTCGATGCACGGCGGCGGCGCGAGGCGAGGCGATCCGATGCGGCGGCTCCTCGTGCGCACAGTGACGGCGCGCGGCTCGCTCCCGCCGGACCGGGCGAGCCGGCCGAGGGTGGCCTTGCCGGTGGGAACTTCTTCACCACGCCGGAGGCGTCGCAGGTAGAGCCGTCGCCGACGCTCGCGGCGCGCGCGCGGCACGCGCTGTTCGAGGCCGCGCGGCTGACGCTGGTGTGCTGGCTGGTCACGTCGCCGATCGTCGCGCACCACTTCCAGCGGGTCTCGCTCGTCGCGCCGCTCGCGAACCTGCTCGCAGCGCCGCTCGTCTCGGCGATCGTCGTCAGCGGAATCGGTGGCCTCGCGGCGCTGCCGGCCAGCGATGCGGCGGGGACAGTGTTCGTGGCCGTCGGCGCCGCGCTGTCGGCCGCGGTCGTCGAGCTCTCTCGCTGGTGCGCATCGCTGCCGTTCGCGGCCACGACGACGCCGGCTCCGGGCATCGGTCTCGTCGCGGTGCTGACGTCGCTCGCGCTGGCCGCGCTGCTGCCGCCGCGCCCGTGGCGCCGCGGCCTGATCGTCGCGCTGGCCAGCCTCGGGTGCGTACTCGTCGCCGTCGGCGTTCACGACCGCTACCGCGGCGACCGGCTCGATGTCTGGTTCGCGTCGGTCGGGCAGGGCGATGCCGCCGTCGTGCGCCTGCCGGGAGGTCGCGTGCTGGTGGTGGACCAGGGCCCACCGGGGCGCGGGCGCATGGTGGTCGGCCCGCTGCTGCGGCGGGCGTGGATCGGCCGCGTCGACGTGCTGGTCGCGAGCCACGTGCAGTCGGACCACAGCGGAGCGATGCCGGAGATCCTGGACGAGTTCGACGTTGGCGAGGTCTGGATTCCTGGCGGTCCGTGCGAGGTGCCCGCCGTGCGCGGGATCCTCGCCGCGGCACGGCGGCGAGGGGTGCCGGTGCGACGGATCGTCACCGGGGATCGGGAGTCCCCCGGCACGATCGAAGGGACCGTGACTGCGGTCAGCGGCGGCGCGTCGATCGCGATCCTCGGCCCTGCTTCGGACGCGGGCGCCTGCAACGACAACGACCAGTCGATCGTGCTTTCGGTCGGGTTCGCGGGCCGCCGCGTGCTGTTCACCGGCGACATCGAGGCGGCCGGCGAGTCGCGCGTCGCGACTCTCGGCTACCTCCGCGCCGACGTGTTGAAGGTCCCGCATCACGGCAGCCGCACGTCCTCGAGCGCGGCGCTGCTCGACGCCGTGCGGCCGTCGCTCGCGGTCGCGTCGCTCGGCCTCGACAACCAGTTCCGGTTCCCCGCGCCCGATGTCTTGCGGCGCTACGACGAGCGCGGCATCCGCTTCGTGCGGACCGACCTCGACGGCGCGGTGCGCCTCACGATCGACGCGGACGGTTCGATGCAGGTCGAGACGTTTCGCTCCCGGGCCGTCCGCTCCACGGCGGGACCGTGGCGGTGACGACGACGTCCGGCCCGGGGTTCCCCCGGTCCCCGTGTGGTCGCGATCCCTTCCGCGCGTGGTTGCCCGCGGGTCCCCGACGGCGCGGCGCCGGCCGGCATCCGCCGGTTTCGCCGAACTTTCCGAGTTCTTTCCAGACTCCGGGCGGGTGGTCGGCGTAAGAACGCACCATCGCAGCGGCCGGCATCGCCCGTGGACGGCGGGCGCCGGCCCCCCGGGACGACGGAAGAGGGGATGCGCGGTGCGCGGATCCCGCCGCCCGGCGCCGAAGCCAGAGAATCGCGGCCCGTCCGTCACCGGGCTGCCCAGCCGACGCCGGGAGGAACCGGAGGTCGCGAGAGAAGTCCCGAAGGAGAAGAGCCATGATGAAGCAGTCCCTGTTCGCGTTCGTGTTCACGGTCGCCCTGCTGGGCGTCGGCGCAACGGACGGTCACGCGCAATACCGCTGCGAGACCGAACTGGTCGGCAAGACGTACGCCTGCGACATCAGTTCGGTCGACTCGCCGAACGTCATTCTCAACACCGTCTCGATGTCCTTCGAGGATGCGTCCTGGAGCGGGGTCGAGACGGGGTTCCAGATGGCCTACGGCGGCACGCTGCCGTTCGCGTGCGCCTGCATGCCGTCGGGCAAGCCGGGGAAGGTGAAGACCCCGGAGAAGGCGACGGCGTTCTCGTGCATCAAGGCGTGGTCGGACGGCTACGGGAACGACGTCGTGATCGACGGCAAGGTCGCCGGAGGCGGCAAGAAGATCGTGAAGGGGCGCTGGCTGTCGAATTACATCGGCCCGGACAGCTACGTCTATTCCTGCGTGGAGAACTGAGCGGACGGCGGACTGCCCGCCCTGTGCCGGTCACGCGCAGGGCGGGCAGTCGAGCGCGACGTCCTGGCCGACGCTGCGGCGCAGGACGACCAGCGCGTCGGTCGCGGAGGTCGAACCGGACGCATTGACGTCGCAGATGCACTGCACGCAGTGGCCCGCGCCGACCGCGGCGCGAAGCACCTGCAGCGCGTCCGCCGCGGTCACCGAGCCGGACGCGTTCGGGTCGCCGCAGGCCCCGATCGCGGTGCACGCGGAGAATTCCGAAGTATCGCCGGTCGCGTCGTAGGTCGCCGTCACGACGAGCACGTGCTGGGGCGGGGGGTCGACCGGCACCCAGGCTTCGAACTCCTCCGCGTCCGCGCTCAGGGTCACCAGGCTCGTTCCGAGGAACGTCTCCCCCTGGCCTCGACCGCTCTCGTCGCAGCGGCTCGCGGAGTACACCGAGACCACGTAGTCGCGATTCAGCGCGTCGGCGGGCACGTCGAGGAAGGTCGGGATCCGGACTCCTCCCTCGTCGTCGTCCCTCTGAGCGGGCGAGAGCGCGGGGAAGTTCTGCAGGCCGTTGGCGCCCGCGTCGGTGTCGTCCGGGTCGTTCACGGTCGCGCCGCCCACGTTGCCCGGTTCCCGCAGGTCGATGCCGAGTCCGCCGTTGTCGAAGATCCGGTTGCCGACGATGCGGTTGCCGGAGGATTCCTCGCCGACGTTGATCCCTGCTGCCGTGTTGCCGCGGATCACGTTGCCCGCGAGGCCGTCCTCGCTGCCGATCAGTGCGTCGGTGCCGTGGACCGAGAGGCCGAACGTCTGCGTCCCGGCGATCGTCGTGCCGCTTCGCCCCGGCCCGACGAGGTTGTTCTGCACGACGGCCCCCGAGCCGCCGACGAGGATGCCGGTTCCATTGCCCGAGACGATGTTGCGATGGTGGAGGCCGGGGCCGCCGACGACCATTCCGTCCGGATCGTCGCTGCCGTCGACGCCGACGCCCTGGCTACCGGATCCGGACGTGCCGGAGTCGGAGAGTCCGAGGAAGTTGCCCTGGATCCGGGCGCCTTCGGCCGTCGGTGACAGGCGCAGGCCTGCGGCCCCGAACCCGTGCACGGCGAGGCCCCGCACGACGATCCCCGGGCTGCCCAGGTAGAGTCCCGCCGCGAAGGCATTCGCGCTCGTGCCGACCAGCCCGACGCGGATCTCGGCGTCGCTTCCTTCCGCGAGCGTGTTCGGGTGCGCGCCCGATTGCGTGTAGCCGTCGATGATCAGCGGCTTCGAGATCGACGGATAGGCGAGTCCCGGGGCGAGGAAGAGCCCGTCGCCCGGCACCTCGAACACGATCGTGTCGACGTCGGCGTCGCCGTTCGCGAGCACGAGCGCGTTTCGAAACGAACCGGATCCGGTGTCGTTCGAATTGGAGACGACCAGCGCCTCGCCGCCCTTGAGCAGTTCCACGGCGTTGGAGAACTCGCTCGAGGAGATCGTCGCGGAGCGCGTCGCCGTGGCCGTCACGACGAGCGGCAACAGCGGCAGCACCGACGGCGTCAGCGTGCGGCGGAAGAACTTCTTCTCGCCGTCCGTCGCCAGGTGGAGGTCGACCTCGCCGATGTAGTACTGGCCCTCTCCGTAGCCGGAGGCGTCGGCCTCGGCCGTCACGAAGAAGTCGACCTCGTAGGAGCCGGCCGCCCCCTGGAGCCAGCCTTCGATCGTCACGACGCCTCCGTCGTTGAGGCGCGCGAACGTCAGCACCGGGTAGTTCGTGATGGCGTCGGCCTCGAACTCGTCGTTGGGCGTGACGCCCGCCTCGCCGATGTCGATGCCAAGGCCGCCGTTGTCGTGGATCGAGTTGCGCGTGACCAGCGTCGAAACCGCGGCATCGGTCACGATCCGCACGCCTTCCTCCTCGTTGAACGCGATCTCGTTCGCTGCCGTATCGCCGCCGCCCAGGAACGAGTCCCCCGCGAGGGGCGCGCGCACATCGATGCCGCGACGGTTCGGCAGCGGCGAGCCGCCGTCGGCGCCGACGCCGATAAGGCTCCCGCGGACGTCGGCATAGCCACCGGTGAGGGCGATGCCGGTGCCGGCGTTGCCGGAGACGAGGTTGCGGTCCGCCGGGTCGTTGGAACCGACGCGGACCTCGGTTCCCATCGTGACGATGCCGTCGCCGCTGCTGTCGGCGACCAGGCCCGAGGCCAGCGTGCCGATCCGGCAACCCTCGATGCGCACGCGCTCGGCGCCGGCGTCGATGCGGATCCCGGACGTGCGCGCGTTCATGCCGTGGATCGCGACCCCGCGGATCACCACGTCGTCGCCCTTGATCCGCAGCATCGCGTCGCCGCTCGCGAGGAGCAGGCTCGCGTCGAGGGCGATCTTGAGGACGGAATTGAGGCTGCCGGTCGGGTTCCCGTTCTCGATGCTGCCGGGTTGCGTGTAGCCGTCGATGGTGACCGGAGCCGTGATGTCGGGCAGGTCCGACAGGATCGTCTGCACGGAAGTGCCGGGCAGCGCGAAGGAGATGGTGTCGGCGGCAGGTGTGGCGTTGGCGTCGAGGATCGCCTGCGCGAGCGTCCCGGGGCCGCTCTTGGCCTTGCTCGTGACGACGAAGTTCGCGGCGGAGGCCGGTTCGGCCGCGAGGATCGAAAGGACCGGAATCGCGAGGATGGTTCGGCGCACGAACGGCTCCCTCTGTTTCTCTGCCGCAGGCAGGCTGCGGCACGCGTCGCTTCCTACGCTTCTCGCGCCCGGGTGTCCACGGGTCCCGGGGACTCCATCGGGCAGGAAGCCACCGGTCTCGGCGCCGTGGTCCGGGCGACCGTCGGCGTGCAGCGGCGGCCATCCCCGTCGTTCCGGCGGCTTGCGCCTTGACGCAAGCCCGGTGCGTCGGGTAACGACGCCGCCGGCCCCCCGATGACGTTCCTGCTTTCGTTCGTGCTCGCCGGGATCGCGCTGCAGGTCGCGGCGCGGTGGTTCCCCGTGCGCGAGTTCGAGCACGGCCCGGAATTCGCCCTGGACGCGCTCGCGCTCGTCGTCGCGCTCGCGTGCCAGGTCGCGATCACCGCCGCGGCGTTCCCGGCGATCTCGGGCGTGCAGCACTACGAGGCCGTCTCGTCCTCGTACCGCTACCTGACGGCGATGCCGCCGCTCGCGCAGGGGCTGTTCTATTTCCTCGTCGTCGACTTCCTCGCGTACTGGATGCACCGGCTGAACCACGCGGGGTGGCTGTGGCACACGCATGCGTTCCACCACAGCGCGAGGAACGTCTACTGGGCCTCCGGCATGCGCGGCAGCCCGGTGCACTTCGTGCTGCTCGGCGTGCCGAGCCTGCTCGTGCAGGTGGTGTTCGAGCCGACGGGCAGCGTGCTTACCCTGGTGACGGCCTACGGCGTCGTCCACAACAGCCTGATCCACTCGAACGTGCGGATCCCGGGCCGGCTGCCGAACTGGGTCTTCGTCACCGGCGAATCGCATCTCGTGCACCACGGCGCGGACCCGCGCCTCGGCGGCAGCAACTTCGGCTTCCTGTTCACGTTCTGGGACCGGATGTTCGGCACGCGCGTCGAGCCGGCCTCGGTGCCGCACGACCATCCGCTCGGGCTCGGGTACGACGTCTCGACGATCCGGCTCGTCCTCGGCCTGCCGCCGGCGCGCGCCGCCGCCGCCGCCGCCGCGGAGACGGCGACGAACTGACGCGACGACCTCTTTCTTCGGCCCGTCGGGTCAGCGCGCCGCGGCGAACTGCCGCAGCATTCCGGCGCTGTCGACGCCGACGTCGGCCTTGCGCACGAAGCTGCGCGGCGCCTGGTGCGCGAGGAACATGTCGGGGTCGGTGGAGCCGATCACGTCGACGTCGACACCGAGCTGCCCGGCGGCCGAGACGAGCAGGCGTTCGACGTCGGGCGGGTCCAGGCGCCCGGACGGAACCAGGGGCGCGCCGGCTGCCGCGGGATCGGCGTTCGACGGTCCGACGCCCGGCCGCGTGGGCAACGCCTCGCGCATCGCCGCGACGTCGCAGGCGGGGCCGCACGCGACGAGCGTCGCGGTGTCGGCGTCGAAGCGCACCAGCACGAACGCGAACGCCGAGCGCGCCGACGCGAGCGTCGAGGTGAGCGCGAGCGTCGACAGCCGCGAGAGGTCGAGCTGCTGTTGCAGCACGCCGCGCGGCGACAGGCGCAGCGCCGCGAGCGAGTAGAACTCCCGCGTCGCGAGGGAAGCCACCTCCGGTCGCGACGCCTCCGCGGCGTCGATCGCGACCAGGTCCCACGTCGAGTCCTCGAGCAGCAGCACGCCGCGCGCTCCGGCGCGGCGGACCTCGACTCGCGCGTTCGTGATCGCGTGGTCGGCGCCGTCGCCGACGAGTCCGACGAGGGCGTCGCCGGCTCCGGCGAGGACGATGCTTTCGAACCCGGACTCGAGCAGCGAGCGGATCCGCTCGCCGCTCGCGAGCCCGACGACGAGAGCGCGGTCCCGTCCGGCCGCCAGAGGCGGGATCGCAAGCTCGCCCGCCGGGGCGACGGGGAGGCCGTCGACGGCGAGCGTGCCGGGCGGCCGGATCGTCGCGATGCCGCCCGCGTCCTCCGCGACCGCGATCGACGGGGCGGAGGACGCCGGCTCGAACAGGAGTCCCTGCGGCGAGGCCAGCCGCGCGAGGTCGAACGGTCGCGGCACGAGCAGCAGCGCGGCAGCCGCCACGCCAGGGATCCACGCCGTGCGCACGCGCTCCTCGGCGGCGATGCCGGCGAGCGGGGCGAGCGCGAGCAGCAGTGACGCCGCGGCGGCGAACTCGAGCAGGACGCGCGAACCGGCCATCGGGACCAGCAGCGCGGGCGTGACCGCGGCGGCGGCGAGCATCCCGACGATCGCGACGGCAGCGAGGGAGCACTCGTTCGCGGTCGTTCGTCGGGACGGGAGGTCCCGCCCGGCCGGCGCGAGGCCGAGCGCAGCGCCGACCAGCGCGGCGGGAAGCAGCACGAACGGCCCGCCCGAACAGAGGCGGACGAACTCCCGTTCGGCGAACGTGCTCGCGATCCGGTGCAGCTGCGCGTAATCGCCGTAGGTGCCGAAGTACGCGGGCACGTTGCCCCACAGCGCGAGGCCGGCGACGACGACGACGGCGAGCGCCGACCAGGCGACGACGGTCGCGCGAATGGGATCGAAACCGCGGCGACGCAGCGCCGCGCTCGCGAGCAGTCCGCTGCCGAGCCCGAGAGCAACCAGGAACGGCGCCTGCGCCGCCGACTGCACGGTGCGACCGACGACCGACGAGAACAGGTGCGAGGCGACGGCGAGTGCCCCGCCGCCCGTGAACGCCGCCGCGAACGTCGCGGCGAGCGCAGCGGGTGCCGGCCTCGTGCCGTCGCGTGGTTGCGCTTGCGACGTCTCGCGCCTCGACGCGGCGAACGCGATCGCGGCGGCGAGCGCCGCGACGAACGGCGGAAGGTGCCGCGAGTACAGGCTCGGCAGCATCAGGTGCGCGCTCGCGATCGCGGCCGTCGCCGCGCCAACGGCGGCTGGTCCGGCCGCGAGGGCGACCGTTGTCGCGCGGCGGCCCGGGTCTCGGGCCTGCCGTTCGCGCCGGGTGCGCCCTCCGGCGAGCGCGGCGAGCGCGACGCCGGCGGCGACTGCGGTCGGTAGCGAGACGACCGCCGCGAACGCGACCCGCAGCACTTCGACGACGAGCGCGTCCGCCGTCCGGCCGCCCGCCGTCTCCGGGAACGTGGCGGCCGTCCAGTCGAGCAGGGCAGGGGCGACCGCACCCGCGACGGCGAGCGCCGCGCAGCCGAGCGCGGCCGCGCGCAGCGGCGGGAAGCCGCGGCGGCCCATTGCCGCGGCGACCGCGAAGCCGCCCGCCGCGCCGAAGCCGAGCACCACCAGCAGCGGCGCGCGCAGCGCGTTCGCCGCGCCGAGGTCGGTCGCGAGCGCGTTCGCGTAGATCGTCCAGTGCAGCAGCGTCGCGAAGCCGACGAGGCCGAGCGCGAGCGACGCCGCGCGATCGGTCCACGAGGCTGCGGCCCTCGGTTCGGCCGCGTCGGCGGCGTCGCCGCCGCGCGAAGCGTACACGCGCCGCTCGAGCCACGAGGACGCGCCGACGACGGCGAGCGCGAGCGACCACAGCACCGGCGCCGGCCACGCGAGCATCCCGTCGTGCCAGGTCACGAACGGGATCCACGCGAGCGTCATCGCGAGCCCGGCCGCGATCGCGCGGCGTCGCAGCGCCGCGTCGCCGGTCGTCGTTCCCCACGCCTGCATCGCCATCGTCAGCGGGAACGCCGCGACCAGGTCGACGGCGTAGTGGAAGCCGAGCCCGACCGTCGCGAGCAGCGTGACGGCGAGGAACGCGCTCGCGGCGGCGCGCGCCGGGGCAGCGAGCGGCCGCGCGTTCCACCAGACCAGCAGCGCCCAGCCGCTGTGCAGCGACGGCATGCAGTTGCGCGGCATCGGCAGCACCAGCGAGCGCGCGGCCGACAGCGTGGACGGGTCGGGCGGATCGCCGGGGAACTGCGAGGCGAACGCGTAGACCGGCCCGGCGACCGGCACGGCGAGGTAGCCGAAGTAGCCGACGACGGTCAGCGCGACGAACGTGACGAGCGTGTCATTCGAGCGTTCGCCGGCGCGCACGCGCAGCGCGTGCACGAGCATCAGCGCGAGCGGGAGCGCGACGTACACGGCGAGGCAGACGTCGCCGAGCAGCGGCACCGCCTGCACGAAGCGCCCCAGGTCGAAGGCGAGCGGCGCGCCGAAGGCCGCGTCGGCGAGGTAGAGCCGCCGGTCGAACGTGGTCGGCCACAGCGTCGCCGTCAGGTACGTCATCGGCTGGGCGAGGATCACGAACGCCGGCAGGATCGCCGCCGGCAACAGCGCCTCGAGCACGGCGGCGCGCTCGTCGCCGCGGGCGAACAGCGCGCGCACGGCGAGCACGAGGATCGAGCCCGCGCCGAGCGCGCTGAAGGCGGTCGTCAGCAGCGCGTGGTTGTCGGCGGCCACCCGCGTGTAGAGCGGCCACGCGAGCGCCGCCGCCACCGCAGCGCACGCCGCCGCCTCGCGGCGGTCCGGCCGCAGCAGCAGCTGGCACGCGAACGCGCCGAGCAGGCTCGGCGCGAGGAACGGCAGGCGCAGCAGGTTCGCGAGGCCGCCCTGCACGAGGCTCGGCAGCGCGCCGGCCTGGCCGAGCAGTTCGCAGACGCCGAGCGCGACGACGAGGCCGCGCAGGATGGCGGCATGGCCCGGCGCGGGAGTGGATCGCGAGGCGGCGCGCGGGTCGGGCGTCGCCGTCATGCGCGTCCGTCTACGGACCGGCGCTACTCGAGTCAACGCGTGCGCCGGCGCAGCGCTTCGTGGCGTGACGTCGGTCCGTCTGCTATCGGGACCGCGCCGCGAGACCGGCGCAGCGCGACGCGCGTCGCGCCGGACGCATCGCGGCGCCGAACCCGCCGGTTCGCAGAGTCCCCGTCGTGCGAGAGGATCCGAACCACCTCAATCTTGCCGCGCCGCTGTTCCGCGCCGCGCAGGCCCGGCCGGCGGCGCCGGCGCTCGTGCTCGAAGACCGCACGCTCTCGTACGCGCAACTCGCGGTCGAAGCGTCGCGCGTCGCGCGTTGGCTGGAGGGCGCTGCCCCGGCGGCCGCGCGCGTCGGCGTGCTCGCCTCGCGCAGCGTCGAGGCCTACGCGGGCCTCCTCGGCGCCGCGGCGGCCGGCGCCGCCTACGTCCCGCTGAACCCGAAACAGCCGCCGGCGCGCCTTGCGTCGATCCTCGCGCAGGCCGGTCTCGACGCCCTCGTCGCGGATGCGCGCGGCGCGGCGCTGCTGGCCGACCCGGCCGTGCGGCCGCTGCTGCCCCGCGCGGTGCTGGCGGCGGGCGGCGGGGCAGGTCGCCGGGCAGGCGACGTCGTGCACGGCGCTGCAGGCGACGACGCGCCCGTGTCGGACGGGCCGCGGACCGTCACCGAATGGAGCGCGCTCCCGCCCGCCGGCGAGGCGTGCCGGCCCGTGCCGGTGGAGGCCGAACACCTCGCGTACGTGATGTTCACGTCGGGCACGACGGGCGTGCCCAAGGGCGTCGCCGTTTCGGCCGGCGCCGTCGCGCACTTCCTCGGGCACGTCGCCCGGCTCTACCGGATCGGCCCGGACGATCGCGTCGGCCAGTTCTGCGAGCTGTCGTTCGACGTCTCGGTGTTCGAGCTGTTCGGCGCGCTCGCGGGCGGGGCCGCCCTGTGCGTGCTGCCCGACGAGCAGGTGCTCGCGCCGGCGCGCTTCATCCGCCAGGCGGCCCTGACGGTCTGGACCTCGGTGCCGTCGGTCATCGCGATCCTCGCGCGGCTGAAGCTGCTCGAGGCGGGCAGCTTCCCGACGCTGCGCGTGTCGTTCTTCATCGGCGAGGCGCTGCCCGTGGCGTCGGCGCGCGCCTGGCAGGCGGCCGCGCCGAACAGCGTCGTCGACAACCACTACGGACCGACCGAGGCGACGGTCGCCTGCACGATGCAGCGCGTGAGCGAGCCGGTCGCCGAGACGCCGGGCCGTGGAACCGTCGCGATCGGCCGCGCGTACGACGGGCTGCGAGCGGAAGTGGTCTCGGCCGACGGCCGCTTCGTCGCGGACGGCGAGACCGGGGAACTCGCGCTCTCGGGACCGCAGCTCGCGACCGGCTACGTCGGGCAGCCGGAGCTGACGGCGCGGCGCTTCCCTGCGCTCGAGCATCCCGAACTCGGCCGCTCGCGCTGGTACCGGACCGGCGACCTGGCGTTTCGCGACGAGCAGGGGCGACTGCACTGCCTCGGGAGGCTCGACCACCAGGTGAAGGTGATGGGCCATCGCGTCGAGCTCGAGGACCTCGACGCGCATCTTCGCGCCGCGAGCGGCACGGACGCGGTGGCGGCCGTCGCGTGGCCCGTCAGCGGCGGCAGCGCGAGCGGCCTCGTCGGTTTCGTCTGCGGCGCGACGGCGGAGCCCGCCGAGATCCGCGAGCGCCTGAAGTCGCTCGTGCCGCCGTACATGGTGCCGAGACGCATCGTCGCGCTGGACGCGCTGCCGCTGTCGGCCAGCGGCAAGATCGACCGCGCGGCGCTGCAGGCGACGCTGCAGGCGACGCCCATCGCGACGCCCCTCGCGACACCGGGGACCGCGTCGTGAGCGAGCCGGTCACGGCTGCCGCGAAGACGGCGCCGGGCGCCGTAGCCGCCCGGGGAACCGCCGGCGCCGCGTCCGGTCGTCCGCTCCCCGCTCTGCTGCTGACCACGCCCGGACGGCTCCTGCTCGTCGTCGCGTTCACGGCGCTGCTCGCGGTCGTCGGGCAGACGGCTTGGCAGGCGGTCGGCCTGACGCTGGCGCTGCTGTCGGTCTTCCCGTCGGCGAGGCGACCGGTCGTGATCGTCGCCGCGCTGGTCGCGGTCGCGGTCGCGCCGCCGCTCGACCTCGAAGCGCTCCAGGCGATGGCGGACGCCCGCGGGGCCGGCCGGTGGCTCGGGCTGTGGCCGCTCATCGTGGTCGCGACGCTGGCCTTCGGTGTGGGCTACCCGGAACTCGTGCGCCGATGGCCGAAGTCGTGGCCCGGCCGCAACCCGGTGCTCGGGCTCGTCCTGCTGCTGACCGCGCTGCTCGGGGCGGCCGCGCACGCTCCACTGGACGGCGCGGCCTGGCTGGTCGTCGCCGGCCTCGCGCTGAGCTTCGGAAGTTACCTTTGGTTCTTCGCGTATGCTGCCGCCGAATCGAAGTTTTCGGGGAATCCCCCTGCTCCGCTCCAGGTCGGCTACTGGCGGCCGTTCTGGGGCTTCAGCAACGTGCCGCTCGGCAAGGGGGCGGCCTACCTCGAGCGCGTCGAGGCGCGCGACGCCGAAGCGCTCGCGCGCTCCCAGCTGGCGGGTCTCGGGCTGATGGCCTGGGCCGTCGTGCTGGTCCTGGCGATGGAGGCGTTCGGCCGCTCCGTGTACGCGCCGGACGGCCCGCTCGTCGGGACGTTCGGCTGGCTTCCGGCCGAGGGTCTGCCGCGGCTCGGCCTCGTGCTCGACCGCCAGGCGACCGGCCACCCGTTCCCGCTCGCGACGCGCTGGGCCTCGCTCGTCGGCGAGTTCGTGCTCAGCGTGCTGCACATGGCGACCTGGAGCCATCCGATCATCGCGACCGCGCGGATGGCGGGCTACCACGCGGCGCCGAACATGGACCGGCCGCTCCTGTCGACGTCGGTCGCGGACTTCTACAATCGCTTTTACTTTTACTTCAAGGAGATGCTGGCGACGTTCTTTTTCTATCCGGCGTACCTGACGTTCTTTCGCCGCCGCCCGAAGCTGCGGCTGTTCACGGCGACGGTCGCGGCGGCCGGGTTCGGCAACTTCCTGTTCCACTTCTACCGTGACGGCACGGACATCCTGAGGCTCGGCTTCCTGGACGCGCTGTATGCGTACCGGGCCTACGCGCTCTACGCCGCGATCCTCGGCGTCGGGATCGCCGTCTCGCAGCAGCGCCACCAGGCCCGGCGCCGGCGCGAGCCGACCGGCGCCCGGCGGGTCGCGGCGATCGCGGGCGTGCTCGCGTTCTACTGCCTGCTCGGGCCCCTCGACGTGCGCACGCCGCACGGCCTCGACGTCTATGCCGGGCTGTACCTCGGCCTGCTCGTCCCGTAGGAGAGGCCGCGCCGCCGGAGCCGGCCTGGTCCCCGATGAACCGCCTCGAGAAAGTCCGTGCGATCGTCGCGGCCGCGCTCGCCGAGATCGGCGACGAGCAGCCGTTCGGCGACGACGATTCGCTGGTCGTCCCGGGCCGGCTCTCGTCGCTCGACGTCGTGAACATCCTGGTGGCGCTCGAGGAAGCCTTCGGGCTCGAGGTCCGCGCCGACGAGTTCGACCCGATCCGCTTCGACACGGTCCGGTCCATCCTCGAACTGGTCGAGTCGCACGCCTGACGACTTCGCGTCCCGGGAGTCCCGGCAGGTCCGCGCGGTTTCGGCAGGTTCGCGCACCGCTGCGCTTTTGCAGCCCCATCCCCGCGTCGATACACAGGCGCTGCCGGCCTCGAGCCGGGCTCCGGCCGACCGCGGCCGCGCCCGCCCGAGGCCCGCCGACCCCGCATGGCCATCACCTCGATCAAGGGATTCCGCGACGTTCTCCCCGCCGAAGCCGCGCGCCGGCGGGAGATTCTCGACGCCGCCCGCGGCGTGCTGGAATCGTATGGTTACGGGGAGATGGAGCTTCCTCTTCTCGAAAAGGTCGAACTGTTCAGTCGCTCCGTCGGGGCGACCTCCGACATCGTCGAGAAGGAGATGTACGCGTTCGAGGACCGCGACGGTGCGACCATCGCGCTGCGTCCCGAGGGCACGGCCTCGCTGGTGCGCGCCTATCTGGAGGCGGGCCTGGCGCGTGCGCAGCCGGTCTGCCGGCTCTGGTACGCCGGCGCGATGTTCCGCCGCGAGCGTCCGCAGAAGGGCCGCTACCGGCAGTTCTCGCAGGTCGGCGCCGAATTCCTCGGCCGCGAGGACGCCGCGGCCGACGCCGAGACGCTCTGCCTCGTGGCCGACATCGGGGCCGCCGTCGGTGTGCGCGGCATGCGCATTCAAGTGAACTCGCTCGGCGACGCGGCCTGCCGCCCGGCCTACCGCGAGCGCCTCGCCGCGTTCGGCCGCACCGTCGAGGCGAGCCTCTGCGACGACTGCCGCGCGCGCCTCGGGCGCAACCCGCTGCGCCTGCTCGACTGCAAGAGCGAAGGCTGCCGCGCCGCGATGGAGTCCGCGCCGATGATGGTCGACCACCTCTGCGAGGCCTGCGGCGTGCACCACGACGAGGTGCTGTCGCTGGTGGCCTCGGCCGGCGTCGTCGTCGAGCCGAACCCGCGCATGGTGCGCGGCCTCGACTACTACTGCCGCACGGCCTTCGAGATCACCGCGGAGGGGCAGGGCGCCCAGGACGCGATCGGCGGCGGAGGGCGCTACGACGGACTCGTCGCCGAGCTCGGCGGGCCGAACCTGCCCGGCATCGGGTTCGCGTTCGGCCTCGAGCGCCTGCAGCTGGCGAGCGCGCCCGAACGGGACGACGAAGCGGCCCCGCTCGCGATGATCGCTCCGGTCGGCGACGCCGCGGCCGCCGCGGCACTCGCTCTGGCGCGCCGGCTGAGGCAAACAGGCTGCCGCATCGAGCTCGAGTCGCCGAAGCGGCGCCTCAAGGCGCAGATGAAGCAGGCCGACAAGGTCGGTGCCCGCTTCGTGGTGATCCTCGGCGACGCCGAGCTCGGATCCGGTCGCGCGACGGTGCGCGACCTGAAAGCCCAGAAGGACCATCCGTCGCTGTTCGCGCTCGCGGACGAAGCCGAGTCGATCATCGCCGCGCTCGGCTGCGTCGCCTGACGAAAGCGGCGGGCGCAAGGACGCCGGACTGCCGGCACGCCCGACCGGACGATCGGGCCGAACGATCGCAGCGGTCGGAAGACCGCAACGAGGAGCGAACGCACGTGGAGCGGACCTGTTACTGTGGAGCGCCGAGGGTGGAGGACGCCGGGCGCGAGCTCGTGCTCTGCGGCTGGGTGGATTCGCGCCGTGACCACGGCGGCATCATCTTCGTCGACCTGCGCGACCACACCGGCATCGTGCAACTGGTGTTCGACCCCGAGTACAGCGCGGCGTCGCACGGCACCGCCGGCGACCTGCGCAGCGAGTACGTGGTCGCGGTCAAGGGGACGCTGCGCCGTCGCACGCCCGAGACCGAGAACCCGCGCATGGAGACGGGCCGCGTCGAGCTCGTCGTCGGCGAGCTCGAGATCCTGAACGTCAGCAAGCCGGTGCCGTTCGCGATCGACGACTCGGCGACGTTGACCGAGAACGTGCGGCTGCGCCATCGCTACCTCGACCTGCGGCGCCCGCTCATGCAGCGCAACCTGCGGGTGCGCCACGACGTCTGCCGGATCTCGCGCGAGCACCTGAACGACCACGGCTTCCTCGAGGTCGAGACCCCGATGCTGACGCGCTCGACGCCGGAGGGCGCGCGCGACTTCCTGGTGCCGAGCCGCGTGAACCCCGGTTCGTTCTTCGCGCTGCCGCAGTCGCCGCAGCTGTTCAAGCAGCTCCTGATGGTCGGCGGCTACGACCGCTACTACCAGATCGCGCGCTGCTTCCGCGACGAGGACCTGCGCGCCGACCGCCAGCCCGAGTTCACGCAGATCGACCTCGAGTTCGCGTTCTCGTCGGCGGAAACCATCATGGGCGTCGTCGAGGACCTGCTGAAGAAGGTCTTCCGGCACGTCACGGGCCAGGCGTTCGACCAGCCGTTCCCGCGCATGTCGTGGGACGAGGCGATGAGCCGCTACGGCACCGACCGGCCCGACACGCGGTTCGGCCTCGAGCTCGTCGACCTGACCGCGGCGCTCGCGTCGAGCGACTTCAAGGTCTTCCGCGCGGCCGTCGACGGCGGCGGCAAGGTCAAGGCGATCAACGTGAAGGGCGGCGCGTCGATGTCGCGCAAGGAGATCGACGACCTCGGCTCGTTCGCGGCGACCTACGGCGCGAAGGGCCTGGCCTGGATCAAGGTCGCGGGCGGCGAGTGGCAGTCGCCGATCGTCAAGTTCCTGTCGGACGCCGAGCGCGACGCGATCGCGAAGGCGGCTGCGGTCGAAGACGGCGACCTCGTTCTGTTCGCGGCCGACACGTCGAAGGTCGTCAGCGCCGTGCTCGGCAACCTGCGCGTGAAGATCGCCGGCGACCGCGGCCTGCTCGACCCCAGCACGTTCAACTTCCTGTGGGTCGTCGACTTCCCGCTCGTCGAGTGGGACGCCGACGAGAAGCGCTACTTCGCGCTGCACCACCCGTTCACGGCGCCCAAGGCGCGCGACCTCGACAAGATGGAGGCCGATCCCGAGGCGGTGCGCGCCGACGCGTACGACATCGTGCTGAACGGGACCGAGCTCGGCGGCGGGTCGCTTCGTATCCACCGCGGCGACGTGCAGAGCCGCGTGTTCCAGCTGCTCGGCATCGGCGAGGAAGAGGCGAAGGAGAAGTTCGGTTTCCTGCTCGAGGCGCTGAGCTACGGCGCGCCGCCGCACGGCGGGCTCGCGCTCGGCCTCGACCGGATGGTCGCGATGCTGGTCGGCAGCGAGTCGATCCGCGACGTGATCGCGTTCCCGAAGACCCAGCGCGCGGCGTGCCTGCTGACCGAGGCGCCGTCGCCGGTGGACAACACGCAGCTGCGCGGCCTCGGCATCAAGCTGGCCGGCGGCGCGAAGGCCTGACGCCATGACGAGACGCTTGCGAACCGCTCCTCCCGCCCGCCTCGCCTCCGCGGCGGCGTTCCTCGTGGCGGCGGTCCTGTCGGGGTGCTCGTTCAACTGGGGCGAGGGCGGCGTCAGCGACGTGCTGGTCGGCGGCCGGCCGGCCGCCGAGATCGTCCCGGCGGCGACGAACGCGGACGCGGGCGACGTCGCGGCGTCGACCGGCGAGGCCAAGCCTTCGGAAGACGTGTCGTCGAACCTGAGGCGCATCGCGATCCTGCCGGTCGCGTACACCGACGGCGCGAACGGGCAGCCTTGCGACCTGTGTCCCGCGAGCGTCGCGATGAAGCCGACCGACGCGCTGTCGGCCAGGCTCGTGACGGGCTTCGTCTACGAGGCGGTCGCCCGCCACCCCCGGTTCCTGTTCCCGCCGTTCGACGTCGTCGAACGCACCGTGCTCGCGCAGCCGAACCTGAGCTTCCGCGCGGCGATGCAGCAGCTGAACGCGTCGGGGCGCGCGGACTACGTCGTCGTCACCGCGCTGCAGGAGCTGCGGCCGCGCGTCGGGCCGAACGACGATCCCGAGCAGCCGGCGGGGGTCGCGATGTACGCCGCGCTCGTCGACGCGAAGACCGGGACGATCGTCTGGTCCGACACGTTCGACCGCAACGAATCGGGACGCGGCGTGATCAAGGGGACGTACGACAAGGTGATGAACGACCGGCCGGTGCGCTGGAGCACGGCCCAGGAGTACAGCGAGCGCGCGGCGGACAAGCTGATCGACGACCTCGTCGACGAGCTCGACTGACGGC
>CAYYZO010000050.1:21283-31685 GCA_964476185.1 uncultured Myxococcales bacterium
GCGCGCTTGGCGTTTCGCCGGGCGGCTTCGCTCGTCGCGCAGGGGGAGTCGGGGGAAGGAGAACGCGGTTGTGGCTGCGAAGGTGATTGATGGGAAGGCTTGTGCGCTCGGGGTCCGCGAGAGGATCGCGGCGCGGGTGGCGGCGCGCACGGCGCGCGGGTTGAGGCCGCCGGGCCTCGCGGTCGTGCTCGTCGGCGAAGACCCGGCCTCGAAGGTCTACGTCGGCCGCAAGAACCGCGAGTCGCGCGAGGTCGGCATGCTCTCGGTGTCGGTGGACCTGCCGACGACCGCGACGATGGACGAGGTGCTCGGCGCGGTGCGGGCGCTGAACGCGCGCGACGACGTCGACGGCATCCTCGTGCAGATGCCGCTGCCGAAGGGCCTCGACTCGGACGCGGTGATCGCGGCGATCGACCCCGCCAAGGACGCCGACGGCCTGCACCCGGTCAGCCAGGGCTTCCTGTTCACGGGACGGCCGGGGCCGCGCCCGTGCACGCCGGCCGGCTGCATGCAGCTTCTCGACTCCACCGGCATCGACCTCAAGGGCAGGACGGCCGTCGTCGTCGGACGCTCGGTGCTCGTCGGCAAGCCGATCGCGATGATGCTGCTCGAGCGGCACGCGACCGTCGTGATGTGCCACTCTCGCACCGCCGACCTCGCCGGCGAAGTCGCTCGCGGCGACGTCGTCGTCGCGGCGGTCGGAGTCCCGGGGCTCGTGCGCGGCGCGTGGATCAAGCCGGGCGCGGTCGTCATCGACGTCGGCATCAACCGCGTGGACGGCAGGCTCGTCGGCGACGTCGAGTACGAACCCGCGGCCGAGCGCGCCTCGTGGATCACCCCGGTGCCGGGAGGCGTGGGGCCGATGACGGTCGCGATGCTGCTCGCCAACACGTATCGGGCGCGTCTCGCCCGCGACCGCGCCGGCGAGACTTCGCCGGAGGATTTCCTGCCCGGAGAGAGCGCGTGAGCGGGACGCCGCGAAGAACCCCCCTGTACGACGAGCACGTCGCGGCCGGCGCGCGCATCGTCGACTTCGCCGGCTGGGCGATGCCGGTGCAGTATTCGTCGATCCTCGCCGAGCACCGCGCGGTGCGGACCGGGGCAGGCCTGTTCGACGTCAGCCACATGGGCGAGGTCGAGATCTCTGGGCCCGCGGCCGAGGCGCTGTGCGCCCGGCTGTTCACGAACGACGCGCGAAACCTCGCGCCCGGCCGCGCGCAGTACAGCCTGATCGCGAACGAGTACGGCGGCGTCGTCGACGACGTGATCGTCTACCGGCTCGAGCTCGACCGCTTCCTCGTCTGCGTGAACGCTTCCAATGCCGCGAAGGACCTCGAATGGATCCTCGCGCGCCCGATGGACGGAGCGAACGTGCGCGACCTCAGCGACCGGACGGCCCTCGTCGCGGTGCAGGGGCCTCGCGCGGCGGCGATCGTCGGGCGCATCGCGCCCGGCATCGGGTCGCTCGCGCGCTTCGCCTGCGAGCCGCGCACGATCGGCGGCGTCGAGGTGCTCGTCGCGCGCACCGGCTACACGGGCGAGGACGGCTTCGAGCTGTTCGCGCCGGCGGCGTCGGCGGCGCCTCTCTGGAAGGAGCTGCTCGAGGTCGGCGCGGCCGACGGCCTGGCGCCGTGCGGGCTCGGCGCCCGCGACACCCTGCGCGTCGAGGCTGCGCTGCCTCTCTATGGCCACGAACTCGGCCCCGACGTGAGCCCCTACGAGGTCGGCCTCGGCTGGGCCGTGAAGCTGAACCGGCCGGACATGGTCGGCTTCGCGTCCCTCGAGCGGGCCAAGGGGGGAGCGACGCAGCGCCGCCTGGTCGGCCTGCTGGTCGAGGGCGGCATCGCGCGGGAGGGAGCGCTGGTCTACGCGGCCGGCGGCAGCGAGCCGGTCGGGCAGGTGACGAGCGGGACGCACTCGCCGACGCTCGGGCGCCCGGTGGCGATGGCCCTCGTGCGCCGCGAGGCGGTCGCGGCGGCGGCGGCGGTGGACGCCGCGGCGGCCGAGGAGACGATCCTCGAGCACGGGGCCGCCGAGGGGGCGCCGGCGTTCGAGATCGAGCTTCGCGGGAAACGCAGAGCCGCCGTCGTGACGAGCCTCCCGTTCTGTGTTAAGCGCGCCGCATCCTGAGATCGATCGCGTCGGTGCCACGAAGGAGAGAACTGCATGGAGATCCCTGACGATCTTCGTTACACGTCCGAACACGAATGGGTGCGGGTCGAGCCCGACGGCACCGTGACGATCGGCATCACCGATTACGCGCAGTCGCAGCTGGGCGACATCGTGTTCGTCGAGCTTCCGAAGGCCGCCGACGAACCCGACGTCACGCGCGACGAGCCGTTCGCCGTCGTCGAGTCGGTCAAGGCCGCGTCCGACATCTACGCGCCGATCAGCGGCAAGGTGATCGAGGTGAACGAGGAACTCCCCGACTCGCCGAACACGATCAACGAGGACCCCTACGGCGACGGTTGGCTCGTCCGCCTGCAACCGAAGAACGTCGAGGATGTCGAGGAGCTGATGGACTCCGACGCCTACGAAGACCTGATCGAGGAGCTCGGCGAATAACGTGCGCTTCCTCCCGCACACGCCGTCCGACGTCGCCCGCATGCTCGCCGCCGTCGGCCAGCCGAGCGTGGACGACCTGTTTCCCACCGTCCCGGCGGCGCTGCGCCGGACGGCCGGCATCGACCTGCCGCCGGGCCTCGGCGAGCGCGAGGTCTTCGAGGAGCTCTCGCGCATGGCCGCGGCCAACCAGCCGGGCGCGAGCTTCCAGGGCGCCGGCTGCTATCGCCATTTCGTCCCGGCCGCCGTCTCGGCGGTGATGAGCCGCTCGGAATTCGCGACGTCGTACACGCCGTACCAGCCCGAGGTCAGCCAGGGCACGCTGCAGGCGTCGTTCGAGTTCCAGACCTACGTCGCGCGCCTGATGGGCCTCGAGGTCGCGAACTCGAGCATGTACGACGGCGCCTCGGCGTTCGCCGAGGCGCTGCTGATGGCGATGCGCGTGCACCGCAGCCGCTCGCGGCTGCTGGTGTCGGCGGGTCTTCATCCGGAGTACCTCGAGGTCGCGCGCACCTACCTGGACGGCTACGGGCGCGGCGAACTCGTCGAGGTCCCGCTCGGCGAGGACGGCCGCACGGACCTCGCCGCGCTCGAAGGACTGCTCGGCGACGACGTCGCCTGCGTCGCCACCGGCTACCCGAACTTCTTCGGCGTCATCGACGACCTCGGCGGCGCCTCCCGCCTCGCGAAGCGCTGCGGGGCGCTGTCGATCAGCGTGACGACCGAGGCGCTCGCGCTCGCGCTGCTGCGTTCGCCCGGGGCGTCGGGCGCCGACATCGCGGTCGCCGAGGGCCAGAGCTTCGGGCTGCCGCCGTCGTTCGGCGGGCCCGGCGTGGGCCTGTTCGCGACGCGCGCGTCGCACGTCCGGCAGATGCCGGGACGACTCGTCGGCCAGACCGTCGACGAGGAGGGGCGCCGCGGCTACGTGCTGACGCTCGCGACGCGCGAGCAGCACATCCGCCGCGAGAAGGCGACGTCGAACATCTGCACGAACCAGGGGCTCGCGGCGCTGTGCGCGACGGTGTTCCTGAGCCTGGCGGGGCGCAACGGCCTGCGCGCGCTCGCGGTCGAGAACGCGCGCGCCGCGCACCTCGTCGCGGGTCGCCTCGAGCGCGAGGCGGGGCTGCGGCCGGCGTTCGCGTCGCCGTTCTTCAACGAGTTCGCGATCGACGTGCCGGACCTCGACGGCGTGTTCGCACGCTGCACGGCCTCGGGGCTCGTTCCGGGCGTGCGCGTCGCGCCGCTCCTGCCGGGGCGGCCGGAGCACCGCGACCGCCTGCTCGTCGCCGTCACGGAATGCGCGTCGTCGGCGGACGTCGACGCCCTGGTCGGCCGCCTCGCGGCAAGGAAGGCGGCATGAAGCGCACGCTCGAACCGGTGATCTTCGAGAAGGGAAGCCGCGGCCGCAGCGGCATCGACGTCGAGGCCGGCGGGGACTGCGGGATCGACGCGAGCCTGCTGCGCGACGAGCTCGAGGACTTCCCCGAGGTCAGCGAGCCGGAGGTGATCCGCCACTACGTGCGGCTGTCGCAGCTGAACTTCTCGGCGGCGACGAACTTCTACCCGCTCGGCTCGTGCACGATGAAGTACAACCCGGTCGCGAACGAGCGCGCGGCGGCGCTGCCGGGGTTCGCGAACCTGCACCCGTACGCGCCCGAGGAGATGGCGCAGGGCGCGCTCGAGCTGCTCGTCGACCTCGAGCGGAGGCTCTGCGAGGTCAGCGGCCTCGACGCCGTGTCCCTGCAGCCGGCCGCCGGAGCGCAGGGCGAGTTGACCGGCATGAAGATGGTGCGCGCGTGGCACGAGGCCCAGGGCCGCCCGCGCAAGAAGGTGCTGATTCCCGAGAGCGCGCACGGGACGAATCCCGCCAGCGCGACGCTTTGCGGGTACGACAGCGTCTCCGTGCCGTGCGACTCGCGCGGCCTGCTGTCGACCGCGGCGGTGCGCGAGCGCATGGACGACGACGTCGCCGCGCTGATGGTCACGAACCCGAACACGCTCGGGCTGTTCGAGGAAGACATCCAGGAGATCGCGGCCGTCGTGCACGAGGACGGCGGGCTCGTCTACATGGACGGCGCGAACATGAACGCGCTGATGGGTGTCGCCAAGCCGGGCCACATGGGCGCCGACGTGTTGCAGTTCAACCTGCACAAGACGTTCTCGACGCCGCACGGCGGCGGCGGTCCGGGCGCCGGGCCGGTGGCGGTGAAGGGCTTCCTCGAGAAGTACCTGCCGCGCCCGCGCATCGTGCGACGCAACGGCCGGCTGGCCTGGGACCACGACCGCCCCGACTCGATCGGCAAGGTGCGTTCGTTCTACGGCAACTTCGGCATCCTCGTGCGCGCGTGGTCGTACATGGCGGCCTGCGGCGGCGACGGCCTCACCGACGCCACCCGCATGGCGGTGCTGGCGGCGAACTACCTGAAGGCGCGCCTCGCGCCGCGATACGCGCTCGCCTACGACCGGGCCTGCATGCACGAGGTCGTGCTGACCGACAAGCTGCAGCTGCGCTCGGGCGTCAAGACGCTCGACATCGCCAAGCGCCTGCTCGACCACGGCTTCCACGCGCCGACGATCTACTTCCCGCTCGTCGTCTCCGGTGCGCTGATGATCGAGCCGACCGAGACCGAGAGCCTCGAGACGCTCGACAGCTTCGTCGACGCGATGCTCGCGGTGGCCGACGAGGCGGAGCAGGATCCGGAGAAGGTTCGCGAGGCCCCGCACGAGACCGTCCTCGCGCGCCTCGACGAGACCCGCGCGGCCCGCCACCCGATCCTCGCTTGGACGCCCGCGGAGAAGGGCCTATAGTCCGGCCATGATGGGACTCGGGTTCACCGAACTGCTGATCATCCTGGTGATCATCCTGATCATCTTCGGGGCCGGGAAGCTGCCGGAACTCGGTGAAGGGCTGGGGCGCGGGATCAAGAACTTCCGCAAGGCCGTCAAGCCCGAGGAAATCGACGTCACTCCGCCGAAGCCCGAGAACGATCCGGACCGGAAACCGTAGGGTGGTCGGCCGTCGGCTCGGCCGACGCGATCCGGTAGGTCACTTCCTCCACTTCGGTCCGCAGCTGGGTCAGGGCCACCTGGCAGCCGGTTTCGGCTCCCGGGGCGAGCTCCTGGCTCTGCGGCGGCTCCATCTCCATCAGCGCTCCGACCTCGTCGCGCGACATGCGCTTCAGCAGCCGCACGCTGACGTTCTTCCCGCAGGTGCCCAGGCCGTGCGCGACCGGGTCCCCGTCGCGCCAGCCCTCGACCTCCAGCACGATGCCGCGGACCGGGATCGCCGCGTCGTTGACGACGTTCGCCTCGAGCAGGAGGGCGACGGACCGGTCGGCCAGCGTCAGGTGCTCGGTTCGCACGTCGGTGACGCGGAGCTGCTCGGCGACGATCCCGTCGCCGGCCGGTCGCAGGGAGGTCGGGACCGGCAGGTGGGCGAGCAGTTCGTCGGTCCAGCGGTGGTTCACCGCCAGGAACAGGGCGATCAGCGCGAAGGCCCCGACCGACGAGGCCATCAGGACCACGGCGCTCCAGGCCGAAGTCTCCTTCGGTTCCTCGGGAACGATCGCTCTGGGGGTACGCGCCATGCCGGGAGGAAGCTCGCGGCGATTGTACGGGGAGGTCGGAGCCTTTGCGAAAGTCGCGGCGACGTTCGCTTCGGAACCGAGAAACACTTGCCCGCAAGCGCGGTTCCGTTATGATCCGCGCGCCCTTCGCGAAAGTGGCGGAACTGGCAGACGCGCAGGATTCAGGTTCCTGTGACCGCAAGGTCGTGGGGGTTCAAGTCCCCCCTTTCGCACCAATCCCATCCTTCGGGCCGCGTCGCGGCCCGGGCGCCGCGAGCACGATGGCTCCGGTGAAGGAGCATCGCGTGCCGATCGACGCGGCCACCTTCCGCCGGATCGCCGGCAACTTCGCGACCGGCGTCACGGTCGTCACCACCGCCAACGACGGCTTCCTGCACGGCCTGACCGCCAACTCGTTCACGAGCGTCTCCCTGGATCCGATGCTGCTGCTGGTCTGCGTCGACAAGAAGGCGCTCGGGCACGGCGAGCTCGCGCGCTGTCGAAGCTTCGGCGTGAGCGTGCTCGCGGCGGACCAGGCCGACGTCTCGAACCTGTTCGCGAAGACCGGCGAGCCGGAGCAGGGCCGGCTGCGCGGCGGCACCGCGTTCCGCTACGGCGCGAGCGGCTGCCCGCTGATCGAAGGGGCGCTCGCGCACCTCGAGTGCGAGCGGCACGCGGAGGTCGACGCGGGCGACCACACGATCTTCGTCGGCCGCGTGGTCGACGGGACCCTGGAGCGTCTCGACTCGGATCCTCTCCTCTATTTCCGCGGCGCCTATCGCGGGATCGCCGGACTGTAGGAGCCCAGCCCGCGACTCGGCGCCGGCGGCGCCGCTGCGTGCGCGTCGCCCGCGGACGAGGTCCGCGGGCGAGGGTCGCTTCAGGCGATTTCCTCCGGCGGCCGCACGCCGCGGAACGCGCGCCAGAGCAGCAGGTCGTAGCCGATCTTCATCGCAGCGCCGACGACGAGCGGCGTCATCAGGGAAGCCGATTGCATGAAGACGCCGGCCAGCGTCGGGCCGACCGCCCAGGCCCCGAGCCGGACGAGGCTGGTGACGCCGGACGCGGTCGTGGCTTCCTCGGGCCGGACGACCGCGAGCACGTAGGACTGCCGGGTCGGCACGTCCATCTCCACGAGGCCTTCCCGCAACAGGAACAGCACCGCTGCGACCGGGAAGCTAGGCGCATACGCGACCGTCACGAGCAGCAGGCTCGACGGGATGTGCGTGAACACCATCGTGCGGACGAGGCCGATGCGGGCCGCCAGCCAGGCGGCGCCGAGATGGGAGAGCGCGTTGAGAAGCCGGGCCGCGAAGAACAGCACGGCGATCGAGGCTTCCGCGACGCCGAAGCGTTCGAAGAAGAAATAGGACAGCAGGGAAGTGACCAGCAGGCCGCCGGCCAGGCTGTCGATCGCGAACAGGGCCGAGATCCGCACCAGGATGCGGCGGCTCTGCGGGGAAAGGCGCCGGGGTTCGTGCCGCGCCCCCGGAACCTCGACTTCGTCTCCGAGCCGGACGTAGAGCGGCAAAGGCGCGAGCAGCAGCAGCGACGCGACGAGCATCGTCGCGCGGTGCGCGTCGAGGCCGCTCGCGAGGCCCGCGGCGGCGAGCACGGTCGGGAGCCCCGCGAGCAGCGAGCCGAGCGCGTGGCCGAGGTCCTGCGCGACGTTGTACCAGGCGAACGCGCGCGTGCGCGTCGCGTCGGTGGCGGTGGCCGGCAGCATCGCCTGCTCGACGACGAGGGCGGCGCCCCGGTCCCGTCCCATGCCGTTCAGCATCCCGGCGAAGCTTGCCGCGGCGACCGCCGCGAACGACGACGAGAACGCGGCCGCGGCGCAGCCCGCGCTGCCGGCGAGCGTCAGCACGACGAGGCTGCGGCGACGGCCGAAGCGGTCGGCCCCGAGCGTCGCGGCGAGTGCGGCCAGCGCCGCGCCGACGAGGCCGGCGCCGACGACGGCGCCGATGCGCGCGGCGTCGAGGTCGAGGTGGATCAGGAACAACCCGAGCTCGACGCCGACGAGACCGGTGGCGAGCGCGCGCAGGAACGCGCTCGCGAACAGGCGGAAACGGTCGCCCGAACGGGGCGCGCCGCCGTCGGGCGTCAGAGCGAGGCGACCTTGGCGAACGCGTCGACGACGTCCTTCGGGGCCTGGACGAGCTCGATCAGCACGCCTTCGCCGCCGATCGGGAACTGGTCGTTCTCCTTCGGATGGATGAATGTCACGTCGAAGCCAGCCGCGCCCTTGCGAATGCCGCCCGGAGTGAAGCGCACGCCCTGCTTCTCGAGCCAGGCGACGGCGGCGTGGAGGTCGTCGATCCACAGCCCGATGTGGTTGAGCGGCGGGTTGTGCACGGCCGGCTTCTTGTCGGCGTCGATCGGCTGCATCAGGTCGACCTCGACCTTGAGGGGACCGCTGCCGGCGACGGCGATGTCCTCGTCGACGTTCTCGCGCTCGCTCTGGAAGGTGCCGGTCACCGTCAGGCCGAGGGTGTCGATCCAGAGCCGGCGCAGGCGCTGCTTGTCGAGACCACCGACGGCGATCTGCTGGATGCCGAGTACGCGGAAGGGACGGTCGCTCACGGGGTTCCTCCTCGAGGCGGCGCCGGCGTCGAGGCCGCGCCGCCGGATCGTTTCGTGCGCCTGTAACAGAGCCCGGCTGATTTCCAACCGCCGGGGCTCGGCCTCCTTCGTGCGAGGGCGCGGCGGCGTGCTGCTCGTCGGTTCCCGGCGAAGCCCGGCGACCGTGCAGGCTTTTGAACGCCCGCATCAGAACAGGTAAACCCCGCGCACCGTGGCCGGCTACGATCCGAAGAGCTTCGAAACCAAGTGGTACCAGCGCTGGACCGAGTCCGGCGCGTTCTCTCCGCCCGCGCGGCGCGACGGGGAGCGCACGTTCTCGATCGTGATCCCGCCGCCGAACGTGACCGGCTCCCTGCACATGGGGCACGCGCTGAACAACACGCTGCAGGACGTGCTGGCGCGCTACCATCGCATGCTCGGGGAGGCGACGCTGTGGGTGCCCGGCACCGACCACGCCGGCATCGCCACGCAGAACGTCGTCGAGCGCCAGCTGCACGCCGAGGGCACCGATCGCCACGAGATCGGCCGCGAGGCCTTCGTCGAGCGGACCTGGAAGTGGAAGGAGAAGTCGGGCGGCACGATCTTCGAGCAGCTGCGCCGCCTCGGCGTCTCCTGCGACTGGTCGCGCGAGCGCTTCACGATGGACGAGGGGCTTTCGCAGGCGGTGCGCGAAGTCTTCGTGACGTTGTTCGAGGAAGGGCTGATCCGGCGCGACCGCTACCTGATCAACTGGTGCCCGCGCTGCCGGACCGCGTTGTCGGACATCGAGGTCGAGCACGAGGAGCGCGCGGGGAACCTCTGGCACCTGCGGTACCCGTTCGCGGACGGGCGCGGCCACATCTCGGTCGCGACGACCCGGCCGGAGACGATGCTCGGCGACACGGCCGTGGCCGTGCATCCCGACGACGAGCGCTACAAGGGACTGGTCGGCCAGAACGTCGTGCTTCCGGTCGTCGGCCGCGAGATCCCGGTCCTGGCCGACGCGTACGTCGAGAGCGGCTTCGGCTCGGGCGCGGTCAAGATCACGCCGGCCCACGACCCGAACGATTTCGAGATGGGCCTGCGCCACGAGCTGCCGATGATCTCGGTCATGAACGAGGACGGCACGATGTCGGCCGAGGCCGGCCCGTACGCCGGCATGACGATCGCCGAGTGCCGCGCGGCGCTCGTCGAGCGCTTCGCCGCCGAAGGGGTGCTCGAGCGCACCGAGGAGCACCGCCACGCGGTCGGCGTCTGCTACCGCTGCAAGAACGTCGTCGAGCCGCTGCTGTCGGACCAGTGGTTCCTGCAGGTCCGCGAACTCGCCGACGCGACGCTGGCCGCGCTCGACGAGGGCCGCACGCGCTTCGTCCCCGCGCACTGGGAGAAGACGTACCGCGCGTGGATGGAGAACATCCGGCCCTGGTGCATCTCGCGCCAGCTCTGGTGGGGCCACCGCATCCCGGCCTGGTACTGCGACGGGTGCGGGCACCTGGCGGTCTCGCGCACCGACCTGCTCGCGTGCCCGCAGTGCGCCGGCCCGGTGCGCCAGGACGAGGACGTGCTCGACACGTGGTTCTCGTCGGGTCTTTGGCCGTTCTCGACGATGGGCTGGCCGGAGAAGACCGACGACCTCGCGCGCTTCTACCCGACGACCACGCTCGTCACCGGCAGCTGGGAGGAAGCGGCACGACAACTCGAGATCCAGCGCC
>CAYYZO010000051.1:0-30237 GCA_964476185.1 uncultured Myxococcales bacterium
TCTCGGCGACGTCGCAGACGCCGTTCGCACCGCGGCAGGTCGTCGCGCTCGAAGCGAAGCCGTCGGCGGGACACGTCGCCGCGTTCCCCGTGCAGCTCTCGGCGACGTCGCAGACGCCGTTCGCACCGCGGCAGGTCGTCGCGCTCGAAGCGAAGCCGTCGGCGGGACACGTCGCCGCGTTCCCCGTGCAGCTCTCGGCGACGTCGCAGACGCCGTTCGCACCGCGACAGGTGGTCGCGCTCGAGGCGAAGCCGTTCGCCGGGCACACCGCGGAGTTCCCGGTGCAGTTCTCCGCGACGTCGCAGCTGCCGGCCGCGCTGCGGCAGGTGGTCGCGCTCGGAGCGAATCCATCGGCCGGGCAGCCCGTGGACGTCCCGGTGCAGCTTTCGGTGACGTCGCAGACGCCGCTCGCGCTACGGCAGGCCGTTGCGCTCGAAGCGAACCCGTCGGCCGGGCACGATGCGGCGCTCCCGGTGCAACTCTCGGCGACGTCGCAGACGCCGTTCGCTCCGCGACAGGTGGTCGCGCTCGAAGCGAAGCCGTTCGCCGGGCACACCGCCGAGTTCCCGGTGCAGGTTTCCGCGACGTCGCAGATGCCGGCCGCGCCGCGGCAGGTGATCACGCTGGAGGCGTAGCCGTCGGCAGGGCAGGCGGAGGAAGCCCCGGTGCAGTTCTCGGCGACGTCGCAAACGCCGTTCGCTCCGCGACAGGTGGTCGCGCTCGAAGCGAAGCCGTTCGCCGGGCACGCCGCCGAGTTCCCGGTGCAGTTTTCGGCAACGTCGCAGACGCCGACCGCGCCGCGGCAGGTCGTCGCGCTCGAAGCGAACCCGTCGGCGGGGCAGGCCGTGGACGTCCCGGTGCAGCTCTCGGCGACGTCGCAGGGACCGCCGGCCGCGCGACAGACGGTGCCCGCGTTGCCGGCCGGATGGGCGCAACTGCCCTGGCCGTTGCACTCGTCGAGCGTGCACGGATTCGCGTCGCTCGAGCAGGGCGTGCCGGCGGCGACGACGCACGAATCCGTCGACTCGTTGCAGGAGTCGTTGCACTCGCCGCCGTTCGCGCAGGGGTTACCGGAACCCGAACAGGTTCCGCTCGAGCAGGTGTCGGTGGCCGTGCAGAACAGGCCGTCGTTGCAAGGCGATCCGTTCGTCTCGAAGCGGCACTGCGCCGAGCAGCAGTCGCCGTCCGACTGGTTGCCGTCGTCGCACTGCTCGCTGCCGGTCGTCTTGCCGTCGCCGCAGGTGTCCTGGGCGGTCCCGTTGTTCAGCGACCAGTCCCCGCTTCCCGAGACGCGTTTCACGAACAGGTAACGGGTCTCCGTCGACGTGGGCGTGAAAGTGATGATCTCGTTGACGCCGGCGCCGGCGTTGGTGCTGGCGGCCCGAATGACCGGATTGCCCTTGGCGTCCGGGGTTCCGCTGTACAGGTAGAGATCGTAGTCGGCGTTGGCCGGCACGGTCAGCGTCAGCGTCACGGCCGGGCCGCTCGTGATGCCGACCTTGCGCCCCCAGGCCCGTCGATCGAACGCTCCGCCGTTCGTCGATCCGCCGAGGCTGCCGCCGGAGTACGTCTGCAGGACGGCCTCGACGGCGGCGTCCGGATTCATCAGGCCGTAGCCTTCGTAGAGGTCCTTCGGCGCCGCCGCACGGCCGAGCGTGGGGTGGGGCGCAGCGGACGTCTCCCGGTTCGCGTTGGTTTCCGTCGAGGATGCGCACAGCAGCATCTTCACGAAAAGCGGTTGCGCACTCGACGAGAACGCCCACGACGTGCCGGAACGCTGCATCGCATCCACGAGCAGCCCCGCCGCGCCGGCGACGAACGGGGACGCCATGGAGGTCCCCTTCATGTTGAGGTAGTCGTCGCGGACGCGGTCGGCGAAGGTGGAGATCTCCGCGTCCGCGTCGTTGCTGTCGACCGAAAGGATCTGCGAGTAGTAGTCCGAGCCCCCGGGAGCGAGGAGGTCCGGCTTCAGGTCCTCGTCCTCGCCCGGCGAAGAAAACCCGCTGCTGGTGTACCGCGTCAGGGCGTTCGCGTCGTTGCTGGCGCCGACCGTCAGTACCTTCGCGGCGCGGCCCGGGTCGTCCACGGTGTTGGCCGTCGTCGTGCCCGGGCCGTCGTTGCCGGCCGAGACCACCACGACGATCCCGTTGTCGACCATCGTGTTGGCCTTGGCCCGCAGGGCCGCGTCGATGCCCGGGCTCCCGACGATGCCCAGGCTCATGTTCACGACCTTGACGTTGTGCTGGAAACGCTTCGCGACGAGATCGTCCATCGCCGCGCTGATCGTCGCCGACGTGCCCGAGCCGGCGTTCGTGAACACCTTCGCGCCGGCCCACTTCGCACCGGGCGCCACGCCTCGAAGCGCGTTGAACCCGTCGCCGACGGCGGGGTAGGGGCTGACCGAAACCGTGGTCGCGTACCGGCCGATCGATCCCGTCGAACTTTGCGGCAACGCGCTGGAGTACATTTGCGACGGGTTGCCGGTGCTCGTGCAGCTGAGCGTTCGCGGCGAGCCGCCCGAGGTCGTGCTGCAGATCGAGATGAAGCCTCCGCCCACTCCGTTCGTGCGCGCAGCGAGCCGAAGGATGGTCGAGCCTCCGCCGAGCCAGGTCGAGGAGAGCTCGTAGGTCATCGGCACGGCGGGGACGTGGATGCCGCTCAGGAAGAAGCTGTTCGCCGCCACGCCGGCGAGATTGCCGCTGTCGGTGTACTTGAGCGTCCCGGGGCCCGCACCGAAGACGCTGCCGGTGCCGAGCGCGATCCCCGTCACGTGCGAGCCGTGCTGGATCACGTCGCGGGGAGTGGCTTCGTTGTCGGTCGTGTAGTCCTTCCAGTAGGCGGCGCGGCCGGCGAGGTCGGGGTGGGAATCGTCGACCCCGGAATCCAGGACGGCGATCGTGATGTCGCTGGTGCCGGAGATCCCGTTGGCCGCTCCGGCGAAGCCGGGCGCCCAGATCGGACGGATGCGTCCGGTGCGGGTCGCTTCGTCCAGGTGGAGCTGTGCGGGCACGGTCTCGGTGACGACGAGGAGCGTATCGCCGAGTGCGGCCGTCGCGGCGTCGAGCGTCGCCGCGGGCAGCGAGCCGGTCCAGCCGTAGCTGACCGCGCGATACAGGTGGTCGATCGATCCGCCGATCGCGAGAAACCCGTCGATCTGTTCCTGCGAGACCTGCTCCGAGAACACGACCTCGACCTGCACCGGCGAGGCGAGTTCCTCGGCGAGTTGCTGGCGTCGTGCCGCGTTCTTCTCGCGCGCCAGTTCGCTGCGAAGCTTGCCGACCTTGCGGTCGAGAACGTCCCCGATCCGGTTGTTGTCGGCGTCGATCTCGAATCGGCTGGGCAGCTCGGGACGCACGACGGGAACGGGCGGAGCGGTCCACGCCGGGGACTGCGCCGCGACCGACGTGGCGAAGACCATCAACGACGACGCGACGCAGACGACGACGCCGAGCCCGGCGCCTGGCCCGCTCCTGTGGATTGACCCCCGCAGCACGCTGTAACCCTCCGCAGAGTACCGGAGCGAGGGCCGCAAAGCAGCCGCGCGACGCGAGAAAACTCCTTAGCATCTACTATGTTTCCGGCTTCTTTCTGCGGTTTCGCCGGACATCGGTCGGTGGCCGGCGCCGGGCCCGTCCTCGCGGCAGCTGCGACCGTCGGTAGTCGCGGCGTCAGGGACTGCTATCTTCGCTCGCATGAAGGTCGCCCTCGTCATTCCGGCCGCTGGAAGCGGCCAGAGGCTCGGTCGCCGCGAGCCCAAGGCGCTCGTCGACATCGCGGGCGAGCCGCTGCTGAAGCGTACGCTCGCCCGCCTGGCCGAGGCCGGCGAGTTCTGGGAAACCCTGGTGCTCGCGCCGGCGGATGCGATCGCGAGCTTCGAGGCGATCGCGCAGCAGGCGCCTCCGTCCCTCGGTCCGGTCCGTGTGCACGCCGGCGGCGCGACGCGTCAGGCGTCGGTCGCCGAGGGCGTCCGGCGACTGGGCGCCGAGGCGACGATCGTCTGCGTACACGACGCCGCCCGGCCGCTGGTCGCGCCGGACACGGTGCGCCGTGTCCTCGACGCGGCCGCGCGCGACGGCGCGGCGACGGTCGCGTCGCGGCCCGCCGACAGCGTGCGCGAGGATCGGGACGACGGCCGTTCGGTGGCGCTGGACCGATCCAGGCTCTGGCTGGTGGAGACACCGCAGGCTTTTCGCCGCGACGTGTTCGAGCGTGCGCACCGCGCCGCGGCGCAGGGCGGGATCGTCTACACGGACGACGCTTCGCTCGTCGAGGCGATCGGCCAACCGGTTCGCATCGTCGAATCGACCGGCCGCAACTGGAAGGTCACGTTCGAGACCGACCTGTGGCTCGCCGAGCAACTGCTGCGCGAAGGATGATCACCGTCCCGACGCCGGCGGCCACCGCGGACAGCCGAGGGGAAGTCGGCGTCAGCCGCGGTCCTTCAGCGCGTCGTTGAGGCTTCCGGATCGCAGCGCCGACGCCGAGAAGACGACGTCCTCGAAGCCGGCGGCCAGGATGCCGCGTCGCGCGGCCTCGCGCAGTCCCTCGTCCTCGAGCCGGCGCAACTCGCCGGCCGCGACTTCGACTCGCGCGGTCTCGCCGAGGAAGCGCACCCGCAACTCGACGAACCCGAGCCCGCGCAGCGCCGCCTCGGCGTTCGCGACGCGGGCCAGTCCTTCGCGCGTGATCGCGGTTCCGTAGGGGAAGCGCGACGAAAGGCACGGCGAGGCGGGACGCCCGGCCGTCGCGAGCCCGTACCAGCGCGAAAGCTCGCGCACGTCGGACTTCGACATCCCGGCTTCGACGAGCGGGTGGCGCACGCCGCGCTCGGCGGCAGCGCGCAGCCCGGGACGATAGTCGGCGAGGTCGTCGGTGTTCACGCCGTCGGCGACGAACGCGAAGCCGCGCTCGCGCATCAGGTCCTCGCAGGCGGGATACAGCGTTTCCTTGCACAGGTAGCAGCGGTGCGCGGGGTTGGCCGCGTATCCGGGCGTCGCGAGCTCGTCGACCTCGACGACGACGTGCTCGACGCCGATCCCGCGGGCGAGGCGCCGGGCCTCTTCCACCTCGTCCGCGGTGTTGGTCGCGGAGGAGGTCGTCAGCGCGACGAAACGGAAGTCCGGCGTGTCGGCCGCGGCGCGCACCACGAGCGTCGAGTCGACGCCTCCCGAGTAGGCGATCACGGCCGAGCCGAGGTCGCGGAGCACGCCGCGCAGGCGGTCCCGGGACGCGGGCGCGCTCACAGCCCGACTCCCGACCCGAAGACGTTCGTCGTCAGGTAACGCTCGCCGGCGTCGCAGAGCATGCACAGCACGATCGCGTCGGGGGCGAGCCCGGCGGCGACCGTGACGGCGGCCAGCGCCGCCGCGCCCGAAGAGATGCCGACCAGCAGGCCCTCCTCGCGGGCCAGCCGTCTCGTCATCTCCTCGGCCTCGTCGTCCCCGACGGCGACCACGCGGTCGATCACGCCGCGATCGAGGTTGGCGGGCACGAAGCCCGGTCCGATGCCTTGGATGCGGTGGCGTCCCGGGCGCCCGCCCGTCAGCACGGCGGAGGCCGCCGGTTCGACCGCGACGACGAGCGCGCCGGGCCTTTCGGCCTTCAGGACCCCGCCGACCCCCGTGATCGTGCCGCCGGTGCCGACGCCGGCGACGAACGCGTCGAGGCGCGGGCATTGGGCGAGGACCTCTCGCGCGGTGGTGCGGCGGTGGGCGTCCGGGTTCGCGGGGTTCGAGAACTGGCCCGGCAGGAAGAACGAGGGGGAGGCGGCCTGGATGCGCCGCGCCTCGTCGATCGCGGCCTGCATGCCGTTGCGGTCGGGCGTCAGCACGAGTTCGGCGCCGTAGGCCCGCAGCAGGCTGCGTCGCTCCTCGCTCATGGTCTCGGGCATCGCGAGGATCAGGCGGTACCCGCGCGCGGCGGCGACCATCGCCAGGCCGATCCCGGTATTGCCGCTGGTCGGCTCGACGATCGTGCCCCCCGGGGCGAGGCGGCCGTCGCGTTCGGCGGCCTCGACCATCGCCAGGCAGATGCGGTCCTTGATGCTGCCGCCGGGGTTCGCCGAGTCGAGCTTGCCGAACACCCTGGCCCCGCCGGGAGGCGACAGGCGCCGCAACTCGACGACCGGGGTGTTGCCGATGAGCTCGAGGGGGCCGGCGGCGCGCTGGGAGGGAAGTGGCATCGGGATCCGCGAGTGCGGGCAGCCGCGGAGGATAGGAACCCCGCCGGAGGCTGTCAAAGTCGGCGCAGCAGCGTGGATGAAGCGCCATCGCGATTCTGGTAGCGTTCGGCGATGCAGCCGAGGAGGACGTGAGGCCGTGGCCGCACGAGACAACGACGACGACGGGACCAAGAGCCCGCCGCCCCCACTGACGTTTTCGAGCTTCGTGATCGGACTGGCGACGCAGGCGCTGATGTTCCTGGGCGCGGTGCCGGATCCGGGCGGCGGCGAAGTCCGCAAGAGCCCGGCCGAAGCGGCGGCCATCATCTCGATCATCGAGATGCTGCAGGCCAAGACATCCGGCAACCTGACCGAGGACGAATCGAAGCTCGTCGAGGAAGTGCTGTTCGAGCTTCGCATGCGTTACGTCAACGAAACCCGCCCGGTAGCGGCAGGAGAGGAACGAAAAGGATGAAGGCGACCCGCTCGCTGTTGGTCACTGGCCTGCTCGTCGGGGCGGTCATCGGTGTCGGTGTCACGCTGTCGGCCCGTCGGGAGGCACCGGACACGATCGAAGCCCCTGCCGCGGTGGCGCAGGCCGAGCAGGTCGCGCCGGCGGCGCAAGAGCCGGCAGCTGCGGACGAGCCGGAGCCGGCTCCCGCGCGCCCCGCGCTGCTCCCGGTGTCGGTCCCCGAGGTCACGAAGTCCGCGGGCGGCCTTCCCGACTTCACGTCGCTGGCCGAGGCGCTCGCGCCGTCGGTCGTCAACATCTCGACCGAGTCGGAGGAGACGGAAGCCGAGGCGCAGCGCCGGCAGATGCTCGATCCCTTCGATTCGTTCGCGGGTCCGCGCCGCAGCCTCGGTTCGGGCTTCGTCTTCGACGAGCAGGGTTACATCATCACCAACGCCCACGTGGTCGAGGACGCGACCAAGATCGTGGTCCGCCTGCACGACGAGCGCGAGATCGAAGCCAAGATCATCGGCAGCGACGCCAAGACCGACATCGCCGTGATCCGCATCGAAGGCGCGGAGAACCTCGTGCCGGTCTCGCTCGGCGACTCCGAGTCGCTGAAGGTCGGCGAGTGGGTGCTCGCGATCGGCAACCCGTTCGGCCTCGACCACACGCTGACCGCCGGCATCGTCTCCGCGAAGGGCCGACGCATCAGCCGCCGCAACCCCTACGACGACTTCATCCAGACCGACGCCGCCATCAACCCGGGCAACTCCGGCGGCCCGCTCGTGAACCTCGCGGGCCAGGTCATCGGCATCAACTCGGCGATCTTCTCGAGCGGCGGCGGCAACATCGGCATCGGGTTCGCGATCCCGATCAACATGGCGCGCGAGATCGTCCCGCAGCTGAAGGCCGACGGCCACGTCACGCGCGGGTGGCTCGGCGTGAAGATCCAGCCCGTGGACGCGGACATCGCGGCTTCGCTCGGCCTGTCCGAGCCCAAGGGCGCGCTGGTGGCCGAGGTCTTCCAGGACAGCCCGGCCTCGAAGGCCGGCGTGCAGGTCGGGGACGTGATCACGAGCTTCGACGACACCGAGGTCGCGAAGTCGGCCGACCTTCCCGCGCTCGTCGCGAGCACGCCGATCGGCAAGGAGGTGCCCCTTGTCGTCATGCGCGGGGGCGACCGCATCACGATGCAGGTCGAGATCGCGAAGCTCGAGGAAGAGGCGGAAGCCTCCAAGCCCGTCCGGGCGGCCGCGCTCGGGTTGACGGTGCAGGACCTGACGCCGGACATCGCCGAGCAACTCGGCCTCGAGAAGGACGCGAAGGGCGTCGTCGTCACCTCGGTCCTCAAGGCCTCGCCGGCCATGCAGGCCGGGCTCGAGCCCGGCGACCTGATCGTCTCGGTCGCCAACAAGCCGGTCGAGAACGCCGAGCAGTTCCGCACGATGCTCGAGCAGGCGACCCCGGAGCGTGGGTTGCTCGTGCTGATCCGTCGCGCGGACCAGACGCTGTTCCGCGTGCTCAAGCCGGCGCCGTCGAAGAAGGACGAGGAAGAAGGACCGGGAGGGCGGCGGTGAGCAACGACGCGCGGCGAGGCGGACAGGCGGAGGGGAGGAGCATGGCCAAGGGGAAGACAGGCGGGAGGCCCCGCCGCCCGCTGCGCCGGCGCGCGTTCTCGATCGGGCGCTTCGTCGCGTCGCTCGCGTTCGTGCTGGTGCCGCCGACGCTGTCGCTCGGCGCGCTCGGCACCTGGATGGAGTACGAGAAGATCGAGGAGAAGCTGTTCGCGAAGTTCGAGGGGGAACGCTGGGACATCCCCGCGCGCATCTACAGCGACAGCTTCACCGTCTACCCCGGCCTTCGCATCGACACGCAGGCGTTCCGCCGGCGCGTCGAACGGCTCGGCTACCGGAGCTCGGGCGCCGAGGCGAGCCGTCGCGGCACCTACGGCTTCTCGCGCGGCGACCGCCGCTTCTCGATCTGGCTCCACCAGTTCGATTACCCGACGCGGCAGGAGCCGGGCCGTCTCGTCCGCATGGTCCTCGACGAGGCGGGACGCATCGTCTCGATGAAGGAAGGCGACCGGGAGATCTACCAGTTCGAGCTCGAGCCGGCGCTGCTTTCCGGCGGCGGCGGACGCGCGGTCGAGCATCGGCAGGTGCTCGAGCTCGAGCAGTTCCCGCCGGTCCTGGTCCGCGCCGTCCTGGCCGTCGAGGACAAGCGCTTCTTCGACCACGCCGGCGTCGACGTGCGCGGCCTCGCGCGCGCGCTGGCCGTCAACGTGACCAGCGGCGAGATCCGCCAGGGCGGCTCGACGCTGACGCAGCAGCTGATGAAGAACTTCTTCCTGACCGACCGCCGCACGGTGGGGCGCAAGGTCCAGGAAGCGGCGCTCGCGCTGATGGCCGAACAGCGCTTCTCGAAGGGCGAGATCCTCGACAACTACCTGAACGAGATCTACATGGGCCAGGACGGTTCGGCCGCGATCCACGGGATGGGCGAGGCGGCGCGGTTCTACTTCGCGCGCGACGTCGCCGACCTCTCGGTGGGCGAAGCCGCGACGCTGGCCGGGATCATTCGCGCGCCGAGCTACTATTCGCCGCACCGTCATCCCGAGCGGGCCACGTCGCGTCGCGACCTCGTGCTGTCGCTGCTGTACGAGCAGGGCGACATCGACCAGGCGGCCTACGAGCTGGCGCTGAACGAGCCGCTCGCGACGGCGGCGCCGGACACGGTCGGCGTGCGCGCGCCGTACTTCGTCGACTACGTCTCGCGCGAGCTGAGCAAGCGCTTCCCCGCCCGCGTGCTGCAGAGCGAGGGCTTCCGCATCTTCACGACGCTCGATCCGGAGATGCAGGCGACCGCGGAAGCCGTCGTCGCCGACAACGTCGCCGAGATGGAGAACGACATCCGCGAGGCGGTCGTCAAGGCCGGCCAGCCGCTGCAGGCGGCGATGGTGGTGCTCGAGCCGCGCACCGGCGCGATCCGCGCGATGGTCGGCGGTCGCGACTACGCCGGCAGCCAGTTCAACCGCGCGGTCGACATGCGCCGGCAGCCGGGGTCGACCTTCAAGCCGATCGTCGCGCTCGCCGCCGTCGGCAGCGAACAGGTCGGCGCCCGTCATTACCGCCCGAGCTCGCAGGTGATGGACGAGCGCATGCAGTGGGAGTGGCAGGGCCAGGTCTGGTCGCCGCGCAACTACGAGGGCGAGTTCTACGGCATGGTCACGATCCGCGAGGCGATCGAGCACTCGCTGAACTCCGCCGTCGCGCGCATGGCCAAGGACGTCGGCGTCCGCCCCATTCGCGACCTCGCCGTGCGCCTCGGGATGTCGTCGGACCTCGGCGTCTACCCGAGCATCGTGCTCGGCGGCCACCCGGTGCCGCTGATGGACATGGCCAAGGTCTTCGGCGTGTTCGCCACCGGCGGCATGCGCGTGACTCCGCTGTCGGTGCACAACGTGGTCGATTCGGGCGGCTCGGTGGTCGACGGCAACAGCATCGAGATGAAGCGCGTGATCCCGGCGACCGACGCCTACCTCGTCACGCACCTGCTCGAGGGCGTGATGGAGCGCGGCACCGGCGCCGTCGCGCGGCGCAAGGGCTTCAAGCACCCGGCCGCCGGCAAGACCGGCACGTCGAACGACTACAAGGACGCCTGGTTCGTCGGCTTCACGCCGAACCTGCTGGCCGCCGTCTGGGTCGGCTTCGACGAGGCCGCGAGCATGGACCGCGCCGGCTCGGAGGCCGCGTTGCCGATCTGGACCGATTTCATGCGGCAGGCGCTCGCGGACACGCCGCACGACAGCTTCGAGATCCCGCCGGGCATCACGCTGTCGGACGTCGACAAGAAGAACGGGCAGCTCGCGCGGCCCGAGTGCCCGAAGCAGGTTCGCGAGGCGTTCCTGTCCGGCGAGGAACCGCACGGGTGGTGCCAGGAACACGGAGGCGAGTGGCACTGATCTCCAGACGGCGCGGCCTCGCGGCGATCGTCCTCGTGCTGGCCGCGGCCGGCTGCGCGTCCGGGCCCGCGACGAAGTCCGCCGCGAAGGCGCCGAAGCGAACCGCGGCCGCGACTCGACCCGCCACCGCGCCGCCGCGCGTCGCGGCGGCGAGCGACTGGGAGTCGTTCTCGCGCACGGGCGCCGCGCTGTCCGACGAGATCGAGCGCCGCGTCGCGGGGCTCGCGTCCGGGCCGGTCGCCAAGCGCGGCCAGCAGCTCGCGAGCCGCAAGCTCGCGGCGAGCGGTCGCGACCTCATCGACGCCGGTTCGCTGGACGGCGCCGAGGCGGCGCTGCAGAAGGCGATCTCGCTCGACGGCGCCGATGGCTACGCGTACCTCTTCCTCGCCTACGTGCACCACGTGAAAGGCCGCGAGGAGCTGGCCGCGGAGTTCGCGTCCAGCGCCGGCCGCTACCTGCCCGACGACAAGGGCGTGCGCTCCGAACTCGCGGGACTCGAACAGTCGATCCGCGCGGGGTCGCCGGTCGCCGGCGATCCGGCACGACGATGAAGCTGCTCGCGATCGAAACCTCCTGCGACGACACGTCCGTGGCCGTCCTCGACGGCCGCACGGTCCTCGCGAACGTGACGGCCTCGCAGGACGCGGTGCACGCGCCGTTCGGCGGCGTCGTGCCGGAACTCGCCGCGCGGCGGCACCTCGAGACGATCGACGACGTGCTTCGTCGTGCGCTCGCGACCGCCGCGGTCGGCCTCGACGCGATCGACGCGATCGCGGTCACGCGCGGGCCGGGCCTGGTCGGGTCGCTGCTGGTCGGCGTCTCCGCGGCGCAGGGGCTCGCGCTCGGCACGGGGCTGCCGCTCCACGGCGTCAACCACCTCGAGGGGCACGCCCTGTCGCCGCTGCTCGCGGAGGACATCGAGATGCCGTTCCTTTCGATGGTCGTCTCGGGCGGCCACAGCTCGCTCTACCTCGTGCGCGAGGTCGGCGTGTACGAGGAAGTCGCGTCGACCCGCGACGACTCGGCCGGCGAGGCGTTCGACAAGGGCGCCAAGATGCTCGGCCTCGGCTATCCGGGCGGCAAGCTGGTCGACGAGCTCGCGAGGAGCGGCGACCGCCGCGCGATCGCGTTCCCGCGAGGGCGCGTCAAGGCCGATGCGCTGGCGCTGTCGTTCTCGGGCCTGAAGACGGCGCTCTGGGAGTACCTCGCCGCGCGCTCCGGCGACGTCCGCGTCGAGGACGTCTGCGCGTCGTTCCAGGAGGCGATCGTCGACGTGCTCGTTCGCCGCGCGACGGCCGCGATGGAGCGCTTCGGCGTCGACCGCGTCGCGGTGGCCGGCGGCGTCTCCGCGAACAGCCGCCTGCGCGAGGCGATGGCCGAGGCCGCGCCCGGCGCGGTCTTTCCACCGCTGTCGTTCTGCACCGACAACGCGGCGATGATCGGGCACGCGGCCGTGCGCCGGCTCGAAGCGGGCCTCGACCCGGGCGAACTCGAGGTGCGCTCGCGCCTTCCCCTCGGTCGCGGCCGCGTCGCCGCGACCCCGTCGCCGCGCCGCGCGGCCGCGACCGCCTGAGCTTCGCGCGTGGGCTCGCGTGTCCGCTGGGGGCAGTGTTTCCTCGTCGACCGGGACGCGGTCCGGCGCATCGTCGACTGGGCCGGCGTCGACGGCTTCGACATCGTCGAGATCGGCCCGGGCCGTGGTGCGCTGACCGGTTCCCTGCGCGAGCGCGCGAGGACGCTCACGCTCGTCGAGATCGATCCCGCGCTGGCGGCCGCGCACCGCGAGGCGTTCGCGGGCGATCCGGGCGTGACCGTGATCGAGGGCGACGCGCTCCGGGCGCCGTGGATCGATCGCGTTCCTGCCGGATTCGCCGTCGTCGCGAACCTCCCTTACGAGAGCGGCACCGCGATCGTCGCCAGGCTGCTCGAGAACCGCCAGCGCGTCCGGCAGATCGTCGTGATGCTGCAGAAGGAAGTCGTCGCGCGCCTGGCGGCCGCGCCGGGCAGCAAGACGTACGGTGGCCTGTCGGTCCTCGTGCAGATGTTCGCCGACGTGACGCGGGGCCTGGTCGTCGCGCCGCGCTCGTTCCGGCCGCGGCCGAAGGTCGAGTCGCAGATGGTGCGGCTCGTGCCGCTGGCCGCGCCGCGCTTCGACGTCGGCGACGAGCGCGAGTTCGCGGCCGTCGTGCACGCGGCGTTCGGACAGCGCCGCAAGATGCTGCGCAACAACCTCGGGCGCGCGCTCGACGCCCGCCTGGGCGACGGCACGGCCGCGCGCGTGCTCGCGGCCGCCGGCGTCGCCGACGACGGAAGGCCGGAGGATCTCGGCCTGGCCGAGTTCGCGGCGCTCTCGCGAGCCGTCGTGGCCGAACTCGCCGGGCGGGAGGACAGGGCGGATGCCGGAGCTTCCTGAAGTCGAGACGATCCGCGCGTCGCTCGACGGCGTCGTCACCGGCCGCACGGTCGCGCGGCTCGACCTGCGCAGCCCGCGCCTGCGGCTGCCGCTCGACGAGTCGCTGCGCGACGCCGTCGTCGGCCGCCGCATCGTCGCGACCTCGCGGCGCGGCAAATACCTGCTGCTCGCGCTCGACGACGGCCGCGCGTGGTTCTTCCACATGGGGATGAGCGGCCGCCTGCGGTTCCACGACGACGGCCCCGGCGAGCCGGCCGTGCACGATCACGTCGTCGCGCACTTTCGCGAGGGCGGCCGCCTCGTCTTCCACGATCCGCGGCGGTTCGGCCTCTGCGTGGTCGACGACCCGGCCTCGTCGCGGCTGCTCGCGGCCATGGGCCCGGAGCCGCTCGACCGAGCCGCGTTCGACGAGCGCTACTTCGCGACGTTCCGCCGGACGACCGCGCGAACGGTCAAGGACGTGCTGATGGATCAGCGCGTCGTCGCCGGCCTCGGCAACATCTACGTGAACGAGATCCTGTTTCGCGCGGGCATCCGCCCGCGTCGCAGGATGAGTCGAGTGAGCCTCGCCGAGTGCGGCCGCATCGTCGCCGCCACGCGCGAGGTCATCGCGGACGCGGTGCGCGAGGGCGGCTCGACGATCTCGGACTTCCTCGACGGCATCGGCCGCCGCGGCGGCTACCAGGGCTACCACCTCGTCTACGACCGCGAAGGCGAGCCCTGCCCGCGTTGCCGAACCCCGATCCGGCAGGTCACCGTCGGGCAACGCTCGAGTTTCTACTGCCCGGCCTGCCAGCGCTGAGCCGCGACCCGTGACGCGGCCGCTGCCCTGTGCCACGATGCCCACGGCATGTCGGTGACGCAGGAATCCCCGGTCACGGCCCTCGTCCTTTCCGGCGGCGGGGCGCGCGGCGCGTACCAGGCCGGCGTCCTCGCCGGCCTCGCCGAGCACGGCTTCCTCGGCGGCAGCGCGGGCGGCTTCGACGTGCTCGTCGGCTCGAGCGCCGGCTCGCTGAACGCGGCGGTGCTCGCGAGCCTGGCGGAGAATCCGCTGACCGGCATCGAGCGCCTGCAGGGCGTCTGGCGCTCGATCCGCACCGACCAGGTCTACCGGACCGACGTGGCGGCGCTCGGACGCACGGGGGTGCGGTGGGCGTGGGACCTCACGTTCGGCGGCGCGACGCAGAAGGTCGCGGCCAAGTCGCTGCTCGACACGACTCCGCTCGGCGAGCTCCTGCGCGAACAGATCCGCTTCGCGAACATCGAGAAGAACGTCGCCTCGGGGCGGCTGCGCGCGCTCGCGGTGCTCGCGACCGACATGCACACGTCGGCGGGAGTCGTCTTCCTGCACGCGGGGCCGAAGACGCCCGAATGGACGCGGCGGCGCTGGCGCGTCCAGAAGACCGCGATCACCGCCGAGCATCTGCTCGCGTCGAGCGCGATCCCGATCTTCTTCCCGCCGGTCCGGATCGACGGTCGCTGGTACGGCGACGGCTCGATCCGCAACACCGCGCCGCTCGGGCCGGCGATCCAGCTCGGCGCCGACCGCATCATCGCGATCGGCGTCAGCGGGCCGACGCCGCCCGGCGCCGAGGAGCGCAAGTACGCCGACGCGCCGTCGGTCGCGGAAGTCGCCGGTGTGCTGCTCGACGCGGTGATGCTCGACGCGCTCGAGGTCGACGTCGAGCACAGCGAGCGCGTGAACACGAGCATCCTGCGCTGCCCGACGGGCGACTCGCACCGTCCGTTCCGGCCGATCGAGGTGCTGTGGCTGCGTCCGTCCGAACGCGTGCGCGAACTCGCCGCCGCGTTGTCGGACGAGCTGCCGCCCGCGGTGCGCTACCTGATGCGCGGCCTCGGCCCCGACGAAGCGATCACGGAACTGGCGAGCTACCTGCTGTTCGAGCCGGGGTTCTGCGGCGGCCTCGTCGATCTCGGCCGCGCCGACGTCGCGGCCGAGAAGGAGCGCATCGCCGCGTTCCTCGCGGGCGGGTCGGGCAAGGCCGCCGAAGAGCCGGCATCGTGATCGCCGCCGCGGCAGTCGCGGCCTCGATGGCCCGCACGCCCGCGGCGAACCCCGGCCCCGTCACCCTCCACGCACGTCGAGTGCGTCGCGCATCGCGTCGCCGAGAAGGTGCAGCGCGAGCACGAACAGGCTGATCGCGACGCCCGGCGCGACCACCAGGTGCGGCGCCTCGACGACGAACGTGCGCGCCTCGGCGAGCATCGAGCCCCACGACGGCGACGGCGGCTGGACGCCGAGCCCGAGGAACGACAGGCTGGCCTCGGCGACGACGGCCGCGGCCGCGCCGAACGCGGCCTGCACGGCGACCGGCGCCGCGACCAGCGGCAGCACGTGGCGCGCGAGCACGAGGCGCGCGGGCACTCCGAGCGCGACCGCGGCCTCGACGTGCTCGCGCGTGCGGAGGCGGCGCACCTCGCCGCGCACGAGCCGCGCGTAGCCCGTCCATCCGAACGCCGACAGCGCGACGACGACGTTTCCGATGCCGGGACCGAGCGCGCCGGCCAGCGCGATCGCGAGCAGCAGCCCGGGAAACGCGAGCAGCAGGTCGACGAGCCGCATCAGCAGCGCGTCGACGGCCCCGCCCGTGAAGCCGGCCGCGGCGCCGACCGCCGTTCCGAGCGTGACCGAGACCGCGACCGCCGCGACGGCGACGACGATCGAGACGCGCGCCCCCGCCAGCGTGCGCGCGAGCACGTCGCGCCCGAGCTTGTCCTGCCCGAACGGATGCGCGGCGCCCGGGGGCGCGAGCCCCTCGGCGAGTTCGATGCGCGTGCCGGCCTCGGGCGCGACGAAGCCGGCCGCGAGCGCGAGCGCCGCAGCGCAGGCGACGAGGGCCGCGAGCCGCACCACGCGGCGACGCGCAGCCGAAGGGCGAGCGGCCACGCGTGCCTCGGGCGCGGCCGCGCTCATCGCGACTCCCGTTGCGCGACGCGCGGATCGATCGCGGCCTGCGCGAGCTCGGCGGCGAGGTTCGCGAGCACCGTGACGGCCGCGATCACGAGGACCGCGCCCTGCACGACCGGATAATCGCGCGCCTGGATGGCCTCGACGACGAGCCGTCCGAGTCCCGGCCAGGCGAAGATCGTTTCGGTGACGACCGCGCCGGCGAGCACCGCGCCGAGCTGCAGCCCGAGCACCGACAGGATCGGCGTGGCCGCGTTCGGCAGCGCGTGGCGCAGCACCACGCGGGCGGGCGAAGCGCCCTTCGCGCGCGCCGTGCGAACGTAGTCGTCCGCAAGGGTCTCGAGCAGCGCCGCGCGCGTCATGCGCACGAGGATGCCGCTCATGCCGGCGCCGAGCGTGAGCGCGGGCAGCACGAGGTGCGCCGGCGTCCCGGTCCCCGCGACCGGCAGCCATCCGAGCCCGACGGCGAAGACGAGCACGAGCATCGGCCCGATCCAGAACGACGGCGTCGCGACCGCGGCCAGGCTCACGCCGAGCGCGAGGCGGTCGAACGCGCTACCGCGCGCGGCCGCGGCGAGCGCGCCGACGGGGAGGCCGATCGCCGCGGCGACCACGATCGCCGCGATCGCGAGGATGAACGTCGCCGGCACGCGCTCGGCAACCAGCTCCGTGACGGGCCGCCCGCTGCGGATCGAGCGCCCGAGGTCGCCGCGCGCGAGCGCGGCGAGCCAGTTCGCGTACTGCTCGGCGAGCGGACGGTCGAGCTCGAGGCGGCTGCGCAGCTCGGCGCGCGCCGCCGGCTCGGCCGTCTCGCCGAGCATCACGTCGACCGGGTCGCCGGGCACCGCGTGCAGCAGCAGGAAGACGAGCGTGGCGGCGCCGAAGAGCATCGGCACGAGGCCCGCGAGTCGTCGCAGCAGGTGCTGGAGCATCGGCGGCACGAAGGCCCCGCTCACCCGCCGCGTCGGGCGGCGTGCACGGACGGGTTGCGAAACGTCGCCGCAGACGGCTTAACCGGACGCGTGGCGGGGCTGTACGAACGACTCGAACAGGCTGTCTGGGAGGATCCGGAGGGGGAGATCCCGCCGGCCCGCGCGCTCGCGATGCGCGTCGTCCGGACCGTGTGGATGGCCGTCGAGGGGTTCGATACCGACGCCTGCTTCCTGCGGGCGTCGGCGCTGACCCTCGCGAGCATGCTCGCGCTCGTGCCGGCGCTCGCCGCGTCGTTCGCGTACGTGCGCGGGCTCGGCTGGACGGGCCAGCGCCTCGAGACGCTGCTGCTCGAGCGTGCGACGATCCTTTCTCCCGAGGCCGTGTCCACCGTCGTCTCCTGGGTGGACCATATCAGCATCACCGGCCTCGGGGTGATGGGGGCGCTGTTCGCAATCTTCGCCTCGCTGTCGCTGCTGTTCCAGATCGAGGACGCGTTCGACGCCGTCTGGGGCAGCCCCGAGAGCCGCGGCCGCGTGCGCCGCGCCGCGGACGCGATGATCCTGGTGATCTCGGCGCCGCTGCTGTTCGCGGTGGTCGCGAGCTCGGAGGCGTGGCTGCGCAGCCACGCGACCGTCTCCTGGCTCGAGAGCCTCGGCCCGTTCGAGTTCCTGCTGCGCCTGGTCGTCAGCCTGTTCTGGTACGTCGTCGTCTGCGGCACGTTCTCGGTGCTGTACTACCTGCTGCCCTCGGCTCCGGTGCAGCGCAGCGCGGCGGTGATCGGCGGCGTCGTCGCCGGCGTCACCTGGCAGTTCGCGCAGAGCCTCTACGTCGACTTCCAGGTCGGGCTCGGCGGCTACAACGCCGTCTACGGCGCGCTCGCGCAGCTTCCCGCCCTCGTGTTCTGGATGTGGACGAGCTGGGTGGTCGTGCTCGGCGGCGCCGAGGTCGCGTCCGCGTGGCAGAGCCTGGCGGCCTGCCAGCGGCGCTACGAGGCGGGCTTCGTCGGCGCGGCGGCGCGCGAGCGCCTCGCGTTGTCGATCACGATCGAGCTGGCCGACACCGCGTACGCGCGGCGGCCGGCGCCGACGCTGACCGAACTGGCCGCGCAGCTCTCGATGCCCGTGCGCACGGTCGCCGACGTGTTCCGCGCGCTCGACGGCGCGGGACTCGTCCACACCGGCGGCGACGAGCAGAAGCAGTGCTTCCTGTCGCTGTCCCCGGGAAGCATCCCCGTCGAGCGCGTGATCGAGGCCGCGCGCGGCTCCGAGGAAGCCGGCGCGCATCGCGAGCGCCCGGCGGTCGCCGGGGTGCTCGAGCGCCTCGCCGCCGCGCGCCGCGCGGCGTTCGAGGGCGCGACGCTCGCGGACCTCGTCGATCCTCGCGGCTGATCGCCTCCCGCCGACGCGCGACCGCGCGCTGCTGCCGGCGCGTCCTCGCCGCGCGGCCGCAGCACCGCGTGCGCGAGCCCGCCGAGGTCGCCGGACGGGTGCGGCGAGAAGCGCTCGAGCCGGCTGGTGTGGACGACGACGTTGTTCGGCCACCACAGCGGCACGTACGGAAGCGCGCGCGCCGTCGCGCGCTGCACGCGGGCGTAGATCGCGCGCCGGCGCTCGGGATCGGCCTCCGCGCGCCCGGCCGTCGTCAGGCGGTCGACGCGCTCGTTCGCGAACCAGCCGCGGTTGCTGCCCGCCGGCGGCGTCATCCTCGAGTGGAACACGACGCGCATCAGGTCCGGGTCGCGGATGCCGATCCACGCCAGCGAGTAGAGGTCGTAGTCGCCGCGCGCGATGTCGGAGAAGAACGTTCCCCACTCGTAGCTTTCGATCGAGACCTCGATGCCGACCTCGCCGAGGTTGGACGCGATCACCTCCGCGATGCGGCGCCTCAACTCGACGGTGCTCGTCGTGTAGCGCAGCCGCAGGCGGGGAAGGGGGCCTTCGCCGTCCGGATCGCGGTATCCGGCACGGTCGAGCAGGCGCCGCGCGCGCGCGGGATCGAACGCGTGGCGACGGACCTTCGGCGAGTACCACGCGTGGTGCGACGGCAGCAGGCCGGTGGCGAGCTCGGCCTGCCCCTCGAGCAGGTGGCGCACGATCGGTTCCCGGTCGATCGCGTGCGCGAGCGCGCGGCGCACGCGCACGTCGGCGAGCGCCGGGTGGCGGTGGTTGATGCCGAGGTACTGGAAGGCGTCGTACGGCGTCGTCGTGACGACGAGTTCCGGCGCGCTGCGCGCCAGGTACCGCACCGCATCGGGCTCGAGCGCGTTCTGGACGAAGTCGAGGTCGCCGCTGGCGAGCTGCAGCGTCCGCATCACCGTGTCGGGCACGACGCGGAACTCGATCGCCGCGAGCGTGACGTCGCCGCCGTGCCAGCCGTCGTGGCTCTCGAGCAGGATCGACGCCTCGTCCTCGTGCGCGACGCGGTACGGCCCGCAGCCGACCATCGAGCCCGCGTCCACGCGCTCCCGCGCGGCGAGCTCCGCCGGCAGCACGCCGACCGAGGCGGCCTCGAGGACGGTGGCGTCGGGGCCGGCCAGCCGCACCAGCACGCGCCGCCGGCCCTCGGCCTCGACGGCGGCGACCGACGGCATCGCCGCGCGTTTGGGGGAGCCGGTGCGCGGATCGAGCACGGAACGGTAGGTGGCGACGACGTCCTCGGCGTCGACGGGCGTGCCGTCGTGGAAGCGCGCGTCCGGGCGCAGGTCGAACTGCCACGTGCGCTCGTCGCGACGCTGCCAGCCGACGGCCAGCGACGGCGCCCAGCCGCCGCGGCCGTCGGGCTCCGCGAGCGAGCAGTGGACGAGGCCGGCGATCCGGCTGCCGTTCGCGTCCGCGACGAGCCGCGGATCGAGGGTCGAGACGGCCGATTCGATGCCGATCCGCAGCCGGCCCGGCTCCGCATCGGGGCGCGGGCCGCATCCGGCCGCGGCGCCGAGCGCGAGAAGAACCGCACCAACGGCCGGGAAGACTCGTCCGATCGTGGGAAAATGCCCGGTTGCGGATGGCCAGCGCCGGCCTCGTTTGCTACGGTTGTCGCTCACGCGGCTCTGGAGGTGAAGGATGAGGCAGTGGGCGTGGACGGTGGCTCCGGTCCGTTCGGGGAAGGTGCGTAACATTTCGGTTTCATCGACACTTGGCCGCACGGTCCTGGCCGCCGCGGTCGGTTTCTCGGCGTTCGCGGTCCCGGCCGGCCCGGTGTCGGCGGCCCCGTCCCCCGGGAGCACCCATTTCCCCCGCTACAAGGAACTCGAGCCGAACGTCGCGTTCTGGAGCCAGGTCTTCACGAAGTGGAGCAGCAAGCAGATCGCGTTCCATGACGTCGAGCACCTCGACCTCGTCTACTCGGTTCTGTCAATCGACGACATCTTCAAGCGGCTGCCGGCCAGCCAGCAGGAAGACGCCGTCCGCGCGCGTCGCAAGGCCGAGGGCGAGCGCATCACGGCGATGCTGCAGCGCATCGGGGGTGGCCACGCCCGTACCGAGGAAGAGCGCCGCATCCTGAAGGCCATCGCGAAGATCGGCCACGAGCCGTCCTACGCGACCAAGCTGGCCGACCAGGTCCGCTCCCAGCGCGGCCTCGGCGACAAGTTCTGCGAGGCCGCCGAGCGCTACGAGGCGTACCGGCCGATGATGAGCCGGATCCTGGCCAAGTACGACGTCCCGCAGGAGTTGCTCGCGCTGCCGCTCGTCGAGTCCGGCTACAAGATCGGCGCGCACTCCCACGCGGGGGCGGGCGGCATCTGGCAGTTCATGCCGGCCACGGGCCGGCTCTACCTGAACGTCTCGAGCACCTACGACGACCGCCGCGACCCGGCCCGCTCGACCGACGCCGCCGCGCGCATGCTGCGCAAGACCTACGAGAACCTCGGCTCCTGGCCGCTCGCCATCACGTCCTACAACCACGGTCCCGGCGGAATCGCGCGCGCGGTCAAGGACATGGGGACGACCCACTTCGGCGTGATCTCGCGGCACTACAAGGGCAAGGCCTTCGGCTTCGCGTCGCGGAATTACTACGCCGAGTTCCTCGCCGCGGTCGACGCGATGAACCGCATCGACCAGCTCTGCGGCACGATCACCGTCCGCCCGTACCAGGTCGACGAGGTCGCGCTCGGCGCGAGTGCGTCGATCCAGAGCCTGGCCAGCGCGGCCGGGATCAGCGTCTCGCAGCTCGACGACCTCAACCCGGCGCTCAGCGATTCGGTCGCCAAGGGCAAGGTGAAGGTGCCGCGCGGCTACCGCCTGAACCTGCCGGCCGGCACCGGCGACGAGTTCGCGGCCCGTTTCGGCCACGTGGACCGCTCGTCACCGACGACGCCGACCGTCCTCGCCGTCGCCGACGACGAGCCGGCCGCGGCTGCCGCGCCTTCCGCTCCGCCGCGATCGCACAAGGTGGCGCGCGGTGAGACGCTTTCGCAGATCGCGCGCAAGTACGGCACCACGGAAACCACGCTGCTGTGGATGAACAACCTGCGCAGCGCCAAGTCGATCAAGGCCGGCCAGGCGCTGAAGGTGCCGGGCGACAAGCAGCCGAGCGCCGCCGTGGCGGTCGCCGCGGCCCCGGCGCGGCCGCCGTTCTCGAAGACGATGACGACCAACGCCGGCATCGTCGCCGCCAAGGAGGCGGGCGCCGCCGCCGCCGCCGCCGCCGCGACCGCCGGAAGCACGGCCGTGGCCGCCGTTCCGGCCGCCGTGGTCCAGCAGGACCCGACGTCGGTCCCCGTCGCACAGCGCGAGCCGGTCGCCGCCGACGCCCCCGTCGCCGCCGCCGAGACCACCGGCTCCGACACCGCCAAGGCGGACGCCGCCGGCTCCGACGCCGCCCCGGTCCTGACCGCCGAGCACAAGGTCGGCCGCGGCCAGACCTTGTGGCAGATCGCCTCGATGTACCGGATCTCGGTCGACGAGTTGAAGGCGATGAACGGCATCACCGACCCGACGTCCGTCCAGGCCGGCCAGGTCCTCAAGGTCCGCACCAGCGGCAGCGACATCGTCGCCGCCGCGACCGTCGGCCGGACCTACAAGGCGCGCCCCGGTGATACGCTCTGGAGCATCGCCAAGGCCAACGACACCTCGGTCGAGACCATCAAGAGGCTCAATCCGAACGTCGCCAAGGGCGGGCTGAAGGTCGGCGACGCGGTGAAGGTTCCCGCGGCGGGCGCCGTCTCCGTCGCCACGGCGAGGACCGCCGAGGCCCCCGTGGCGAAGAAGCCGGCCTCCAGGTCGACGGCCAAGGCGTCCCCGAAGCCGTCCTACGGCAACCACCGCGTGCAGAAGGGCCAGACGCTCTCCTCGATCGCGCTGAAGTACAAGACCTCGGTCGACACGCTCAAGCGCATCAACGGGATCCGCAACGCGAAGGACCTCCAGGCCGGAAAAACGCTGAAGGTTCCGTTGTAAGCTTCCGGATGTGCTTCGGTTTCGACGGCTCCGCATGATAGGGGCAGGGTCGTCGTGCCGGTTTTTCCGATCTTCCTCGAACTCGACGGCCGCGGCTGCCTCGTAGCCGGCGCCGGAGCCGTCGGTGTCGCCAAGGCTCGCAGCCTCGCCGACGCCGGTGCCGAAGTGCTGCTCGTCGATCCGTCTCCCTGCGAGGCCGCTCTCGAACTCGTCGGCGCCCGCGCGCGCGTGCGGCTCGAGCGCCGGGCGTTTCGCGACGAGGACTGCGACGGCCGCGCGCTCGTCTTCGCCTGCACCGGCGACGAAGACGCCGACGCCTCGGTCGAACGGGCGTGCCGGCGGGTGGGGGCGATCTGTTGTCGCGCCGACGGGCGCGGCTTCGTGTCCGCCGGCGCGGTGCTGCGCCGTGGCGAGGTCTGCGTCGCGGTCTCGAGCGGCGGCGCGAGCCCGGTGCTTGCGGCCGAAGCGCGCGACGGCGTCGCGACGGTCGTGGGCGAGGAGTACGGCGCTGCGGCCGGACTCCTCGCGGAGTTGCGGACCCGGCTTCGCGGGGATGTCGCCGACGCTTCGGTCCGTCGTGAAGCGCTCGGCAGGCCGCTCGTGCAGGAGGTCCTCGCGGAGCTTCGCGCGGGTCGCCGGGAGAACGCGCGCGCCGCCGTGGAGCGCGCGCTGGAGGCGGCGCGGCGCGCCGCGGCCGCCCCACCGGGCGCGCAGGAGCAAGGATGCACTCGCTGATGCTCGTCGCCGCGGCGCTCGGCTACGTCGCCGCCTCGATCGCGTTCACCCGCAGCTTCTCGAGCCGCCAGGCGCCGGGCGAGAGCCGGGCGCCGATCCTGATCCTGGCGGGCGCGTTCGCGCTGCACTCGGTCGACCTCGTGCTCGAGATCGCGCGCGCCGGCGTGCTGCCGGTCGCGACGTTCGGCGGCGGCTTCTCGTTCTTCGCGTGGCTCGTCGTCGGCCTCTACCTCGCGCTGCAGGCGCGGATGAGCCTGGCCGTCGTCGGCGTGCTGGTCAGCCCGCTCGCGTTCCTCGCCGCGATTTCCGACGTGCTGATGAGCGGCAGCGACGTCGCCGTGCCGGAGGCGCTGCGCAGCCCGTGGCTGTTCGTGCACGTGACGCTCGCGTTCCTCGGCAACGCCGTCTTCGCGCTCGCGTTCGCGATCAGCGCCGCGTTCCTGCTGCAGCAGAACCTGCTCAAGTCGCGCCGCGGCGGCGCGATGGTGCACCGCCTCCCGGCGATCCAGACGCTCGATCGCGTGAGCCTCGTGTTCCTTCTCTGGGGTTTTCCGCTGCTGACGCTCGGCATCGTCACGGGCGGGTTCTGGTCGATGTCGGCGACCGGGCACTTCTGGTCGTGGGAGCCGCGCGAGACGCTCGCGGTCCTGACCTGGCTGCTCTACGCCGGGCTGCTGCAGGTCCGCCTGCTCGGCGGCCTGCACGGCCGCAAGGCGGCGCAGTGGACGATCGTGGCGTTCGTGCTGCTGCTCGCCTCCTACCTGCTGGTGAACCTGCTCCAGCTCGGAGGGCGCCACGGCGGCGGTCTCGCGAACGCCGTCGCTCCGGCGACGGCCGACGCGCCCGCGGCCGGCGAGGACGCGCGGTGAGCGCTTCGAACCCGACTCGCGCGACCGAGGCCCGGCGCGAGCTCGTCGTCGTCGGCGTGAGCCACCACTCGGCGCCGGTCGAGGTGCGCGAGCGGCTCGCGGCGGCGAGCGCGGATACCGCCTCGTTCCTTCGCGCGGTCACCGACCTGCACGGCGTGCAGGAGGCCGCGCTCGTCAGCACCTGCAACCGAGTCGAGCTTGCGGCCTGCTGCAGTCCGGAGCCGGGCAACGCGGACACGCTGTCGGGACTGCTCGCCGAGGCCGGCGGCCTGCCGGGCGGCGCCGCGTCGGGGCTCGTGTACACGCTGCGCGGGCGCGATGCGGTGCGCCACCTGTTCCGCGTCGCCTCCAGCCTCGATTCGATGGTCGTCGGCGAGCCGCAGATCCTCGGACAGATGAAGCAGCAGTTCGACCAGTCCGCCGCCTGCAGCGCGGCCGGGCCCGTGCTGTTCCGCGTCTTCCACAAGAGCTTCTCGGTCGCCAAGCGGGTGCGAACGGAGACGGGCGTCGCCTCGCGGTCGGTGTCGGTCGCCGCCACCGCCGTCGACCTCGCGCGCAGCATCTTCGAGGAACTCGCGGGACGCACGGTGATGCTGCTCGGCGCCGGCGACACGGGCGAGGTCGCCGCGAGGCACTTCCAGTCGGCCGGGATCGGGCAGGTCATCGTCGTCAACCGCACGTTCGAGACCGCCGTCGAGCTCGCCCGCGAGCTCGACGCGACGCCGGTGCCGCTCGACCGTTTCCGCGCGTACCTGCCGCTGGCCGACCTCGTGGTCGGCTCGGCCGGCGGAGGGCAGCTCGTCTCCGGCGAGGACGCGCGGGCGGCGCTCCGCGAGCGGCGCGGCAACCCGATGTTCTTCATCGACCTCGCGGTGCCGCGCAATTTCGACGCGGAGATCCAGAAGCTCGACGGCGCGTACCTGTACGACATCGACGACCTCGCGGCGGTGGTCGAGGACCACATCGGCGAACGCCGGCGCGAGGCCGTGCGCGGCGAGGCGATCGTCGAGGCCGAGGTCGAGCAGTTCTGGCAGTGGTTCGAGCGCCTCGACGTGGTCCCGACGATCGTCGAGCTGCGCGAGTACGCCGACAGCATCCGCCGCCGCGAGGTCGACAAGACCCTCGCCCGCCTGTCGTCGATCAGCGACGAGGACAAGGAGCGCATCCACCAGATGACGCGCGCGATCGTGAACAAGCTGCTGCACCACCCGACGCAGGTCCTGCGCGACGAGAGCTCGGGCGTGGAGGAATCGCGCCTGCTGACCGCCGTCCGCCGCCTCTTCGGGCTCGGAGGAGAACAGTCGTGAGGCTGTTCGGTCAAAAGGGGGCAGTCGTGAGGCTGTTCGGCGAAAGGGGGCAGCCGTGAAGCTGCGCGTCGGGACGCGGCGCAGCCCGCTCGCGCTCACGCAGACCCGGCAGACGATGGACGAACTCGTGCGTCGCCGTCCCGGGCTGTCGTACGAGCTCGTCGAGATCGTGACGACCGGCGACCGCATCACCGACCGGCCGCTGCGCGAAGCCGGCGGCAAGGGCCTCTTCCTGAAGGAACTCGACGAAGCGCTGGTCGCCGGCCACGTCGACTGCGCCGTGCACTCGATGAAGGACGTCCCGACCGAGCTCGCGCCCGGCACGACGATCGCGGCGGTGCTCGAGCGCGCGGACGTGCGCGACGTGCTCGTCACGCGCGACGGGCTCGCGCTCGCGGACCTCGCGGGCGGCGCCGTGATCGGCACGACGAGCCTTCGCCGCCAGGCCCAGGCTCTCGCCGCCGCCGCCGGCGCGCGGGTCGCGCTGCTGCGCGGCAACGTCGAGACGCGCATCCGCAAGCTCGGCGAGGGCCAGTGCGACGCGACATTCCTCGCTGCGGCAGGCCTCGGCCGCCTCGGGTTCCGTCTCGGCGAGGACGGTTCGATCGGTTTCCCGGCCGGTCTCGCCACCGGCGTGACGCCGGTGAAGGGCCGTCCGCTCGACCCGTTCGAGTTCGTGCCGGCGGCGGGGCAGGGCGCGATCGCGATCACCGCGCGAGCCGGCGACTCGGCGACGATCGGCGCGCTCGGCGCACTCGGCCACCGGCCGACCGAACTCGCGACGACGGCCGAGCGGGCCTTCGCGCGCGTGTTCGGCGGAGGCTGCAGCCTTCCGATCGCCGCGCACGCCGAGATCGACGGCAACACGCTCGCGCTCGTCGGCCTGCTCGTGTCGCCCGACGGAACGCGCACGATTCGCGACAGCGTTCGCGCGAACCTCGACGGGGATGCCGCCGGGGCCGCCGAAAAGACCGCCGAGCAACTCGGCGGGTCGCTCGGACGTTCGTTCTACGACCGCGGGGCGAAGGAGATCATCGACCTCGCCGAGGGCAGGTCGTGACCCGGCCTCGCGCGCAGACGACGGGAACCCCGAGGTGAGCGACGCGTCGAACACCGGGCGCGTGATCCTCGTCGGCGCCGGGCCCGGCGATCCGGGGCTGCTGACGCTGCGCGGCCGCGACGCGCTCGCGCGCGCCGACGTCGTGCTCTACGACGCGCTCGCGAGCCCGCGCCTGCTCGATCACGCGCCGGCCGGCGCGGAGAAGGTCCTCGTCGGCAAGCGTCACGGTCGCGACAGCGTCGCGCAGGCCGACATCGAGGCGCTGATGGTCGAGCGCGCGCGGCGCGGGCTCACGGTCGTGCGCCTGAAGGGCGGCGACCCGTTCATCTTCGGCCGCGGCGGCGAGGAAGCCGAGGCCTGTCGCCGGGCCGGCATCGCGTTCGAGGTGGTCCCCGGCGTCACGTCCGCGACGGCGGTGCCGGCGTGGGCCGGCATCCCGCTCACGCACCGCGAGCATTCCTCGCTCGTGACGTTCGTGACGGGCCAGTCGGGGCAGGCGCGCCCCGGCTACGACGTCGACTGGGCCGCGCTCGCGCGCACCGGCGGCACGCTGGTGTTCCTGATGGCGATGACGCGGATCGGGGAGATCGCCGCGGCGCTGATCGCCGCCGGGATGTCGCCGGATACGCCGGCCGCGGGTGTCCGCTGGGGAACGCTGCCGCGCCAGCGCAAGGTGGTGAGCACGCTCGCGCGCATCGCGGAGGACTCGGCGCGCACGCTCGTGCGGCCGCCGGTCGTGTTCGTGGTCGGCGACGTCGCCGCACTCGCGGGGGAGCTCGAGTGGTTCGAGCGCCTGCCGCTGTTCGGGCGGCGCATCGTCGTGACGCGGGCGCGTCACCAGGCGGCGGCGCTCGCCGAGCGACTCGAGCGCTCCGGCGCCGAAGTGCTCGAGTTCCCGACGATCGAGATCGCGGAGATCGACGTTCCCGCCGCCGTGTTCGACGGCGTCGCGGGGCGCGACTGGCTCGTGCTGACGAGCGTCAACGGCGTCGAGAGCTTCTTCGGGCAGATGCAGCGCCGGGGACGCGACCTGCGCGAACTCGCCGGCGTGAAGATCGCGGCGATCGGCCCGGCCACGCGCGCGGCCGTCGAAGCACGGGGGCTGCGCGTGGCTGCGCAACCCGGCGAGTATCGCGCCGAGGCGCTGCTCGAAGCGCTCGGCGACGTCGCCGGGACGAGCATCGTGCTCGCGCGCGCCGAAGTCGCTCGCGAGATCCTGCCGGACACGCTGCGCGAGCGCGGCGCGACGGTGGACGTCGTGCCCGTGTATCGCACGTCGTACCCCGAGCGCGGCTCGGCCGAGCCGCTGCTGCCGGACTTCGACATGGTGACGTTCACGAGCTCGAGCACGGTGACGGGCTTCGACCGCCTGACCGGCGGCCGCGCGAAGGAAGCGCTCGCCGGCCGGCTCGTCGCCGCGATCGGTCCGATCACCGCGAAGACCCTCACGTCGCTCGGCATCCCCGTCGACGTGATGCCGGGCGACTACACGATCGAAGCGCTCGCAGCGGAGATCGAGGCGTTTTTCGCGCGCCGGCCCAAGACGTGAGGGGATAAGGCCCGCCCCGCCAGTACGGAGAGTCCCTCGGGTCAGGCATGGCGATCCCCGAGCGTCCGGAAGAGCGGCTTCCCGCCGTGCCCCTGGCCGAAGCGGATCCCGATTTCCCAGGCGACCTCGCCCGGCGCGCGTCCGCACGCACGGATGCGCCCGCGGTGCAGCCCGTGGAGGTGGTGCGCCGCGCACACCGTGATGCGGTTGTCGCGCGCGTTGTCGCCGCCGTGGGAGCGAAAGACGATGTGGTGATCGTGCAGGTTGCGTCGCGAGGTGCATCCCGGGACCGAGCAGCACCAGCCGTCGCGTTCGAAGACCGGGTCGCGGTGGCGCGGGGCCGCCATCCATTCGAGCATCGCGAGCGCGAGCATGCGTTCGAACGCGCGGCCGCGAGGCTCGGAGCCGGTCCGGAGGGCCAGCATCGTTTCGGTGGCCAGGGCGCAGACCGATTTCGGAGCGAAGAACGCAATCTGCTCGCTCGGAACGAAGCCCGTGCCGGCCGATGCGGGTTCCTCCCGCGCAACTGAACGGGGCGCACGGATTTGCAGTCCTTCCGCGGGTGGCGATGTGGACGGGCCGCTCGCTTCCGCGGGCTGCGCCTCGTTCGCACGGATTTGCAGTTCTTCTGTGTCGGCCGGCTCGGACGAAGCCGTGGCTCCTCCTGGCCGGGTGCCGAGCGCACGGATTTGCAGTTCGTCCGTGCCGGGCAACTCCGACGAGGTCGTGGCCTCGTCCGGCGGCGCCTCGTGCGCTCGCATTTGCAGTTCTTCGATGGTGACGCCGGCCAGCCGCGCACCGGTGAGGTCGAGGCCCTCGGGCGGCGGCTCGCCCGTACGGCCTTCGGCCAGGCGGGCGCGGGCCCAGTCCACTTCGGCCTCGAGGCGGCGCAGCATCACGGCGCGGGCGCGGGCAATCCAGTCGTCGTCGTGCCCGTGACCGAGCACGCGCAGGATGGCGTGCGCGGCCATCGTGTTGATGCGGCCGTCGCGCCAGGCGTCGGCGAGGAGTGGGGACGTGTGCGAACAGGCCCGCTCGATCGCGAGCAGCGTCCAGACCGTGCGCGGGCAGATCCCGAGCCGGGACTCGACGTAGCTTTCGAGATTCGTGAAGCCGAAGTCGCGGTAGAGGCGGATTCGGGCTGCTTCGCGCAGCAGCGCCGCGAGATCGAAGTCGAGGCGGTGCATGCGGCGGCGCACTTCGCGAAGCCGCTCGTCGATCACGAAAGGATCGACGCTCTCGATCGCGTGCATGTGCCGTTCGAGCCATGCGGACGGCTCGGTCGCATCGGCGGGCACGGGAGGGACGAGCCAGGGCAGGCCCTCGCGTGACGCGACTTCGCGGAGGATCGAAGCCAAGGGTGGGGGAGCGTTCGGCGGGGAGCCGGCCGCTTCGCCGCACCCCCGCTTCGCGGCGTCGCTGTGCTTCGGCGTCACGCTGTCGCTGCATCCCAACGTCCTGGCGTCGCCGTCCTGCGTCGTGACCCCGGCGTATTCCCGCTCCGCATCGTCGGCTTCGCACGCGGCGAGAAACGCGGCCAGTTGTGGATCCCGTTCGGCCAGTCCTTCGCGCCAGTCGTAGGGACGATGCTCCGCCGTCGAGGTGCCGCCGCCGGCAGTCAAGGAATCCTGCTGGCCGATGGGCGTGCTCGGTGCGCTCTTGCCGGGCCAACGATGCGAATCCTCGCCGGCGACGGCTTGTTCGCGTTCGGACTCCGCGAGAAACGCCGCAAGCTCGGGGTCTCGCCACTCGAGTCCCTCTCGCCAGTCGTAGCCGGGATGGCAGGGTCGCCCTTCGGCGGTCGGGGCGCCGCGTTCGTCCATGCTGCCTGCTTCGTCGTTGCCGCCTTCGCCCGCGCCTGTCTCCGGAACAGACGGTCGTGCGAGTCCCGCTGAGCGCAGCTTGTCGAGCAGATCCCGCATCGCGGGGTCGAGGCCCCGCGGCACGTCGTCATCCGATGTTGGCGGCACGCTGCCCGACGCCTCGGCCGCGACGAGCTCGAGCACGCGCGCCGGCGTGAGCTTGCTGCCCGCCGTGCGCTCGGCGAGCTCGCGGGCGGCGTGCCACATCCGTCGTCCGAGCGACGAGACGCGAACGGACCAGCGAACGCGCGGGTCGCCGCAGGATTCGCCGTCGGCGTCTTCGGACGGCGCCGTCGGCGAAGCATCCGGCGCTCGCGCCCGTCGAATCGCGGATTCCAGTGCGCGCGCATCCATGCTGCGCGCCTTCTCGATCCATTGGGCTTCGTCGCGCGGGGTGGCGATGCCCGTCACCAGTCGCGTGGCGGTCCAGGAGAGGGTGCCGTCGAGAAATGCAGCGGCGATGCAGGGCAGGGCTTCCAGCGCCGTAGCCACCCGCACGTTCTCCTCGACCGACCGCGCGCCGATGCCGAGACGCTCGCGCGAGTAGTCGGCGAGCCGGACGAACCCGAGCGCGGTCCAGCCGCGGCGGGCGAGCAGTGGCGCCGCGAC
>CAYYZO010000052.1:0-30031 GCA_964476185.1 uncultured Myxococcales bacterium
GGGCAGCATCCACTTCCACGGCGAGGACACGACCCACACCCACGCGCGCGAGCGCCGCGTGGGATTCGTGTTCCAGCACTACGCGCTGTTCCGCCACATGACGGTGTTCGAGAACGTCGCGTTCGGGCTGCGGGTGCGCAAGTGGAGCGAGGACCGCATCACGCACCGCGTGCGCGAGCTGCTCGACCTCGTCCAGCTTGGCGGCTGCGGGAACCAGGCGCCGTCGCAACTCTCGGGCGGGCAGCGACAGCGCGTCGCGCTCGCGCGTGCGCTCGCGCCCGACCCGAAGCTGCTGCTCCTCGACGAGCCGTTCGGGGCGCTCGATGCGCGCGTGCGCAAGGAACTCCGCGGCTGGCTGCGCAAGCTGCACCACGAGATCGGCGTGACGAGCGTGCTCGTCACCCACGACCAGGAGGAGGCGTTCGAGGTGGCCGACCGCGTCGTGGTCATGAACCGCGGGCGCATCGAGCAGGAGGGCACGTCAGCGGAGGTCTTCGATCACCCGGCCAACGCGTTCGTCCTCGACTTCCTCGGCAACGTCAACGTTTTCCACGGACGCGTCGAGGCCGGCAGGGCGTTCCTCGGCGTGTTGGAGGTCGACTATCCCGCCTACGCGCGCGACGAGGCTCGCTCGGCGAAGGCCTATGTCCGCCCCCACGAACTGGAGATCGACCGCTACGAGCACTCGAAGAGCTGCATCCACGCCCGGATCCGCCGCGTCACGTCGGCCGGCGCCGTCGTGCGCGTCGAGCTCTTCGCCGACGAGTTCGGCGTTCCGCTGACCGTGGAGACCCCGCGCGAGCGGTGGGCCTCCCTGCGGCTGGCCGAAGGCGACGCGGCCTGGGTGTACCCGAGGAACCTCCGGCTCTTCGTGCACGACTGGCAGGTCTGATAGAGCGCCCGCCGGCGCAGGAACCGCGAACACCATGCCGACGCGACGACCCCGGGAGACTCGGCGGACGCCGGCGCGCGAAGGCCTTGCCCGACGGGAGAACCTTTCGATGAAACGCTTGACCATCGCGGTCGCCGTGAGTGCCGGACTGCTGGCGCTCACCGGCGTCCGGACCGCGGCCGCGCAAGGCTACTACCGCGAACCCGGCAGCTACGGGACGAAGAGGGAGACCGACCCGCCCGCGTACGCGCGCAACGCGAGCAAGACCGGCCTCGAGGCGCTCGCGGACCTCACCTGGCTCGACCTCGGGCTCGACTTCCGCACGCGGTACGAACTGCGCAGCGACGACCTGCGGCGCAACCGCTCGGCCACCGACAACCTGTTCCTGTTGCGCACGCGCGCGTACTTCGGCATCCGCGAGATCCTCGACCCGTTCCGCTTCGTCGTCGAGGTCGAGGACGCGCGCTCGGCCAACGGCCAGTTCAAGAAGGACAACCGGGACGTGAACGGCGGCGAGCCGATCCAGGCCTACGCGGAGCTCTTCTTCGACGACCTGCTGCCCGCGGACGCCCGGGAGGGGAAACGGCCGGTCCGGGTCCGCGGCGGCCGCTTCTGGCTGGAGAAGCTCGACCGGCGCCTGATCGGCAACAACGCGTGGCGCAACACGACCAACACGTTCCAAGGCGTCTACGCGAGCCTCGGCGAGGACCGCAACGACTGGCAGGTCGAGTTGCTCGCCGCTCAGCCCCTCGACCGCAAGCTCTACGAGGCCGACCGGCCGAACGACGACCAGTGGTTCTACGCCGCGATCGGGCACTGGCGGCGCTGGTCGGACGTCGCGACGATCGAGCCCTACTGGCTGTTCCTCGACCAGAAGGCGTCCGCGAACCGCAACCCGCGCGAGATCCACTCGCCCGCGCTGCGCGTGTACGGACCCATCGGGGCGAACGCGAACTTCGACGTGAATCTGGTCTACCAGACCGGACGGGACAACAAGCGCAGCCACTCGGCGTTCGGTGCCGCCACGGAGGTCGGCTACACGTTCGCGCACGCGTGGAAGCCGCGATGGAGCCTGTTCTACGGCTACGCGAGCGGCGACAAGAACCCGAACGACAACGACAACGAACGCTTCGAGCGCTTCTACGGGTTCGCGCGGCCCTGGTCCGCCAACGACTACTTCATCTGGGAGAACTTCCACGCGCCGAAGACCCGCGTCGAATTCGTCCCGTTGAAGGACCTGCGCGTCGACGCCGGCTACAGCTGGTACTGGCTGGCCAGCGACACCGACCGGTGGGCGAACGCGAACCTGCGCGATCCCACGGGGCAGAGCGGCGACTTCCTCGGCCACGAGTTCGACGTCCGCGCGCGCTACCCGCTCACCTCGCGGATCGACGCGACGCTCGGCTATGCGCACTTCGAGCCCGGCGGCTTCACGAAGAACCAGGGCCGCACGAACGCGAGCGACTTCCTCTACCTGGAGGTTTCGATCAACGCGTTCCCGACGTCCTGACGGCGGAAGGGCCGGGCCGCCGCCGGGCCGGGCGTGAGGCGACCACCGGCCGGGCTACAGGTCGCGGTGGTACGGCAAACCGAGAGCGTCGCAGAGGAACTCCATGAACGGCCCGAGCGCCTCCAGCGACTTCGCGACGCGCCTGGCGAAATCCGGCGAAAGGATGTCCTTCGGGTCGGCCTCCTCGAGCGCGAAGTAGCTCGTGCGCTTGATCTCCTCGATCATCGGGTCGTCGGGGTCGAACCCCGCCGGAGGACGCTTCAGCGCATCGCCGGCCACCTCGCCGAAGCGGCGACGGAACGCCGGCGCGCGCGTGACCTCCGTCCAGCGCTCCGGGTCCGCGACGATCGCTTCGCGCACCTTGCGCAGCTCCGGTCCGCCCGGCATCCACAGGCCGCCGCCGAAGAAGACCTCCTTCGGCTCGAGGTGAACGTAGAAGCCCGGGGCATGCGCGTTCTTGCCCGCCTCGTGCCGGAAGTGGCAACCCGCGTTCGTCTTGTACGGGCTCTTGTCGCGGCTGAACCGCACGTCGCGATAAATGCGGAACATCGAGCCGCCGACGCGCTTCGGGATCGCCTCGAAGCAGCTCGCGAACCTTCCGAGCGGCAGGTCCATCGCCGCGATGAACGACAGCAGCGGCGCCTCGACCGACTCGCGGTAGCGCGACTCGTTGGCCTTGAACCACTCGCGCTCGTTGTTCTTCGCCAGCTCGCGGAAGAACGCGAGGAAGTCCTTCGGGAAGCCCTCGAACGGCGCGATCGTCCCTCCGCGCGCCGACGCCGCGGGTTTGTCCTTCCCCGCGCGCTCCGTTCCGTTGCCGGCGCGGGCAGCCACGCCGCCCTTTCCGGCGGGCTTCGCGCCGCCCTTTCCGGCAGGCTTCGCGCCGCCCTTTCCGGCAGGCTTCGCGCCGCCCTTCCCGGCGGGCTTCGCGCCGCCCTGTTTCGCTGTCGACCGCTTCACGTTCGCCATGTTCCCGTCTCCTTCGCGCACGGCGTCCCCGCGTCGCCGCCCGCCGGTTCCGCAGGCTGACCGCCCGGATCGTCGTCGCCCCAAGGTCCCGCTCCCGGCCTGCCCTCGTCGCCGCCGCGCATGAACAGCCGGTACGCGGGGTTGCCGGTCTCCTCGACGTAATCGAACCCGAGGTCGTCGAGGCGACGTCGAAACGCCTCGTGCTCGCCGCCGGCGACCTGCACGCCGACCAGGACGCGGCCGTAGTCGGCGCCGTGGTTGCGATAGTGGAACAGCGTGATGTTGCAGCCCTGGGCGACCGCGTCGAGGAACTTCGCGAGCGCGCCCGGCCGCTCCGGGAACACGAAGCGGTACAGCACCTCGTCCGCGACGGCGGCCAGCCCGCCGACCATGTGGCGCACGTGCAGCTTGCTCGTCTCGTCGTCGCTGAGATCGAGCGCGGGCAGGCCGGCCCGATGAAGCGCGGCGACGAGAGCCGCCCGCTCACCGCGCTCGGCGATCTGGACGCCGACGAACACGTGGGCCTGCGCCGGGTCCGAGTACCGGTAGTTGAACTCGGTGATGCCGCGCCGCCCGAGCAGCGAGCAGAACGCGCGGAAGCTGCCGGGCTCCTCCGGGATCGTGACAGCGAACAGCGCCTCTCTCTGCTCGCCGACCTCGGCGCGCTCGGCGACGTAGCGCAGCCGGTCGAAGTTCATGTTGGCGCCCGACGCGACGGCCGCCAGCGAGAGGCCCACCGCGCCCTCGCGCTCTACCCAGGCCTTGAGACCCGCGACCGACAACGCGCCGGCCGGCTCGAGCACCGTGCGCGTGTCCTCGAACACGTCCTTGATGGCGGCGCAGATCGCGTCGTTGTCGACCAGCACGACGCCGTCGAGCAGCTCGCGGCAGATCCGGAACGTCTCCTCGCCGACCTGGCGCACGGCGACGCCGTCGGCGAACAGCCCGACCTGCTCGAGCACGACGCGGCGACCCTCGCGCAGCGAACGCTCCATCGCGTCCGCGTCGTCCGGCTCCACGCCGATCACCTTCACGCCGGGCCGGAGGCGCTTGACGACCGCGGCGACGCCCGCCGCGAGCCCCCCGCCGCCGACCGGCACGAAGATCGCGTCGAGACGACGGCCGGCCTGGCGCAGGATCTCGAGGCCGACGGTCCCCTGCCCCGCGATCACGTCGAGGTCGTCGTACGGGTGCACGAACGTGAGGCCCCGCTCCTCGGCGAGCAGCGCCGCGTGCGCCGCGGCGTCCGCGTAGGTGTCGCCGACGAGCTCGACGTCGGCACCGAGCGCGCGCACGGCGTCCACCTTGATGGACGGCGTCGTCACCGGCATCACGATCGCGGCCGGGCAGCCGAGCTTGCGCGCGGCGAACGCGACGCCCTGCGCGTGGTTGCCGGCCGAGGCCGCGACGACCCCGAGCGCGAGCACGTCCGGCGCGAGCCGCTGCATCTTGTTGTAGGCGCCGCGGATCTTGAACGAGAAGATCGGCTGGACGTCCTCTCGCTTGAGCAGCACCTGGTTGCCGATGCGCGCGGACAGCTTCGGCGCCGGCTCGAGCGGGCTCTCGATCGCGACGTCGTAGACTGCCGCGTTCAGGCTGCGCTCGAGGAGTTCGGAGAGCGTCGGGTTCACGATGGTCCTTTGCCGGCCGGTTCCGGCGACCGCGGCTTCGGCTCGAACCGGTCCGGGGCTTTCAGCTCGAGGGGCGCCTGGGGCACGGACGGCCAAGCCTCGGGATCGTGGCCGTAGATCATCGTCGCGCCCGCGGCGCGCAGGGCCGCGAGCCGTTCGAGGGACGTCCTCATCTCCGCTTCGTCGAACACCACGCTCGGCAACCGCATCTCGTCCAGGTTGCGACGCAGGTAGCACGCGTCGGCGCAAAGCACGACCTCGCGACCGTCGTCGAGCCGCACGCGCAGCGACTGATGACCCGGCGTGTGCCCGTGCGTCGGAAGGCAGACGACGCGCCCGTCGCCGAAGACGTCGCGCTCGCCGTCGACGAGCTCGACGTCGTGGCCGAGCCGGTAGTCCTTCGTGTCGAACGAGCAGCGCGCCGCGAGGTCGGCGTCGGCGCCGGCTTCCCATTCGCGCCGCTGCACGACGAGGCGCGCGTTCGGCACCAGCCCGACGCCGCCGGCGTGGTCGAAGTGCAGGTGCGAGAGCACGAGCCGGTCGATCGACGACACGTCGACGTCGAGCGCGGCCAGTCGCGACGCGACGTGTTCGTCGGGCGCGAACTCGACGTCGAAGAAGCGCGACAGGACGCCGAGGCGGCCCTCGGGATCGGTGCCGGCGGCCGGATGCAGGCCGGCGTCGAACAGCAGGCGGCCCCTCGGGTGGTCGACGAAGAACACCGGCACGGGCACGCGGATCTTCCCCGCGCCTCCGGCCAGGAAGCCCGCCAGGTCCCCGGTGATCCAGCCGCAGGCGAACGCGAACACGCGCATCAGGTCGACCTCCTCGCCGGCCGTCGGGCCGGGCCTCCGGACTCGTGCGCGCCCGCCCCGTCGGACGCGCGGGGTTCGCCGCTCGGGGCCTCGCCGTGGAACCCGGCTCCGGTCACGAGGCCGAAAGGGCCATCAGGATCCCCGCAACGGGCCCGGCCCGACCGGGTCCGGGCGAGAGACTGCGCGCCCCGGCCGGCCAAGGCCGGCTTCTTCCAGGCGCTCCTCGAGAAGCCCCATGCGATCGTGTCCCCAGAATGGCTCTCCACGAAACAGGAACAGCGGCACGCCGAAGACGTGGTCGGCGGCTGCCTCCTCCTGGCAGGCCTCGAACTCGACGGCACCCGACTCATGGAGGAAATCCAGGTAGCGGGAGCCGTGGCGACCGAACTCGTCGACGAGCGAGGCCACCGCTGCCGGCTGGTCGATCTCGAGCCGCCGGTCGAAGAAGCGCGAGAACACCTCGTCGGCGTACTCGCGGAAGAATCCCTCGTGCCGGGCGTAGAGCCCGCCGATGAGCGCCGGCGCCGAGTCGTACACCTTGAGCGGCCCCTTGATCGGAAAGCCGCCTCGCCGGTTCGCCCAGCGCCTCGCGTCCAGGTACGAGTACCGGGCCTTGTACTCGCTGTAGACGCTTCTCTCCCCCTTGCCCTTGATCCTCAGGACGAAGGGAATCCAGCGCACCCGAACGTCGAAGCGTTCCGGAAGCTCGAACGCAGGATCCTTCGCCAGAAAGGCGTATGGACTCTTGAAGTCAAAGTAGAGCTTGATCTCTTCCACGGACTCCTCCCGGCCCGCGGCGCCGAACCCGACGACCGCGTTCCGAATAGACCAGACGCGCCGCCGAGAGCCAACGACGCCGGCGAAAGCCGTGTCCGGGCGCCCACACGATCTTACATCCCTTGACGCAGGACGGAACGTTTCGTAAGGTCGCCGCCCGTGAAGCCGAAGCCGAAAAGCGTCGTGCTGGACGTCCTCTCCACGCTGAAGGGACACTCCGCACCGGTACGTTTCCTGGTCGCCGCGGCCGGCATCTTCGGCATCGATTCGAACGCGACGCGCGTCGCGATCACCCGCCTGCTGGCGGCCGGGCTCATCGAACGCGACGAGCGCGGCGCCTACCGGACCGGCGCCGCGGCAGCGCCGATCCTGAAGCGCTTGAACTCCTGGCGCGGGATCGAGACGCGGACGCGCGAGTGGGACGGCGCCTGGATCGGCGCGGCGCCCGAGGCGTGCTGCGCGTCCAAGGAAACCCGCGCGCTCGCTGCCCGCGCCCTCGGGTTCACCGGCATGCGCGAGTTCGCGCCGGGGCTGTGGCTCCGCCCGGACAACCTCGAAGGCGGACTCGCCGTCGCGCGCGAGACACTCGACAGCCTCGGCCTGCCCGGCGGCGTGCCGGTCTTCACGCTCCGCGACCTCGACGCGGCCGGGGAAGCCCGCGCCCGCGCCCTCTGGGATGCCGAAGCGATCGGCCGCCAGTACCGCAGCCTCGCCGCCGAACTCGAACGCAGCGCCGCCAAACTGCTGCAGATGGACGACCGGCGGGCCATGGCCGAGTCCTTCCTGCTCGGCGGCGAAGCCATCCGGCTGATCGTGCTCGACCCGCTGCTGCCCGACGCGATCGTTCCGACCGCCGAACGCGACAACCTCGTTCGCGCGATGATCGCGTACGACGAGATCGGGCGGCGCTGCTGGTCGCCGTTCCTCGCGCGCTACGGCGTGCTCGCGAGCGAGTCGCCGGTGGACCGGCAGATCTGGCGCGAAGCCGAGGCGGCCGGGCTCGTCGAAGCCTGAATCCGGCTCGATCGCCGAACGGACGGAGCACCGAGATGACGACGAACCAGGACACGACCGACGCGCGCCCGCCCTTCGTCGAGCCCGGCCGGGAACGCTGGCTCGACCGTTTCACGCGCGAGGAGATCGCGGCCCTTCTCGCGATCGACGACCGCCGGGCGTGGGGCACGGTCCTCCTCAACTGGACGATCGTCTTCGCGTCGATGGCCGTCGTGGCGCGCTGGCCGAACCCGCTGACGATCGTCGGCGCGCTGTTCGTGATCGGCGGGCGCCAGCTCGGCATGTCGATCATCATGCACGAGGCCTCCCACCGCACGATGTTCCGCAACCGCGCGCTGAACGACTGGGTCGGGAACTGGCTGGCCGCCTACCCCGTCTGGGCCGACCTCGCTCCGTACCGGCCCTATCACCTCAAGCACCACGCGAAGAACTGGACGAAGGACGACCCGGACCTCGACCTCGTCGCGCCGTTCCCGATCACGCGCGCGAGCCTGCGCCGCAAGATCTGGCGCGACCTGTCCGGGCAGACCGGCTACAAGCGCCTGCGCGCGCTGCTCCGGCGAGACCTCGGCATGAGCGCCGGCAAGACGCGCCGCAACGGCGACAGCACCTGGAAAGCCGTGCGCGGCGTGGTGACGAGCAACGTCGCCCTGCTCGCGCTTCTCGCGGCGGCAGGGCACCCCGCACTCTACCTGCTCTGGTTCGGCGCCTGGATGACGACCTACAGCCTAGCGCTGCGCATCCGCGCGATCGCCGAGCATTCGATGACGCCGGATCCCGCCGATCCGTTCCAGAACTCGCGCACGACGCTCGCCAGCTGGTGGGAGCGCCTGCTGTTCGCCCCGAACTACGTGAACTACCACCTCGAGCACCACCTGCTGATGACCGTGCCGCACTACAGGCTCCCGGTCTTCCACCGCATGCTGCGCGAGCGCGGCCTGCTGGCCGACGCGAACCTCGCGAGCGGCTACGCGAGCGTGCTCGCGCTCGCGTCCTCGAAGCCGGCCGGAGCGGCCGCCTGAAGCACGCGCGCCAGCTCCTTCACGGCTGGGGCCGTCACCCGGCCGTCGAAGCCGTGCTGGTCGAGGGCCGCCACCTCGAGGACCTGACCGCCGACGCCGTGCTGACGCGCGGGTTCGGCCGCTCCTACGGCGACGCGTCGCTGCCGCCGGCCGGTCGCGGCCCGGTGGCGTCGAGCCTGCGCGCCGAACGCGTGCTCGCGTTCGACGAAGACTCCGGTCTCCTGCGCGCCGAGGCCGGGCTGTCGGTGGGACGCCTGGCCGAGATGTTCCTGCCGCGCGGCTGGTTCCTGCCCGTCACCCCCGGCACGCGCTTCGTGTCGATGGGCGGGCTCGTCGCCGCCGACGTGCACGGCAAGAACCACCACGTGGCCGGCACCGTCGGCGCGCACGTCGAAGCCTTTCGGATGCGGCTGCCGGATGGCCGCATCGAGGACGTCACCGACGAGTCGTCACCGGAGGTGTTCCGCGCGACGCTCGGAGGCATGGGGCTGACCGGGCACGTCCTCGACGTGACGCTGCGGATGCAGCGCGTGCCGTCCCCGTTCCTCGTCCAGCAGACGACGGCGCACCCCGACCTCGAATCGCTCGTCGACGGCCTCGTCGACGCCGGGCGCACGTGGCCGCTGACGGTCGCGTGGTCCGACTGGCTCGCCACGGGCGGACGGACCGGGCGCGGGGTGCTCCTGTGCGGTCGCTGGGCGGAAACCGACGACGGCACCCGCGATCGCTCGCCGGAACTGCCGCCGCTGTCCGTGCCGCTGCCGATGCCGGGGTTCCTGCTCACGAACGCGAGCGTCGCCGCCTTCAATCTGCTCAAGTACGAACGCGCGCGGCGCGACGGAGGGCGGCGGCGGCAAGTCGTGCGCGCCGGTCGCTTCTTCTACCCGCTCGATGTGGTCGGCGACTGGAACCGGCTGTACGGGCGCCGCGGCCTGACGCAGTACCAGTGCGTCCTGCCGCACGATCCGTCGATGCGCAGCGTGCGGCGGCTGCTCGAAGCCGCGCGCAGCGGCGGCCCTGGACCGTTCCTGGTCGTGATCAAGGACTGCGGCGACGAGGGCAAGGGCCTGCTTTCGTTCCCGAGGCCGGGCCTCTCGTTCGCGCTCGATTACCCTGTGCACGACGGCACCGCCGCGCTCGTCGCGAGACTGAATTCCGTCGTCATCGAGGCCGGCGGGCGGATCTACCTCGCGAAGGACGCATTCACGACGGCGGCCGACTTCGCGGCGATGGAGCCGCGCCTGCCGGCGTTCCTCGAGACGCGCCGACGCCTCGATCCGGACGGACGCCTCGACAGCGCGCTCGCGCGGCGCTTGTTCCCGGCGGATTGAGCTGGACGATTCCGATCGCGCCGGGCCGCCGGATCAGGTGGTCGCGAGCGTCGGCGCCGCGGTCGCGGGCGCCTCGCCACCGTCCGCGGGGCCTTCGCCGAGCACGTGCAGCACCACCGGTTCGCGTCGTCCGCGCAGGACGACCGAGTCGGTGCTGCGCACCGGCACCGTCTCGCCCGCAGCGCGGGCAAGCTCCAGCGTGGCGGACGAGATCACGATGCCGCCGTAGTCCTTGGCGGCCTGCTGGAGGCGCGCCGCGACGTTCACGGTGTCGCCGACCACCGTGTACTCGTGGCGGTCGGGCGAGCCGATCACGCCGGCCACGACGTCGCCACTGTGCATTGCCATCGTCACCGCGAGCGGCTCGCGCCCGTCGCCGACCCGTCGCGCGTTGAGCTCTCGCAGCCGCCCCTCGAGCCCGATCGCGCAGCGAACGCCGGCAGCGGCCGCGCCTTCGGCGACTTCCCGGGGGTCGGCGTCGTCGTCGAGCAGCCCGAAGACGACCAGCGCAGCGTCGCCGATGAACTTGTCGACGATGCCGCCGCACTCGCGCACCCATGCGGTGACGGCGGTGAACAACTCGTTCAGCGTCGTCACCGCGACTTCCGCCCCGTGCTGCTCCGACAGCGTCGTGAAGCCGCGCAGGTCGCAGAACATCACCGTCGCGGGGCGCCGTTCGCCGGCCTCGCAGCTCTGCCCGATCCCGCCGAGCAGCCGGTCGCGCACGCCCGGCTCCACGACGCGGCCGAACGTCGCGAGGATCCGCTCGCGGTCGCGCAGCGCGCTGACCATGCGGTTGACGCCCTCTTCGAGGACGCCGATCTCGTCGGCCGAGTCCACGCGCACGCGCACGTCGAGGTCGCCGCCCTGCACGCGCTTCAGCGCCGAAGCCGTCTCCTCGAGCGACGCCGTCATGCTGCGCGTCAGCAGCACCGCGAGCGCACCGCCGACCAGCACGTAGACGACGAACGTCGCCTGGCTCGCGCTGGTGAGCTCCCGCAGCAGCGTCGCCGGGTCGAGGCCGCGCAGCAGCCGCACCTCGGCCGCGCGCGTCAGGCCCAGCATCACGAACATCGGCACGAACGAAAGGGCGAGCAGCAGCACGAAGAACCTGCCCCGCACGCCGAGCACGATCGCCCCGGGCACGGAGGTGAGCCCGCCCTCGGGGAAAACCTTCGGGTAGACGGCGCTGCGGTAGATGCCGTCGATCACGAAGTAACAGATCGTCGCGGCGAGGAAGCCGTTGATCATCGGCGTGAAGACGTGCTGCGAGGCGAGTTCCGGGGCCCAGCGCCCGAACGCGCCGAGCGTGATGCCGATGAACAGCGGGATGCCGATCAGCCAGGCGACGTACCCCGCGAACGCGGAGACGAGCGGTGCGCTGACCACCCGGCGCCGGACCAGCAGCGGCGCCGGGTGCACGCAGCCGCCCTCGAACCACGACAGCACCGGACGCAGGTACCAGTACAGGATCGCGATCACCGTCGGGTAGGCGGAGCCGGTCCAGTAGATCAGGAACTGCAGGTTGTACTGGCGGACCTGCTCGGCGAAGTCGCTGACGCGCGACATCAGCGCGATCGACTCCTCGGCGGCGATCCCGGCCACGTTGTTCGCGGCGATCGACACGCCGAACGACAGCCAGAACCAGAGCGGCGGGATCGGGAAGCGCCTCAGCGTCATGGCAGCCGCAGCCTCACTTCCCCGCCGCAGGCGTCGACCTCGACGACGGCGGCCTGTCGCAGCCGGTAGCCGCGCCCGTCGCTGCTGCGGCCGGTCACGACGTCGAAGCGATAGCCGTGCCACGGGCACACGGCCTCGCAACCGTCCATCGGCAGCCCCGACAACGGTCCGCCGAGGTGCGGGCAGCGCGCGTCGTGCGCCACGAGGCGGCCGTCGACCGAGACCACGCGGAAGCGTCGCCCGCCGACTTCGACCTCGAGGGGAAGCTTCGCCGCGAGATCCCCGACGCGGCCGATCACGACGCCTGCCCCGCGATCGGTCGTCGCGCGCGTCGCGGACTCGTCGACGACGCGCTGGCGCTCGCGCATCATCGCCTCGTCCTGGTCCCAGAGCTGTTCGTAGAGGTTGCGGTAGACGTCGCCGATCGCGGCCTCCGCGCCCGGCGGCGCCCACGGCAGGAGGAACTCCACGCGGATGCCGGTGCGGCGCTCCGCGCGCGGGAACAGGTGCGTGACGATTTCACTGCCGACGCCGACCCCGGCCACCGTGACGTTGTGGTAGCGGAGGTTCGGACGGTCCAGCCGCACGTCGATCTCCGCCGTCGCCCCCGGCGCCCCGGCGAGACCGACCACGCCGTGCCAGTGGTCGTGGTCGACCGTCTGCACCTCCACGCTCGAGAACGCCTGCGAGTGCAGGTGCGGCAGGTGCTCCCAGTCGAGCACGTTCTCCCAGACGCGTTCGACCGACGCGTCGAGCTCGCGCTCGTAGACCGCCGTCGGCTCGGGATCGCCGACGACGACGCGCGATCCGGCGAGCGGCGGAGTCGGGGCGTTCCTCACGGCCGCAGCCCCCGTCGCCGGTACACCGCGGCGGCCCGCGCCGGGAAGTCGCTCATCAGCGCGTCCACGCCGAGGTCGAGCAGGCGCTCCATCTCGGCTTCCTCGTTGATCGTCCAGACGTGGACCTCCATGCCGAGGTCGTGCGCGGAGCGGACGAACGTCGGCGTCACGATTTCGATCCCCTCGTGCTCGGGCGGGACCTGCAGCGCCTTTCCCGGCGGCGTGTAGCCGTCGAACGATCCGGTGAGGCAGCGACCGACGAACTCCGCGACTTCGCCGGCGGACAGGCTCGTCACCGCCGCTGGGGCGACGCTGCGGATGCGTTCGAGGATGTGGTCCTCGAACGCCGCCGACAGCACGCGCTCGCGCGCGTCGTGCGCGTCGAGCACCGCGAAATAAGCCTCCACGGTGGCGCCTTCGTCGTGCTTGACCTCGACGTTGAGCGGCGTGTCCGGGAATTCCCGGAGCACTTCGGCCAGCGTCGGGATGCGCAGGCCCTTGCCGCGAAAGGGATGACCGCCGGCGTCGTCCTCGAAGCGGTAGCCGGCGTCGAGTTCCTGCAACTCGGCCAGCGTGCGGTCGCGGAGCAGCCCCGTCGCGTTGGTCGTGCGCTCGAGGGTCTCGTCGTGGAACACGACGACGTGGCCGTCGGCCGTGCGGTGAACGTCGAGTTCCAGCCGGTCCGCGCCGGCCACGAGTCCCTGCCGGAACGCCTCGAGCGTGTTCTCGGGCAGCGTGCCGCTCGCGCCGCGATGCGCGAACAGCCGGGGGCGGGGTCCTTCGAGGTAGTTCACCCGACGAACCTAACGCCCCCGGCGAGCTCGAGAAAGCCCGCGCGAGCCGGCGAGGACGTTGGGCCACGGCGGTCGCGCGCCCGGGTCGTCGCCGGCAGGCCCGGCCGTTCCCGGGCCCGGCGTGCGCGCCGCCCGGCGTCTCGCCGGCGACGGTCGCGACCGGTCACGACGCCGCGGTCGCCTGCTCGCGGGCCCACCGGTAGTCGGCCTTGCCGCTCGGGCTGCGCAGGATCTCGTCGCGGAACACGAACGCCTTGGGAAGCTTGTATCGCGCGAGATGACGCGCCGCCTCGTCGAGAAGCTCGTCCTCGCTCGCGAACGTCCCGCCGCGCAACGCCACGACCGCGACCACTTCCTGTCCCCAGCGTTCGCTCGGACGCCCGCAGACGACCACGTCGTAGACCGACGGATGATGCTTGAGCGCCTGCTCGACTTCCTCGGCGAAGATCTTCTCGCCGCCCGAGTTGATCGTGACCGAATCGCGGCCGAGCACCTCGATCATCCCGTCGGCGAGGTGCCGAGCGCGGTCGCCCGGCACCGAGTAGCGGACGCCGCCGAGCGCGGGGAACGTCCTCTCGGTCTTGGCGCGGTCGCCGAGATAGCCGAGAGGCACGCGGCCGCCCTTCGCGAACCACCCGATGCCGTCGTGGCCCGGCTCGAGCACGCCCGAGAGGTCCTCCGACAGCACGCAGTTGCCGGGCTGCGGCAGGAAACTGCCGGTCGTGGCGCCAGTCCCCTTGCTGCTCATGTTCGCGGCCTGGCTGCCGGTCTCCGACGAGCCGATGCCGTCGAGGATCATCACGTTCGGGATCTTCTCGAGGATCTCTTCCTTGATCTTCACGTTGAGCACGGCGCCGCCGCTGACGAGCAGCGTCAGCGACGAAAGGTCGTAGGACTTCTTCTCGAGCTGGTCGAGCAGCGGCCGCGCGAACGCGTCGCCGACGATCAGCAGCCCCTGGCACTTCTCCTTCTCGATCGTGCTCCAGATGTCGTCCGGATCGAGGCGGTGCGTGTCGTCCTGGATGACGACCGAGCCGCCGGTGTTCATCGCGTTGAACGCCGCCCAGTGCGCGGCGCCGTGCATGAACGGCGGGGCCGGCAGCATGCGCGGCCCGGCTCCCGCGATCGAGAGCACCGACCCGATCGACTCGTGCTCGCCCATGCCGGGCATCGAGCCGCCGAGCGCGGCGAAGTAGATGTCCGACTGCCGCCACAACACCCCCTTCGGCATCCCCGTCGTGCCGCCGGTGTACAGGATGTAGAGATCGTCCGGCGACGGGGTCACGGCCGGCTTCTCGTCGGAAGCCGACGCGAGCGCCGCCTCGTAGTCGACCGCGCCCGGCAGCAGCGCGTTCCCCGAGGCATCGGCGACCTGCAGCAGCACCTTCAGCTCGGGGAGCTCGGGCAGGATGTTGGCGAGCGTGGGAGCGAGAGCCGAATGATAGACGACCGCCTCCGCCTTCGCGTCGCGGAAGAGATACAGAAGCTCCTCCTCGACGTAGCGGTAGTTCACGTTGAACGGCGCGACGCGGGCCTTGAAGGCCCCGAGCATGCCCTCGAGGTACTCGTTGCAGTTGTAGAGATAGAGCGCGAGGTGCGACTGGCCCGACTCCCAGCCCTCGAGCGCGCCGCGCTCCGTGCGCACGCCGAGCCCGCGGCCGACGAGGTAGTTCGCCAGACGCCGCGTGCGCGCGGTCACGTCGGCATAACTGAAACGGCGGTCTCCCCAGACCACGCACTCCTTGTCCGGGCAGGTGGCGGAGACGGCTTCATGGATTTCGGCGAGGCTGCATTCCATCGCGCCGAGTTAACCCGGGAGCCGGGGCAGGTCCAGTCGCCGCCGACGACGCGAAGCGGGCGCCGCCCCCTTCCTGCAACCGGCGCGGCAAGCCACAATCGACGCGCGCCCCGGCCCTGCGTCGAGGGCGCCAGCGGAGGTCGACAGCCGATGAAGCGCCTTCTCGCCCTTTTCCTTTTCCTCGGTCTCTCGTCGGGCGTCGCCGCCGTCGAGCTCGGCGAGCGCGAAGCCGCGGCCTCCGCGGCGGCGAGTTCGTGGCTGGCGCTCGTCGACGCGGGGAAGTACGCCGAAAGCTGGCAATCCGCCGCTCCGGTCTTCCAGTCGGCCGTGGGCAGCGATCCGTGGGTCCAGTCGCTGAAAGGCGTCCGCGCCCCGCTCGGATCGGTCCGCTCCCGCAAGCTCGAGTCCGCGAAGTTCGCCACCGAGCTTCCCGGCGTGCCCGACGGCGAGTACGTCGTGCTCGAGTACTCGACGTCGTTCGAGCACAAGCGGACGGCGACGGAGACGGTGACGCCGATGCGAACGCCCGACGGGTCCTGGCGCGTGAGCGGCTACTACATCCGCTGACGGTCCGTGGAAGGAGGACGCCCCGATCCCCGATCGGGGCTCCGCCGTCAGTCGTAGTAACGCAGCTCGACGCGATTGCCGTCGGGATCGCGGACGTAGACCGAAGTGCCGTCCCCGCGCGCGCCCGAGAGCGTCATCGGACCGGCCTCGATCTCGACACCGCCGGCCGCGAGCCGCTCGAGCATCGCCGTCCAGTCGCGCTTCTCGAGCGCGAGGCAGAAGTGGTTCATGTTGGGAAACGTCCGGTCCAAGGCGTCCCCGGTGTCCCACATCGCACGCGGAAGCAGGTCGATCAGCGTGCCGTCGTTGACGCGCGCGCACGGGAACAGCGCCGCGCCCGCGCGAAACTCCTCCACGCGATGCGGGGCGAGCCCGAGCACGTCGACGTAGAAGCGCAGCATCGCGTCCATGTCGACCACCGCGAGGACCACATGGTCGAGTTCGAGTCTCATGCCTGGATCTCCTGCCACCTCGGGCCTTCCGAAGCACGCGGGGCCCGGCCGGATTCCGGCGGATCCCTCGCCGCGTGACCAGCGGTGCACTTGCGTGCGCGCGAGTGGGCCAGCCCACACCGCGATTCGAAATTCGAACCGACAGCATTGACCGAAGTCGTGGTGCCGGCCTACAACGCGGTCCGTGGTCGACGTCCGCTATGCGCAGTTCTGTCCGCTGACCCGCGCCGCCGAGATCCTCGGCGAACGCTGGACGATCCTGATCCTGCGCGAGCTGTTCCCCGGTCCCAAGCGTTTCGGCGAGCTCAAGTCCGCCCTGAACGGCGTCAGCACGAGCGTCCTGAGCGACCGGCTCTCGCGGCTCGAACAGCGCGGCGTCATCGCCCGGCGCGAGTTCCCGCCCCCCGTCGTCTACGAACTCGCGGAAGCCGGTCGCGCCCTGCAGCCGTTGCTCGCCGAACTGACCCGATGGGGTCTTCGTTTTCTCGGAGCCCCGGGCCCCGACGACCGGCTGCGCCCGGAGTGGCTCCTGCTGGGCCTGCAGGCCTTCGCGCGCGCCGAAGCCACCGAGGACGTCGGCGCCAGGCTCCACGTCGACGGCGGCGGCGAATCCGTCGACATCTACGTCCGTGGCGGCGCCGGCGGCACCAGGCTGTCGCGCACGCCGATGCCGCACGAGGTCACGGTCAGCGCGGCGCCGGCCCGGATGATGATGTTCGCCAGCGGCGTGCTCGCGCCCGGCTCCGACGAAGGCCTTCACTGGGAAGGGGACGAGGCGGCCCTGCGCCGCGTCCCCGCCCTGTTCGACGTTCGACCGACGGCCGCAGCGCCGCCTGCCCCGCCCGCCGTCCATCCTCCCGACCAACGCGCTGCGCGCGCTCGCCGCCGCAAGCCCAGACCGGCCGCCACCGGCGGCCAAACCGGAGAGTCCCCGTCATGAGAAAGGTCCACGGAGTGGGAGCATCCCCATTCGTCCGCAAGGTTCGCGTCGCCCTCGCCGAAAAAGGCCTCGACTATGAACTCGAGCCTGTGTTTCCATTCGGCGTCAGCGCGGAGTTCAGGAAGATCAGCCCGCTCGGAAAAATTCCCGTGCTGCAGGAGGACGACTACTACCTGCCGGACTCGTCGGCGATCCTCGACTACCTCGAGGTCAGCCATCCGGACACGCCGCTGTTCCCGAAGGACCCGAAGGACCGCGGCCGCGCGGTCTTCCTCGAGGAGTACGCCGACGGCGGGATCGCCTCGAAGCTGACGGGAGTCGTCTTCTTCCAGCGAATCGTCGGGCCGAAGTTCATGGGACAGCCGACCGACGAAGCCGCCGTGCAGAAGGCCATCGACCAGGAGGCCCCGAACGTGTTCGATTACCTCGAGAGCCTGCTCGCGGGCGGCAACGAGTTCCTCGTGGGCGGGAGCCTCTCGATCGCGGACATCGCGGTGACGAGCCAGTTCGTGAACCTCGCGCATGCCAGCTTCACGGTCGACGCCGCGCGCTGGCCGAAGCTGGCGGCCTACGTGCAGCGGATGCTCGCGCGCCCGTCGTTCGCGAAGCTGATCGCCGAGGAGAAAGCGCTCTTCGGCGGCTGAAGCGTTCCGACCGGAACCCGGGCGGCACGGCCTCCTCCTTGCCGCGCGGGTTCAACTGGCGGGCGCAGCATTGGGCGCTGCGTCCGCCTCCTCCTTCGAACGGGACGGTCCGGCCGGACCGTCCCGTTCCGCATTCCAACGGAATGCGGGAGGGGAACCTCGATCGACAGTGCGCCGCGACCGGAAGCCCCGGCGCACCGGTCACTCCGGCTGGATCCGGTAGACCGCTCCTCCGTGCTGCACGACGTAGAGTTCGCCGCGCGCGTCCTCCCCGAACGACGTCACGTTGGCCAGCGACGCGCCGTTGTCCTCGGCGTCGGCCGTCCGGTCCGTGGCGTTCACGGCCACGCCGGCGTCGATCTCGATCGTGCGCAGGAACGCCGAGCACCAGTCGGAATAGAAGTACGCGCCCGCAAGATCCGGCATCGCGCAGCCGCGATAGACGAAGCCTCCCGTGATCGAGCAGCCGGCGGCGTGCGAGTACTCGTGGATCGGCATCGTGAAGCCGGTGGGCGGGGACGGGCACACCGGCGCCGGGTCCGGCTCGTAGCACTGCGTTCCCTCGAAGATGTCCCAGCCGTAGTTCTCGCCCCCGGCGCTCGACGCCGGCCGCCAGTCGATCTCCTCGCGGGAGCCCTGTCCCACGTCGCCGATCAGCAGATCGCCCGTTCCCCGGTCGAAGCTGAACCGCCACGGGTTGCGAAGGCCCTTGGCCCAGACGAGCTCGAGTTCGCCCGTGCCGTCGACGTAGCCGGGATTCGTCGGCGGCGCCGCCCAGTACGGCGCGACGTCCACGTCGACGTCGATGCGCAGCATCTTGCCGAGCAGCGAAGCGTCGTCCTGCGCGTTCTCGTCGGGATCGCCGCCGCCGCCGCCGTCCCCGGTCGCCGCGTACAGGTAACCGTCGGAGCCGAACGCGAGCTGGCCACCGTTGTGGTTGGACTCCCCGGGATGCGGGATCGACAGCAGCACCCTGGCCGTCGACTCGTCGGCAGCGTCCGGGTTGCCGGCCATCGTCTCGTAGCGGGCGATGGTGATCCGGCCGACGATGTCGGTGTAGTAGACGAAGAAGCGGCGATTGGCCTCGTAGTCGGGATCGAAGGCCATGCTGAGCAGCCCGCGCTCGCCGACGGTCGTCGTCTGGTCCGTGATGTCGAGGAACGGCGCCGGCGCGATGCTGTCGTCGGCGAGGCGGAGGATGCGAATGCGGCCCTGGCGCTCGACGACGAAGAGCCGCGACGGATCGAGCGGTGGCGCGGTCGCGTGCACGGGCTGGCTGAACGCGCTGCTGACCAGGACCGCGTCGAGCGCCGTGCCCGACGCGGCCGCGACTCCGGCGCAGAGCGCGCTCGCGTCCTCGAGAAGGCAGAGCGACGAACAGCCGTCGCCGTCGTTCGTGTTGCCGTCGTCGCACTCCTCCGGCAGCTCGGCCGTGCCGTCCGCGCAGCTCGACGGGATCGCGCACGCGCAGGAGGCATGGCAGAGGCCGGGGCAGGCGTCGTCGTCGCCCGGCTCGCACTCCTGCGTCGGGCCGGCGATCGCGTCGCCGCAGACCGGCGAGAGCAGCGCGACCTGCCGCCCGGCGGCCTCGGTGTCGAGGGCGTCCACGGCCGCGGCGTCCGACGCCGTCGTGCATCCACCCTTCCCTTCGGCCTTCGTGAAGGATCTCGCGAGCTTTTCCGAGGCCCGCGTGAAGCACTCCGCCTCGGGGCCGCTGCTTCGCACGGCGGCCTTGCCGTAGCACGAAAGCAGCGCGCGGATCTGCTTGCCGGACGCCTTCGTCTTCGTTGCGGCGCAGTACCGCGCGGCCTCGGTCGCGCCGGGCGCAAGGGCGGCCAGGACCGCGTCGACGTCCGCGTCGAGCGCGCCCGAGCTCATCGCTTCGTCGTCGACCGTTGCGCAGCCGCCCTTGGCCTCGGCCTTGTCGAATCCTTTCGCAAGGCGGGCCAGGGCTCTCGCCGTGCAGTCCGGGTCGACGTCCTGGTCGCGCCGCATCGCCTTCGCGTGGCAGGACAGCAGGCCCTGACCGTAGCGCGCCGCGGCCTTCATCTTCACCGCGCCGCATCGGTCCGCGGCCGGATCGGCCCGCGTCGTCGATGCTGCCAGCACCGCGGCGACGGCGAACGCCACCGCGAGGCCTCGGGTCTTCGTCTTCGCGTTCGTCATGGTCTCCCCTTCCCGCGGCCGCGTCGACGGCTCCGGCCAAGGATAGGCCTGCCGCGCCGCACTCAGCCAGAGCTTTCCTCGCAGCCGCCCCCCGTCGCGGGTTCGGGCAACCGGCTTTTGCCGCGAGAACCGGCTCCCGCGAGCCAGGTTCGCCTCTCGCCTTCGCGACACGGTCGACGCGCGTCGCTCGATGCGCCCCTCCCGCCGGCCGGGAGAGGCCCTGCGCCGCCTCGCGTGAAGCGGCCCATCTGCTAAGACTCCGGGATGCCGCACGACGTCCTCCTGACCGGTGCCACCGGGCTGCTCGGCAACGCGATCGCGCGCCTGCTCGTCTCCCGCGAACGCGTCGTGCGCGCTCTCGTGCGCAATCCCGATCGGGCGCGCGCGATCGTGCCGCGAGAGTGCGAACTGGTCGCCGGCGACGTGACCGACGCCGCCTCGGTGCTCGCTGCCGCCCGCGGCTGCGACGTGATCTACCACGCGAGCGGGCTCCCGGAGCAGTGGCTGCGCGATCCGCGCCAGTTCGACCGGGTCAACGTCGACGGCACGCGCAACGTCGTCGCGGCCGCCCGCGCCGTCGAATGCACGAAGTTCGTCTACGCGAGCACGATCGACGTGTTCCGGTTCCCCGGTCCCGGCATCGAGTTCGACGAAAGCGAGCTGGATCCCGCGCCCAAGGCGACCGCTTACGAACGCTCGAAACAGGAAGCCGACCGCGTCGTCGCCGCCGCGGTTCGCGACGGGCTCCCGGCGGTGTTCCTGCATCCCGCGGGCATCTACGGCGCGGGACCGCTGATGGTTTCGCCGGGTACCAACGACCTGATCGCCGACCTCGTGAACGGAAAGATCCCGATGCTGCTTCCGGGCGCGATCCCGGTCGTCTACTCCGACGACGTCGCGCTCGGGCACGTGCTCGCCGAGGAACGCGCGCCGGTCGGCGCGCGTTACATCCTGAGCGAGTCCACGCAGTCGCTGACGGCGATCGCCGGGGCCGTGCGAAGGCTGAGCGGCCGCGGAAAGGTCCCGCCGGTCCTGCCCGTCGCCGTCGCCAGGATGGTCGCCACGGTTGGCGAGCTGCTCTCGGGACTGACCGGCAAGCCGCCGCTGCTGCCGAAGGGCCAGCTCGAGTTCCTGCAGTACGGCGCCGTGCCATCGGGCGCGAAGGCCGTGCGCGAACTCGGCTGGGAGCCTCGCCCGTTCGAGCAGGGCCTTCGCGAGACGATCGACTTCCTGCGCGCGAACGGGCGCATCCCGTGAACGGGCGCGATCCCGGCAACGCGACGGACGCCGCCGGGATCGCATCCGTGTTCCGGTCTTCGGCCTCCGCCGACCGGGAACCCGGGCGTTCGATCGCGTCGTTCGCGCCCCCGCTCTCCGGTCGAGGACGTCCGGCCGCATCGCAAGGAGGAGTTTGATGTCGACGACCGACAACAAGGAAATCGTGCGCCGCTACTTCGACGCGGTGAATCGCGGCGATCTCCCGACCATCACCGCGCTGCTCGACGACGAGGCAACGTTCTGGGTACCGCCGTCGCTGCCCGACGGCGTCGAGTTCCGCGGCAAGCAGAACGTGCTCAAGCTGTTCACCGAGTCGGTCGGGCTCTACGACGCCGAGGCCGGGCTGGACGTGGAACTGCACGAGCTGACGGCGGACGAGGACCGCGTCGCCGCCGAACTCGTGATCCGCGGCAAGGCGGCCGCCGACGGCGGCGTCTACGAGAACTGGTACCACTTCCTCTTCCGGATTCGCGAGGGGCGCATCGTCGCGATCCGCGAGCACCTCGACTCGCTGTACGCGTTCCGGAAGCTGTTCGTGCCGGCGGGGATCACCGAACGCAGCCACTGCCGCTGGTTGCCCTGAGCTTCGCGGCGGGGACGCGCGCGCGGAAACGCGGCGTCGAAGTCGTTATTGCGCCGGCGTGGCGGCCGGGGGCGCCCCGGCATCGCGCGCCGCCGTGCCGGACGCGTCCCCGGCGCCGAGCACGTTGTCCAGCGCCGCCGCCGTGCCCGAGGCCTCGCCGTACTCGGCGCTGCCGGACGAATCGCCGGCCGCCGAAGCGGCCTCGCCGGCCGAGGCCGTCCCCGCAGCGGCGCCCGCGGCGGCGGTGCCGGAGGCCTCGCCGAACATCGAGCCGTCGAAGCCGAACTCCGCGTCGCCCGCGACCGGAGCCGGAGGCGTCGAGGCGGTCGCCGGCGACGCCGGCGCGGCCGGCTTCGCGGGCCTGGCCGTCGCAGCCGGTTTGGCCGGCGCCGGCTTCTTCGACGCGGTCGTCGATTTCGTGGACTTGCCCTTGGGCGGCGTCTTCGCCGTCACCGCCGGACGCGGCTTCGGAAGCGCCGACAGCAGCATCCAGGTCGACTTCGGCAACTTGGTGACCTTGCGGTCGAACAGCACGGCGGACGCCGAGTAGCTCTTGCCGTAGTAGGTGCGCGTGTCCTCGTAGTTCACTCCGAGGTATGCGCCCGACAGCGAGACGCCCGCGAACAGGCCCCGGGAGCGCGCGTAGGAATAGATCTGGGCCTGGAACGCCCCGTCCGTCGCGGCTTCCGCTTCGCGACCGACCGGCCCCGCCGCGACGCCGAGATCGCCCGAAAGCTTCACCTTGTTGTTGAACAGGGAGCGCACGCTTTCGCTGGTCATGAAGAAGAGCACGACATCGGTCGAACTGGCGCCGAACTGCAGGCCGAAGCTGCCTCCGGTCATCATCACGAACACGGGTGGACTCCACTCACCCGTTTTCGAACGGCAGCTCAGCACGCCCTTTCCGTAGCGACCGCCGAGAACCCACGCCGCCTTGATCACGTTCGGGATCACCGCGACGCATCGGCTGCGCGCGAGCAGGTCACCCGGGATCTCGTGGTCGGGGGCCGACCGCATCTCGCGGAACACGGCGCCGGAGCGTTCGACGCGGGCGTCGAGCTCCAGGGCGGTGTCGGCCGCCGCTGCCGCGCCGGCTCCGGAAAGGGCCAGCAGCGCGGCCAGGGCCAAAGTGGATCGATGGCGTCGAAGGAAGGTGGTCATCTGGGGGTCCCCGGCGCGAAGCCGCGCGATGCCACGGGATTATAGCTTCGGCTCGGCACGCCGGGAATGGCCCTCGGGCGGCTTTTCGAGCACCTCGGCCTCCAGCCGCAGGACTTCGCCGACCCGCTCCAGGAAGACCGCGGGTTCGAGCGCGCCGTCGGCGCTGAACTGTCCGTCGATGAACAGCGACGCGAGTCCGTGGACCACGGACCACGACCGCATCGCGCGCATCTCGACCTCGTCCGCGCCGAAGCGGCCCGCCGCGACGAACGCACGCAACGACGAGCGCAACCCCTCGTACGCCGCCGACGCCGCGCGGTAGAGCCCCTCGTACGCGCGCTTGTCCGGGATCTCCGGCCCGAACATGACCCGGTAGTGCGCCGGATGCTCGATCGCGAAGCGGACGTACGCGATGCCGTGGAGCCGGAACGATTCCACCGGATCGCCGCTGCTCGCCGAGACGGCCCCGTCGCAGGCGCGACCGAGCGCGAGGAAGCCCTCCTCGGCCACGGCCGCCAGCATCTCGCGCTTGTCGGCGAAGTGCCGGTACGGAGCGGCCGGGGACACGCCGGCGCGCTGCGCGGCGCCGCGCATCGTCAGGTTCGCCGGACCGCCTTCGGCCAGCAGTTCGGTCGCGCCCTCGAGCAGCGCACGCCGCAGGTCTCCGTGATGGTACGCCATGGGAACAGGATCGAGCCGATCGTCGCACGCCGGCGCGGCCGGCGCGAAACGAAACGGGGGGAGCTCGACGCTCCCCCCGTCCTTCCTCCCCGCGAAGGGAGGATGCTCGCGCCCGCCGGGCCTACTTGTGGAACCCGAGCAGGAAGCCGACGGTGACCAGGTGGTTGCCGTCGTCGATGTTGAGGTACTTGTAGTCGAGCTGGAGGGCCAGATCGACGTTGTTCTGCTCGAGGAACTCGATCGGAACCGTGTAGAGCGCGCCGGCGCCCGCCGCGACGTCGTCGCCGGCATCGCCGACCACGAGGCCGACCTGCGCGAACAGGTCCAGCGTGTGCGGGATCACCGGGTACATCGGCGAGAGTCCGAAGTACCCGAAGTCGTGTTCGCCGGAGCTGTTCGGCTGCGACCCGAGGTTCAGGTACTCGATCTGGATCCCGAGATACTCGATCGGGCGCATCAGCGCGTCGAACGACCAGCCGAAATCCGTTCCGCTCTGGTCCGCGAGGCCGAACTGCGGCCCGAAGTAGATCGTCGGGGAGAACGGCTCCGCCGGCGTCGCCGCGGCAGCGGGTGCGGCCTCGCCCTCCGCGAGGGCATCCGTGACGGCGGGCGACATGGTCGCCAGAAGCAGCCCGGCCGCCACGAGGATGGCCCGGGAAGCGGGATTCTGTCTGATCATCGATTGGTCTCCTTTTCGGTCCGGGTCGAACCGCGCCCGTCCCCAGGCGCGGCACTCTAGAAAAGCTGCCGAGGCGTCACAATCGCGTTGCGCACGCGGGCGCAGGCGCCCCGTGCCCCGTCGAACGACGCAGCAGTTGCCGGGCGGGGTCGCCCGCTCAGGACTTCTTCGTGCCCGAACGGCCCTTGCCGCTGCTCTTCTTGCTCTTCTTGCCCTTCGCGGCCTTCGTCCCGACGGCGGCCGCGGCGGCCTTCCTGGCCTTGCCGCCGGCCTTGCCCGCCGCCTTCTTCCCGCCAGCCTTGGCGGAAGACTTCGAGCCGGCCCGCCCGCGGGTCTTCTTCTCGGCCTTCGAGGTCTGCTCGAGGTAGCGGCGCAACTCGCCCGCGGCCTTCTCGAGCTGCGCGGCGATCGTCGTGAGCCCCAGCAGGAGCTGCCGAAGGGCCGCTTCGAGGTCCGAGGTGACGTCCACCTTGCCTGCCCTCTTGCGGATGTCGTCGCCGAGCGTGCGCGCGCCGCGCTCGAGGTCGGTGATCATCGTGCGGATCCGGTCTACGGGTTTGACTGCCATGACTCGTCCTCTTGCCTCGGAAGTTTCCGGGAGTGGCGCGGCCCAGGACTCGCGCCACTGGCATTGTGCCCGTCCATGGGGTGCCTAGTCCAGCAGCACGACCTCGTCGCCCTCCCGAACGGTCCCTGCGTCGACGGGGACCGCGTACGAACCGAGGTTCTGCCCGGCCTCCCGGACGACCGCGCGCAGCACGCCGGGATCCTTCGGAAGGTCGGCCTGGGGCTGCGTGATCATGCTGCAGCGGACCGTCGGCATCAGCGCGCGGATCCGCGCCGTCCCGAGGCGAAGCTCCCGCCCCGACCAGTCGTTCTCGACCAGGCCCGACCCTGCCTCGGCGCTCGTCTCGACGACGAAATTGGGCCGGAAGCGCCTCGCGTCGAAGGTCGAGCCGGGCGCCAGGCGGGCCATTTCCCGAAGCGTCGCGGTGGTCACGAAGTGGAGCGGAAACGCGTCGAAATACGTTCCGAGCGGCGACGTGAACTCCATGATCTCGGGCGGGAACACCGACAGATCCGGCAGCGGCTCGTCGGCCTCACGGCCGAAGATCTCGCGCAGTTCCTCGAGCATGTCCGGGTTGTCGGGTAGCCCGCGACGGTAGTGGTCGAGGTCCTCCGCGGGGCGCAGCGGACACAGGGTCACGCGCCGTCCGACGAGCTCCGAGAGCCTGGCCGAAGCGTCGGGCGCGTCGGTCCGAAGGCTCGAGCCGTCGGGGAGCTGCATCTCGGCGGGCGCGCTCCGGCCCGGCTCGGGCTCCGCGAGAAACCTCGCCGAACAGCGCATCAGGACCGGAAGCTTCTTGCCCCCGCGAATCTCCCCGGCCGCGTCGTCCCGAAGCGCCCAGGCCCGGTCGCCCGGAATGCCGCCGGCGCCGAGGTTGCACGCCGCGAGGCGCTCGCCGCCCATCGACTTGACCGGATAGCGCCAGATCTCGCGAATTCGCCCGACGATTCTCATTGCCGCGTTCTACGGACCGGCCGGCTGCGAGACAAACGGCCGGGGGAGCACTCGTCGCCCACCAGCGCGCGGGTCAGCGCGGGTCAACGCGCGGCGCGACGCACCGCCCCCGTCCGGCGCCGCCGCGCCGCGGGCTTCTTCGCCGTCTTCTTCGCCTTCGAGCCGGGCGTGCCCGGCACCGGCAGCGACTCCCCGGCGGGGACCCAGTCCTCCGGGGGCTTGGTGGCGGTCATCTCGTAGAGAAAGCGCGATCCCATCGACGGTGCGCGCCGACCGTGGCGTGCGCGGGTCCTCGTGCGCGTGACCGTCAGTTCCTCGCGAGCGCGGGTGATGCCGACGTACGCGAGGCGACGCTCTTCCTCGATCGTGTCCTCGGCCACCGAGCGCGCGTGCGGCAGCAGGCCTTCCTCCATGCCGACCAGGTACACCCGCGGGAACTCGAGTCCCTTGGCCGAGTGCAACGTCATCAGCGTGACGTTGCTTCGACTCGAGGCGTCTTCGTTCGTCGGATCGTCGTCGGCCTCGAGGGCCAGTTCGTGCAGGAACGTCTCGAGCGTGGCCTGCTTGCCCCGCCGCCGTCGATGGTTCTCGGCGAAGTTCAGCATCTCCTCGACGGCGCTCCAGCGCATCGCCTGCTGCTCGGCGGTCGGATAGCTGCGCTCGACCTCCGCGCGGTAGTTCGAGGCCTCGACGAGCGCGCGGACCTGGTCCTCGAGAGGCCCCTTGCGCCCGCGCAGGCCCTCGACCACGTGCAGGAACGCATCGCACGCCTCGGCGGCGGCCGTGGGCACGCCGTCGATCGACGCCGCGCGCGCGAACGCCTGCGAAACCGGGATCTTCTCGTCCGAGGAATGCTGCAGGATACGGTCGATCGTGGCCTTCCCGATGCCGCGCGGCGGGCAGTTGATCACGCGCAGCAGCGCGAGCTCGTCGTCGGGATTGACGAGCAGCTTGAGGTACGCGACGAGGTCGCGCACCTCCTTGCGATCGAAGAACGACATGCCGCCGACGAGCACGTACGGCACGTTGCCGGCGCGCAGCTCGGCCTCGAACACGCGCGCCTGCGGGCCGGTGCGGAACAGGATCGCGAAGTCGCCGTATCGCGCCTCGCCCTGCTCGACGCGCCGCCGGATCTCGCCGACCACCGCCTGCGCCTCCTCCATCTCGTCGACGGCGAGGTAGCGCCGCACCGGCCCGCCCGGCGCGGCGTGCGCGCGCAGCTGCTTGTCGTGCCGGTGCGGGTTGTGGCGGATCACGCGGTTGGCGGCCTCGAGGATCTCGCCGGTCGAGCGGTAGTTCGTCTCGAGCTTGACGACGGTCGCGTCGGGGAAGTCGCGCGAGAAGCCGAGGATCTTCGAGACGTCCGCGCCGCGCCAGCCGTAGATCGACTGGTCGTCGTCGCCGACGACGCACAGGTTGCGGTGCCGGCGCGCGACCTGGCTCGTGATCTCGTACTGCGGGCCGTTGGTGTCCTGGTACTCGTCCACGAGCACGTAGCGGTAGCGGTCGCGCAATGCGTCGCCGGCCCCGCCCTTGCGGCGCAGGATCGCGAGCGCGAACAGCAGGATGTCGTCGAAATCGAGCGACCTCGAGCGCCGCAGCTGCTCGTCGTAGCGCTTCCACACGTGCGCGACGAGCTCTTCCCGGTCGTCGGCGGCCTCCTCGAGCGCGGCGTCCGGCGTCAGCAGGCGGCTCTTCATCAGCGAGATGCGCGAGAGCAAGGCCGCCGGCTGCATCGAGGCATCGGCCACCTTCACCTCGCGCATCGCCGCGCGCACGAGCGAGGCCTGGTCGCCGCCGTCGCTGATCGTGAAGCGGTCGATGCCGACTTCGCCGCCGTGCCGCCGCAACAGGTCGATCGCGAACGAATGGAAGGTGCCGACGAACAGCTCCGCGGCCTTCCGGGAGCCGACGAGCCCGGCCACGCGCTCGCGCATCTCGCGCGCGGCCTTGTTCGTGAACGTCATCGCCAGGATCGCGGCCGGCGGAACGCCGCGCGCGAGCAGGTGCGCGATCCGCACGGTGATCACGCGCGTCTTGCCCGTCCCGGCGCCGGCCAGCACGAGCAGCGGCCCCTCGGTCGTCAGGACGGCGCGGCGCTGCTCGGGGTTCAGGGTGGCGAGAAGGTTCTTCATCGGGATGGGGGCGCGGAGGGTAATGATGCACGCCGGTCCCGCAAGGCGGGGCTGTGGCAAACCTCGTGCGAGGTCGCGGTCGCGTTCCGCGGTGATCTTCGCTGTTCGCGGCTCGCGCGGGGCGCTTCGGCGCGGGCGGCGGCCGGCACCGGCGTGCTCGCGGCGCCGACGGCCACTTCGCGGCCGGGGGCGGCGGCGCACGGGCGCGCCGCCGCGCCGCCGCTCGCGAAGCGGCGCTCGCGAGCACGCCGGCACCGGTCGCCGCGCATCGACTCGTCCTCGAGCTGGATTCGAGCACCGTCGAGCCCGGTCCGGCACAGCGCAAACCCTTGCCCGAATCTTGCGGGCGACGTCTGCGCAAGGGTGGTGTGGGAGCGGCGCGGGGGATGGGGTAGAAGGGCGGCTCGTGCAGGATCTCGGGCTCCATCCTCTGGTCGTTCGGTGGTTCGAGGCGGCGTTCCGCGCGCCGACGGCCGTGCAGCGCGAGGGATGGAAGAGCATCTCGAGCGGGCGCGACACGCTGATCGCCGCGCCGACGGGATCCGGCAAGACGCTCGCGGCGTTCCTCTGGTCGCTCGACGAGCTCGTGCGCGAGGCCGCGTCGGGCGCGCTCGAGGACGCGATCCACACGATCTACGTCTCGCCGCTGAAAGCCCTCGGCAACGACATCGAGAAGAACCTCGCCGTGCCGCTGGCCGGGATCCGCGAGCTGGCCGAGGCCGACGGCGCCGCGCTCGCGGACATCCGCGTCGCGGTCCGCACCGGCGACACGACGCAGAGCGAGCGGGCCGCGCAGCTGCGACGCCCGCCGCACATCCTGATCACGACGCCGGAATCGCTCTACATCCTGCTCACGTCCGAGCGCAGCCGCCGCATGCTCTCCCGCGCGCGCCGCGTGATCGTCGACGAGATCCACGCGATCGCGCAGGACAAGCGCGGGTTGCACTTGGCGCTCTCGCTCGAGCGGCTCGACCACACCGCGGGCACGCCGCTGCCGCGCATCGGCCTTTCGGCCACGCAGAGGCCGATCGACGAGGTCGCGCGCCTGCTCGTCGGCGCCGCGCGCCTCGACGCCGACGGCAACGCGCGCTGCGCGATCGTCGACAGCGGGCACCGGCGCCCGCTCGACCTGCGCGTCGAGATCCCCGACTTCGAGCTCGGCCCCGTGGCCAGCCACGAGATGCAGGCGGCGATCCACGACCGCGTCTGCGAGCTGGCCGGCGAGCACCGGTCGACGATCGTGTTCGTGAACACGCGCCGGCTCGTCGAGCGCGTCGCGCACGCGCTCGGCGAGCGCCTCGGCCACGACCGCGTGGCGGCGCACCACGGCAGCCTCTCTCGCGAGGCGCGGCTCGACGCCGAACGGAAGCTCAAGACCGGAGCCGTGCCGGTCGTCGTCGCGACCGCCTCGCTCGAGCTCGGCATCGACGTCGGGCACGTGGATCTCGTTTGCCAGCTCGGCGTGCCGCGCGCGATCGCGACGTTCCTGCAGCGCGTCGGCCGCTCGGGGCACTGGCTCGGCGCGATCCCTCGCGGGGTCGTGTTCCCGACCACGCGCGACGAGCTCCTGCAGGCCGCCGCCCTGGTGCGCTCGGTCTACGCCGGCGAACTCGACCGGCTCGCGATCCCGCGCCCCGCGCGCGACGTGCTCGCGCAGCAGGTCGTCGCGACGGCGGCGGCCGCCGACATCGGCGTCGACGAGATGTTCGAGCTCGCGCGCCGCGCGTACCCGTACCGCGGGCTCGCCCGCGAGGAGTTCGACGCCGTCGTCGAGATGCTCTCGGAGGGCGTGTCCGACCGGCGCGGCCGGCGCGGCGCCCACCTGCACTTCGACCGCGTCCACGGCGTGCTGCGCGCCCGGCGCGGCGCGCGGCTGGCCGCGATCACGTCCGGCGGCGCGATCCCCGACACGGCCGACTACGACGTGATCCTCGACCCGGAGGGGACCTTCCTCGGCAAGGTCAACGAGGACTTCGCGATCGAGAGCATGGCCGGCGACATCTTCCAGCTCGGCAACACCTCCTGGCGCATTCTGAGGGTGGAGGCGGGGACGGTGCGGGTGGCGGATGCGCACGGCCAGCCGCCGTCGATCCCGTTCTGGATTGGCGAGGCGCCGGCCCGCACGCATGCGCTGTCCTACGCGGTGTCGCG
>CAYYZO010000053.1:0-28961 GCA_964476185.1 uncultured Myxococcales bacterium
GACAGCGTGTTCACGCTGAAGCCGAGCATCGGGAAGAAGATGAAGGTGCCGACCAGCGAGACGGGAACGGTCAACAGCGGGATCAGCGTGGCGCGCCAACTCTGCAGGAAGACGAACACGACCAGGATCACGAGCACGACCGCCTCGAACAGCGTGTGCAGGATCTCCTCGATCGAGGCCTCGACGGCCGGGGTGGTGTCGTAGGTGATCTTGTAGTCGACGTCCTCGGGAAAGCCGTGGCTCAGCTCCTCGAGCAGGTCGTAGATCCCCTCGGCGGCCTGGAGCTGGTTCGCGCCGGGGAGCAGGTAGACGGCGAGCACGCCGGCCGGCTTGCCGTCCAGGCGGGCGAACGACTTGTAGTTCTCGCCGCCGAGGTCGACGCGGCCGATGTCCCGGATGCGCACCTGGGCGCCGGTCTCGGTCGTGCGGACCAGGATGTCCTCGAACTGCTCGGGCGTCGTGAGCTTGCCGGGAGCCCGCACGGTGTACGTGAACTCCTGCCCCGGCGGCGACGGCGCGGCGCCGACCTGGCCCGCCGGCGCCTGGATGTTCTGTTCCCGGATGGCCTGGACCACGTCGGCGGGGACGAGGCCGAGCTTGGCGAGCCTGTCGGGCTCGAGCCAGACGCGCATGCCGTACTCGGCGCCGCCGAAGAGGTCGACCTGCGCGACGCCGGGAACGCGCAGGATCGCGTCCTTCACGTTGATCGTCGCGTAGTTGTTGAGGAACAGCGAATCGTACGTGCCGTTCGGCGAATACAGCGAGAGCACGAGCAGGATGCTGGGGTTCAGCTTCTTGACCGTGACTCCCTGCTGGTTGACCTCCTGCGGGAGGCGCGAGGTCGCCTGCGAGACGCGGTTCTGCGTGAGCACGTTCGCGGTGTCCAGGTTCATCCCGACCTGGAAACTCACGTCGAGCAGCATGCGGCCGTCGCTCGTGTTGAGCGACTTCATGTAGATCATGTTGTCGACGCCGTTGAGCTGCTGCTCGATCGGCGTGGCGACCGACTGCTCGACCGTCTCCGCGGCCGCGCCTTGGTAGGTGGTCTCGACGCGGACCGTCGGCGGCGCGAGCGCCGGGTACTGCTCGATGGGCAGGCGCGACAGCGACGCGAAGCCGACGAGGACGGTCAGGATCGCGATGACGATCGCGACGATCGGCCGGCGGATGAAGAACTGCGCCATCGCGGGCCCCTAGTGCGCGGCGGGTTCGGAGGCGGCCCTGGCCGGCGCCGCCGGCTTCGAGAGCGGCCCGCCCGCCCCGTTGCCCTCGACGATCGAGACGACGGTCGCGTGGACCTTCATCCCTTCGCGCACCTTCTGCATCCCCTCGACGACGACGCGCTCGCCGGGAGCGAGCCCGCTGTCGATCGCCCAGAGCGAATCGACGCGCTCCCCCGGTTTCACCGTGCGCATCGAGACGACGCCGTCCGCGGAAACCACCGCCACGGAGAACGTGGCCTGCAACTCGCGCACCGCGCGCTGGGGCACCAGGATCGCGTCCTTCTTCAGGTCGACGGGCGCGCGCACGCGGGCGTACTGGCCGGGGCGCACGAGCCGGTCCGGATTCGGGAACTCGGCCTCGAGCAGCAGCGTGCCGGTCCTCGGGTCGACGACGCGGTCCGCGAACAGCAGGCCGCCGGGGTGCTCGTGCACCGAGCCGTCGGCCAGGATCAGCTCGAAGTTCCCGCGCCGGTCCGCTCCCTCGCGGTCGCCGGAGGCGCGCGCGTACTTGAGGTAGTCGCGCTCGCTGATCGTGAAGCGCACGTGGATGGGATCGATCGTGGACACGGTGGTCAGAAGCGTGTTGTCGCCGCGCCCCACGAGGTTGCCCGGCTTGACCTCGGTCTTGCCGACCAGCCCGTCGATCGGCGAATCGACCTTCGTGTACTGGAGGTTGATCTCGGCGTTGTCGGCCGTCGCCTGAGCGGCGTCGACGGCCGCCTTCGCGGCGCTCTCGACCTGCACGGCGGTCTCGAACTGCTGGCGGGGGATCGCGTTCTGCGCGACGAGCGGCCGGTAACGGGCGACGTCCTGGCTCGCGCGCGCGAGGTCCGCCCTGGCGCGGGCGAGCTGGCCGCGGGCCTGCGCGAGCGCCTGCTCCAGGTTCCTCGGGTCGATCGTGTAGAGCCGGTCGCCCTTCTTCACGAAACTGCCTTCGCGGAAGTTCACCGTCTCGAGGAAGCCCTCGACGCGTGCGCGCACCTCGACTTCCTGGGAGCCGAGCGTCTGGCCGATGTTCTCGATGTAGATGGGGAGGTCGCGCTGCAGCACCGTGGCCACCTGCACTTCGACGGGCGGCGCCGGTGGAGGCGCGCTCTCGCCGCAGCCCCACACGAAGAGGCCGAGCGCCGCGGCGGCCAGCGCGCTGGATGGATGAGTCACGGGATGCTTCATGCTGCCGAGCCCCCCCGGGGTCGAGGCGTGCCTCTGGCGAGAGGACGCGAATGCCACGGCTTGTCGCGCGCGATCCGCAGCGAGTCAATCCCCGGCGCCGGATCCGCCGCGCCCGCGAGATCGGCCGCGGCGGCCTACCGGCCGGCGAGCAACGCCTCGCGGATCTCCGCGAGCTCGGCCCGCTTCCGGTCGCTGACCGTCGGGTACTCGAGCCGGAGCCCGGCGAGCGTGTCGATGACGGCGGCGGCCACCGCCACGCGCGTGAACCACTTGTTGTCGGCGGGGATCACGTACCAGGGGGCGTGCGGCGCGGCGGTCGCGCGGATCATGTCCTCGTACGCTTCCATGTAGTCGTCCCAGTGCTCGCGCTCGCTGGCGTCGCTGGCGGAGAACTTCCAGTTCTTGTCCGGGTTGTCGATGCGTTCGAGAAATCGCCGCTTCTGCTCGTCCCGGGAGACGTGCAGGAAGAACTTGCAGATCGCCGTCCCGTTGCGCGCGAGGTAGCGCTCGAAGTGGCGGATGTCCTCGTGCCGCTCGTCCCAGATCCTCTTCGTGACGAGCTTCCTCGGGATCTTCTGCGACGCGAGCAACTCGGGGTGGACGCGCACGACCAGCGTCTCCTCGTAGTAGCTGCGGTTGAAAATGCCGATGCGGCCGCGCTCGGGCAGGCGCTTCATGCATCGCCAGAGGAAGTCGTGGTCGAGATCCTCGTGGCTCGGCGCCTTGAACGAGAACACCTGGCAGCCCTGCGGGTTCACCCCCGACATCACGTGCTTGATCGCGCCGTCCTTGCCGGCGGCGTCCATCGCCTGGAAGATCAGCAGCACGGACCAGCGGTCCTGCGCGTAGAGGACCTCCTGCATCTCGGCCAGCGCGTCGTTGCCGATCGCGAGGGCGACCTTCGCGCGGGGCTTGTCCTCGGACTTGAGGTCCAGCGTGTCGCCGGGATCGACGTCCTTCAGCCGGAAACGGCGGCCGTCGGTCACGCGGAACGGTTCGGCGAACGCGCGCGCGCGCCGGACCAGCTCCTTGCGGCCGATGCGCGGCGGAGCCTGTTCCTGCTGCTGGTCGTCGCGCCGGTCCTTCTTCGCCATGCCGCGTCCTCCTTCGGGCCCATCGCGGCCTTATCAGGCTGTTGAAAAAGGCCGATCTGCGTCGTTGGACGGGAAAGCCGAGAGCTACGACGTACGGGAAGTACGCCTCCGCTCTCGGCTTTCCCGTCCGCCTGGCATCTCGACCTTTTTGAACAGCCTGGCGCGACGCGGTTTCTCAACAGCCTGTTATGCCCTGGTCCGCCGTCGGTCAATCCGGCGTCGGCCGGCGGACGACCTCCGCGCTCGAGCGAGCGAACGACCCCACGCCGGGTCCTTCCCCGGACTCGCTTCCGCGTCGCCGCGCGGCCGACGACGCACGGCTCTCGCGCGTCCGTTGCCGTTTCTGCACATGCCCGCGGTTGGGGTTCCCCGGAGTGTTCCGGATCCTTGGGCACGGGCACCCGGCTGCCCCGCGTTGCAACGATGAGCGAGCACCAGACCGCGGCCGACGATCCGCAGCCGCATCACGGACGATGGCGCGTGGCGTATTTCCACCGACGCTACGCGGCGCTGTTCTATTCGCTGCTGCTGACGATGGCCGCGTCGCCGGCCCTGGCCACCCTGGGCGCCGAGCGCACGCTGCTGCAGTTCGTGCTGGCGGCCAATCTCGTGGCGGGCGTGCTCGGCCTCCCGAAAAGCCCCCGCCGTTCGGCGCTGCTCGTGCTGACGGCGCTCCTCGTCGCGGTGATCGTGGTTCCGGCGAGGATCGTCGCCCCTTCGTGGTCGACGGCGGCGTTCGCGTTCTGGTCGGTCATCGCGCTGCTGGCGGCGGCTGACGCGGTTCGCTTCGTGCTGCACTCGCGGACCATCGAGACCGAGCACGTGTATGCCGCCTTGAGCGTCTACCTGCTGGCGGGGATGTTCGTCGGCGTGCTGCACTGGTGCGTCGAGCAGGCCTGGCCGGGCTCTTACGCGCAGGCCGCGCCGGCCGCCCCGCTCGAACTCGCCGATGCGATCTATTTCAGTTTCGTCACGCTCTCGTCGCTCGGCTACGGCGACATCGTCCCCGTCAGCGACGCCGCGCGCGGGCTCTCGGTCGTGGAAGTCGTCGGCGGGCAGCTCTACCTCGCCGTGATGATCGCCCGGCTCGTCGGCGCGCACCTGCAGTCGCGCACCACCGAGCGGTCCGGAGGATGAGGGACCTCCTGCCCTTGCCCTTCCCGGCGTCGGAGCGCCGCTCGACCGGCGTCCCTCCCCGGCCGCGCCGGCAACAGGCGCGGCGCGTTCCGCCCTCCGTTCCTCCCGCGACCCGATCCGTGCTGCGCTGACCACACGGTCTGGAAAGGCCGCGCGGCGGCGGCGGCTCAGAGCGGCAGGAACTCGATGCGGTGGTTCCCGTGACGACTGCCCGGCGACGGCCCCGCAGTCAGCACCGCGAAGCCGCCCTCGATGCCCTGGCCGCGGGCCCAGCGGCTCGCATACTCGTTCCACGACTGCGGCTCCGCTCGTTCGTGGATCGACGCCACGCCCGCCGAGAACTGCAGGCGCTGGCAGGTCTGCTCGTTCGGGCTGATCGCGATCGTCCAGACCGGCAACCGCAGCGCCGACATGCGCCGCGCCGACGTCCCGCTGGCGGTCGGGACGAACACCGCCGCCGGCAGTGCGCGCGCGAGCGAGCTCTCGATGCTCGCCGCCACGAGCTGCTCGAGCGGCGCGCTGCCCGGCGCGGGCGCGACGAGCTCGTCGGCGCGCGGCCGCCGCCGCGCCGGCTCGACGGTCGCCGCGATCCTCGCGAGCATCTCCACGGCCTCGACCGGATACGCGCCCGTCGCCGACTCGGCCGACAGCATCACGGCGTCGGTGCCGTCGAGGATCGCGTTGGCGACGTCGGTGGCCTCGGCGCGCGTGGGCAGCCGGTGCGTCGTCATCGACTCGAGCATCTGCGTGGCGGTGATCACCGGCTTCGCGCGCCGGTTCGCCCGCTGCACGATGTCCTTCTGCACGAGCGCGATGCGCTCGATCGGCACCTCGACCCCGAGGTCGCCGCGCGCGATCATCACCGCGTCGGCCGCGTCGAGGATCGCGTCGAGCCGGTCGAGCGCGCGCGAGCGCTCGATCTTCGCGATCACGAACGGGTCGTGCCCGAGTTCGCGCGCGGCGGCGCGCACGTCCTCGATGTCGCCGGCGTCCTCGACGAACGACTGGCTCACCGCGTCCACGCCGTGCTCGAGCGCGAACGCGAGCGCCTCGCGGTCGCGCGCCGTGAAGGCCCGGATGCCGAGGTCGATACCCGGCAGGTTGAGCCCCTTGCGCGAACGCAGTTCGCCTCCCGCGGTCACGCGGCAGGCCACGTCGCGACCGTCCACCGCGACCACCTCGAGCTGCACGAAGCCGTCGTTCAGGTGGAGCCGGTCGCCCGGCCGCACGACGTCCGGCAGCCGCTCGAAGCCGACCGAAACGCGATCGCGGTCGCCGGGGACGGGATCGGTGGTCAGCGTGAAGCGGTCGCCGGTCCGCAGGTGGACGGGTTCGACGGCGAACTCGCCGATGCGCATCTTCGGTCCCGGAAGGTCGGCCAGGATCGCGACCCGACGGCCCGTCTTCGCGGACGCTTCGCGCAGGTTCGCGATCACGCGCCGGTGCCCGTCGAAATCGCCGTGCGAGAAGTTCAGCCGCGCGACGTCCATGCCGGCCGCGAGCAGCCGCTCCAGCACCGTGACCGACTGCGAGGCGGGGCCGATGGTCGCGACGATGCGGGTCTTGTTCGTTGCCAGTTTCATCCTTCGGCGTCCTCCCGGAGCGGACCGTGCCCGAGGATCACCTCGCGGGCCGGCGCTCGCAGCACGATGCGATGCGGATCGTCGGGCACGACCGCCGTCCCGTCGACGACGACGCGCGTGAGCGTTCGCGCGAGCGGCGACTCGACGACGACACCCGCGGCCGGCCAGCGCAGCCTGTCGCCCAGCGTGACGACGACGCGATCGTCCCCCTCGGCGCGGATCGCGAGATCGAGCGGACCGGCGTGGGTGGCGAGGCCTCGCACGCGCACGCCCTGGCCGTCCCGCACCCAGGCTTCGGGGATCCCCGCGCCGAGCACGAGCGCCCCGTCGTCCGCGCGCTCGAACGCGATCATGCGGCGCAGCGTGCGCACGAAGCTCGACGCGATCCAGCCGTGCGGCAGGTCGCCGAGGAAGCGCGGCGCGCGCGGGTCGCGGGTCGTGACCTCGGGCCACTGCCGCCAGGCCGGCGGGCGCTGGTCGCGGATCAGCCACTCGAGCAGCTCGACGGCGCGCTGCTTCTCGCCGAGCAGCAGCAGCGCCGGCGTGTTGCGGACTTCGTAGGCGGTGTAGGCGTCGTTCGCGCGACGGCCGCTTCGCCGGTCGTCGAACTCCTCCCAGTAGCGCTCGAACGTCCGTCGCAGCGCCTGCTGCGGCAGGCGCTGCCCCTCGGCGCAGGGGTCGAGCGCGATCGCGCTCGAGGTCGGGTCGAAATCGCCGAGCTCGACCGAGCCCGGCAGCACGTCGAGGCCGTGGCGGGCCATCGTCGCGGCGATCGAGCGGTGCAGGTCGACGCGCATTGCGTCGCGCGACGACAGCAGGCGCGCGGCTTCCCCCGCGTGGCCGAGCTCCGCCGCCGCGTCGGCCGCGTCGCCGAGCCCGCGCACGGCGAAGAAGTCGTCCCAGTACGCGTGCACCGGGCGCGACGAGTATCCCTCGTGGCTGATCGACTCCGGCATCAGGCCGTAGGCGTCGCTGCCGAGGTACGCGGCGGTCGTGCGCTCGGCGCGCAGCCGTTCGATCGCGCCCGCGGCGGCGGCGACGCGCGGCCACATCTCCTCGAGGAACGCGCGGTCGCCGGTCAGCCGCCAGACCTCGACGACGCCCCAGACGAACTGTCCGTGGCTGTCGTGCTCGGCGACCGGGTCGATGCCGTGGCGGTCGACCGCGCACGGCACGCGTCCGTCGTCGTGCTGGAACGGCGCGTACCAGCGCAGGAACGCGCGCGCCTCGTCGGCGAATCCCATCTCGGCGAGCGCCGTGCCGGTCAGCGCGCCGTCGCGGATCCACGACCGCCGGTAGCAGCGCGGCCCGGGCTGGATGCGCGGCCCCTCGCGGTTGACGAGCACCCACGCGATCGACGCGAACAGCGTGTCGCGGAACTCGCGCGCCGCGTCGGGCAACTCGACCGGCACGACGGCCAGGCGCGCTCGCCAGCGTTCGGCGCAAGCCGCCAGCTCGCGGTCCGCCCACGCCGCCGCTTCGGCGCGGGGCAGTCGCGGCGGCGGCGGCGATTCGTCGAACCACGGGACGGCGACCGCGATGGTCGCCGCCTCGCCCGCCGCAAGGTCGAGCCGGTACGCGAGGGCGCCCTCGGCGAACCCGACCGGATCGTCGACGCGGTCGCACGCGGGCACGAGCCCGTGCTCGAGCGGCGCCGGCGACGCCCCGGACGGCCACGCGCCGAACGCATCCGGCTCGCTGACCGCCACCACGGTGCGCGAACCGTTCACGCGCACGCACCGGCCTTCCCGTGCGATCGACGTGATCGGCGAGACTCCGCCCGCGATGTTCAGGCCCTGCCACGCCGGGTTCACCTGGAACGGCCGGACCGCGATCATCAACGTCGCGCGTAGCGGCCGGTCGGCGCAGGCCGCGACGCGATACCTCGCGACGAGCGTGCTGCGGCCGGCCTCCCCGCTCGCGAAGGCCGTCACCTGCAGCGTCGCGTCGTCGGCCGCCCAGGCGACGGACGGAATCGGCAGCGAGCCGCCCTCGAGGCTGCAGGACGCCGAGGCGTCGGCCCAGCTCACGAGCCGCTCCCCGCACCGCAGGAACGGCTCGAGCGTGAAGCCTTCGGCATCGACCTCGAGCGCGCCGTCCTCCGACAGCAGCCCCTTGCGTTCGTCGCCGTCGGCGCCGACGAGCGCCCAGTAGGCCTGCTCGCCGAGCAGGTGTCGCGGGAACAGTCCTCGTCTCTCGCGCGCCGCGCGCGCGGAGACGTAGCGCGACGGCGAGACGGCGAGTTCGAGCGGGACGATCGCGACGCGCGCGACTCGTGCCGGCTCGGCGAGCTCGACGCGCGCGAAACGGCCCTCGCCCTCGCTCGTGCGCAGCCAGCGCCGCGTGCCGCCGCCTTCGTCGCGCGCGAGCTCGATCCACGCGGCGCCGTCCGCCGAAGCGAGCAGCCGGCTCGCCGGGGCCGCGGACTCGAAGTCCATCACGACGCCGCCCCACTCGCTCGTGCGCGCGAGGTCGAGTTCGATCCACGGCGCGCGGTCGCCGGCGGCCGCGCGCCAGGACCCGCCGCGGGACGCGAGCGCGGCGGCGTCGCCGCTGCCGGTGCTCGACGCCGAGACGGCGGCGATCCGCGGCGTCGCGGAGGCCGGATCGCGCGCCTCGACGCGAAGGTCCTCGACAACGAGCGTGCCCGCCCCGGGCGCCGCGGCGAGCGCGACCTCGACCGCGCCGAGGCGGGACGGCGCGCCGCCGCTGGCCGGTCCCCACGCGAACTCGAGGCTCGCACGCCGCAGCACGACGGTGCTCGCGTCGGCGGACGGCGAGAACGCCGCGCGCCTCCACCACCAGACGTTCGCGCCGGACGGATCGACGAGCTTGAGCTGCAGCTGGACGGGCGAGCCGCCGCCGCGCACGCGCAGCACGACGGCGTAGTGCTCGGGAAGCACCGCCTCGATCTCGCGTCGCGCGATCACCCAGCCCTGCGCGTCGGCCAGCGTCCAGTCGATTCGCAGCGCCGCTCCGCCGGCGCCGTGCTCGACGGCCAGCGCGGCGCTCGACCCGTCCGAAGCCGCGGCCGTCCAGCCTTCGGGAGTACGACCCGCCGCGGACAGGCCCACGCTCCAGAGCACGATGTCGCGCGCGCCGGTCACCCCGGTCCCCTCACGCGCCGCCTTCGCCGGTGTCGAGCCGTGCGACACCGTCGTCGTCGCACGTCATCGTCCAGCACGACGCGTGGACGCCGGCCATCACCGGCCGCCGCGTCATCGAAACGATCGTCGTCGATGGCAGTCGCTCGCGCAGCAGGTCGTACACGCGCCGTTCCATGCCTTCGTCGAGCGCCGCCGTCGCGTCGTCGAGGAACACCCAGTCCGGCCGGTGCAGCAGCACGCGCGCGATGCTGAGCCGCTGCTGCTCGTCGGTCGACGCGTGCTGGTCCCACGACGCCTCCGTGTCGAGCTGGCCGGCGAGGCGGTCGAGCCCCAGCAGCGAGAGCGCTTCGCGCACGTGTTCGTCCTCGAAGCCTCCGTTCGCGGACGGATAGGAAACGATGTCGCGGATCGTCCCGATCGGCAGGTACGGCTTCTGCGGCAGGAACATCATGCGTGCGTCCCGGGGGACCTCGATGCGGCCGCTGCCGAACGGCCACAGCCCGGCGAGCGCGCGGAACAGCGTGGTCTTGCCGGCGCCGGCCGAACCGATGATCGCCAGGCTGGCCCCCGGCGCGATCGTGCCGTTCGCCGGCTTCAGCAGCACGCGCCCGTCCGGGAGAGTCAGCTGCACGTCGCACAGCCGCACGCTGTCGCCCGGGACGCGCACGACCGGAAGCCGCTCCGTGCGCGCCATGTCGGCGTCGGCCGCCTCGACCACGTCGGCGAACGTCGAGAGGCGCTCGATGCTCGCGCGCCACTGCGCGATCTCCTGGTAAGCGTAGACGAACCAAGCGAGCGACCCCGACACCTGGCCGTAGGCCGTGCGCATCTGCGCGACGGAGCCGAGCGTCATCCATCCGGCGAAGTAGGCCGGCGCGGCGATCAGCACCGGCACCACGCCGTTGGCCTGGCCGACGGCCGTCGTGAAGATCGTCAGCCGGCGCTGGGCGGCGATCAGCTGCCACCAGTTCTGCATGACCGCGGCAAAGCGCGTCAGCGCGCTGCGCTGCTCGTAGCCGGCGCCGCCCGCCAGCGCGACGGACTCGACGTTGTCGCGAAACCGCACGAGGCTGTAGCGGAAGTCCGCCTCGACGCGCTGGCGGTGGAAGTTGATCGGGACGAGCGGCCGGCCGACCAGGTGCGTCAGGCCCATCGCGACCAGCGCGTAGATCACGGCGACCCACAGCATCAGGCCCGGGATCTCGAGCGGCCGGCCGCGCCACTGCAGAGGCCAGTCCGCCGACTCGCTCCAGAGGATGCCGGCGAACGAGAACAACGTCGCGAGCGCGGCGAGAAGCGACAGCGACAAGCCGAGGGTGCTCGCGACGTAGTTGCGGACGTCCTCGGCGATGCGCTGGTCGGGGTTGTCCGCCTCGCCGGCGTGCAGTTCGCGATGGAACCAGGCCTGCGGGCCGATCCAGCGCTCCACGTACCAGGCCGTCACCGAGCGGCGCCAGTTCATCTCGAGCCACTGTCGCACGTAGATGCGGTAGGCCGACACCAGCACGAATCCGGACACGACGAGCGCGAACATGCCCGTGCCCGCGAGGAAGGCCTCCGGCTGCTTCTGCTCGACCGCGTCGAAGATTTCCTTCTGCGCGAGCGCGATGAGGACGTTCGCCGCGACGAGGCCGAGCTCGAGCGCCACGGCCGTCGCCAGCAGCACCGCGCCGCGCCGGCCCTCCTTCGCCGTCCAATAGAGGCGGGTGAGCCGCCAGAGATTCCTCGCGAACCGCCTTCCGAACACGGGCTGCCGGTCGCGTTCGACCATCGGCTCCCTCGTATTCGCGCGAACCCACGGCGGCAAGCCGAGGCGCCCGCCCTCCCGCCTCGGCGCACCGCCCGGCTCGTGGCCCGCAAGAGCGGCACTCCACTGCGCCGAAGCCCGCGACGGATACCCGGGTTCTGTCCCGCGTCGCGTGCGATGACCGGGAACGAGTGCTACATCAGCACGCCAAGGGGACACCCATGAACGCTTTCCACCGCCGAATCGCTCCACTCGCCGCTGCCGCCGTGATCGTCGCCGCTTCCGGCTGCGCGACCAGCCCCATCGGCGTCAAGCGCATGAACCCGGACAAGGTCAGCCGGCAGCTGACCGCCAACGCGCTCACCGAGAACGTCCCGAGCATCGACAGCACCAACGTGCTGCACCGGCGCGGCCTGTACGAGAGTTTCCGCAAGAAGCCGGCCGCGACCCTCGCCGTGCTGCACCGGATCGCCCTCGCGGAGGACGACGACGACACCTGGTTCGCGCTCGCCGAACTGTCGTTCCTGCACGCGGACCGCGCCGGCGACCGGCGCTACTCGGTGATGGCGGCGATCTACGCCTGGTCGTTCCTGTTCGGCGGGGAGCCGCCCGACGAGTTCGACCCGCGCCTTCGCGTCGCGACCGATCTCTACAACCGCGGCCTGACGCAGGGCCTCGAGCACAAGTACCTCGAGGGCACCGCCATCGCCGACGCGACGTTCGAGCTGCCGATCGGGACGATCGGCATTTCCTTCGACGAGACCAGCCTCGAGTGGAACGGCCGGCACCTGCGGGACTTCGTCCCGGTCGCCGAATTGCAGGTGACGGGCCTCGTCAACCGCTATCGCACCCCCGGCATCGGCGCGCCGCTGGCCGCGAGCGCGGCGGCCGCCGATCCCGACAAGGGCGACGGCCTGCTCGCCCCGCGGCTGAAGACGCCGGTCACGGCGCTCGTGCGGATCGACGACGTGCGCGGGCAGCTGAGGCGCGGGCACATCGACGCGGCGCTCGAGCTGTACACCGACCCGAGGCAGGAAACCGTCCGGATCGACGGCCGCGACGTCCCGCTCGAGAAGGAACCGACCGCGGTCCTCGCGGCGATGGTCGCCGAGCAGCCGGTCATCAAGCAGGAGATCCTCGCGTTCCTCGGGACCGTGCTGCAGCTGCAGGACAAGGGGCGCCTCGTCTCGCTGCGGCCGCACGTGCGCGGGCGCATCCCGATCGTGTTCGTGCACGGCACCGGATCGAGTCCGGCGCGCTGGGCCGAGATGGTCAACCAGCTCGACAACGACCCGCAGCTGAACTCGACCTACGAGCCCTGGTTCTTCTCGTACAACTCCGGCAGCCCGATCATCTATTCGTCGTACCTGCTGCGGAAGGCGCTGCTGGAAACCGTGCAGCGGCTCGATCCGGAAGGCGCCGACCCGGGGCTGCAGAACATGGTCGTGATCGGCCACAGCCAGGGCGGGTTGCTCACCAAGATGACCGCCGTGCACAGCGGCGACGCGTTCTGGAGGAACCTCTCGGACAAGCCGATCGACAAGGTGCGGCTCGACGACGAGGACCGCGAGTTCATGCGGGCCATCTTCTACGTCGAGCCGTTGCCGTTCGTGAAGCGGGTGATCTTCCTCTGCACCCCGCACCGCGGCAGCTACCGCGCGGCGAGCGGCTGGGTGCGCAGCATCATCACGCGGGTCGTCAGCCTGCCCGCCACCGTGACGAAGGCCACCATGACGGTGCTCACGCTGAACCCCGATCTCGGCAACCTCCAGAACGTCCAGCGCGTGAACGCCGTCGACAACATGACCCCCGGCAACAGTTTCCTGAAGACGCTGGTCTCGATGCCCGTGGACGAACGGGTGACGGCGCACTCGATCATCGCCGTGCAGTGCACGGACGAAGACTACCGGCAGTGCAACGACGGCGTCGTCGAGTACACGAGCGCGCACATCGACGGCGTCGAGTCGGAGAAGGTGGTGCGCTCGTACCATTCGGCGCAGGCCGTGCCGGGCACGATCGCCGAGGTCCGCCGCATCATGATCGAGCACGCCGGCAAGGCGGGGGCCGCCGTCACGGACGCCCCCGGTCCGGCGCCGAAGCCGGCTACGACGAAGTCGCCTGCTTCGAAATCTTCGTGATCCTGGTTCCCTGGATGCCGAGGCCGGCCATCAGGCCCTTCTTGTCGAAGATGAAGGCTTGGACGTCGTCGCGCAGCGTGGTGCTCGAGAGGTTCCTGGCCACCCCTTCGCTTACGAGGATGGTTCCCGGGCTCCTCGCGTCCACTGGGCGGAGACGGCGGCCGACTCGGCTCGCGACCTCCGCCCGACCGCCTCGAGGCGTAACCACGGCGGTGCCGGGGAAGGGCGGTCCGGATCGTACCATTCGAGCTGCGCCGGCCCCGTGACGCGGTGCGACGTTTGCCCCCTTATCCCCCTCATGGCTACAATCGTGGCGCGACGGTGGAGGTGCAGCGGAGGTGGTGGGACCCCCTCTCGGCAGAGTCGGTATCCCGGGACCCGGGACGAGCGGCAACGGCCCGCGTGCGACTCCCCGATTCACGCCAAGGAGATAGGAAAATGCGGAAAGAACTTCTGATGTCCGTCTGCGCGCTCGGCCTTCTGGTCGGCGCCGGCAATGCGTTCGCCGGGGCCTACGGCGAGCCCGTCGAACCCGAAGAGGCCCCTGTCGCTCCGCCGGCCCCCGCCCCGATGGTCATCGAGGAAGAGCCGGACTACGCGCGCACCGGCCCCTACCTGGGCGTCGGCGGCAACTTCGCGATCAACAACTTCGGCTCGGTCGCGAGCGCTCCCGGCTTCACCCGGGACAGCGTCGACAACAGCGGCGGCTTCCACGTGCGCGGCGGTTACCGCGTGCACCCGAACGTCGCGGTGGAACTGCGCTACGAGCACTTCCTCGGGTTCGAGACGGACCCGGGTCCGGGGCGCCTCGAGGGCTGGATGCTCACCGGCAACGTGAAGGGCTACTTCACGACCGGCCGCTACCAGCCGTACGCGGTCTTCGGGATGGGCTACCTCGACCTGAACTCGCCGGGCGTGGACCAGGGCGACGCGATCGCGGGCGACGACTTCGCGATGCGCTTCGGCCTCGGCCTCGACGCGAACATCACCGAGAACGTGGCCATGGGCCCGGAAGTCGCGTACGTGCTGCCGGTCGGCGACGCGAGCGACCTCGACATGATCACGCTCGCGCTGGGCCTGCAGTACAAGTTCTGATCCACCCTTCCCGATCGCCCGAATCGCGCCGGACGGCTTCCCGTCCGGCGCGGTTCGGGCGATCGGCGTTTCGCTCCCGTGCGACGCCCGCGGCAAGCACGACGGCGAAGCCGGGACCGGGGCTCCCCGGTCCGTTCCCCAACCACGCACTGCAACGAGCGGACGACCGCGCTCGCTCCCCGGACAAGGAGAACACGACATGCGCAAGGAACTTCTCACGACTGTCTGCGCGCTGGCATTGGCACTCGGCGCGTCGAATGCATCGGCCGGAGCGTACGGCGAACCCGTCGACGCGGAGGAAACACCCGCGGCGGCGCCCGCCCCGGCCCCCGAGGTCGTCGAGAGCGTGGACTACGCGCGCACCGGCCCCTACGTCGGCCTCGGCGCGCTCTACGCGGTCGAGCTGTTCGACGACGCCGTCGCCAACACCGGCGTGCGCACGGACAACAGCTTCGGCTTCCACCTGAACGGCGGATGGCGGCTGCACCCGAACATCGCGCTCGAGCTGCGCTACGACTGGCTGAACGAGTTCGACCTCGACAAGGGCTTCATCGACGCCTGGATGCTGAGCGGCAACGTGAAGGGCTACATCCTGACCGGGTGCGTCCAGCCCTACGCGCTCGTCGGCATGGGTTACCTCGCGGCCAACGGCTCGGCGGGCAACAACCCGGGCGCGGCGCACGTCGGCGACGACTTCGCGCTTCGCTTCGGCGCCGGCCTGGACGCCTACGTGACCGAGCACATCGCGCTCGGACCGGAGATCGCCTACGTGCTGCCGACCGGCGACGCGCAGGATCTCGACATGTTCACGATCTCGCTCGGGGCGACATACCGCTTCTGACCGGATCTGCCGCCGCCCCGCGCGCCGGTCGCGCGGGGCGGCGGCAGGTCCTCCCTCCCCCGTTCGGTGACTGCACGAGCCACGGCCCGCTGGATCGAATCCGTCTCCTGGGCCTTCGCCCTGCTGGGACTGGCCCTGCCGGTCGCGGCCTCCACCCGCGCGTTCTCGCCGTGGCGGCAGACGCTCTTCGCCTGGGCGTACGGCGCCCCTGCCATTCCCGAAACCGACGCCGGGCTGCTCGGGCTCATGCTCGGGATCACCGGCGGTTCGATCGCCGGCAAGTGGATCGTGCACGCGATGATCGCCCGCGGCCCGCTCGCCGAAGGCCGCGCCTGGGCGCGCCGTGCCACGTTGGCGGGACTCGCCGCCTGGTTCCTGGTGGATTCCGCCGCGTCGCTGGCGCTCGGCGCGGCCTTCAACGTCGCGATGATCAACCTGATGCCGATCGTGCTCGTGGGCGTTCCCCTCGCGATCGGCTGGCGCGGCTTCGCGGCGACCGGGCCTTCGCGGCCGGAGGCCTCGGGCCTGGCCAGGGCCTGCTTCTGGACGTCCGTCTTCGGCGCGTCGACCGGCGTCGCGATCGCGATCGGAGGAGCGACCCCGCTGTTCGGGACGTGGTTCACGGCGCTCGAGGCTTCGCACTACGGCGGCGCTCCGATCACGGAACCGGCGCGGCAGCTCGCGCTGTTCTTCTTCGGACCGATCGGCGGGTGCACCATCGCCCAGTTCGCGATGCTGGCGGCCCTCGCGCGGCACGAACCGGACCGCCTGCGGTCCGCGCTTGCCGGCGCCGTCTCGATCCTGGCGTGGTTCTCCATCGACAGCGGATACGGCCTCGCGCACGACGGCCTGTTCAACATCGCGATGGTGAACGTGCCGGCGGTCCTCGCGACCCTTCCGCCGTGGTTGCTGCTGGCTGCGCGACTGCGCGGGCGGCGCTCGGGACGCGCCGCCCGCGCGGTCGTCAGATCCAGCCCTCGTCCTTGAACCGCTTCTCCAGCCGCTCCGCGATCGCGTCGGCCGTGCGATTGGCGGCCCCGTCGATCGTCGTGCGCCCGCTGATCTGGCCTTCGGCCTTCACGGCGCCGGACACGACGAGCCCGATCGGATTCGCGGTCGCCACCGTCACGATCGCCGGCACGAGCAGGCCGGGGCCCTTCCCGCCGGTCGAGTCGACCGACCCGCCGCCGATCCGGCGTGGCCCGGCGGGCGTCACCTCGTAGGCGGACACGACGGTCTTCAGATCCGCGTTGCCCGACCCGAACCCGATGACGATGCGTTTCGTCGCGCTGCCCTCGTCGATCGATTCGAAGTGGCCGCGAATCAGGATGTCGCCGACCCGCGCCGGCATGTACGACGTGCCGACGACGGCGGTCATGCCCATGTCGTTGATCTTCTCGACGAGGCGCTCGGCCACCTTCTGGCCGAGCTCACGGCCCTTCTGGAGTTCCTCGGCCGACGGCGGCGTCGACGGCTCGCTGTAGTTTCCCTGATCCTGCGGCGAGAGGTCGGCCGTCGTCGCGGCGAACGGGAAGACGACGATGCGCTCGGGCTTCGCTATGCGGGCGCCGCCCTGGTTCGATGCATCCGGCGTGACTTTCGTCGTCGAGCAGCCGGACGCCAGCGTCACGACGAGCGAAACCGCGAGAAAGGAAAGAATCGGACTGGTGAAAGTTTTCATGGGGACTCCGTTGCTCCTTCGGGATTGGCCTTCGTACATCTTCGGGTCGAACTCCGCTACGAGTTCCGCGATCAGACGCGCGCGCCGGCGCGCCTCGGCTCGTCCTCCGGCGCGATCCGCAACTGGAAGCCGTCCATGACCAGCCGCGCCGCCGGCATCGTCTGCAGGTACGGCAGCACCCCCGTGCCGGCCAGGATCTCGTCGACGACGGCCTTCTCCCCGCCCGACAGGGCGGCGTAGCGCGCCGCCGTGCGCTGGTGGCGCCAGACCGGGTACGCGCTGGCCACGCGCTGCTCGGGCACGCCGAACACGTCCTGCTCGAAGAGGCCGAGCACGCGCGGCGCTTCCTCGCCGGCCGGCAGGCCGCCGGTCGCCTCCGCGACGAACGCCCCGACCGCGAGCACCTGCGGCACGAAGACCCTGCCGATCTCGGCGAGCAGCGGCACGAGCGTCGGCTTCACTTCCGGCGGTCCCGCCCACGGCGCAGGAGGCCCGGCGGCGCTGACCTCGTGCAGCCACGCCATCACGAGCGGGGCGCGCTCGCGCACGAGCCGCGCCGGCACCGGGTCCCTCGCGAAATGCGCGAACATCGGTCCGAACAACGCGTAGTCGGCGATCGTGATCGCGTCGCCGAGCACGTAGCGGCTCTCGCCGAAATGCGCCTGCAGGAGGTCGAGGAAGCCGTGGAACCACTTCTCGGCGGCCGGCCGGGTCTTCTCGGTCACGCCGACGAACGGCAGCGCGCCCGACATCTGGCCGGCGAGCTTCGTCGCGAGCGAGCCGAACACGGCTTCCCAGTCGCTCTCGACCCACTCCCTCTGCTCCGGGAAACTCCAGCGCCAGTGCAGCGCCTGGGCGACGAGGACGTCGTCGCAGAAGTCCTGGAACAGCTCGGCGACGATCCGCACGGCCGGATCCTCGGGGAAGATCGCCGGGAACGGCCGCAGGTCCTCGAGCCGCTCGAGGATGCGCGGGCTGTCCTGCATCCACTCGCCCGCGTCGGTCTGGATCACGGGGATGAACCGCACGCCGATCTTCGCGACGATCTCCTTCTGGACCTCGCGCGTCGGCCAGATCTCGGCGAACTCGATCTTCTTGTACTGCAGGGCCGGGCGCACCTTCGCGGAGAAGTACGACATCGGAGCGGCGTAGAACGACCAGGGCTTGCTCATGGTCCCGGCTATACGCGGGCGACCGCGACAAGAAAAGACCGCGGGCGCCGGTGCGCCCGTGGCCGCCCGACCGCGGCCGGGCTATAGGGATTCGCCATGTACGTTCGCTTCGCCGCGGTCGTCGTCGCCGCCGCGTTCGCGGCCGGATGCGAGAACGGTCGCCCGCCCGTCGCCGCGTGCGCGGACTGCAACGTCGTCCTCGTCTCGGTCGACACGCTGCGGGCTGACCACGTCGGCGCGCTCGGCCATCACCGTCCGACGACGCCCGAGATCGACGCGCTCGCCGCGCGCGGGGTGCTGTTCGAGAACGCGATCTCGCAGTCGTCGTGGACGCGTCCCGCCCACATGTCGATCTTCACCGGCCTGCATCCGCGCGAGCACGGCTTCGTCGCGCTGCGCGACGCGCGCCGCCTCGAGGACTCGGTGCCCACGCTGGCCGGGGTCCTGCGCGAGCACGGCTTCCAGACCGCCGCCTTCACCGGCGGCGTGAATCTCGCGGCCGTTTACGGCTTCGACCGCGGGTTCGACACGTACCGCACGAGCGGCAAGACCTTCGCCGACAACCTCGAGGACACGCGCCGCTGGCTCGACCGGGAGCGCCGCGGCAGGTTCTTCCTGTTCCTGCACGGCTACGACGCCCACTCGCCGTACCGCAACGAGCCCGTCGACCGGCAGGCCGTCGGGCTCGCGACCGCGAGGCCCGCGGGATCGCTCGGCGCGACGTGCAGCGCCGGGGGGCCCGTCTCGCGCGTGCAGCCGTTCCTGGACGAGTACGACGGCGCCGTGCACCGCGCCGACCGCTCCGTGGGCGCGATCGTGCGGGAACTCGAGGCGCGCGACCTGCTCCCGCGCACGATCCTCGTGCTCGTGTCCGACCACGGCGAGGAGTTCCTCGAGCACGGGCGCTGCTTCCACATCGCGACCGTCCATCGCGAGTCGGTCCACGTCCCCCTCGTCCTCGTCGCGCCGCAGCTCGCCGCGCGGCGCGTGCGGGATCCGGTGGCGGCGTCCGTGACGATCGCGCCGACCCTGATGGACCTGCTCGGCATCGAGGACCACCCTTTTCCGGGGCCGTCGCTCGCGGAGGCCGCGCTCGGCGGGCCGGTGCCGGACGCGCCGATCGTCAGCGAGACCGAGCGCAACGCCGAGAAGAAGGGCGACGGCCGCGTGCGCGCGCTGACGACCGGCTCGCACAGGCTCGTCGAATGGACGTCGCGCGGAGGGAACGCGCTGTTCGACGCCGTCGCCGATCGCGGCGAACAGCACGCGGTCGACGACGCGCCGCTGCGCCGGGCGATGCTCTCGCGGCTCGCGACGTGGGCGGACGAACATCCGGCCCGATTCGCGTCGCGGCGGGGAAAAGGCGCGCGGCGGCGCACGGAAGACGCGCGGCTCGATCCGGAAGCCGGGCGCGAACGGCGGACGCAGAGGCGGGAGCTTCGGGCGCTCGGCTACGCGGACTGACCGGCGGCGAAGCCGGGTCAGGTCGACGGCCGCGAGCGGGTCCGGAACCAGTCGCGCACCGACTCCATCTGCCGCCGCTGCGCGGCCGGCGCCTCGCGGTGACAGGTGCTCGACTCGATGCCGTCGGCCGGCGCCCCCCAGCGCGTCTCGATGCAGTCGTTCGGGTTGTAGGCCATCTCGAGGGCTTCGGCCCGGTCGATCACGTCGGCCAGCCGCAGCGTCCACGGCGAGCCGTCGCTGCGGATGTAGAGGAAGGTCCGGCGGTCGAGTTCGTCGCGCAGGATCGATTCGAGCTCGCTGCGAACGGACGCGGCGCTGCGGCCGCGCTCGATCAGGAACCTTCCCGGGTTGCGCGCGACCCACTCGGGATACCCGCGCACCACGTCGATCGCGATCAGCAACCGCAGGTCGCGCGACGGCGTCGCCCAGTCTTCCCACGCGCCGACCGTCTGGAAGATCGCCGCGCCGGGCGGCATCGCCACGGTCGCGCCCGCGCGGTTCACGTACTCCTCGCCGCCCTGCACCGAAGCGACGCGCTGCTGGACCTGCTGCTCGAGCGAATCCACGACCTCGAGCAGGACCTGGCGCGGCGAACGCTTCGCGGGCGACAGCGCCGCGTCCACGAGGTCGTAGAACCCCTCGACGCCGCGGTCGTACTGCTCGGTCGACCAGTCGCCGTAGGCGCGGTGCGCGAGGATCTCGGCGTTGTCGAGCGTGCGCACGCCGTCACCGGCGGGCACGACGGGCCGGAAGCGCTTGAAGCCGGGCGCGCTGCCGTCCTCGTTCAGCGCGAACAGGAAGTTCCCCCGCCAGAAGCGCTTGCGCGCGACCGTCCCGTCCGGCTGCGCGTCCACCGCGAGCAGCTGCCCGCTCGCGGTGCGCGTCTGGTCGACGCGGCGGGCGACGACGAGCACGTGCCCGTAGGGATCGATGAACACGACGCCCGGGCGCAGCGTGTCGGGGCCGATCCGGATCGGGTAGAAGTCGGTGCGGTCGTCGTCGGCCGCCGTGCGGCCGGTGGCCGAGTGCGCCGAATCCGCCACGCTGCGCGCGAAGAAGCGCTGCAGCACCGAGAGCGTTTCCTTGCCGGCCGGCGCCGGCTCGAGGTTCGACTTGGACTCGCGGCAGACCGGCGCTCCCTGCCCGCCCGAGTAGCACTTCGAGTACACGAACGGCAGGCGCATCTTCCAGGCGAAGTACGCGCGCAGGAAGTAGGGCAGGTCCGCGCAGTCGGGCTCGAGCGTGATGCCGCCCTCGGAATCCTCGCCGAGCCCGAGCGAGTCGTGCAGGAAGTTGCGGGAGGTGTCGCGCGTGATCTCGTGCAGCGACTTCCAGCTCGGCGACGCGTCGATCGGGTCGTCGAAGAGCTTCTCGACCCACGCCGAGTAGAGGTTCTCGGTGTCGCGGTCCCAGACGCGCTCGATCGGCCACAGCGAAGTCGACGAACGCGGGCGCGGCGGCGGGCCCTCGGCCTCGACCTCGGCGGTCACGCACGCGGCCTCGTCGCCCGCGACGAGCAGGCGCGCGCCGTAGGTGCCGGGCTTCACGCCGGTGACTTCCACGTACCACGAGTACGGCGGCCCGCCGCGACGCTGGCCTTCGCTGAAGACGTACCCGCCGTTCGGCGCCTCGATCTTCATCCGCGCCTCGCGCGGCGTCTCGCTGACGGCGACGAAGCGAACCGTGCCTCCCTCGATCGGCCGCTCCGGGAACGCGTAGATGCTGATGCCGCGCGGCTCGCCGCAGCGTCCTTCCGCCGGCCGGGCCTTGGCGGCGGCCGACGGCGCGCCGTAGCGCGAGCGTCCTGCGAAAGGGTCGTCGGCGGCGCGCGCGGCGCCGGCGGCGACCACGGGCAGCATCGCCAGGGCGAGCAGACGGCGACGGGGAGCGCGCCCGCGGGGCGCCCTCACGACGGAACGAGGCTCGGGCATGGCCGGCAGTATAGACGATCGATCGAACGGGTCGCCTCGCAGCGGGCGCATCCGGGCCGGGAATGCACCGGCCACGGGGCCCGACCCCGGCGGCTCAGACCAGGCCGAGCTGGCGGCGCGCCTCGTACACCACGATCGAGACGGCGTTCGAGACGTTCAGGCTGCGGACGTTCGGGCTGGCCATCGGGATCGTGAAGACGTCGTCGCCGAGCATCCGGATCACCTCGGGGCCGAGCCCCACCGTCTCCTTGCCGAACAGCAGGCGATCGTCGGGTCCGAACTCGCAGCGCGTGTACGACGCGGTCGAGCGCGCCGAGAAGCCGATCAGGCGGCCGCGATGCGGGGCCGCGAGGTACGCCTGCCAGCTGTCGTGCACGGTCAGGTCCACCCACGGCCAGTAGTCGAGGCCGGCGCGCTTGAGGTACCGGTCCTCGAGCGAGAAGCCGAGCGGCTTCACGAGGTCGAGCGAGGTCTGGGTCGCCGCGGCCAGCCTCGCGATCGATCCCGTGTTCTGCGGGATCTCCGGTTCGAGCAGCACGATCCGCACGGACTCAGCCCGCCCGGTCCAGGCGCCAGGCGCGCCCCTGCGACCGCAGCACCGGCCGGCCGTCCTCGGCCTCGACGTGCTGCGCGAGGAAATAATACGCCGGTCTCAGGAAGCGGGCGCGCAGTCGTCCGCGCTCGCCGCGGTCGACCGTGCAGTAGAGGACGTCGGCGTCGCCGATCTCGAGCGTCGAGCAGTCGAGGGGGCCGGACTCCCCGTCGTTGGTGCGAACGAAGAATCCCGTGTCGGGATCGCCGTCGATGCCGGCCACCACGAGCGGAGTGTCTTCGACGGAGACGCTCTGGCGATCGACGCCGACATCGAGCAGCCAGCCCGTGTAGCGCGGGAGATCCGGCGCGCCGTCGCGGTCGTCCGGACGGATGCTCTGCGAGAACAGCAGCTGGATGCGGGGATTGCGGATGCGCTCGTCGTCCGCATACCAGTTCCCGTCCCGGCGAAACGAGATCGTGTAGCCGCCGACGGGCCAGAATCCTGCTTGCGGCATGCTGGTCGTCCCTCGTCCTCGCGCGTCCGTCCGTCCGGCATCGGCGAGCGCGCCGTTCGCGCGCAGTGCGCCGCCCGCCGGGCGCCGGGGCGGCGTCAGGCCGAGGCGTTCGCGCGCCGGAGCGCGACGTACTCCTCGACGTCCTCGCGGCTGCCGATCACGAGCGGCACGCGATGGTGAATTCCGGTCGGCACGATGTCGAGCACGGACGCCTCGGCATCGACGGCCCGGCCGCCGGCCTTCTCCTGCAGCCACGCCGTCGGGTTGCACTCGTACATGAGCCGCAGCTTGCCCTTCGGGGCGACGCCCGGTCGGCTCGCGTCCGCCGGGTACAGGAACACCCCGCCCTTGATCAGGTTGCGATGGAAGTCGGCGACGAACGACCCGACGTACCGCGACGTGTACGGCCGATCCGGCCCGGAGCCCGGCTGCTTGAGGGCCTCCACGTACCTTCGGGTCGGCTCGTCCCAGGCCGAGACGTTGCCCTCGTTGCAACTGTAGATCTTCCCGCGCGCCGGCGTGCGGATGTCCTCGTGCGACAGCCGGAACTCGCCGCTCGAGGGGTCGAGCGTGAATCCGTGCACGCCGTTGCCGATCGACAGGACCAGCATCGTGCTGCTGCCGTACAGGAAGTAGCCGGCCGCGACCTGGTTGCGTCCCGTCTGGAGGAAGTCGTCGAGCGTCGCCGGCCCCGACGCGCTCTTGCGGCGATAGACGCCGAAGATCGTGCCGATGCTGACGTTGACGTCGATGTTCGACGAACCGTCAAGCGGATCGAAGTAGACGAGGTACGGCGCCTTCTCGCCGATCCTGGAAGGGGCGATGATGTCCTCGCACTCCTCGGACGCCATGCCGCAGACGCAACCGGAGTCGCGCAGGCGCTGGATGAGGAGGTCGTTCGCGTAGACGTCGAGCTTCTGGACGGTCTCGCCGTGCACGTTCTGATGGTCGGTGCGGCCGAGGATGCCGGCCAGCCCGGCGCGGTTGACCTCGCCGGCGATCGAGCGCGCGGCCCTGGCGAGCTCGAGCAGGAGCTTCGCCAACTCCGGCTCGGCGCGGTGGTCGACGCCGGTGCCGAGCAGGAAGGCCCTCAGCGATTCGCCCATCATCTCCACGGTCCCTTCTCCATGGTCCCCTCTCCTTTTCGCCGTGAGGCGCACCGGCAAGGCACGACCGGCAGTTTCCGCAACGGCGACGGCACTAGAGCCGACATCTTCATAAGCCACAAACGCGTTCGTGCACCCCGCCGACGGCTGGAATGTCGCTCCACGGTGCGACATAACCGTCGAACTCCCCGAGGAGGCCCGTCCATGCCCGTTCGACCTCTCCGGCCGGTTCCCGCTCGCTCGCGACTGCTTCTGTCGCTCGCCCTCGGTGCTCATGCCTGGCTCCTCGCGCCGGGATGCGGGAACGAGACCTCGCTGCCGCCGGCGGGAGGCGAGAGCGCCGACGGCCGGGGGCACAGCGCACCGACTCCTCACACCGCGAAGGCCAACGCCGCCGTCGCGGATTCCCTCCCTCTCGAGGACGCCGGCGACTTCGAGGACGCGCGTCGCGGCCTCGTCGCGTCCGAGCCCGGACTCGAGATCGTCGCGCCCGATGGCAGCGTCGTCTGGCGACCCGCCGACTACGGGTTCGTCGAAGGCGAAGCGCCGGCCAGCGTGAACCCGAGCCTGTGGCGGCAGGCGAAGCTGAACGGGATCCACGGCCTCTTCGAGGTGGCCACCGGCATCTGGCAGGTGCGCGGGTACGACCTCGCGAACATGACGCTCGTGCGCGGTCGCCGCGGATGGATCGTCGTCGACCCGCTGACGACGAAGCCCACCGCCGCCGCCGCGCTCGCGCTCGCGCGCCGGCATCTCGGCGCCGACCCGATCACCGCCGTCGTGTTCACGCACAGCCACGTCGACCACTTCGGCGGCGCCGAGGCCGTCGTCGAGGACCCGCACACGGACGCGAAGTCGCTGCTCGTCGTCGCTCCCGAGGGTTTCCTCGAGGAAGCCACCAGCGAGAACGTGCTGGCCGGCGTCGCGATGGGCCGGCGCGCCGGCTTCATGTACGGCAGCGCGCTCGCCCGTTCGGAACGCGGGCACGTCGACACGGGCCTCGGCAAGGCGCCCGCCATCGGCCCGATCTCGATCCTCGAGCCGACCCGGCTCGTCTCGTCGACGCCCGAGGACGTGGAGATCGACGGCGTCGCCTTCCGCTTCCAGAACGCGCCTTCGTCCGAGGCGCCCGCGGAGCTCACCTTCTACCTGCCGCACGCGCGGGCGTTCTGCGGCGCGGAAGTCGTCTCGCACAACCTGCACAACCTCTACACGCTGCGCGGCGCGAAGGTCCGCGACGCGCTCCGATGGAGCGGATACATCGACGAGGCGATCCGGCTCTTCCCCGACGTCGAGGTCGTCTTCGGCAGCCACCACTGGCCGACGTTCGGGCATGAACGATCGATCGCGTACCTCGAGCGGCAGCGCGACGCGTACAAGTACATCCACGACCAGGTGCTGCGATTGGCGAACCGCGGGTTCGGCCCGGAGGAAATCGCCGAGCAGCTGGAGATGCCCGGGTCGCTTCGGACGGTGTTCGCGGTGCGCGACTACTACGGCACCGTGCGCCACAACGCGAAGGCCGTCTACCAGGCCTACTTCGGCTGGTACGACGGGAATCCCGCCAACCTCGACCCGCTGCCCCCGCAGGAGGCCGCCGTGCGCTACGTGGAGGCGATGGGCGGGGCGTCCGGCGTGCTCGCGCGGGCGCGCGAGGCCTTCGACCGCGGCGACTACCGCTGGACCTCGATGCTGCTGAACCACCTCGTGTTCGCCGAGCCCTCGAACGACGAGGCGCGCGAGCTGCTCGCGCGCACCTGCGACCAGCTCGGCTACCAGGCCGAGTCCGGGCCGTGGCGCGACGTGTACCTTTCAGCCGCCTACGAACTGCGGCACGGGATGCAGCCGCCGCCGCTGACCCCGGCCGCCGCGGCCGCGCTGCTGCTGCACCTGCCGGCCGCGCGGTTCTTCGACGCGATGGCCACGCGCGTGCTCGGCCCCGACGCCGAGGGCAAGAGGCTCGTCTTCAACTTCGTGTTCACGGACCTCGACGAGACGCACGTCGTCGAGCTTTCGAACTCGGTGCTGCACCATCGTCGCGCCGACGCCGACCCGGGCGCGAACGCCACGGTGCGACTGACGCGCGACTTCCTCGCGCGGCTCTCGACCGGCCAGGCGGGCCTGCGCGAGATGATCTTCTCGGACGACCTCTCGGTCGAGGGCAGCCGCCTCGACCTGCTGTCGTTCTTCTCGCTGCTCGACCGGCCCGACGGACAATTCGCGATCGTCACGCCGTAGCGCGCCGCCCGAACGCCGGGCATCGAGCGCTTGCCGATCCTCAGGGCTGCCGCGGGGGTTCGGGGGGACCGACGAGTTCGAAGCCGAAGCGACCCGTCGCGACGAACACGTCGCGGTCGCGGCCGAGCACTTCCCCGAAGGTCTCGGTCGACGCCCACGCCGTCAGCCACACGCCCCGGCCGTCGGTCGCGAGCGACGGCGTCGTGTCCTCGCCGTGGTCCGTGTTCGCGTTCGTGTTGAGGATGTACGGATGCGTCCAGCTCGCGCCGCTGTCGCGCGACATCGCGACGAGCAGGTCGGCGTCGGCGCCGCGCGCCGCGCCGCGCCGGTCCCACGACGTCCACACCGCCACCCAGTTTCCCGCGTCGTCCACCGCGAGCTCCGGGGTCTCGTCGTCCCCCGAGTCCTCGCCGGCGTCGCGGTCGAGCGCGACGCGCGTCGTCCAGGTCCGGCCGTCGTCGCTCGAGCGCACGACCAGCACGTCGCGGTCCCGGCCGATCGTCTTGCCGAGGTCGTCCGAGGAGGACCAGGCGCAGATCCACGCGCCCTGGCGGTTGCCGGCGAGGCGTGGCCCCCAGTCCGGCCGGTCGTCTTCGCTCGAACCGGACAGCGACTGCGCGGGGCTCCAGCTCGACGTGCCGTCCCCGGAACGCGCCAGCAGCACGCCGCGCTGGAAGCCGACCCGGTCTTCGGTCGCGCTGCCGCTCGACCAGGCGACGAGCCACGTGCCGGGAGCGCCCGCCGCCACCCGCGGCGACGTGTCGAACGCGCCGTCGCTGCGCGCGGCAGCGTCCACGACGTCCGGCGCGCTCCAGTTCGCCCCGTCGTCGGTCGAAGTCGCGAACAGGATGTCGCGGTCGCCGCCCTTCGTGTTGCCGAGCGAATCGGCCGACTGCCAGACGACCACCCAGCGGCCCCGGCCATCGGTGGCGATGTCCGGGCTCTCGTCGTCGCCCCAGTCCTGCGAAGCGTTCGAGTTGAGCGGCCGGGCCGGGCTCCAGGTCAGCGCGTTGTCGGTCGAGACGCTGTAGTGGATGTCGCGGTCGCGGCGGCCGGCCTCGCCGAGGTCGCGGGTCGAAGTCCACACCACGATCCAGGCGCCGTCGCCGTCCGTCGCGATCGCCGGCTGGCGATCCTCGGCGCGATCGTCGCGGAAGCTCTCGACGAGGGGCCTCGGCGCGCTCCAGTGCTCGCCATCGTCCACCGAACGCGACCAGAGCACGTCCACGTCGCGACCGAGCCCGAGGTCGCCGGCGCCGACGACCTGCCAGACCACCACCCAGACGCCTCCGACGCCCGACGCGACTCGCGGCAGTTCGTCGCTGTGGCGGTCGGTGCGAACCGCCGGGTCGACGGCGACCGGCGGGGAAAAGACGGGGACCTGGGCCGACGCTGTCGCCGCGAACGCAGCGAACGTGCCGGCCAGCCCCGCCGCGACCAGCGGCCGGAGCCTCGATCGCAACAGGTCAGGCGGCCCGGGAAAGGCCCGCGGGAAACGCATCGCGGCCAAGGTAACCGATCCGACCCCGGTGACCAACGAACTTCCTGGGGACGAAAATCACCACTCCCCTTATTGCGTCTTCTGGAAATCTTGCCCAGCCTGTGGTGGCTGAATCGTTCGCCGGGCCTCGAGTGGATCTTTCTCCGAGATCGACCGCGTCCCGGCCATGCACCCGGCATGCGTCCCGGGCCAGGGACCCCATGCCGGAAACGCCCACGCGACGCCGCGGCCGAACCTCGAAGATTTCCCGCGAACGCATCCTCGACGCCTCGCTCGTCGAGTTCGCCAAGCACGGCTACGAGGGGGCGACGACCGCCTCCGTGGCGCGCCGCATCGGCGTGACGCAGCCGCTGATCCACTACCATTTCGGCTCGAAGGAAGCGCTGTGGCGCGCCGCCGTCGAGCTTGCGTTCAGCCAGATGACCGGCCTGCTCGGCGACATGGACGACACGTCGCACGCCGCCGATCCGCGCGAGCGGCTGCGCGAGATCGCCCGGCGCTTCGTGCGCTTCAGCGCGAAGCACCCGGAGGTGAGCCGGCTGATCATCGCCGAGTCCGCGGTTCCCGGGCCGCGCCTCGAATGGATGACCGAGAAGCACCTGCGCCCGCTCGTCCGACGCGTCGAGCAGACGTTCCGCAGCGGCCGGGACGCGGGCATCGTCAAGGACCTGTCGCTCGAGTCGCTGATCTTCGTGTTCCTCGGCGCGCTGCCGCACTTCTTCGACGGCGCTCCGCTGATCGGCCTGCTCTGGGGCATCGACCCGACCGACGACGTGCACGTCGAGGCGTACGCCGACACCCTCGTCGAGGTCCTGACGTCGGGCCTGCTGGTGCCGGCCCCCGGGTCCGACTAGCGGCCCCGCCGGACGCCCGCGCGTCGGCCGCGGTGCGTTACCCACCGAAAACCCGTGGTTTTCCGCGCGCGTGCACGTTCCGCCGCGATTGAACGGGACCGCCTCCCTGATAGGGTCCTCCGCCAAGAGAGAGAGGCCCAGAAAGGAGCTGTCCGATGGCGAACGACTCGCTGACCATCACCGACAACCGCACCGGAAAAACCTACGAGCTGCCGATCGAAGACGGCACCATCCGCGCCCTCGACCTGCGCCAGATCAAGACCGGCCCCGACGATTTCGGGCTGATGACGTACGACCCGGCGCTCACGAACACGGCGAGCGTGCGCAGCGCGATCACCTTCATCGACGGCGACAAGGGGATCCTGCGCTACCGCGGCTACCCGATCGAGCAGCTCGCCGAGAAGAGCACCTTCCTCGAGACCGCGTACCTGATCGTCAAGGGCGAGCTGCCGAACCAGGAGCACCTCGATGCATGGACGTACAACATCACCATGCACACGATGCTCCACGAGAAGACCAAGAGCTTCATGGAGGGCTTCCGCTACGACGCGCACCCGATGGGGATCCTCGTCGGCACGGTCGCGGCGCTCTCGACGTTCTACCCCGACGCAAAGGACATCCACGACATCGAGTCGCGCCGCCTGCAGGCGCGGCGCCTGATCGGCAAGATGCCGACGATCGCGGCCTACGCGTACCGTTCCTCGCTCGGCCTGCCGTACGTGCAGCCCGACAACGAGCTCAGCTACGCCGGCAACTTCCTGTCGATGCTGTTCAAGATGACCGAGCCGCGCTACCGGCCGAACCGCGCGCTCGAGAAGGCGCTCGAC
>CAYYZO010000054.1:0-6846 GCA_964476185.1 uncultured Myxococcales bacterium
AGGCACCGTCGCGTTGTAGGCGCGGGCCAGGCGCGTGATCGAGTCGAGCAGGATGACCACGTCGCGCCCGTGCTCGACGAGTCGCTTGGCCTTCTCGATCACCATCTCGGCGACCTGGACGTGGCGGGTCGGCGGCTCGTCGAACGTCGAGGAAACGACCTCGCCCTTGACCGAGCGCTGCATGTCGGTGACTTCCTCGGGCCGCTCGTCGATCAGCAGCACGATCAGGATGACGTCCTTGTTGTTCTCGGCGATGCCGTGCGCGATGTGCTGCAGCATCACGGTCTTTCCGGTGCGCGGCGCCGCGACGATCAGGGCGCGCTGCCCCTTTCCGATCGGCACCAACAGGTCGATCACCCGCGTCGTGTACTCGGTCGGGTCGTGCGACAGGCGCAGCGGCTCCTCCGGGTAGAGCGGCGTCAGGTTGTCGAACAGGACCTTGTCCCGCACGCGCTCGGGCGCGTCGTAGTTGATCGCCGAAACCTTGAGGAGCGCGAAGTACCGCTCGCCCTCTTTCGGCGAACGGATCAGGCCGGAGACCACGTCTCCGGTTCGCAATCCGAAGCGTCGCACCTGGCTCGGCGAGATGTAGATGTCGTCGGGTCCCGGCAGGTAGTTCGAATCCGGGGCGCGCAGGAAGCCGAAGCCGTCGGGCAGGATCTCGAGCACGCCCTCGCCGTAGACGTTTCCGTTCTTGGCGGTCTGCGCCTCGAGGAGCTTGAAGATCAGCTCCTGCTTTCGCAGCGCCGCGACGCCTTCGACGCCGAGCTCGCGGGCCACGTCGGCCAGCTCGCGGACGCTCTTCTTCTTGAGTTCGGTCAGGTCGAGGGTCGGACTCGTGGACGCCTCGGCCGCGGCGATCTGCGCCTCGTCGGCCGCGAGGTCTTCCTTGGGGAGCCTGCCGTGGTCGTTGCGATCGCCGCGATCGCCACGGTTGCCGCCTCCGCCGCCGCCACCACCGCGGCCACGACCATGCGACTTGCCTCCGTCACGGTGACCGCGACCGGAGCGCTCATCCCCACTCTTTCTGTCTCTGGCAGTTTCGCCGCCGCGTTCTGGCATCGGACTCGCTTATTTGGGTTGGGTCGGGGGGCCGCCGAATCTCCCGAACGTGGGAGATGGGACCCGCCGAGGATCGGCCTCTGTGGCCGCTGATTCGTCGGCATACGCGCCGAAAAGGCTTCCCCGGGTCCGAGCCGTCTGCTCGGTGCGCATCGGCGCACGCTTTCGATCGGATGGACCGGACAGACCGCCTGCTTCAGGGTCGAGGCTTCGCTGGCTGCGGAGTCGCTGTGCCGAAGGGGCGGGAACGGAAGACTTTCCGTGCCGTGTGCCCTGACGCTAATGGAAGGTGCCCGGGGTGTCAACCACCGTTTCCGAGTTCGTCACGCCCGCGCACGGCGCGCCTCAGTTCCCCCAGCAACGATTCGAAGTCGGTCGCCAGCGGCGCCTCGATGCGAAGGTGCCGACCGCCCTCGGGGTGTTCGAACTCGATCGCCGAGGCGTGCAGGGCCTGGCGACGAAACCCTCCACGAACGCGAGATCCGTATACCTGGTCGCCGACGATCGGCCAGCCGCTCGAGGCCAGGTGCACACGGATCTGGTGCGTGCGCCCCGTGCGCGGCCGGACCTCGAGGAGCGTGAACGCTCCGAGCCGCTCGAGCGGCCGGAAGTCGCTGATCGCCTCGCGCGCGGGCGTTCCCGTCACGCTCATGCGCTTGCGCTCGGTGGGATGCCGCCCGATCGGAAGTTCGATGCGGCCGGGTTCCCGAACGGTTCCGTGCACCAGCGCCAGGTACGTCTTGCGAATCGTGCGGTCGCGGAACTGCCTGGACAGAGCCTCGTGCGCCCGGACGGTCCTGGCGACGAGGATCACGCCCGAGGTGTCCCGGTCGAGCCGATGGACGATCCCGGCGCGCTCGGGCTGCCCCGGCCATGCCAGGGTCGGGTCGCGATGCAGCAGCGCGTTCACGAGGGTCCCGGTGCGGTTGCCCACCGCGGGGTGCACGACCATGCCCGCGGGCTTGTTCACCGCAAGCAGCGTGGAGTCCTCGTACAGCACGTCGAGCGCGATCGCCTCGCCGAGGACCTCGCCGGCGTTCGCGTCGGGCTCGTGCTCGAGCAGTTCGACGGTCTCGCCGGCCCGAAGCCGGTGCGAGGCGCGCACGGGCTTGCCTCCGATCCGGATCCGCTCGTCGTCCGCCGCGGTCTTCAGCTGCGATCGGGTCGGAGCGTCCGGCTGGCGCGCCAGCCACGCGTCCAGTCGCTCGCCCGCATCCTCCGCCGAAACCGAAAATGCGGTGCGCCGCAACGAAGTCATGCGTGCCGCCGCGCCTCGAGAACGGCGCGGGCGTGCGCGACGTCCAGGCCGATCTGCCTCGCGAGCGCTTCCGGCGAGTCGAAGCGCCTCTGGTCGCGAATCTTCTCGAGGAACTCGAGCACGAGCGGCTTGCCGTACAGGTCGCCGAGCTCTGCGAAGATGTGCGCCTCGATGACCCGGCGCGTGCCGCCGAAGGTCGGCGTGCTGCCGACGGAGGTGACGCTGTCGAGGCGGCGGCGCCCGAGACGCACGACGGTGACGTACACACCGTCGCCGGGCGCCAGCGGAGTCTGAGGATCCAGGTTCGCGGTCGCGAACCCGAGGTTCCGACCGCGCCCGGCGCCGTGCTCGACCCGGCCGCGCACGAAGTGCGGGCGGCCGAGCAACCGCTCGGCCGCGGTGACGTCGCCCGCCGCGACCAGCGCGCGGATCACGCTCGAGCGCGCGACGACGCCGCCAACATCAACCGGCGGGACGACCTCGACCGAGAAGCCGAGCCGGCTCCCGGCGTCCTGGAGCATGGGGACGTTCCCCCCGCGGTCCCGGCCGAAGTTCAGGTCGTCGCCGACCAGCAGCAGGTCGGCGTCGAGGATCTCGACGAGGAAGCGACGCACGAACTCCTCGGCGCCGATCGACGCGAAAGCCGGGGTGAAACGTTGCACGACGGCCAGATCCACCCCGGCCCGCGCGAGCGCATCGAGCCGGTCGCGCAGGGTCATGATCGCGGTGGGGGCAGCGTCGGGCCGGACGACGGAAATCGGGTGCGGGTCGAACGTGAGCACGACGGCGCTGGTCCCGCGCGCATCGGCCTCGCGTCGAACCCGCGCGAGGATTTCCTGATGACCACGATGGACGCCGTCGAAGTTGCCGATGGTGACGACGGAGCGGCGGAGCGTTCCGCGAGCGCGCTCGAGACTGCGAAGGACTTTCATCGACGCTGCGCCGCGAGGGCGGCGGCTATTTCCATTCCCGGATTCGATGGCTTTGCAAGGCGAGGCTCGATGCGGCCGTCCGGACGGCAGACGGCGATCGAAGCCGGCGGCGCCCGGCGAGAGAGCGCGGGCGGATCAGCCGCCGATCTCGGTCAACATGCGCGAGGCCTTGGCTGCCTCGCCGGTGCCGGGATAGCGGTTGATGATCTTCTGCAGGCTCAGGCGCGCGTCCACGCGGTCGCCGACGATGCGGAAGGCCTCGGCCTGGCGCAGCAGGGCCGAAGGCGCCCGGTCGCCGGAGCCGTAGTTCGCCGACACCTGGTTGAACTCGATGATCGCGCGGTGGTACTGCCCCTTCCGGAAGTAGGCCTCGCCGATCCAGAACTGCGCGTCGTCGGCGTAGGCCGACGCGGAATTCTCGTGCAGGTAGTTGCGGAACGACTGGATCGCTTCGTCGTAGTCGCCGGCCGAAAGCTGGCGCTGCGCGGAATCGTAGGCCGTTCCGACGAGTTCGGGCGGAACCCCGCTGGTCGTAGGCTCGCTGGCCGGGGACGGAGCCGGTGCTGCGGCAGCGGCCGGGGGCGGGACACTCGCCGTCGCGCCGGGCGCCGTGCCGGGCACCGCGCCGGGAGCGTCCGTGGTGGCCGTCGAAGGAGCCGGGCGCTGCCAGTAGGAATCGTCGGTCGCGGCGCCGCCGGCCGGTCCGTAGACCGGCCGGCCGAGCGCGCGACGATTCCCGTACTGGAGTTGGTCGATCGCGGCGCGTACCGACTCCTGCTCGCGACGCAGGTCCTCGATCGCGCGCCGCTGCTCGAGGACGAGGCTGCGCAGGTCTTCGTAGCGGCGGTCCGAGCCGCCGCCCATCTGCGCAGAGCAGCCGGCGGCGGCGAGCGCCATCGGCAGGGCACAGACCAGGGCGGGCACGCTCGAACGGGACATCGGGCTTCTACTCCGTCAGGTCGACGATGTGGCCGCGGCGGTTGCGGCCCCAGCAGGACTCCGACGCGTCGTGGCAGAGCGGGAGTTCCTCGCCGTAGCTGACGGTCGACAGGCGCGAAGCGCTGATCCCCAGCGCCACGAGCGCGTCGCGGACGGCCTTGGCGCGGCGGGCGCCGAGCGCGAGGTTGTACTCGGCCGTGCCGCGGTCGTCGCAGTGCCCCTCGATCTCGACCTTGCCCGACTCGTTGCGGAGGAGGTCCGCATTCGCCCGCGTGGCCGCGGTGCCGGCGCCGTCGAGATCAGCCGAGTCGTAAGCGAAGTAAACGTCCTCGAAACGGCCGCCCGAACCGACCGCGCCGGTCCGGTTGAAGTCGGCCAGGCTGCCCGACCCGCCGAGGCTCTCGTCGGAGAGGCCCGCGTCGTCGCCGGCGCCGTTCTTCTTGCCGGAGCATCCGCTCGTCGCCGCGAGCGCGAGTCCCATTCCCACCACCAAGCCCAGCATGCTGAGCTTCCGCATCCACACACGTCCAAGACCCATGCTCAACCTCTCCTGCACCCGAAGAAGGGTGCCCCATGTGTTGTTGTTCGAAGCGGGGCGCTGGAAGGCAGTTTGGCGCCCTATTCAAGCCGTTTCGACCAACTTGGGGAACTATCATCCCCTTTGCCGGTGGTCAATTGTCGCTCCCAGCGTCCTGTGAGGTCGACGAGGAAAAGCTTGCGGTCTCCGGCCTGCTCGCGCGAGAAGACGATGAACCGCGAGTCGGGCGACCACGTCGGGTCCTCGTTGGATCCGCTGAACGTGAGCTGCCGTGCCTGTCCGCCGCCCTCGGGGATGACGAAGATGTGGAAGTCGCGCCCGACCCGGCCGGCGTAGGCGATCCAGCGACCGTCCGGCGACCAGACCGGCGAGCAGTTGTAGCTGCCCGAGAACGTCACCCGCGTCGCCTGCTTCGTCGCCGGCGACATCGTGTAGACCTGCGGCGTGCCGCCTCGCGACGAGCAGAAGGCCAGGCGCGAACCGTCCGGCGACCAGCTCGGATCGACGTCGATGCCCCAGTGGTCGGTCAACCGCGTCTGGTTCTCGGTCGCGAAGTCGAGCAGGTAGATGTCGGTGTTGCCCGACTCCTCGCGGGCCACGGCGAGCGTCACGCCGTCGGGGCGCCAGGCGCCGCCGACGTTCAGCCCCATCTTGCCCGCCAGTTTCTTTTCGGCCTTCGAGCCGATCGCGACGCTGTAGAGCGACGGCTGCCCGCCACGGAAGCTCGTGAACACGATCGACGACGAGTCGTTGGACCAGCTCGGGGCCATCGTGACGGTGCGGTGGTTGGTGATCTTCGTGATCGCCCCGTCGAACGTGAAGGTATGGATTTCCTTCGCGAAGCCGCCGCGGTTGGAGACGAAGGCGATGCGCGAATCGAACGGCCCGGGGGTGCCGGTCGTGAACTCCAGGATCGCGTCGGCCGTGCGGTGCGCCATGCGGGCCACCTCGGCCTGGGGTCCGCGGAACCGCCGGCCTCCGAGCATCGCGCGGCCGGGCACGTCGAAGAACGCGACCTCGACCATCAGCTCGCTGCCGACCCTCTCGTAGCGCCCGAGCAGCAATCCGTGGGCGCCGATCGTCTGCCAGTTCAGGAAGTTGACGTTCTGCGGGGCGAGCTCGCCGGGCGGCACGCCGTCGATGTAGGCCGCGGGGTCGATGATCCGGAACAGCCCCGAGATCTCGAGATCGCCGGCGAGCACCCGCCCGAATTCGGTCTCGAGCGCCGCATCCGGTGCGGAGATCGGCGCGAGCCTGGCGAGCGCGAGCGGCACGCGCATCTGCCCGGGACTGCTGATCGTGGCTCGAAGGGGGGCCGCCTGCGCGACGGAGCCCGACAGGACCGCGGCCGCGACCGCAACGACGACCCTGACGAAACGACGCGAACTGCTTTGCGTGAACACCACCCCTCCCTCCATCAACAGCGGCCGTCGACGCTGGCGCGCAGCATCCGCGGCGTTTCCGACCTGCTTGCGTGACGATGCTGCGACGCGCGGGTCGTCCGCATATTCACGGCGGCTAAGGCTCCATCAGGTCGCCCGCCTGGAACACGAGTTCGACGTCCGCGAAGTCCTCTCGCACCGACGCTGGCGGCGGCATGAGGCTGGCCGTCGCACGCACGGCCTTGAGTGCCGATTCGTCGTAGAGTGGGCTGCGCGACCGCTCGGTGATTCGCGCCGCCGCGATGCTGCCGTCCGGAAGTATACTGAATCGGATCGTGGCCGCCAAAGTCGCGTCCTGCTCTCCGGCCCATACCCACTGATCCTTGATCGTGCGGTACATGTATCCGAAGTACGCGTAGAACTCCGGACTTCGATTGCCCTGCCCGCCGCCTCCGCCGCCCGGGTCGCCGGAGGACCCCGCCTCGTCCGCGGTGCCGCCGCCCGACGACACGACTCCGGGTTTCGACGACCCGGCGTCCGGGTTGCCGGCCGGCCCCGCGTCGGGCGTCACGGTCGCAGCTTTCGGTGCATCGCCTTTCGGCGCATCCGACTTCGGCCCGGGTTTCGCGTCGGGCTCGGTGGCCGGCGTCTTCGGCTCCGGAGCCGGCTCGGGTTTCTTTGGTTCCGGCTTCGGCTCGGGCTTGGGCTCCGGCTTCTTCGGTTCCGGCTTCGGCT
>CAYYZO010000054.1:6946-12430 GCA_964476185.1 uncultured Myxococcales bacterium
CTTGGGCTCCGGCTTCTTCGGTTCCGGCTTCGGCTCGGGCTTGGGCTCCGGCTTCTTCGGTTCCGGCTTCGGCTCGGGCTTGGGCTCCGGCTTCGGCGGTTCCGGCTTCGGCTCGGGCTTGGGCTCCGGCTTCTTCGGTTCCGGCTTCGACTCGGGCTTGGGTTCCGGCTTCTTCGGCTCGGGTAACGCCTTCGGCTTCGGCTCCACCTTCGGCGGTTCGGGCTTCGGCTCGACCTTGGCCGGCGTCGGCTTCGGCGGCTCGGGCTTCGGTGCGACCTTCGGCGGCTCCGGCGTGGGAGGCTCGGGCTTCGGCTCGGCCTTGGGAGGTTCCGGCTTGGGCGCCGGCTTCGGGGCCTGCGGCTTCGGCGTCCCCTTCTGGCCGCCCGCCTTGGCGAGAGGACCGACCTTGTAGACCTTCGAGTCTCCGCGCGGCGTGACGAGGTCGACGACCGGCCCGCCGGGCGGCGGCTCGAAGACCGTCGGCGCCGGCCCGAACGCCGACCACAGGATGGCCGCCGCGACGACGAAGACGTGACCGGCGAGCGACCAGCCGAGCGCCTTCAGGAGTCGCGGATCCACCAGGCCGGCCCGCGCGACCTCCGGGGGCCGCTCGCGGACTGGAACCGCCATCAGCCTGCTCCGGGCTCGGTGATCAGGCCGAGCTTGTCGACACCGGCGCCTTTCAGGGAAGAGATGACCTCGACGACCTTGCCGTAGTCAGCGCCTTTGTCGCCGCGGACATAGACGATCTGGTGCGGGGTTTCCTTGAGGATGGCCGCGATCCGCGTCGCCAGCGCGGCCGGCTCCATCGGCGTGTCGTTCAGGTAGATCTCGCCGGCGGCGGTGACCGAGACGACGAGTGCGACGTCGTCGCCGGACAGCTGCTGACCGCCCGCCTGCGGAAGCTGGACGTCGATGCCCTGCTGGATGATCGGGGCGGTGACCATGAAGATCACGAGCAGCACGAGCATCACGTCGACGAGCGGCGTGACGTTGATGCCCGCGACCGTTCCGCCCTCGCTGTAGTCGTCGCCGCCCATCGGCCCGCCTAGTTCAGGAAGTGGCGCTCGGCGATGTTGAGGAACTCCGAGATGAAGCTGTCCATCTCGCCGGCGATGACCCGGGCGGCGCGCGCGTAGTGGTTGTAGGCCACCAGGGCCGGGATCGCCGCCGCCAGGCCCGCCGCCGTCGCGATCAGCGCCTCGGAGATGCCCGGCGCCACGGCCTGGATGCTGGACGGGCCGCCGGCCGACAGGCCCATGAACGAGTTCATGATGCCCCAGACCGTGCCGAACAGGCCGATGAACGGCGCGGTGCTCGAGATCGTGGCGAGGAACGTCAGCAGCTTCTCCAGCTCGACGCGCTCGCGGTGGGCCGCGCGCCGCATCGCACGCTCGACATTGGCCACGCCGGAAAGCTCGGTGCTGAGCCCCTCCTCGGCCGCCGCCTTCTTCCGGTTGCGGAGCCGGAGCAGCTCCTCGTACCCGGCGGCGAACACCGCGGCGAGGGGGTTCTGGCCGAGTTGCGTGCAGGCCCGGGAAACCTCGGCGAGGTTGCGGGTGTCCCAGAACAGCCTCTGGAATTCCTCGGCGCCCCGGCGCGCGGCGTGAAGCTGCTTCGCCTTGAACACGACGATCCCCCAGCTCGCGACCGAAGCCGCGATCAGGGTGTACAGCACCGCGAGCACGACCGGGCCGGAGCCGGTCAGCATGTTCACGAGGGAATGTTCGGGTTGGGGAGTCACTTACAGGGCCGCCACACTACCGCACCGCATCCACAGGGCGCGAAGGTATTCCCGCTCGCGCAGGCTGTCAATTTCGCTCGTGCAGCGCGTGCGAACGAGTCGGGAACCACTGCCGTTCCGCGCGCGAAGCCGCAGGAACGGGGGCGCGAGGAACCTTGACTTCTTCACAGGCCCGTGAAAGACGCGGCCGGACTTTCCTTTGTCTTTCCGGCGGCTTGCCGCACTTCCCCGGAGGTTCTTTCCCATGCCCCTACGCGTCGGCGTCAATGGCTTCGGCAGAATCGGACGCAACATGCTTCGCGCTGCCGTCGGTCGCAGCGAATTCGAGATCGTCGCCGTCAACGACCTGACCGACGCGCCGACCCTGGCTCACCTCCTCAAGTACGACTCGGTGCACGGCAAGTACCCCGAGCCCGTGGAAGCCGGCGAGGGCGAGATCCGCGTCGGAAGCCGAAGCGTCAAGGTGCTGTCGGCCAGGAACCCGGCGGAGCTTCCGTGGAAGGACCTCGGCGTCGACGTCGTCGTCGAGTCGACCGGGCGTTTCACCAAGCGCGACCAGGCCGCTGCGCACCTCACGGCCGGCGCGCGCAAGGTCATCATCTCGGCGCCGGCCACCGGCGCCGACCTGACGCTCTGCTTCGGCGTCAATCACGAGAGCTACGACCCGGCCAGGCACGACGTCATCTCCAACGCGTCCTGCACGACCAACTGCCTGGCGCCCGTGGCCAAGGTGCTGCACGAAAGCTTCGGCTTCCGGCGCGGCATGATGACCACGATCCACTCCTACACCAACGACCAGCGCATCCTCGACCTGCCGCACGAGGACCTGCGCCGCGCCCGTGCCGCCGCGCTCTCGATGATCCCGACGACCACCGGCGCCGCCCGCGCCGTCGGCCTCGTGCTGCCCGAACTGAAGGGCAAGCTCGACGGCATGGCGATCCGCGTGCCGACCCCGAACGTGTCGGTGGTCGATCTCGTGTTCGAGACGGAAAAGAAGCCGTCCGCCGACGAGATCAACGCCGCGGTCAAGGCCGCCGCGCAAGGCCCCCTGCGCGGAGTCCTGCAGTACTGCGACGAGGAACTCGTCTCGACCGACTTCAACGGCAACCGCCACTCGTCGATCTTCGACGCCCCGGTCACCAAGGTCCTCGAGCCGGGCTTCGCCAAGGTCCTGTCCTGGTACGACAACGAAATGGGCTTCTCCACGCGCATGGGCGACGTGATCGCCATGATGGCGAAGAGCCTCTGAACGGCGGCCCGAGGCCGGCGAGCGACTCAGGGGCGTCGTGAAGAGCATCGAGCAACTCCCGCTGGAAGGCCGTCGTGTCTTCATCCGCGTCGACTTCAACGCGCCGGTGAAGAACGGACGCATCACGGATGCCACCCGGATCCGCGCCGCGCTGAAGACCATCCGCTACGCGATCTCGCGCGGAGCCAAGGTCGTCCTCGCGTCGCACCGCGGCCGGCCGAAGGGACTGACGCCGGAGCTCACGCTCGGCCCGATCGCGGAGCAGCTCGCCGAGGAGATCGGCCAGCCGGTGCGGCTTCTGCCCGACTGCATCGGCCCCGAGGTGGAGGCCGGCATCGCGTCGATGAAGCCGGGCGACGTCGTGCTGCTCGAGAACCTCCGCTTCCATCCCGAGGAAGAGAAGAACGAGGAGGGCTTCGCTCGCGCGCTCGCCGGATTGTGCGACGTGTACGTGAACGATGCGTTCGGCGCCGCGCACCGCGCCCACGCGTCCACCGCCGGCATGGCGGGGTTCGTCGCGGAGCGCGGCGCGGGCTACCTGATGTTCGAGGAAGTCGAGGCGCTCGCCAGCCTGCTCGCCGATCCGGCGCGTCCGTTCGTGGCCGTGGTCGGCGGCGCGAAGGTCGGCGACAAGATCACGCTGATGCGCAACCTGCTCGGTCGCGTCGATTCGCTGGTCGTCGGCGGCGCGATGGCCTACACGTTCCTGCACGCACGGAACGTTCCGGTCGGCGCCTCGATCGTCGACGACGACAACGTCGCGACCGCCCGGGACCTGCTCGCCGACGCGTCCGCCCGCGGCATCCGCGTCGCGCTGCCGGTCGACCACGTCGTGGCGCGCGAGTTCAAGGAAAGCGCCCCGACGACGGTCACCGAGGGCGAGTCGATCGAAGCGGGCTGGATGGGCCTCGACATCGGCCCGCGCACGCGCACGCTGTTCCAGGAACTGCTGACCGGCGCGAGGACGATCTTCTGGAACGGCCCGATGGGCGTCTTCGAGTGGGAATCCTGCGCGGCCGGCACGATGGCCGTCGCCAACGCCGTCGCCGACTCGCACGCGCACAGCGTGGTCGGGGGCGGCGACTCGGTCGCGGCGCTGACCAAGTCCGGCCGCTCCAGCGAAGTCACCCACATCTCGACCGGCGGCGGCGCTTCGCTCGAGTTCCTCGAAGGCCGCGAGCTGCCCGGCGTGGCCGCGCTCGAGCAGGGAGCGACCTCGTGAGAGTCCCGCTGCTCGCCGGCAACTGGAAGCTGAACGCCGGCACGCGTGCCGCGGCGCGCGAGCTCGCCTCGGCCGTCGCGCGCGGATGCCGCACGCTGGAAGGCCGCGAGGTGCTCCTGGCGCCGCCCTTCCCCGTGCTGCGCGACGTCGTCGAGGCGGTCGCGAACTCCATGGTTTCCGTCGGAGCGCAGGATCTCTACTGGGAGAGGTCCGGCGCCTTCACCGGCGAGGTTTCGGCGGAGATGATCGCGGACACCGGCTGCCGATTCGCGATCATCGGCCATTCCGAGCGCCGGCAGTTGTTCGGCGAGACGGACTACACCGTCGCCAAGAAGGCCGCGGCCGCCGTCGCCGGCGGCCTCGTTCCGGTGGTCTGCGTCGGCGAGACGCTCGCGCAGCGCGAGAGCGGCGCGACGATGCAGGTCGTGGAGACCCAGGTCCGTCATGGCCTCGTCGAACTCGCCTCCGACGGGCTAGCAGTGCTGGTCCTCGCCTACGAGCCCGTCTGGGCCATCGGGACCGGCCGCACCGCCACCCCGGAGCAGGCCCAGCAGGTCCATGCCCACATCCGCGCCGTCCTGCGGGACGCCGCCCCGGACGGCATCGCCGATCGGGTGCGCATCCTGTACGGAGGCAGCGTCAAGCCCGGCAACATCGACGAACTGATGGCCTGCCCCGACATCGACGGCGCACTCGTCGGCGGAGCCGGTCTCGTCGCGGACGATTTTCTTCGTATCGTACACTTCCAGGAGTCTTCCTCGTGACCACACTACTGACCATCGTCCACATCGCCGCCTGTGTCCTGCTGATCCTCGTGGTGCTGCTGCAGGCCGGCCGCGGCGCCGACATGGGCGCCGCATTCGGCGGCGCCAGCACGCCGATGTTCGGTTCCGGAAGCGCGACCAACCCGCTCGCGCGCATGACCACGATCATGGCGGTGCTGTTCCTGACGACGGCGCTGTTCCTCGCGGTCGCATCCGCGCGCCGCGCGTCGGTCTTCGACAGCACGCCCGAGCCACTCGCGGCGCCGCCGCAGGCCGAGGCAACGGCGACCCCGCAGGCCGCCGCGACGCCCCCGCCGGCCGCGCAGCCGCTGACGATCCCGGCCACTGCGCAGGGCGGCGCGGAAGCAGAGCCTGCCGCGAAGCAGCCCGAAGAGGCGCCGGCAGGCGAGGCCCCGGCCGCAGCGCCGGCCGACGCACCTGCTGCAGCGCCGGCCGACGCTCCGGCCGCTGCTCCGGCGGATAGCGCTCCTGCAGCCGCGGCTCC
>CAYYZO010000054.1:12530-28500 GCA_964476185.1 uncultured Myxococcales bacterium
CCCGCTGATGCCGCACCCGCGGGCGCGAACGAAGCACCGCTCGACAAGGCGCCGGCGGCCGAGGCCGCTCCGGATCAGCCGGCAGCGCACTGAGCACGCGCCGCCGCTCGCCTCGCGACGCGACACGCGTCGCCAGGCGGGCGCGTTGGCGGGAACGGAGGTCGCGACGAGCCGGAATCGCCCCTCGTTTCGAGGTTGACCGCGATCCCGGCGAGTCCTAAAAGGTCGCGCTTCGCAGCCGGAACGAGCCGGCGGCGACACTCGCGAGGCTGGCGGAATTGGCAGACGCGCTAGGTTGAGGGCCTAGTGACCGAAAGGTCGTGGGGGTTCAAGTCCCCCGCCTCGCACCACACTTCCCGAACGATCCCCGAACTCCCCCTCGCGCGTCTTCCCGCGCCGTTTTTGCAAGCCGCGACGCGCCGCCCCTAGAATGCCTGTCTCCCGATGAGCGCCATCACTGCCGCTTTGCTCGTCCTCGTGTGCGTGGCCCTTTCCGCGTTCTTCTCCGCGTCCGAGACGGCGCTGCTGCGGCTCCGCGACCGCGACATCGAGGAAGAGATCGAGAAGGGCAGCGGCCCCGCTGCGTTCGCGGTCCGCGACCTCGTCTCGTCCACGTCGCGGCTGCTGTTCACGATCCTGCTCGGCAACAACATCACGAACGTGCTCGGGGCCACGGTCGCGAGCGTGCCGTTCGTCGCGGTGCTCGGCCCCGAGTGGGGAGTCGTCGCGTCCGCGATCGTCATGACGGTGATCGTGTTCCTGTTCGGCGAGATCTTCCCGAAGGCGATCGCGGCGCATCATCCGCGCGGCGTTTCCTCGTACGTCGCGATCCCGCTGTACCTGATCCACCAGGGCCTGAGGCCCTTCCACCTGTTGATGGACCGCTACCTGACGCCGTTCGTCGAGCGCGTGGCCGGCGGCGAGGCGCCGGGGGGCAGCAGCAGCCGGACCGAGGAGATCCTGCGGCTCGCCCGCCAGGTCGGCGGCCCCGAGGAACCGCCGGCGCCGACGGGCTCGCTGACCGCGATCATCGGCGCGGCCGCGGGCGCCTCCGAGATGACCGTCTCCGACATCATGGTGCCGCGCACCGAAGTGACCGCGTTCCCGCTCGACACGCCCGCGCCCGAGATCCTGCGACGCATCCTCGAGGAACACTTCACGCGCGTGCCGATCTACGAGGGGTCGATCGACCACGTGGTCGGCGTGCTGCACCTGAAGGACCTCGTGCGGCTGGTGCAGGACGGCGGCAACGACGTGCGCGGGATCCTGAAGAACGTGCTGCGCGTGCCGGAACGCAAGCCGATCCTGCCGCTTCTCGCGGACATGCAGCACGGCTTCCTGCACATGGCGATCGTCAAGGACGAGTTCAACGTCACGCTCGGCCTCGTCACGCAGGAAGACATCCTCGAGGAACTGGTCGGTGAGATCCGCGACGAGTTCGACCACGAGGAACTGCTCACGATCCGCCGCCTGTCCGAGGACCACTACGAGGCGCTCGGACGCGTGAAGGTGCTGGACTTCAACCGCGAGAGCGGCTGGTCGATCCCCGCCGAGCGCGGCGACACGCTCGCCGGCCTGGTCTTCAACAGCCTCGAACGCGCGCCGCGGCGCTGGGAAAGCGTGACGCTGCCGGGCTACGAGATCGTCGTCCTCGACGTCTCGGGCAGCCGCATCGGGCAGGTGCGCATCCGCAAGATCGAGGAACCCGACGAAGACCGCCACGACGGCTAGCCCGGCCGCGCCTCGGCGCATCGCGCCGGGCCGAAGCTGTCCGGCCGGGTCGCGCGGCGTGGTCAGGCGGCGCGGTGTTCGAGCGCGGCGGCGCGGCGAGCGGCCAGCCAGTCGCGGGCGTCCTCGACGATCAGGTAGAGGCACGGGACCAGCACCAGCGAGATGAACGTCGCGGCGACGGAACCGAAGCCGAGCGAGATCGCCATCGGCACGAGGAACTGCGCCTGCAGGCTGCGCTCGGCGACGATCGGCACGAGGCCGATGAAGGTCGTCGACGACGTCAGGAAGATCGCCCGGAAGCGCGCGGGGCCGGCGGCGCGCACGACCTCGCGCACGTCCCGGCCCTCCGCGCGGCGTTCGTTGATGTAGTCGACGAGGACGAGGCTGTCGTTCACGATCACGCCGACGAGAGCGACGATGCCGAACAGCGACAGGAACGTCAGGTCGCGTCCGAACAGCCAGTGCGCGAACACCGCGCCGACCAGCCCGAACGGGATCGCGCTCATCACCATCAGCGGGTGCACGTACGACTTGAGCGGGATCGCCATCAGCCCGAAGATCATGACGAGGCTCACGCCGAGGCCGGCCACCATGCTCGACAGCGCCTCGCGCTGCTCGCGCTGCTCGCCTTCGAAGTCCCACGTCAATCCCTGGTAGTCGGACACGAGCTGCGGCAGCACGGAGGCCTGCAGGTCCGCGACGATCTGGTTCGCGTTGGCGACCCCGGCGTCGACTTCCGCGGAGACGGTGACGACACGGCGTCGGTCCGAGCGTTCGATGATCGCGAAACCGCGGCCGCGCTCGACCCGCGCCACGGTCGAGAACGGGACTTCGGCGCCCGAAGGCGTCCGCACGCGCATGTCCTCGAGCGTCGAAAGCGTGCGGCGACGGTCCTCCGGGTAGCGGACCATCACCTTGATGTCCTCCCGCCCGCGCGCCACGCGCTGGACTTCCTCGCCGTAGAACCCCTGCCGCACCTGCCGCGCGAGGTCGGCGAGCGTCAGGCCGAGCGCCTCGCCTTCGGGCCGGATCGCGATGCGCATCTCCTGCTTGCCCGGCCGGAACGAATCGGTGACGGCGTAGACGCCCGGGTAGCCTTCGAGCGCGGCCTTGAGACGCGCGGACGAGTCGCGCAGGTCCTGCAGGTGCGAACTCGCGAACTGGATCGCGATCGGCGGCCCCGGGTTGAACAGGCTCGCCGTGTACAGCAGCTCGACGGCGTCCGGCACCGGCCCCGTCTGCTCGCGCCAGCGCCGCGCGACCTCGGCGCTGTCGAAGCGGCGCTCCTCCGCCGACGCGAGCTGGACGTTGACCTCGCCGAGATGGGCGCCGCCGGACGACCCGCCGCCGGACTGGCCCGCGTGCTGCCGCTGCGCCGCACGGTACGGTTGCTCGCCGAGCGACGTGAGCAGGTGACGGAACGGGCCGCCCTCGGTCGGATACTCCGCCTGCATCTCCTCGCGCACGCGCTCGGCCGAGGCCTCGAGGCGCGCGAGCACCCCGGACGTGACTTCCTTCGGCGTGCCTTGCGGCATCGTCAGCAGGGCCACGACGTTGTCCGCGTCCGCCTCCGGGAACCACGTCATGCCGACCCAGCCGCCGACGACCGCGGCGATCGTGATGCCGACGATCGAGAACGCCCCGGCCACCGTCGCGTAGCGCCATTCGAGCGCCCGCTCGAGCGACGGCCGATACCAGTCGTCGACCAGGTGCTGCAGCAGCCGGTTGCAGGCGTCCTGCACGCGATGCCAGCGCGCGGCGATCCCGTGCGCGGGCTTCTCGTCGTGCTCGACCACGTGCCGAAGGTGGGCCGGCAGCGCGAGCTGCGAATCGACGAGCGAGAACAGCAGCGCCGGGATCACCGTCAGCGGGAAGACGCGCATGATCTTCCCGGTCGCGCCCGGCAGCCATGCCATCGGCAGGAACGCCGCGCAGGTCGTGAGCACCCCGAACACGACCGGGGTCGCGAGTTCGCTGGCGCCCGCGATCACGGCGTCGAGGCCGCGGCGGCCTTCCTCCTTCTTCTTGTAGACGTTCTCGGCGATCACGGTCGCGTCGTCGACGACGATGCCGAGCACCATGATGAAGCAGAACAGCGACAGCAGGTTGATCGACACGTCGAGGCTCGGCATCAACCAGAGCGCCCCGAGCAGCGACATCGGGATGCTGAAGGTCACCCAGAGCGCCAGGCGCATCTGCAGGAACAGGGCCAGGTTCACGAACACGAGCAGCAGGCCCTGCACCCCGTCGTTGACGAGCGTGGACAGGCGGCTGCGCAGGATCGCGGCCTCGTCGTTCCACGTGGTCAGGCGGATGCCGGGGGGCATGCGCGGCCCCTGCCGCGCCACGTAGTCCTGGACCGCCTGCGAGATGTCGAGCGCGCTCTGCTCCCCGACCCGGAACACGTCGAGCAGCACCGAGGGATGCCCGTCGAAGCGAGCGCCCTGGTCGGTCTCCGCGAACGCGTCGCGCACCTTCGCGACGCTGCCGAGCAGGAGGCGCGAGCCGTCCGGTCGCGTGCGCAGCACCAGCCGTTCGAAGTCGGCGCCGACGTAGGCCTGCCCTTTCGTGCGCAACAGGATCTCGCCCGATCCCTCGCGGACCGATCCGCCGGGAAGGTCGAGCGAGGCGCGCCTCACCGTCGTCGCCACCTCGTCGAAACTGAGCCCGTAGCGGCGCAGAGCTTCCTCGGAAACCTCGATCGCGATCTCGTACGGACGCGCACCGACGAGCTCGACCTGGCTGATCTCCGGCATCGCCGACAGCTCGTCGCGCACCTGGTCGGCCAGCCGCTTGAGCGTGCGCTCGTCGGCGTCGCCCGAGACGGCGACGGAGATCACGTGGTACTGCATCGCGACCTCGGAAACGACGGGTTCCTCGGCTTCCTCCGGGAACGTGTCGATCGAGTCGACGCGCGATTTCACGTCGTCGAGCAACTCGCGGGGATCGGTCCCGGTCTGGGCCTGCACGGTGACGGCGCCGACGTTCTCGACGGCCGTCGACGTGATCTTCTTGACGCCTTCGAGCCCCGAGATCTTCTCCTCGATGCGGACGTTGATCGTCTCCTCGATCTCCTCGGGGGACGCGCCGGGATAGGTCACGGACACCGAGACGAGGTCCGTGTCGAACTCCGGGAAGATCTCCTGCTTGATGCCCGGGAGGGTGAGCAGGCCGCCGGTGAAGACCATCATCACCAGGAGATTCGCAGCGACGCTGTTGGTCGCGAACCATGCGACGACGCGCTTCACGACCGCTGCCCGGCGCGCCGGTGGCGCCCTTCGGCGCCGGCCTCCCCGTCGCCGTGGGAGCCCTGGTCGGCGACGCGGACCTTCATGCCGTCGGTCGCGACCTCGAGCGGCGACACGCAGACGCGATCACCTCCTTCGACCCCCTCGGAGACGATCACGTGGTCGGCCTCGCGACGCAGCACCCGTACCTTGCGGCTTCGCAGTCGCTCCTCCGCGTCGACGACGAGCACGCGCGACTCCCCGCGCATCGCCGCGCGCGGAAGGGTCACCACGCCGCGGACGAGTCGCCCGGCGATCTCCGCTTCCACGAACAACCCGGCCGCCAGCGGCGGCCGCGACGGGTCGTCGCCGCCGTACGGATCGTCGACCCTCGCCACGGCGTGGATCACGTGCGTCGTCGGGTCGATCTGTCCCTCCGTGCGCACGATGCGCCCCTTCCAGCGCCAGCGCCGCCCGGCGAAATCCGCCTGCACCGTGACTTCCGGCCCCTGCATCCCGGCGTCGGCGTCCCGACGCGCCATCGGCAGGTCGAGGTACGCGAGGTCTTCGTCCACGAGCGGCAGACGGATCTCCGCCACGTCGGTCGAATAGATGCGCGCGAGCTTCTCGCCGCGGGAGACGAACTGGCCCACGTCGACGTCCTCGCTGCGCACGCGCCCGTCGAACGGCGCGCGGATCTCCGTGCGCGCGAGGTCGCGCTCGGCCTGCGCTAGCAGGGCGCGCGCGGCCGACAGCGCCGCGGCAGCCTCGGCCTGTTGCGGTTCGCGACGGACGAGCGGCGGCGCCGCTCCTTCGCCCATGTCCTTCCACTCGCGGACGGCCACTTCCGCCTCGGCCTTCTCCATCGCGACGCGCACCTCGGCGCGCGCCACCTCGGCCTTCGTGCGGTCCACCGCGAGGCGGTAGTCGAGCGGATCGAGCCGCACGAGCAGGTCGCCGGTGCGGAAGAAGCCGCCGGCCGCGAGCGTCGGGGCGACTTCGAGCACCTTGCCGCCGACTTCGACGACGAGGTCGATCTCCGCGCGCGGCTCGACGCGGCCTTGCGTGCGCACGACGAGCGCGACGTCGCCGGGAGCGGCCTCGACGACGCGCACGAGCGGCGCCGGCGGCTCGTGGACGTCGCTCGAGGCGCGCGGCCGCGCGACGACCAGCGCGATCGCCAGGACGGCGCTGCCGGCGACCAGTGCGATCGGTAACAGGACCTTCGGGTGCAGCTTCATGATCCCCCCGTTTCCTCGAGTCCGCCGCCGAGGGCGAGCACGAGGTCGACGCGGTTCTCGAGCCTCTGGCGACGCGCCTCGATCAACGCCGAATCGGCCTGCAGCGACGTGCGGCGCGACTCGAGCAGCGTCACGTAGGCCTCGATGCCGCTGCGGTAGCGTTCCGTCGCGAGACGCTCGGCAGCGTCCGCTTCCACGGCGGCGCGCTCGAGCGCCGTCTCGGCGGCCGCGAGCCAGCCTTCGCCCGCCAGCGCGTTCTCCACCTCGGCGAACGCGACGATGGCCGTCGAGACGTAGTCGGCCGCTTCGGCCGCTGCGGCGGCCTTCGCCTTGCGCACGGCGCCGCGCAGTCGACCGCCCTCGAACACCGGCTGCATCAGGTTCGCGGCCAGCGACCAGACGCCGAAGTCACCGTCGAGAAGATGCGCGAGATCGTCGCTGACCGTGCCCGCGCTGCCGGTCAGCGCCACGCGCGGCAGCAACGACGCCTTGGCGGCGGCCACGCGACGGTCGGCCGCGAACACGCGCTGCCCGGCCGCGGCGAGATCCGGACGTCGCGCGAGCAGGTCGGCCGGGATGCCCGAAGGGACGCCGGGCATCGGCGGCCACGCCGACAACCGCCCGGCCGGAGCGCTGGCCGCGATCTCCGCCGACGGATAGCGGCCGAGCAGCGCCTCGAGCTGCCGCGCGACGCGCTGGAGCGCCCCGCGCCGCAGCGCCGCGCGCGCCTCGGAAGCGGCCACCTGCGAGCGCGTCAGCCGGAGGTCGAGCGGCGAGCGGACGCCGAGCGCGTAGCGCGCGCCCACCTGCCGCTCGGTCGTTCGCCAGGTCGCGAGCGTCTGCTCGGCGAGTTCCAGTTGCTCGCTCGCCTCCAGTACCGCGAACCAGGCCTTGGCGGTCTGCGCCGCCAGCGACAGGCGGGCGCCGTCGTAGGCGGCGCGCGCGGCGGCGAGCTCGCCTTCGGCGGCCTGCTTCCCGGCACGCAGGCGCCCCCAGACGTCGATCTCCCAGCTCAGGTCGAGCGAGACACCGAGCCGGGTGACGGTCGTGCTGAGCGGGGACGGCAGCGACGGATCGTCGACGGGGAAGCCGACGAAGACGTCCCGCTGGCGCGAGCCGGTCGTTCCGAAGCCGAGGTGCGGATAGAGGTCGGCGCCGGCGATCGTGGCTTCCGCCTCGGCGATCGCGACGCGCGCGGCGGCAGCGCGCAGGTCCGGGTTGGCGGCGAGCGCTTCGGCCAGCAGCGCCGCGAGGACGGGGTCGCCGAAGTCCAGGCGGAGTCCCGCGGCCGCGGTCGCAGCCGTATCGGCGCCCGCGGCACGCCACGCCGGCGGCGCGAGCCCCTCGATCTCCGACCTCGACTGCACGACTCCCGGACTCGTCGCCGGCGAGGCCGCGCAACCGGCGAGCGCCGCGAGCGCGACCAGGAACGCGGGAAGCGCGAGGCGCGAGGACGTCACGACTGGCCGCTCCCGTCGCTCGCCGGCGCCTTGAGCCCGGCCGCGGCGAACGCCGTCCAGCGCGTCGCGAAGACCTCGGGATCGTTGCCGGGATCCAGGCGCCCGTCCGACAACGCGCGGATGTCGTCCCCGTGCACCAGCGTGACCGCCATCGCGGTGATCACGAAGTGGAAGCGGCAGAGGAGTTCCTCCTCCCCGAGGTGCGGCAGGCAAGCGGCGAGCGCGGCCGAGAAGCGCTCGAAGACGTCGCGGAACTGGTCGTGCAGGATCTGCTTCACGACGAAGTCGGCGTCGGTGTGGGCGCGGCCGACGAGCTGGCTGACGATGGCCCACTCGCCCGCCCGGTCACGGGCCGCGCGCAACAGCGGCCGCAGCAGGATGCCGAGGATCTGCTCCAGCCGGTGCGACGCGCGCCGGGCCGGGGTCGCCTCGAGCGCGTCGAGCAGTTCGAGCCGCTCGCGGTTGATCGGCTCGAAGCGCCGGTGGAACACCGCCCGCACGAGCTCCTCGCGCGAGCCGAAGTGGTAGTGGACCGCGGCCAGGTTCACGCCGGCCTCCGCGATCACCGCGCGCAGCGACGTCGCGCTGAAGCCCTGCTGGGCGAACAGCGTCTCGGCCGCGTCGAGGATGCGGTCCTTGGTCTCGGCGGAAGCCATCGTCCGATTCAATCGAGCGTTTGAATCGTATGTTTGACTCGTGCCGGGTCAAGCGCGGACGCGCCGCCGCGGACCCCCGGCCCCTGGCAGGAGTCCCCGCGCCTGCCGGACCGGGCCCACGGAAGCGCCACGGCGGGGACCTCGGCCACGAGCGCCGGCGGCCGTCCCCTCCCGAAGCCCTCGCCCCGACGACGCGGCCGGGATCCCGCGCGATCCCGGGGCGTCGCCCCGCACCGCACGCCGGCCGGGGTTCAGCGGCCGCTGCCGACGAAGTTCTGCACGGAGAAGACCTCGGGGGTCACCCCCTCGGCGGCTCCGAAGTGGTAGTACCAGCCCTCTTCGCTCTCGGGCATGTCCGGCGCCGGGAACTGGCAGCGTGTCGCGTGCTCGAGCTGCATGTCGACGAGCGTGAACGCGGTGATGTACACCATGTCGTCTTCGTAGACCGATCTCTTCGCGGTCGGGCGCGGACGATCGTCGCTCTTCCACGTGTGGACGAGCGTGCGCCACAGGTTGCCCTTGAGGTCGTAGATCTCCGTGTACGGGATGATCCAGCCCTCGCGGTCGAGGTAGATGATGCGGCGACCGAAGTTGTAGCCGCCGAGCTGCGAAATCCCGAGGATCACGTACACGTCGCGCGCTTCCCAGACGTCGTCGGGGAAGAAGTCCGCGGGAGCCTGCTGGAACGGCGACGGCATCCCCCGCGCGTGCACCGAAGCGAGGATCTTCTTGCGGCCGAGGAGCGTCCATCTGGTCCACGCGGGATTGCCGGCGAATCCGCCGTAGCTGTCGAGGTCCACGTCCTGCCCGAACACGCCCTCGGAACGCTGGGCGGTGCCGATCCGGCGCACGCGCTTGAGTTGCGGGAAGTACAGCCAGGAGTCGTCCTGCCGGTTCGGGTCGAGGTAGCGGATGTACGTGAATCCGGCCCCCTTGAAATCGAACGGTTCCTGGAGCGGATAGAGCATCTCCAGGTAACGGATGCCCTCGGGGTTCGGGTACGTCGGCTTGGGGTCGGTCCACAGGCGGCCGCCGTAGTAGAAGCGCCGGAAATGCTCGATGGCGTAGTGGCGCTCGAGCTCGAAGCCGCGACGTGCATCGAGGCGTCCCGTGTCGCAACTGAAGTTGCGCACGTCGAGATCGTCCACGTTGATCCGGTTCTCCATGTTGAACATCAGCTTCGGTGCGGCGTCGGGATCGTCGTCGGCGACGATCGGGAACGGGATGCCCGCGACGTAGTTGCGCATCGAACGCTTGTCGGGCGCGAGCTCGACCTGGGCGTGGTAGCGCTGCGTCGCCTCGTCGCGGATCCGCTCCATCTTCAACGGGAGCGGATCGACGACCTCGAGCGACGCCCCGCGCTGGATCGACCACGCGATCGACGGCCCGAGCAGGTGGTTCCAGCGTTCCGCGTTCGAGGAGTCCACGATCGTCCCGGCCGGCGGCACGTCTGCCGCGACGGACTCCACGGCCGCTTCCCCGGCCGGTCGCGCGGCGGCGGAGGCGGCCACCGGCGCGTCGAACGGCGGCGCTGCGGGTTCCGCGGCAGGGACAGCGTCAGGCGTCGAAGCCTCGTCCATCGCAGGCTCGGGCTGCGACGGCTTCGGGGCCGAGCGCGGCTTCGGAGCCGGTTTCGGCGCGGGCTTCGCCTTGGCCGGCGCGGGCCTGGCCTTCGCGGCCGCGGGCCTGGCCTTCGTCGGCGTGGCCGGCCTGGCGGGGGCGGGAGATGTCTCGACGACGGTGGCCGGAGACGGCTGCGGCCCGGCCTCCGGTTGGGGTTGCTCGGCGACCGCCGGCTGTTTCGCCGGCTTCGCGTCGGGCACGCCGAGCAGCCGCCGGAGCACCTCGAGTTCTGCTTCGCTCGCGCTGCCCGCTTCGGACGCCGGCGCGAGGATCTCCCCCTCGGCCGCGGCCCGGATCGCAGGGATTGCCGCGAACAACGCGGCCAACAGCCAGAGCACCGTGCGGCGCAGGGTACGCCGCGCGTCGTTCTCGCTCATCTGGACGTTCTCCTCCCGTAGTGACCGCGAAGCGCGCCCGGGACCCCGCAGTCCTCGGGTCGCGCCACGGCGCGGCCTGCCGTTGTCAGGAACAGGATCGGTCGAGGGGCGTCGCTCCGTTCAGGCCGATGGTCCCTGGTACACTTCGAAGAAGCGGCCGATCATGTCTTCCGGAAGCGCAAAGTTGGCCTCACGATTCGTCTTGATGCAAATGACCGAAGGTCGTTCGCTGCGCCTCGCGGCAGCCAGGGCCGGCGCGAGTTGCTCGAGACGCTCGACGCGATGTCCTTCGCAACCGAGTCCGGCCGCAACGGTCTCCCAATCCACCTGCCCCATGCCCGTCCCGAACGTGCGGCCGTAGAGCGCCCGCTCGTTCAACTCCTCCATCGTCCACGAGCCCTCGGCGAACACGATCGTGGTGACGCGGATCCCGTCGCGCGCGGCGGACTGCATCTCGAGGAAATGGAAGCCGGCCGCGCCGTCTCCGGTCACGCAGACGACGTCGCGCTCCGGCGCGCCGAGCTTCGCGCCGATCGCCGAAGGGATTCCCGTTCCGAGCATGCCGAGCTCGAGGATGTTGTGGTACGAGCGCGGTTTCGTCGCAGGCAGGGCGCCGTGCGCCCACAGCGACGTGTTGCCGCCGTCGGTCACGTAGACAGCGTCGCCGCCGAATTCCGCCCCGATCTGCGCCATCGCGTGCGCCGGATGGATGCCGGGGCCGGACCACGACGCGATCGCGGCGAGGTGCCTTTCCCGCCATTCGCGATCGGCCGCCGCATAGCGCTCGACGTCGCGCGGATCGCGCGGACGCACGCCGCGTTCCCACAGCGCGCGCGCCAGCGCCGGCGCCGCGTCGGCGAGGTCGGCGACGATGCCGAGGGCGACGGGTCGCGTGACGCCGATGTTCCTCGGATCGACGTCCACGTGGATGAGCTTCTGCCGCGCGCCGTCGCCCCAGTACTTGTCGAACGGCACGTCGAGGTTGCCGAGACGCGTCCCGAGGGCGCAGATCACGTCGGCCTCGCGCCGCGCGAGATCGGCGCCGGGCCCGTAGCCGTGCAACCGCTGCGGATGATCGAGAGGGAACGCCGAGCGTCCCGCCATCGTCGTGATGACCGGGCAGCCGAGCAGCCCCGCGATCTCGTGGAGCGCAGCGTTGGCTCCCGCGCGGCACACCCCGGAGCCGGCCACGAGCACCGGATGCTTCGCCGCGGCGAGCAGCTCGACCGCCGCCGCGATCTGCTGCTGGGAGGCCTGCGGGAGCGACGGCCTCGATACCGAAGGCGGCAGGATCGCCGCCGCCCGATCGTCCCCCATCGCGTACAACACCGGGGCGGGCACCTCGATGTGCACGGGTCCCGGCCGCCCGCTCCACATCTCGCGGAACGCCAGCGCCGTGACCTCGGGGATGCGGTTCCACTCGAAGACCGGTCCGCCCCACTTGACCGCCGGCCGGAACAGGTCGAGCTGGTCCTGGCCCTGGAACGTCGCCGGCGTCGACGGGTACACGATCCCCAGACGATGCTGCGCCGTGATCACGAGGACCGGGACCCCCTCGTGCCGGGCCGTGACGACGCCCGGGATCAGGTTCGCCGAACCGGGGCCGGGATTGCCGAGGACCGCCGCCACCTGGCCGGTGGTCTTGTAGAGGCCTTCGGCCATGTGCACGGCCGCCGCCTCGTGCCGGATCGGGACCAGACGGATGTCGTGCGCCTCGAGGCTGGCGAGCAGCGGGTCCAGTTCCGGGCACGGAAGGCCGAACACGAACCGGATCCCTTCGTTGGCGAGGCAGCGCGCGAGCAGTTCTCCACCAGTGATTTCCGCCATGTCGATCCCCTCTCCTGCGAACGGCTTCGGGACCAGTGCCCACCCCCCGTTCCATCCCCCTGCCCCTTCGCGTAGCAGAGTCCGCCGGATTTCGTTCGCCTGCACGAACTCCGGGAACGTGGTCCCGTACAGTAACGGCCCGGCCACGTTTCGTCCGTGTTCCGGCGTGCCAACCTGTTGTGCAGCGAGGCCATGGCGCGGGGACCCTCGTGGAGTTCCGCGAACCGGTTCGCGGAACGGCGAGACCACCTGCGCCGCGCGGACGAAACAGGCGCGGCCTGCATTCGGGGCGGGCTTGGGTTAGCAGGCCCGGGCAGGGAGGATCTTGTTTCGTCGTGCCAGAGTCTTGTGAACATCGGCCACGGCCGGCGCCGCCGGCCGTGGCGACGGTCGGCAGCGCCGCCGCTTCGGACATATGGGACGCCTTGCGCAAGCTTCGCATCCCCGTCGACCCCGTCGCGCGCAGCATCGGGATCGACCTCGTCGAACTCCACCCCTCCCGCCCGATCCCCGTTTCGCGGATCGGGCAGCTGTTCGACGCGCTCGCCGACGCGACCGGCGACGCGCTGCTCGGGCTGCACGCGGGACAGGCCGCCGAACCGAGGGGGCCGCTCGACCACCTGATGATGTCCTGCCCGTCGCTGGAGGACGCGCTGCGACGCTGCCGGCGGTTCGGGCCGCTGCTGATCTCCACGATGCGGATCGACGTGCGGCGCCAACGCGACCACTTCGTGTTCGAGTACGACTTCGGGGACGGCGGGGCGACGAGCAGGCACATCGACGATTACTGCGTCATGGCGACCTCCCGCGCCCTGGGCCGCGCCATCGGCGAGGACATCCGCTACCTCGAAGTGCACCTGCGTTACGCCGAAACCGCGCATCGAGAGGCGCTCGAGGAGGCTTTCCGCTGCCCGGTCCGCTTCGGCGAGGAGTTCGACCGGCTGCTGATTCCCCGCGGCGTCATGGCGCGTCGCGGCCGGATGTCGAACCCGCTCATCGCCGAGCAGATCGAGCGTTTCGCGGAAGCGCTGCTGCCGCGCGACGCCGCCCCGGCCACGTTCACCGAACAGGTTCGCCGAGCGGCGCGCACGCTGCTGAACTCGGGAGTGCGCGCCGGGCGTCGCGACATCTGTCGCCAGCTCGGCGTCAGCGAGCGCACGCTCCATCGTCGCCTGACCGAGGAGGGGACAAGCTTTCGTGACGTGCGCGAGAGCGTGCTCTGGGATCTCGCCGAGGCGCTGGTCGCCGAAAGCGACCTCAAGCTGGAAGCCGTGGCCCGCAGCGTCGGGTTCAACGATGCGGCGGCGTTCTCGAAAGCCTTCAAGCGGCGGGCCGGATGCTCGCCGCTCGACTTTCGACGCGCGCGGACCCGGGAAGCGCTCGTGCCGGCAGCGCGACAGCTCGGCGACTGAACCGCGAGGAAACGGCCCGGCGCGCACAGGCCGCGCCGCCGGCCCGCGCCGCCGCGGTCAGGCCTCGTCGGCTCTCTTCTGTTCGGCGATCCGGCGGGCGACGTCTTCCTTCGGCACCACCCGCCCCTGCCCGACTCCTTCGCAGATGCGCCGCGCCTCGGCGGTCCACGCGCCGCGGCGGATCATCTCCGGCCAGAACGGGAAGGTCCGGCACTGCGTCGGACGCGATTCGTAGACCGTGCAGAGGTTGGTCTTCTCGTCGAGCATCACGCAGCGCCCGCCGCTGAAATCGAGCTCGGTCCACCCGTTCTCGTCCCGGAACGTGTACCGCTTCCTCGTCTCGGCGACGGAAAGCCCGAGCGCCGCGGCCAGGGCCGCGATGTCCTCGCGCGTCAGGTAGACGTGCGAATACTCGCCCCGGGTCCAGCAGCACTTCCCGCACTGCGTGCACTCGAAACGCAGGCCGCGCTCGGCCGGTGGTGCTGCTGGTGTCTTCTCCATGCCTGGTCGCTGTGCCTGGTCGCTCGAGGCGGCGCCGGTGCCCGCGGGGGCCGGCGCGCGAAGGCCGCCGGAAGATGGTCGGGACGCCGCCCCGGAGCAACCGGTGCGGGCGACGCCCGACGCTTTTGCCTGGGCGGCTTTCCTCGCGTAGCCATACCCCCCATGTTCGAAACCGTCTTCCCCGAGCACGACCTCTTCGCGACGCCGGAGCACCGGCAGTTTCGCGCCACGATCCGCAAGTTCGTGCAGGAAAAGCTCGTCCCCCGTTCCCGCGAGTTCGACGAGATCGGGCACATCGACAAGGCCCTGTACCCGGAGATGGGCAAGCTCGGCATGCTCGGGATCCGCTACGACCCGCGCTTCGGCGGCCTCGGGCTCGACTGGAGCTACTCGGCGATCCTCGCCGAGGAGCTGGGCTGCTGCGACAACGCCGGCGTCGCGATGGGCATCTTCGTCCAGACCGACATGGCCACGCCCGCGCTGCACCGCTTCGGGTCGGAAGAATTGCGCGAGCGCTACCTCGTTCCCGCGATCCAGGGCGAGATGGTCGGCGCGATCGGCGTCACCGAGCCCGGCGCGGGCTCCGACGTCGCCGGCATCAAGACGCGCGCCGTGCGCGATGGCGACGACTGGATCATCAACGGCTCGAAGACCTACATCACGAACACGTCCCACGCCGACTTCATCTGCCTTCTCACGGTGACCGATCCGGAGGCCGGCTACGGCGGGTTCACGCAGATCATCGTGCCGACGAAGACGCCCGGCATCACGTACACGCTGCTCGACAAGATCGGCAACTGGGGATCGGACACCGCGACGATCTACCTGGAGGACGTGCGCGTGCCGGTCGCGAACACGATCGGCGAGCCGAACCGGGGGTTCCAGCAGCAGATGGTGCAGTTCATGGACGAGCGCCTGATCGCCGTGCTGGCCTCGTCGGCCGCCGCGATGGACGTCTGGAACAAGACCAAGGCCTACTGCGAGCAGCGCATCGTCTTCGGCAAGCCCCTCTCGAAGTTCCAGGTCAACCAGTTCAAGTTCGTCGACATGCTGGTCGGCATCCAGGCCGCGCGCGAGCTCGGCTACGCCTGCGTGCGCAAGGTCCTCCAGGGCGACGACGCCGTGCGGGAGATCTCGATGGCGAAGATCTTCTGCATCGAGGTCCAGCAGAAGGTCGCGACGACCTGCCTGCAGCTGTACGGCGGCGCCGGCTACATGACCGACAACCCCGCGGGGCGGCTGTTCGTCGACTCGCGCCTGTCCTCGATCGGCGCGGGAGCCGACGAGGTCATGAAGCAGGTCATCGCGAAGACGCTCGGGCTCTGATCCCGACTCCACCCAGGACGGAGACTCCATGTCGCAACCCCAGGGCTTCTATCGTTTCACCGGCACCGACGGCTACATCGCGTCCGACTCGCTCGTCGACGCCGTCAACTGCGCGATCGCGCTCGAGCGTCCCCTCCTGCTGCGCGGCGAGCCCGGCACCGGCAAGACGCTTCTCGCGCGCCACATCAGCGCCGCGCTCGGCCTCGCGATGGAGAGCTGGCACGTGAAGTCCACTTCGAAAGCGGCCGAGGGGCTGTACGTGTACGACACCGTGCAGCGCCTGAACGACAGCCGCTTCGGCGGCGGCGACGTGTCCGACATCCGCGCGTACATCAAGATGGGGCCGGTCGGGCGGTGCTTCGCGGCCGACGACCGCCGCGTGCTGCTGATCGACGAGATCGACAAGGCCGACCTCGAGTTCCCCAACGACCTGCTGCACGAACTCGACGAGATGCGCTTCACCGTCGCCGAGACCGGCGACGAGATCGCGGCGAAGCAGCGGCCGATCGTGCTGATCACCTCGAACAACGAGAAGGAGCTGCCCGACGCGTTCCTGCGCCGCTGCATCTTCCACTACATCGAGTTCCCG
>CAYYZO010000055.1:0-28282 GCA_964476185.1 uncultured Myxococcales bacterium
GTGTGGTGGCGATGGGTGGACTCGAACCACCGACCTAGGGATTATGAGGCCCTCGCTCTAACCACCTGAGCTACATCGCCATTCTGGGAAGCCGGGGTTTTTCGCCGCCACCGGCGGGGATGTCAAATAGGCGCTCTCGCGCCCTACCCCGCGACCTCGGTCGAGAGGATGCTCGCGAGCCGCTCCTTGTCGCCGAGGATCTCGAGCGCCGCGTGGTACGGATCCTGCGCGCCCTCGCCGACACGCGCGAGAACGGCGCCGATCGAGTTGCGCGTGGCCTCGGCGACGAGGCGGCGCATGACCTCCTCCTCGCAGATCTCGAGCACCTCGGCGCGAAGCCGGCGCGCGATGCGGTCCCGCTGCGGGTGCTCGCGGCGGAACTCGCGGTGCTGCATCGCCGCGTCGAGCACCTCGCCGATGCCCTCGCCCATCGCCGCCTTCGTCAGCAGCACCGGCGTGCGCCACGGGTTCGGGTCGGACTCCTCGGCGGCCTTCAGCGACAGCATCATCTCGAGCTCGGTGCGCATGCGCGTCGCGCCCTCGCGGTCGGCCTTGTTCACGACGAACACGTCGGCGATCTCGAGCAGGCCGGCCTTCATGACCTGGACGGTGTCGCCGGCCTCCGGCACGAGCACGACGACGACCGTGTCGGCCACCTCCATGATGTCGAGCTCGGTCTGGCCGACGCCGACGGTCTCGATGATGACCACGTCCTTGCCGGCCGCGTCCATGAGCCGCACGATGTCGCGCCCGGCGCGCGTCAGGCCGCCGTGGCTGCCGCGCGTCGACAGGCTGCGGATGAACACGCCCTCGTCGAGGAAGTGCTTCTGCATCCGGATGCGGTCGCCGAGCACCGAGCCGCCCGAGAACGGCGAGGACGGGTCGATCGCGATCACGCCGACCGAAAGCCCGCGCTCGCGGCAGTGGCCGATCAGCCCGCTCGTGATCGTCGACTTGCCGGCGCCCGGGGGGCCGGTGATGCCGAGCACGAACGCGCGCCCGCACTTCTTGTAGATGCGCGACATCACCGAGGCGGTGTCGGCCATGCGGTTCTCGACCACGGTGATGAGGCGGGCCAGGGCCACGCGGTCGTCGCCCGACAGCATGGCGTCGGCGAGCGCGTGAGGGTCACGACGGGAGCGCGTGGTCATCGATCTTTCTGTCTCGCTTTGCTGAAGCGGTCTCTCTTCGTTGAGGAGTCGTCGTTCGGGGATCCGCCGGGGCACGCTTCGCCGCCGGAGGCGGACCGCCGGCGCGCTTCTCAGCGGCCCTCGTCGCCGCTCGCCTCGTCGGCATCGCAGCGCGCCGGGCGTGTCGTCCGGCCGCGCGCATCGCGGAGTCGCTTCGCGACGTGCCCGGCCAGCAGCAGCCCGACGGCGCGGTCGTCCGGCCGCTTGCCGGTCTTGTCCGCGATCGTCGTCACGCTCTCCCCGCGAACGCCGCAGGTGACGATACAGTCGAAGACCGACGCATCCAAACCGGTGTTGAGCGCGACGCCGTGGTAACTGACCCCGCGCGCGACGCGCAGTCCGAGCGAGGCGATCTTCGAGCCGCCGTCGTCCCCGGCGGCCCCTCCGGGCCTGGCCTCGGGCGCGTCCGTCCAGATGCCGGCCGTGCCGGGGCGCCGGCGGCCGGCGATGCCGCAGTCGGCCAGCGTGTCGATCAGCGCGCCCTCGAGCAGGCAGACCCAGTCCTTCACCCCGAGGCCGACCGCGGCGATCGAGACGATCGGGTACAGGACGACCTGGCCCGGACCGTGATAGGTCGCGCGCCCGCCGCGGTCGCTGCGCGCGACCGCGATGCCGCGGCGTTCGAGCGCCGCGCGGTCGAGCACGACGTCGGCCTCCGGGGCGTGGCGCCCGAGCGTGAACACGGGCGGGTGCTCGACCAGTACCAGCGTGTCGGGGACCTCGCCGCCGACCCGCCGGGCATGCAGCGCGAGCTGGCGGGAAAGCGCCTCGTCGTACGGCACGACGCCCCACTCCTCGATGGCGAGGTCGGGAGCGTCGCCGGTGACCGTCGTCGGTTCCGCCACGCGCGGACCATACGAAGCTCGACATCGAGCCTCAACCCGTGGGCGCGGCTGCGCTCCGGCGCCGAGAACGCCGGAGCGGCCCGACGGGAACGTCCCGCTGCCATACCGCCCCGGAGGCTGCTAAGGAGGTCCCGTGAGCCGCCACCGCGGAAGGATCCTGGTGATCGTCGGAGTCTCGACGCTAGCGCTCGGCATCGCGAACTGGATCGTCGGCGACGCGAAAATGGACGAGTACCGGGTTCGCAAGCGCGCGGCCGTCGCGGCCGGCGGCGAATCGGTCAAGCAGCCGTACTGGGGCACACCGTCGATCCTCGATCCCTCCACCGATGCGCAACTGCTCTACGAGAGCGCGGCCATCAAGTACGAGTACTACCGCGTGGTCCGCCGCGGCGGGCATTACCTCACGGCGTTCGGCGGAGCGGTCCTGCTGTTCGCCGCGGTTCGCAGCCGCGCGCGCGGACGCAGCAGCCGTCGCGGCCCCCAGCCCGCCTGACCGCGCGGTCTTTCGTTCGGATTTGCGCAACTCGCGCCCGCGAATGTTGACCCCCGCCGAAGCGGCACTGTATCCTGCTCCAATTCGAGATCGCGGGTGGCCGCGATCGGTCGTTACCGCCGTGGTCTCCCGAGGGTCCACGGCCGGCTTCGAGGCGGACGATGTGGCGGAGGATGCGGATGCGGCAGGGCTGCCGGGGGGCCGAATCGTGAGGTCGGTTCCGACCATGCGTGGGCGCCACGCCGAGTGCGCGTACCTGCTCGACCGCGCCATCAAGAATCCCGCCTCCAGCGAAGAGTTCGCGCGCGCGGCCCTCGATGCGTTGCGCCTGGCGCTGCGGCCCTCGTACGCGGCCCTCACCTGCCGCATCGGCCAGCGCACTTTCCATTGCGGTGACAGCGTGTTGGCTCCCGACCTGGAAGCTCTGCACGAATGCCTGGCGCGGGCGCCGCGCCGCCTCCTCGCGCGCCCGCGCTCCCTGCTTCGCGGCGAGGCCGCGGCGACGGCCATCCGCGGCCTCGACCGCGCGATGAGCGCCGCGGCGCTCGAGATCGTCGTGCCCGTCGTCGACGACGGAACGCTCGTCGGCACGATCGCGGTGGGTCCCCGCGTCGACCATTCGGCCTGGGCGGCCGACGACCTCGAGCTGTGCGACCGCGTCGCCGCCCGTCTCGCCGTCGTCGCCGCCCGCGAGTCGCTGGCGGCCGAGGTCGCGTCGCTTCGCTCGGCGGCCTCGGCCAACGAGCGCCTGGCCTCGGTCGGCCGCATGGCCGCCGGCCTCGCGCACGAGATCCGTAACCCCCTCGTGTCGATCCGGACATTCACGCAGCTGCTTCCCGAACGTCACGCCGACGAGGAATTCCGCAGCAGCTTCCTCGACCTGACGCTCGCCGAGATCGACCGCATCACGACGCTGGTCGGCGAACTGCTGAGCTACGCGCGCCCGGCCGCCCCGTCCACCGACGAGGACGCCACCGCCGATGTCGCCGACTGCGTCGAACGCACCTGCCTGCTGCTGCGCAGCCACGCGCGCGGCGCCGGCGTCGCGCTCGAGTGCGACATCGCCGAACTCTCCGAACGCGCGGCCATCGACGAGGACAAGCTGCGGCAGGTCGTCATCAACCTGGTCGTCAACGCCATCCAGGCCTGCGACGGGCGCGGACGCGTGCGCGTGACGGCGGCGCACGCCGACGGCGGGCGCATCGCGATCGAAGTGCGCGACGACGGCCGCGGCATGAACGAGGACGTCGCGCTGCGGATCTTCGAGCCGTTCTTCACGACCCGGCGCGAGGGAACCGGCCTCGGGCTCGCGCTCGTCCGCACGCTGCTCGACCAGGCCAGCGCGACGATCGCGGTCGACACGGCGCCCGAGCGCGGCACGACGTTCCGGATCGAACTTTTGCCGCAGAGCGCCCGCCTGCTGGCCGGGGCCGCCGACGCGCTCGACGCCCCAGCGGCCCGTCCCCGCCGCGCGCTCGATCGCGCGGAGCGCGACGACGAGCCGCCGCTCGAACTCCTGCTGACGGAGCCCGCGATCTAGATGGCCAGGATCGCCCTCGTCGACGCGACCGCTGCGACCGAGGCGGCGGTGCGCGCGGCGCTCGGCGACCGGGCCGTCACGTGCTGCTCCCGCGACGCGCTGCCCGCCGAAGCCGCGCTCGCGATCGTCGACGTCACCGGCCCGGCGCCCGCCGACCTCCCGACCCGGATCCCCGTGCTGCTGCTCGTCGAGCGCGGAGGGCGCCTCCCGGACACGGGCGGATCTCCCCGAATCATCGAAAAGCCCATCGACCCCGCCCTGTTGCGCGGGACAGTTCGAGCGATGATGGACGGCGAGCCCTCGCCTCCCGCGAGCGTGGAGCGCTGGCTCGAAGCCCCGCGCCTCGCCGCCTCGTCCGCTGCCGCCCTCGCGGCCACGCGACGCCTCGGCGGCGCGATCTGGATCGTCGGCGAGCCGGGCACCGGCGCGGCGCAGGTCGCCGCGGCGATCGCGCGCTCGGACGGAGCCGAACTCGTCGTCTGGAGCGACGCCGCCGGACTCGCGGCGCCCGCCGGCCCCGGTCGTCGCGCCGCTTTCCTCCCCGAGGTGGACCGCCGCACGACGGACGCCCAGCACGCCATCGAGCAGTTTCTCGATTCCGGGGCGCAACCGCTCGTGATCGTTACGTCTTCCGGCGACCCCGAGGAAGCTCTCGAAGATCGCCGGCTGTCGGCGACGCTGCACGCGGTGCTGTCGCGGAACTCGCTTCGGCTCGCGCCGCTCCGCGAGCGCCGCGCCGACATCGCGCCGCTGGCCGGCGAACTGCTGGCGGCCTCGGCGGCGCGGCTCCGGATCGGGCGCGCCACGCTTGCGGCGGACGCGCTGCGGCTGCTCGAGGCGGCCGATTGGCCCGGCAACGTGCTCGAACTCGAAGCCGTGCTGGCGCGGAGCCTGGCCGCCCGGGCCGCCGACGGCCAGGACGCGATCGAGCTGTCCGCGGCCGACCTGCGCTTCGCGCCGGGGCACCTCGCCCCGCTCGGCGCCGAATCCGACGACGGGTGCGCGCTGACCGGCGGGATCCCGCCGCGAACCGACCCGCCTCGCCGCGCCGTCGTGGTTCCGCTCGTCGACCCCGCGCGGCGGGGTTCAGACGCCGCTTCCGGAGCGGACGTGCAGACGGCCGCGGGCGCAGCGGATTCCGCTTCGCTTCGCGCGGCGGACGAAGCCGGCGTCGAGGCGCTGCTCGCGGCGTTCGCGCACGAGATCCGCAACCCGATGTCGACGATCAAGACGTTCGCGAGCCTCGAGGCCGCGCGCGCCGGCGACGACAACCGCGAGCTGGCGGACCTGGCGCTCGAGGCGACCGCGCGTATCGACGAGCAGCTCGAGTTCCTGCAGCGATACGCCGAACTCGCGCCGGCCGCGCCCGAGCGCGCGGACCTCGTCGAGCTCGTCGCCGAAGCCGCCGACGCGGCCGGCCTCGAGCACGAGATCGCCGCGCGTCGTCCGGTGCGCGCGAGCGGCGATCCGGGGCTCCTGCGCTTCGCCGCCGACGCGCTCGTCGCCGAGCTCCGCGCACGCGGCACGGGCGGCAGCGGGCCGCCCGTCGTCGACGCCGGCCCGGGGCAGGCGTGCGCGATCACGATCTCCTGCGGCGCGGGCGCCGCGGTGGACCGCCTGAACCGATGGGTCGACGGCCGGGGCCTTCCGTGGCGCCTGGCCCTGGCCCGGGCCGCCGCGCGACGCGCCGGCGGCGACCTCGATGTGGACGTGGAGGACGGAGGGCTGCGCCTTGGCTGGCGCGCGCCGTCCGAGAGTGGAGATGGGAAAAGCGAGGAACGAAAGCATGACGACCAAGCCGGTAGTCCTGATCGTCGACGACGAAGCCGGGGTTCGTGAATCCGTCCGGATGGTCCTCAAGGACTCCTGCGAGCCGGTGGCCGTGGGTTCCGGCGAGGCCGCGCTGGACTGGCTCGCGACCAATCCCTGCGACCTCGTGTTCCTGGACGTCCTGATGCCCGGGATCGACGGGCTCGAGACCCTCGAGCGCATTCGCGCGCGCGACAACCGCGTGGCGGTCGTGATGCTGACCGCGACGAAGACGCTGAAGACCGCCGTCACGGCGATGAAGCTCGGCGCGTTCGACTACCTGACCAAGCCGTTCGACATCGAGGAGCTGCGACTCGTCGCCGAGCGCGCGACCGAGCACGCGCGCCTCAAACAGGAAGTCGAGGAACTGCGCGAAGCCGTCGGGAAACGCTACCGTTTCGAGAACATCGTCGGGCAGTCCCCGCAGATGCAGGCGGTCTTCAAGACGATCGCGGCCGTCGCCCCGACGCGCTCGACCGTGCTGGTCACCGGCGAGTCCGGCACCGGCAAGGAACTGATCGCGCGCTCGATCCACTACCAGAGCCCGCGCGCGACCCGGCCGCTGATCATCCTCAACTGCGCCGCGATCCCCGACAACCTGCTCGAGAGCGAACTGTTCGGCCACGAGAAGGGCTCGTTCACCGACGCTTCCGAGAAGAAGATCGGCCGCTTCGAGGCCGCCGACGGCGGCACGATCTTCCTCGACGAGATCGGCGAGATGAGCCCGGGACTGCAGGCCAAGCTGCTGCGCGTCCTGGAGGAGGGCGAGATCCAGCGGGTCGGGGCGGCGCGCGCCCAGCACGTCGACGTGCGCGTGGTCGCGGCCACCAACCGGAACCTGCTCGAGGCCATCGGCCAGGGCCGTTTCCGCAAGGACCTCTACTACCGCCTGAACGTCGTCACGATCGAACTGCCGCCGCTCAGGACCCGCACGGGGGACCTGCCCCACCTGATCCGTCACCTGATCGAGAGGAAGAGCGAGGAGCTCGGCATGCCGGCCAAGGAACTCGCGCCGGCCGTCGTGGACCGGCTGCTCGAGCACCGCTGGCCCGGCAACGTGCGCGAGCTCGAGAACGTGATCGAGCGGATGATGGTGCTGAGCGGCCCGCAGAAGGTGATCGGCCTCGACCAGCTTCCGACCGACCTCGGGGCCGGAGCGGCCGCGTCGGGCGCCCAGGCCGACGACGCGCGCGAAGCGGTGCTGAGCGGCGTGAAATCGCTGTCGGACGCGGTCGACGAGTTCGAGCGCGACATCATCGGCGAAGCGCTCGAGCAGACCGCGTACAACCAGACGAGAGCCGCCGACCTGCTCGGCACGACCCGGCGAATCCTCAAGTACCGCATGGACAAGCTCGGCATCGACTGCCCGGAAGCGGCTCGTTGACAACCCGGAGGGAGCCTTCTACACCCGCGATGCAACGGCCCTTTTCCACCCGGACGACGATCGGGCGAGCGCCCGGGAATCGTCCGGAGCACGGGACCGGCTGCGCGAGCGGTTCGAAGGCAGCATGAACGACGCGTTGCGCGGCACGGCGGATCCGGCGCCGCGGGCGTGAGAAGGGCCGAACCTCGATGGCGAATCCCGCGGACCTTGCCCTGGAGAAAGCCGCGCGGCGCGAGCCGCTGTCGGACGACGACGCGTACGCGCTGCTGCAGGTCCCCGCTTCCGACCTCCCCGCGCTCTGCGAGATCGCCGGCGCGATGCGCGACGACGTCCACGGCCGCACGCTGACGTACTCGCCGAAGGTCTTCCTGCCCGTCACCAACCTGTGCCGCGACCGCTGCACGTACTGCACGTTCCGGCGTGACCCCGGCGATCCCGGCGAGTGGACGATGACGCCCGACGAGATCGCCGACTGGTCGCGGCGCGGCCGTTCGCTCGGCTGCATCGAGGCGCTGATGTGCCTCGGCGACCGGCCCGAGATCGCGTTCCGAGGGTTCCACGACTTCCTCGAGTCGCACGGCGCGGGCTCCACGGCCGAGTACGTCGCGCTCGCCTGCCGGGTTTCCCTTTCCGAGGGGCTGCTGCCGCACACGAACGCGGGCCTGCTGACGAAAGCCGAGATGGAGATGCTCCGCCCGCTCAACGTCAGCATGGGGCTGATGCTCGAGAACGTGAGCCCGCGCCTGCGCGACCGCGGCATGCCGCACCACCACGCGCCCGACAAGGATCCCGCGCGCCGCCTGAAGATGATCCGCGAGGCCGGCGAGCTCGCGATCCCGTTCACGTCCGGCATCCTCGTCGGCATCGGCGAGAACGAGGCGGAACGCGTCGCGAGCCTGCTGGCGCTGCGGCGCCTGCACGACGAGCTCGGCCACCTTCAGGAGGTCATCGTGCAGAACTTCCGCGCGAAGCCGTGCACGGGCATGGCCGGCGCGCCGGAGATGACCGACGAGGAAATGGTCCGCACCGTCGCGCTCGCGCGCATCATCCTCGGACCCGGGATGAACCTGCAGGCGCCGCCAAACCTGTCCCCGGACAACCTGCCGCGGCTGGTTCGCGCGGGCATCAACGACTGGGGCGGCATCTCGCCGGTGACGCGCGACTACGTGAACCCGGAAGCCGCCTGGCCCGAGGTCTCGCGCCTGGCCGCCGTGTGCCGCGACGAGGGCTTCCGGCTGCGCCCGCGCCTTCCCGTCTACGACGAGTTCCTGACCGAGCACTGGATGTCCCCGGCGATGCTGCTCGCGGCCGAGCGCGTGCGCAGCACCGACGGCCTGCGCGAGGAGGCCCTGCAATGAGCTACGAAACCGAGGCCTGCCCGGACCGCGTCGAGTTCCTGCTCGACGACGCGCGGCCCCTCGAGACGCGCCTCGCGAGCGTCGACCCGTACACCGCCGGCATCCTCGAGCGCGCGCTCGAAGGCAAGCGGCCGGGCGTCGAGGAAGGCGCGCACCTGTTCGGGCTTCGCGGCGGCGACCTCGCGGCGCTCGTCGCCACGGCCGACCGCATCCGCCAGGACGACGTCGGCGACGTCGTCACCTACGTGGTCAACCGCAACGTCAACTGGACCAACATCTGCTTCGTCGGCTGCAAGTTCTGCGCGTTCGCGCACCTGAAGACGAGTCCCCTCGCCTACGACGACCCCATCGAGCACGTGCTCGACCGGATCCGCGACGGCATCCGTCGCGGCGCGACCGAGGTCTGCATGCAGGGCGGCATCAACCCCGAGATGCCGAGCGACGGGTACTTCCGCCTGCTGCGCGCGATCCGCGCCGAGTTCCCGGACCTGCACATCCACGCGTACTCGCCGATGGAGATCTTCTACGGCGCGCGCCGCGCCGGCATGGACTACCGCGCGTTCATCCGGGAGCTCGTCGCCTCCGGCCTGAACACGATCCCCGGCACCGCGGCCGAGATCCTCGACGACGAAGTCCGCGAGATCCTGAGCCACAAAAAGCTCGACACGAAGACCTGGGTCGAGATCATCCGCACCGCGCACTCGCTCGGCGTCCCGACGACGTCGACGATCATGTACGGGCACCTCGAGACGCCGATGCACCTGGCGCGCCACGTCGACCTGCTGCGCACGATCCAGGCGGAGACCGGAGGCTTCACCGAGTTCGTCCCGCTTCGCTTCATCTGGCAGGAGACGAAGCTCTACGAGGAAGGGCTCGTCGCGCCGATCCCGCAGGGCCAGCTCGACCTCGCGATGTACGCGACCAGCCGCCTGATGCTGCGCGGCCTGATCGACAACATCCAGACGAGCTGGGTCAAGCTCGGGCACGAGCTCGCGACGCTGTCGCTCGCCGCCGGCTGCAACGACCTCGGCGGCACGCTGATGGAAGAGAGCATCTCGCGCGAGGCCGGCGCCGACGCCGGCGAGTTCACGTCGGTCGAGGAACTCGAGGCGATGATCCGCCGCATGGGCCGCACGCCGCGCCAGCGCAACACCGTGTACGGCGACGCCGGCGACTCGCGCGCGCACGCCGCCGCACCGGCGCCCCCTGTCGTCCCGCACGCGGTGGGCGCGATGGCGCTCTGACCACGCGAAGCTCACCGGCGACGCCGCCTTGCGTTTGACGGCTGCGCGCGCCAAGCCGTCCCCTGCGACGACGGCGCGCGGGCGCCGAGCGAAGCGGGCGCCCGACGACCGGACGCCGCAGGGACCGGAGATCCCGAGGACATGATCACGCTGCTGGCCGGGGGAGTCGGCGCCGCGCGCCTGTTGCGCGGGCTGGTGCGCGTCGTCCCCCCGAAGGACCTGACCGTCGTCGTCAACACCGGCGACGACGAGGAGTTCTACGGGCTCCACGTCTCGCCCGACATCGACACGATCCTGTACACGCTGGCCGGTCTGGCTCCGCTGGAACGGGGCTGGGGCATCGACGGCGACACGTTCGCCGTGCTCGGCGAGCTCGACCGCCTGGCCGGTCGAGGCTGGTTCGCGCTCGGCGATCGCGACCTCGCCACGCACATCCATCGCACCGCCCGACTGCGCGAGGGCGCGACGCTGTCCCAGGTGACCGCCGAACTGGCCGCCGCGCGCGGGATCCGCGTGCGCGTGCTGCCGATGTGCGACGGGCCGGTTCGGACCGAGATCGTCACCGATGGCGGCGTGCTCGCGTTCCAGGAGTACCTGGTGCGGCGCCGCGCGCGCCCGAAGGTGCGCGACGTGCGCCTGCGCGGCGCACGCCGCGCCCGGCCGGCCGCCGGCGTGCTGGAGGCGATCGAGCGCTCGCGCCTCGTCGTGCTGGCGCCGAGCAACCCGTTCGTCAGCCTCGGTCCGATCCTCGCCGTGCCCGGCGTGCGCCGGGCGCTCGCCAGGGCGCGCGATCGCGTGGTGGCGGTGAGCCCGCTGATCGCCGGCCGCGCGGTCAAGGGACCGCTCGCGTCGATGCTGCGCTCGATGGGCCACCGCGCCGACGTCTCCTCGATCGCCACGCTGTATCGCGACATCGCGGCGACGATCGTCGTCTCCCCGGGGGACGCGGCGCGCGCCGCACGCGCAGCGGCCGCCAACCACCAGTCGCTCGTCGAGCGCGACATCCTGCTCGTCGAACCGCGGCGCGCCGAGGCGCTCGCCCGCGACCTCGTCGGCGCCGCCGCGCCGACGCCCCGCTCCGCCAACGCCGCCAGGAGAACCCGCGCGTGAAGCCCGTTACGATCCTGCCGCTCACGGGAATGCCCGCCATCGCCCCGGGGGACGATCTCGCCCGCCTGCTCGGCGACGCGATCCACGCCTGTTGTTCCTATCTCGAGGAGCACGACATCGTCGTCGTCTGCCAGAAGGTCGTCTCGAAGGCCGAGGGGCGCATCGTGCGCCTCGACGACGTCGAGCCCCAGGAGAAGGCGCTCGCGTTCGCGCGCAAGTACGAGAAGGACGCGCGCCTGGTCGAGCTCGCGCTGCGGCAGGCCACCGAGGTGCTGCGCATGAACGACGGCCACCTGATCACGGCCACGGCCAAGGGATTCGTGGCCGCCAACTCCGGCATCGACCGCTCGAACCAGGCCACCCCCGACGAGGTCACGCTGCTGCCGGAGGACTCGGACGCCTCGGCGGCCCGCATCCGCGAGCGGCTGCGCGAGCGCTTCAAGGCCGAGATCGCGGTCGTCATCACCGACACGTTCGGACGCCCGTGGCGGCTCGGGCAGATCGACTTCGCGATCGGCGCGGCCGGCATGAAGGTCCTCGACGACCACGCCGGCCGCATCGACTGGACCGGCCGCGTGCTCGAGCACACGGCCATCGCGCTGGCCGACCAGGTGGCCGCGGCCGCGGGCATGGTGATGTGCAAGGATCGCGGGATTCCCGCGGTCGTGGTGCGCGGCTTCGACTACGAACCGGGTGAACAAAACGCCGGCGATCTCGTCCGACCCAAGATGCAGGACCTGTTCCGCTAGGGCCGGTCCCCGCACCCGACCGGAGAGGAGATTGTCCCAGACCCGCCTCGAATCGCTGCAGCGACTGTTCTGGAAGTCGTTCTTCCGCCTGGTCGTCTTCACCGGCGCGCTCGCCGAATGGGTCTGCGTCGCGTGGGTCCTCGTCGTCGTGGCGGGCCTCGAAGTGCCGTGGCCGGCGCACCTGGCCGGCCCGTTCCTGCTGCACGCCCTCAACCGCCGCCTGCTGGCCGGCCGCTCCGGCAACCACGTGGCCGAGCGGCCGCCGTTCGCGCGCTTCTACATGGGCGTCGTCTTCACCTCGCTGTTCGGATTCGGGTTCCTCGTGCTGAACGGGGCGCTCTGGACGCTGGTCGCGGCCGCGCTCGGCGCGGCTTCCCACCTCGGCGCGCCGGTCGCCGCCGCGGACGTCTTCGGCCCGGCCGGCGTAACGGGGTCGCTCGGCCTGGCCGCCGTCGCGTCTCTGATCGCCTGGGGCTACGGCCCCGGACAGCGGCGCGTCCACCTGGTCGAACTCGAGGTCGCCCTGCCCGGCCTGCCGGCTTCGTTCGACGGCTACCGCATCGCCCAGCTGAGCGACATCCACCTCGGCGGCTTCATGACGCAGGAGTTGCTGCGCTCGAACGTCGAGCGCACGAACTCGCTCGGCGCCGACCTCGTCTGCATCACCGGGGACATCACCGACGGGCTTGCCCACGCACCGTCGACGTTCCCGATCCTCGGCGGGCTCACGGCGCCGGACGGCGTCGTGGCGGTGCTCGGCAACCACGACGTCTACACCGGCGACGACGCGGTCACGGAGGCGCTCCGGCGCCTGACGCCGATCCGCGTGCTGCGCAACGACCTCCACGTGGTCGAACGCGACGGCGAACGACTGCACGTCCTCGGCGTCGACGACGCCGGTCTCGACTGGACGCGCGGGGTGCGCGAGCACGAGGCGTTGCCGCCGCTGGTCGCGCGGGTTCCCGGCGGCGCCGCGACGGTGCTGCTGTCGCACCGCCCCGACCTGTTCGCGCAGGCCGAGGGCTTCGGCATCGGGCTCGTGCTGTCGGGGCACACGCACGGCGGCCAGCTCGCGCTCCCGTGGCCGACCACGCGCCCATCGTCCCTGGCACGCTTCATCAGCGACTTTCCGCGCGGGACCTATCGTCTCGGCCGTTCCACGCTGCACGTGAACCTCGGGCTCGGGGTGACCGGCCAGCCCGTGCGCGTGTTCGCTCCGCGGGAGATCACGCTGATCACGCTGCGCGGGTCGCCGCAGCACGCGGGGGGAACCGCCGGGACGACTCGCCACTGAACCGAACAGACTCGCCAACCCGTGCGGGCCGACCGTGACCGGCGGCCGCACCGAACCGACCGGCGCCCGACCGCAGGCGACCGGAAAGAACGAACGAAGGAGATGCTCCCGATGCTCACGTCCCGTGCCCTGCTTGCCCGTACGACCCTCGCCCTCGTCGTCACGTTCGCCGCGGCTTCGGCCGCCGGCGCCGCCGTCCAGACCTTCGAGATGGACAAGGTCCACTCGAACATCGGCTTCAAGATCCGCCACCTGCTCTCGAAGACGACCGGCCAGTTCAAGGACTACAAGGCCACCGTCCAGATCGATCCGGAGGCGCGCGACAACGTGAGCGTCTCGGCGACGATCAACGTCGCGAGCATCGACACCGGCGACGCCAAGCGCGACGCGCACCTTCGCAACGAGGACTTCTTCGACGTGGCGCAGTTCCCGACGATGACGTTCACCGGCGACAAGCTGACCGACGTCAACGCGGACCGCACCAAGGGCAAGCTGCACGGGACGCTCACGATCAAGGGGGTCTCGAAGCCGGTGGTGCTCGACGTCGAGTGGCTCGGCACGGCGACCGACCCGTGGGGCAACCGCAAGGCCGCGTTCTCGGGCACCACGAAGATCAACCGCAAGGACTTCAACATCATCTGGAACAAGACGCTCGACGGCGGCGGCTTCCTGATCGGCGACGAGGTCGAGATCGAGATCAACGCCGAGGCGCAACTGCCGAAGGCGCCGTAGCGGCGCGCCCCGGACGGCGCTCCGGGGCGCGAGCATCCCCGCCCGCCGGTTCCCGGCCGCTTCGCCCCGAGGAATCGCGCGCGGGGACGCTTGCGCCCCGGCGCTCCCTGCGTCGCCGGCGATCGCGCCGGCAGCCGTCCGATCAGTTCCCGCCGATCCCGGGGACGTACTTCGCGGCCATCTCGGCCACGCGCACGCGGGCGCCGAGCTTCGCGCAGAGCAGGTAGGTGCCGCCGAGCTTGCGGTTCACGAACACCATCTCCGGCGGCGGCGGGCGGCGCATGCCGCGCCGGAAGACGATCTCCATGCCGAGGTCGCGCGCGCGGTCGGCGAGGTCGCTCGCCGCGAAGTCGTAGACGCCGCGCCCGCGCAGCGGCTCGGTGATCATCATCATCAGGTCGGCCACCGGCTCGACCTTCTCGTCCGGTTCGTCCCCGACCCAGTCCCACTTCCGAAACGCCGCGACGAGCGCCGCGCGATCGCGCCGGATGGCCAGGCGGATCAGTTCGCGGATGCGATGCTGCACCTCTTCGCCGATGTCGATCGCGGAGCCGAGGTCGAGACAGACCAGCGTCTCGCCGTCGACGAGGAAGTTCGCGAAGTTCGGATCCGATTGCATGAACCCGAATTCGAACAGCTCGCGCAGCACGACGTGCAGCACGAGCGTCGCGATGCGGTCGCGCCGCGCCTGAGATCCCGCCTTCAGCCAGAGATCCGCGATCGGCGCGCCCGGCACGAACTCCATCGCGAGCACGTGGCGCGTCGTCAACGCGGTGAGCGGCTGCGGCACGACGACGCCGGGCTCGTCGGCCAGCAGCGCCGCGTAGCGCGCGAGGCTCGCGGCTTCCACGCGATAGTCGGTCTCGCGCTCGAGCTGGCCGCGAAGCTGCGCGATCAGCGGACCGAGGTCGTAGTCGGCCGGGACGACGCCCGTCAGGCGAAACAGCGAAGCGAGGTTGTCGAGGTCCGACCCGATGCTGTCGGCCACGCCGGGGAACTGGACCTTGACCGCGAGGTCGCGGCCGTCGCGCGTGCGCGCCCGGTGCACCTGGCCGATCGAGGCGGCCGCGAACGGCTGGTCCTCGAACGCCGCGAGCCGGTCGCGCCAGCCCTTGCCCCACGCCTGCCCGAGCACGCGGTGGAGCTGGGCCTCGCTCATCGTGTTGCCGGAGGCCTGCAGCGCGGCGAGGACCTCGGTGAACGCCGGCGGCACCAGCCCCTCGAGTTCCATCGAGAGCGCCTGGCCGAGCTTCATCGCGGCGCCGCGCATGCGGCCGAGGCTCTTCAGCAGCCGGCGTGCATTCGCGTCGCTGAAGACGACGTCGCTGTAGCCGAGCGTCGCGCCGCTGACGGCGCGGCGCACTCCTTCCCCGACGACGCCGGCCGCGAGGCCGCCGGTCAGCAGGCCCCAGCGCGCCGCGCGCTCGAGGCGGCCGGTGGGCACCCGCAGGGCCTCCCCGACCGCCGAGACGAAGCCGGACACCAGCGATTCGTCCTGCGGGGCATCCGCGTTCTTCTGTCGACCTTCGTGCCGACCTCGCTGCGCCCGCTTCGGCGCGCGGCGCGCGCCGGCGGGTCCGGTCGTCGGGGAGCGATCCTTTCCGGCCATGCGCTCGAGCTTGCCTCAGGACGGTTCCGGATCCGACCCTTCCTCGATGCCTTCGAACAGCTTCGTGGACAGGTAGCGCTCGGCCGTGTCCGGGATCATCGCGAGCAGCACCGCGCCCTTCTCCGCGTCGCGGGCCACTTCCAGCGCCGCGGCGACGGTGGCCCCTCCGGAGATCCCGCAGAAGATCCCCTCGCTGCGGGACAGCGACTTCGCCGTCGCGATCGCGTCGGCGTCGGCGACCGGGAGAACGCGGTCCGGCACGCTGCGGTTCAGCACCGCGGGCACGAAGTCCGGGGTCCACCCCTGGATCACGTGCGGCTTGAACTCGCCGCCCGACAGCAGCGGAGCGTTGGCCGGTTCGGCCGCGATGATCTTCACCTCGGGACGCGCGAGCCGGATCACCTCGCCGGCGCCGGTCATCGTGCCGCCGGTTCCCCAGCCGGTGACCCAGTAGTCGAGGCGGCGGCCGACGAAATCGCTGACGATCTCCGGTCCGGTGGTGTTGCGGTGGTAGGCGGGATTGGCGGGGTTCTCGAACTGCCGCGCGAGGAACCAGCCGTGTTTCTGCGCGAGTTCCTCGGCCTTGCGCACCATGCCCATGCCGCGCTCGGCGGCCGGCGTCAGGATCACCTTCGCGCCGAGGGCGCGCATGATCTTGCGCCGCTCGATCGAGAACGTCTCGACCATCGTCGCGACGAACGGGTAGCCCTTGGCGGCGCAGACCATCGCCAGCGCGATGCCGGTGTTCCCGGAGGTGGCCTCCACGACCGTCTGCCCGGGCTTCAGGGCGCCCGAACGCTCGGCGTCCTCGATGATCGCGATCGCGAGGCGGTCCTTCACCGACGAGAGCGGATTGAAGAACTCGCACTTGACGTACATCGTCACGTGCGACGGGGCGATCCTGTTCAGGCGCACGATGGGCGTGCGGCCGATGGTGTCCAGAATGCTGTCGTAGATCATGGGCGCTCCTGTCGTTGGCGGCGTGGCGTCAAAGGTCTTGCGTGTATAGCCGCCTCGTTCTCGTGACGCGAAATCCGCCCTGCCGCGCTCCGGTCGGCGGCAAGCCGTCGCCGGCGACCAGCCGGAGGAGCTCGCGGCCGCGCCGGGCGGCTCCGCGCCCGCGGGCGACTGCGCGGCCGGCGAGGACCGGCGAGCGGGAAAGGCGCGGGCCGGAGAAGGTCCCGTCGGCGGAGGGTCCCGAGTTGTTGCACGTCCGGCCCTGCCCCGTTAGAGGGGCGCCATGGCCGAAACCGCTGTCCGCCACGACTGGAACGTCGCCGAAGTCCTCGCGATCCACGACCTGCCCCTGAACGACCTGCTCTATCGCGCGCAGGGCGTCCACCGGCAATACCACTCCGCCAGCCAGGTCCAGCTCTGCTCGCTGCTGTCGATCAAGACCGGCGGCTGCCCCGAGGACTGCGGCTACTGCCCCCAGAGCGCGCACTACGACACCGGCGTCGACAAGGAAGCGCTGATGGACGTCGGCGAGGTGCTCGAGGCCGCGCGCAAGGCGCGCGACGCCGGCGCCTCGCGCTTCTGCATGGGCGCGGCGTGGCGCGAGGTTCGCGACGGCCGGCAGTTCGATTCGGTCTGCGAGATGGTCCGCGGCGTGACCGACCTCGGCATGGAAGCCTGCGTGACGCTCGGGATGCTGACCGCCGGGCAGGCGCGACGGCTGAAGGACGCCGGGCTCGTCGCGTACAACCACAACCTCGACACCTCGCGCGAGTACTACGACAAGATCATCACGACGCGCACCTACGACGATCGCCTCGACACGCTCCGCAACGTGCGCGACGCCGGCATCACGGTGTGCTGCGGCGGGATCATCGGCATGGGCGAGGCCGTCAGCGACCGCTGCGCGATGCTGGTCGAGCTCGCGAACCAGCCCGTCCACCCCGAGAGCGTGCCGATCAACGCGCTGGTCGCCGTCGAGGGAACGCCGCTGGCCGGTCGCAAGCCCGTCCGGCCGTTCGAACTGGTCCGCATGATCGCGACGGCGCGGATCCTGATGCCGACGTCGATCGTCCGGCTGTCGGCCGGCCGCAGCTCGCTCAGCGACGAGGCGCAGGCGCTCTGCTTCCTGGCCGGGGCGAACTCGGTGTTCTTCGGCGAGAAGCTCCTGACCACCGGCAATCCCGACTGCGAGCACGACCGCGAACTGTTGGCCGAGATCGGCGCCTCGCCGCTCGTGCCCGCGAACCTGCGCCCGGGCCGGGCCGCCTGACGGCCACGCGCCCCTGGTGAGCACCGCCGCCGACTTCGACGCCCACGCGGCCCGGATCGCCGACCGGGGCTACACGATCGTCGAGAACGCGATCGAGCCCGACCTCGTCGACGAACTCGACGCGACGCTGCGGCGGCTCGAGCGCGAGCTAGGCGCCGTCCCCGCCGACAACCCGTTCGAAGGCGTGCACACGGTGCGCCTCTACAACCTGCTGGCGCGCGACCGGGTCTTCGAGCGCATTCCCGTCCACGCGGGCGTGCTCCCGATCGTCGAGCGCGTGCTCGACGAAGGATGCCTCGTCTCCTCGCTGTCGTCGATCGCGATCGACCCGGGCGAGACCGCGCAGCCGATCCACGCCGACGACCAGCTCCAGCCGATCGCGAAGCCGCACGCGGCGACCGTCTGCAACACGATGTGGGCGATCACCGACTTCACGGAAGCCAACGGCGCGACGCGCGTGATCCCGGGTTCGCACCTGCTCGACCATTCGCCGACCTACCTGCAGCACTACGACTCGATCCCGGCCGAGATGCCGCGAGGTTCCGTGCTCGTCTGGCACGGCAGCCTCTGGCACGGCGGCGGCGCGAACCGTTCGGACCGGCGGCGCACCGGCATCGCGATGAACTACTGCGCCGGCTACCTGCGGCAGCAGGAGAACCAGCAACTCGGCATCCCGCTCGAGATCCTGCGCGGGTTCTCGCCAAGACTCCTCGAACTGTGCGGGTTCGGGATCTACCAGGGCCTGATCGGGCACATCGACAAGAGAGCGCCGTCCGACCTGCTGTTCGGGCAGCGGCCCGGGCGCGGCATCGTCTGGGACGCCTGAGGTCGACGGCGCGCCGGCTGGGAGTGCGCCGCCACGACGTCCAGTCGGGCGCGGAGCGTCAGAGCCTCGAGGCGCTCCGGCGCATGCGCTGCACCAGCACCCGCATCACGTGAAGCGAGAAGAACGGGGTGTCCACGACCATCTTCAGGAACTGGGCTTCGTCGACCCGCGCCAGTCGCGCCTCGGTGCGCGCGACGGCCGTGGCGCTGCGCTCGTTCGAGTCGATCAGCGCCATCTCGCCGAGCAGGTCGCCCGGCCCCGAGACGTCGAGCAGTTTTCCACCGACGTAGATGTCGATGGTTCCCTCCACGACCACGTACATGAAGCTGCCGGTGCTGCCTTCCTCGAACACCACGTCGCCGGGCTCGAAGAAGTCGATCGTCTTCGAGTCGGAAAACAGCCTGTCGAGCCTGAGCAGGGATACAGGCATCCGCACCTCGGGAACTGGGTTGGGCGCCCGGCGAGCCCGTCTCGCCGGACGGCGACATCTTGAGTGCGCTGCCGCCCAATGACAAGGCCGAGTTCGCCCCTGCTCCGGCGGGAGCGCGCAATGACCCCGGAGTCTGGCACCAGCGGCTCTTCGCCGAACCCGTCCTCCTCCCGCCAGGCCTGGATCGCGGCCACCGCGATCGCGTTCGTGTTCGCCGCGAGCCGGGTCGCGATCCTCGGCGCGCCGACCGAGCGGGAGTACGACGAAGGCGTCTACCTTCTCTCGGCGCGCTCCGTCGCTGCCGGGCACCGGTTGTTCACGCAGGTGTTCTCCTCGCAGCCGCCGGCCTTCCTCGAATCGCTCGCGCTTGCGCTGCGCGTCTTCGGCGACCGGATGGAAACGGGGCGGCTGGTGATGCTCGCGTTCTCCCTCGTCTCGCTCGCGTCGATCGCGGACCTCGGGCGCCGCCTGTTCGGCCCCTGGGCGGCGCCGGCCGCGGCCGCTGCGCTCGCGCTGTCGATGACCTTCGGCGACCTCGCCCACGTCGTTCAGGCCGAAACCCCGGCGCTGGCCGCCTCGCTCGCGTCGCTGTCGGCGTGCCTCGAGGCGCGTCGCCGGGGCTGGAGCATCGGCTGGCTCGCGTTCTCCGGCGCGCTGCTCGCGACCGGATGCCTCTTCAAGTTGACGGCCGTCCCGACCGCGGCTCCGCTGGCGCTGCTGCTGCTGCTGGAGCCGGCCGGTGTCGACCAGGCGCGCTGGCGTTTCGACGGCAGCGGCCTCGCGCTGCTGCGGCGCGCGGGAGTGCGAGCCGCCGTTCTCGCGGCGGGCGCTGCGCCGGTGTTCGGCGTTCCTCTCCTCGTCTACGACCTGCCGGGCCTGTACGAGCAGACCGTCGCCTTCCATCTCGCGAAGCAGGAAGTCTACCGCCTGGCGCTTTCCGACAACGTGCGGCGAGCCGCGAGCCACCTGGTCGCCGACGGCGCGATCGCCGCCGCGGCGGCGATCGGAGCGACGATGACGCTGCGGCGAGGACGTCGCCTCACGCTCGTCTGGCTCCTCGCGTGGCTCGTCGTGATGCTCGCGGCCGTCGTGCAGCAGCGGCCCTTGTTCTGGCGGCACTTCGTCCTGCTCTGTCCGCCGCTCGCGCTCTTCGCGTCGGCGGCGGTCGGACTCGCCGCCGAGCGCGCCGCCGGCGCCTGGAAAGCGGCGCCGTTGCTGTGCGCCGTCGCGCTCTGGACGGCGGCGGGCGTACTCGACCGCGGCCGCGATTCCGCGATCTTCCCTCTCTGGCCCGAGGCGCGACGTGCGCCCGGATACGAGCGAGGCCTCGGGGCCGCGACGAAATGGATCCGCACCCACACCGACCCCGGGGAGTTCATCGTCAGCGACGATCCGCTCGTGGTTTACCTCGCCGGACGCCAGAGTCCGCCCGGCATCTGCGACACCTCGCTGGCCCGCATCGCAGCGGGTTCTTTGACGCTGGAAATCGCCACGCGGGAGACCGCCGGCGCGCGAACCGTCGTGCTCCGGCGCGACGGCCGGCTGTCGCGACTGCGCGGCTACCTGCCCTGGGTCGCCCGGCACTACGATCGGCAGGGCGCGGACGCCACCGGCGTGGCCGAGGGCCGCGCCATCTGGATCCGCCGCGGGCCGGCGGCCGGAGACTCCTGAGGCCGGTCCATCGGCTCAGGCCGCGAACGTCAGACGAACGGCGAGGAAAGCCACCATCGCGGCCAGGCACAGCAGGTGGTCGAGGCAGATCGCCCGCGCGAGCCGGCTCTGGACGTCCGGCGGGTCGAGCCGGGCCCCGAGACGGACCGCGTTCGGGAACACGCGGCCGAGCGCGAGCACGATCGGGACGCCGCAAAGCCCGAGGCACGCCGCGGTGATGCCGCGCGAGGCCTCGCCGCCCTGCCACTCCAGGACGAGGGTGACGACGAGCACCGCCATGACGGCACCCACCAGAAGATTCATCGGCCGCGCCGTCGTCGTCACGCGCCGGTAGTATCCGGCGATCGCCGCCAGGGACTCCTCCGGCAGCGACTCGCCGGCCTTCCCCGGGCGTCCCCCGAGCGCGAGCACGTCGAACATCAGGTCCATCCAGATCACGGCGATCAGGAAACCGGCCCCGGCAGCCAGGACCAGGCTCACGCGACGATCTCCGGCACGGTCCTGTTACCTTGATCACAACCGGCTCTCGACGGCCCCGCCCCGTCGGGGCTACCCTGCGGGCGCATCCACGGGGCGAGGCGCAGAAGCGTGCGCGAGGAAGGGCCGATGAGGTTCGATCTGACCGAGCAGGAACTCCACGAACTCTGGGTCTTGCAGCGCGACGCCATCGTGCTCCTGTCGATCAGCGCGACGAGCATGTTCCTGTCGCTCGGACTCCGGTTCGAGCAGATGGCGCGAGTCCCCGAAGAGGAGCCGCCGCTCAACGGGGAGTTCCTCTTCGAGGTGGGCATGCCGCTGCTCGCGCTGGTCGCCGTGATGTTCGCCGTCCTCGGGTTCTTCGCGCTCAAGCGCCGCCGCGAGGTGCTCAGCCGGATCGACATGCGCCGCCGTCTCGTCGAGGAGCAGGTCAGCCGGCTCGAGGACAGCCCCGAGCCCGGCATCGTCGCGAGCGCCCGCGAGCCGTCGCGCACGCTGCTGCGCTGGTGAGACGGCCGCTTCCGGTCCTCGTCGCTTCGCGCGTCCCGCATCAGTTCACCCGCCGCTCGAGGCCGGCCCAGTACGGTTCGCGCAGTTCGCGCCGCAGGATCTTGCCGGACGGGTTGCGCGGGAGCGCCTCGAGCACGTCGACCGACTTCGGGCACTTGTAGGCCGCGATGCGCGTCCTGCAGAACGCGATGATGTCGTCGGCGGGCGCCGCGGCGCCCGGCTTCAGCACGACGCAGGCCTTGACCGCCTCGCCCCACTTCGGATCCGGGACGCCGATCACCGCGACGTCGGCGATCGCGGGGTGCCCCATCAATGCGTTCTCGACTTCGGCCGGATAGACGTTCTCCCCGCCCGAGACGATCATGTCCTTGACCCGGTCGTGGATGTAGAGATAACCCTCCTCGTCGAAGTAGCCGGCGTCCCCGGTCAGGAACCAGCCGTCGACGATCGCCTTGGACGTGGCCTCGGGCTTGCCCCAGTAGCCCTTCATCACCGTCGGCGACTGCATCTGGATCTCGCCGACCGCGCCCTGCGGAAGCTCCGTGCCGTCCCCTCCGACGACGCGAATGCGAAAACCCGGGTACGGCTTGCCGCAGGATCGCAGCTTCCCGCGCGCGGGATCGTGGCTCGGCCCGTCGAGCGCGGTGCCCGCGCCGACCGTCTCCGTCAACCCGTAGAGCTGCGTGAACGAACAGCCGAACAGCCTGGTCGCGCGCACGAGCACGTCCTCGGAGATCGGCGATGCGCCGTAGAACACCCGCCGCAGCGAGGAGAAGTCGGTGCGGTCGGCGCCGGGCACCTCGAGCACGAACTGGATCACCGCGGGCACGAGGAACATGTTGTTGATGCGGTATTTTCCGATGAACTCGAGCACCTTGGCGGGGTCGACCTGCTTCATGATGACGCCCGTCACGCCCTGCCCCGTCGCCACCAGGCCCGAGTTGACTCCCGCCACGTGGAAGTTCGGCATCGCGACCAGGTTCACCTCGCCGGCAGCGTTGTCGGCCCAGTCGGCCTGCTGCGCGAGGTCGAAGAACGACAGGTAGTTCGCGTTGGTGAGCTGGACGCCCTTCGGGTGCCCGGTCGTGCCGCTCGTGTAGAGCTGGAGCGCGTCGTCGTCGCCGTGGATCGCGATCATCGGGTCGTCGGACGACTGCGCGTCGCGCCACTGGGCGAAGTCGGGCCACGACGCATGCCCTCCGTCCACCGCGACCACGTGGCGCACGGACGCCAGCTCGCCCCGGATCTGCTCGACGAGCGGCACGTACTCGGCGCCGACGAACAGCACCTCGGCCCGGGCGTCGTTCAGCACGTAGACCATCTCCGGCGGCGCGAGCCTCCAGTTCACGCCCACGAGCACGGCATTGGCCTTGAAGCACCCGTACACCGCCTCGAAGAAGCGGTCCGAGTTCAGGCCGATGTAGCCGACCCTGGCCTGCGGCTCGACGCCGAGCGCGACGAGCCCGTTCGCGATGCGGCTCGCGCGCCGGTCGAGCTCCGCGAACGTCGTCGTCCGGTCTTCGAAGATGTGCGCGATCGCGTCGGGACGGCGGCGCGCCTGCTGGCGGGTCAGGTCCGCGAGGACCTTGAGGTCGGAGAAATCGAACATCGCTGCCTGCTCCTGGTCGTGGTCTTCGGACTGCGGCGGCGCCGCGGGACATCGGGAAGCGCAGGCTACCCTCGCGACCGCGCTGCCGCGAGTCCTGCGCTGCGCCGTATCTGGCGATGTTCCCCGGTCGCAGGTACAACGCGGCGCGTGCGAAAGACCGCCGTCATCACCGGAGCGTCCTCCGGCATCGGGGAAGCCGCCGCGCGTCGCCTGGCCGCCGACGGCTTCGACGTCGTGCTCGGCGCACGCCGAGAGGACCGCCTCGCGGCGCTCGCCGGATCGATCGGCGCACGCTGGGCGGCTCTCGACGTCACCAGCCAAGCAAGCGTGGACGCGTTCTGTGCGGGACTCGACACGGTCCACGTGCTCGTCAACAACGCCGGCGGGGCCAAGGGCCTCGCGCCGCTGGCCGAAGCGAGCGAGGACGACTGGCGCTGGATGTACGAGACCAACGTGCTCGGCCTCATGCGCATGACGCGCGCCTTGTTGCCCGCGCTCGAGCGGTCCGGGGACGGGCACGTCGTCAACGTCGGCTCCATCGCCGGCATCGAGGCCTACCCGGGAGGCGCCGGCTATACGAGCGTCAAGCACGGCGTGCGGGCGATCAGCCAGACGCTGCGGCTCGAATTGCTCGGCCGACCGATCCGCGTGACCGAGATCGCTCCGGGCCTGGTCGAGACCGAGTTCAGCCTCGTCCGCTTCTCCGGCGACGCCGATCGCGCCGCAAAGGTCTACGCGGACATGGAGCCGCTGAGCGGAGACGACATCGCCGACTGCATCGCGTGGGCGGTCACGCGCCCGAGCCGGGTCAACATCGACTACATGCTCGTGATGCCGCGCGCCCAGGCACGGGCGACGCTGGTCCACCGCGAGCCGGTCCGCAAGAACGGCGCCTCCTGACTCGTCGCGCTTGCGCCGCCCCATCGCCGGGCAGCGCCGCATTGCGTCAAGGAACGATTCCTTTTCCAGCGTCCCTACAAGTTCGCGAAATCGAATCGTTCGCGGGCAAAGCGTCTTCCCTGGACTCCAGCCGCTAGGCATGATGCGCGGAATTCTGATTCCCACGGGGAGGATTCGATGACCTGGAAAACCCTGCTCCCGGCCGCGGCGTTGATCGCGGCCCCCATCCTGACGGCCACTCCGGCCGCCGCCGCGGCGGACCCTGGAGTGAAGTGCGCCCAGGGATACGCGAAGGCCGTCGGCAAGTGCATCAAGAAAGCGGCCACGACGCACGCGAAGTGCTTCAAGAAGACGGGCGCCGAATGCGCCGCCGACGACGCGGACCTCGCGAAGAATTTCGAGAAGACGGCGGACGGCATCCGCAAGAAGTGCGAGAACGACAGCGCCGTCGCTGGAGCCGGCTACGGCCCGTACAAGCGCCCGGCCCTCGGCTACTTCGGCGCGGACCAGTGCAAGTGGAACGCCCTGCTGATCTCGGAGCGCGCCTTCGACTCGGACGGCTCGAACTGGCCGCCCGCCGACAAGGACGCGCAGAAGTGCCTGCAGACGGCCGTGAAGGAAGCCGGCAAGTTCGTCAGCAAGCAGGTCGGCGCGTTCGCGAAGTGCCTCGAGGGCGGCTGCTCGTTCGACTTCAGCGCGGCGGCCGCCGAAGTCGTCACGACGCTCGGCGACAAGTGCGGTGACTTCGCGGGAACGGTCGGTACGGACGCCACGACGTTCGTCGCCGCTGCTTCCGAGCAGATCTCGCGAGCCGTGACCTCGCCCTGCGACCCCATGGACACGACGCGCTGCGCGTTCCCGTGGCCGAACGACCTTTACACGATCGAGGGCGCCGACACGGACTCGGGCCGGCGGCTCGCGATCGGCCGCAACACGTTGCCCGCCACCGGCGGCGGCGCGGCCGTCAACCCGGCGCGCTGGAACGAGGCCGACGGGTTCAGCATCGGCCCCATGCTGCTCTTCAACGACGTGGAGATCGATCTCGCGATGACCGGCGCCGCGCCGATCACCGACGTCGCGGAGTCGCTCGACCCCGCGACGCCGGCCATGCTGCTCGACGCCGAGACCGGCGCGCAGCAGCTGTTCTGGCTCGAGCGCGACCTGCGAGGAGCGACGATCGCCGACCAGCCGATCATCGGCCGCATCGCCAAGAACCTGAAGGAGTCGCACCGCTACATCGTCGTGCTGCGCAACATGAAGGATTCCTCGGGCGCGACGCTCGACGCCCCCGAGGGCTTCGCCGTGTACCGCGACGGGATCCCGACCACGCTTCTCCCGGTCGAGGCGCGCCGCGCGCACATGAACGACCTGCTCGACACGATCAGCGGCTTCGGCATCGACACGACCGAGCTGTACATGGCGTGGGACTTCACGACGCAGAGCACCCAGAGCACGGCCGGTCGCCTGCTCGCCATGCGTGACGAGACGACGACGATCCTCGGCGGCAGCGCGCCGTCGTTCACCGTCGGCACCGTCACCCAGCCGCTCGACGGCAACATCTTCCGGCAGGTCGACGGCACCTTCCAGGTGCCCCTCTACCTGAACGGCGGCGGCATCCCGGGCTCGACGCTGCGCACGGACGGCGAAGGCGTGCCGCAGAACGAAGGCGACTTCTTCACCGCCAACTTCCGCTGCCTCATCCCGTACGCGGCGACCACGGGCGGCTCCGCGCCGGCCGTGCCGGCGCGCATCTCGCTGTACGGACACGGCCTGCTCGGAAGCCACACGGAAGTGGCCGCGGGCAACGTGCGCGACATGGCGAGCGAGCACAACATGGTCTTCTGCGCGACCGACTGGACCGGCTTCGCGTCGGACGACTCGCTGTACGTGCTCCAGGTCGTGCAGAACTTCTCGAACTTCCCGCCGTTCATCGACCGCCAGCACCAGGGCATCCTGAACATGCTGACGCTCGGCAAACTGATGCAGCACCCGAACGGCCTCGCGAGCGACCCGGCCTTCCAGGTCGGCGGGCAGTCGGTGCTCGACACGAGCAACCTGTTCTACGACGGCAACAGCCAGGGCGGCATCCTCGGCGGCGTGGTGGCAGCGTTCTCGCAGGACGTGACGCGGCTGTCGCTCGGCGTGCCGGGCATCAACTACAGCCTGCTGCTGAACCGCAGCATCGACTTCGACGAGTTCGACGCCCTGCTGATCGCCTCGTACCCGTCTTCGACGGACCGCAACCTGCTGCTGTCGGCGGCGCAGGTCCTGTGGGACCGCACGGACCCGAGCGGGCACGTCAACCACGTGACCTCGGACCCGTACCCCGGAACGCCGGCCAAGACGCTGCTGTACCAGGTCGCGTTCGGCGACCACCAGGTCGCGCCGGTCTCGGCCGAGATCGCCGCCCGCAGCGTGGGCGCGCACATCCACACGCCGACGCTGCAGATGTCGAAGGTCGTGCCCGAACTCACGCCGTACTACGGGATCCCGGCGATCCCGTCGTACCCGTTCGGCGGCTCGGCGCTGGTGATCTGGGACTCCGGCAACCCGGCTCCGCCGATCGGCAACATCCCGCCCCCGGAGATCACCCCGATCGATCCGGAGTGGAGCGACCTCGGCCCCTGCCCGCAGGGCAGCAACTCGGACCCGCACTCGTGCCCGCGCAAGAACGCGAACGCGCGGCAGCAGAAGTCGGACTTCCTGCAGGCCGCGGGAGTGGTGACCGACGTCTGCGGCGGAGCCGCGTGCCTCGCGCCGTGATCCCATAGGCGGGTGCAGCACCCGCCGTCGCGGCCGCAAGCCAACCGGAGGAGCCCGTCACCATCCTGGGGACGGGCTCCTCCTCGTTTAGAGTTCCGGTGCTCATGAACGGCACGCGGTCCCGATGGGCCGGCCCCGTGCCTGCTCAACCCGCCTCCCCTTTGCTGGTTGTGGACGCTGCGATTTTTTAGCCCATCATCAGGTTTGCACTGGCCGGCGAAACCGGGTGTCTTCCCAAGATCCCGCGACCCGCACCATGGATGGAGCCATGGCGGCGGTCGCTCGCGGAACAACACGGCCCGTGTCTGGGTACGCGGGTCCACAGGGGGCATCACCATGAAGCATCGTCCGATCCGACTCCTCTCGACCGCGGTCGTGCTGGGCCTCGCACTGGCCGCCACGGTCGGAACAGCCCATGCCGCGTGCGGCGACGGCACCATCGACCTCGGCGAGGACTGCGACGAGTTGACCGCCAACGGCACGCCCACGTCGTGCTGCACCGTCGACTGCCTCTTCCGCAGCAGTTCCGAGACCTGCCGCGACTCCGCCGGTCCGTGCGACGCCGCCGAGACCTGCACCGGCGCCTCCGGAGCGTGCCCGGCCGACGTCGACGAGCCCGACGACACCCCGTGCAGCGACGGGCTGTTCTGCAACGGCGAGGAGACCTGCCAGGCAGGCGCGTGCGAAGCGGGGTCGGATCCGTGCGTGACCACCTGCGACGAGGGAACGGACGAGTGCGGGTCGCTGTGCGGCGTCGAGCCCGGAGCGTCCTGTCTCGTCGACGGCGGGTCGGTCTTCCTGCTCAAGCAGAGCGCCGATCCCAGCCGCAGCAAGCTCAAGTGGAAGTGGGGCAAAGGGCAGCCGTTCCTCCATGAGGACCTCGGCTCGCCGCAGACCACGACCACTTACGAACTGTGCATCTACGACATCGTCGCGAGCACGCCGCAGTTCCTGGCCAGCCTCGCGCTGCCGCCGAACGGCTTGTGGGTCGAGAAGGCCCCCAAGGGATACAGCTACAAGAACAAGACCCTGGCAGCCGACGGCATCCGCAAGATCAAGATCAAGCCGGGCGTCATCGACAAGACCAAGATCAACTTCGATGCGGCGGGCGCGAACCTGCCCGTGATCGCGCCGGCGTCGATGACCGAGCTGTTCGCGGTCGAGCCGGCCATCACCGTGGAACTCGTCAGTTCCGACGGCGAATGCTGGAGCTCGGACTTCGCGATCAACGACGTCAAGGTGAACAAGGACACGCAGTTCAAGGCGGTCGCGAAGTAACGCGGTCGTGGCTGCGCGGACCGGCCTGGCGGGGCCGGTCCGCGCAGAGGCGCGAGCGGCGGGCGGCACTTTCCAGGTTCCGTGACCGGTCCGCCCCACGGAGCGGCACAAGCCTGGCGGAGAATTCAGTTGGATGCCGGGACCGGGACTCGAACCCGGACGACGTTTCCGTCAGGGGATTTTAAGTCCCCAGTGTCTACCAGTTCCACCATCCCGGCGTGCGGCGGCGGCCAT
>CAYYZO010000056.1:0-8754 GCA_964476185.1 uncultured Myxococcales bacterium
TCGCCGGGATCTCCGACAGGCGTTCCGTCGACGTGTCGATGAGCAGCGTCTTGACCATCAGCTTTCCTTCCTCGATGCGGCGCGCGATGGTCGGGCGGGCGAGGAACTCGCGCAGCCGCTCGTCGCGCTCGCCGAGCGACTTCACCAGCGACGGATAGAGCTTGCTGCGCTGCGGGTCGGCCGCCGCCTTCTCGGCCGCGCAGTCCGTGTGGCGCGTCACGGCGATGACCTTCACGCCGGCCTCGACGGCGAGCTCGAGCATGTCTTCTTCCTCGGGACTCATCACCGAACCGGCCGTGCGCACCACGTAGATGTTGCGACGCGTGTCCCCGGCCAGCTCGCTGGTGTCGATGCGCGCGTCCATGCACACCAGCACCGCCATCAGCGGATGGTACGTCGTCCGGGGGAAGCGCTGGCGAACGGCCGCCGCCATCGCGTTGTGCGAGAGGAACTCCTGCCAGACTTCCTCCGGCTTGATCTCTTCCCCATGCTCGAAGTCGAAGTGGTGCAGGTCATCCTGCAACCGGTAGCCGGCGTTGACGAGAGCCCCGCCGGCGACGAACCGGGTGCGCGGACTGAACCACGCGGCGACCAGGACGAGGAGGACGATTGCGGCGAGCGCGCCGACGATTCGCGACATCACAGGCCTCCGCGCGGGTGCCCGGCCTCGGCGCGCACTCCCGTTCGGCGCGCGCCGCGAACCCGACGCTGCCGCGTTCGCGAAACCCCACCGGCACGAGCCGCACACCCACCGCTTGGCGTATGCCAGCAGCAGCCGCCGCAGCGCAAACGCTTCGCCCCGCGCGCGGTTCCTGCCGCACCGGGCGCGGCAGGAGCGGGACCGGTCGCGACGGCCGTCCCATCCGGCCGCGACCGTCCGGGACACGACGCCCGCACGGCGCGATCACGACGCGCGGGACGTCGCCTGCAGCGCTTTGCGCGGACCGGACGCGGTCGGTAGGTACGCCCCATGGTCCTCGAAGCCCATTACGAAAGCGTCGGCCGCATCTCCGTTCGGCAGGCCGCCGAGCAGAAGCCGGGTCCGGGAGAGGTCCGCCTGCTCGTCGAGCGCTGCGGGGTCTGCGGCAGCGACCTCCATGCGTTCCGCGGCCACTCGGAGCGGCCGGTCGCCTGCCCCGGCCACGAGATCAGCGGCGTCGTGGAAGCCCTCGGCACCGGCGTCGCGGGCGTGCGCGAGGGAGACCGCGTCGCGGTCGAGCCGCTCGTGCGCTGCGGCCGTTGCCGCCACTGCCGCGGAGGCAACTACCATCTCTGCGGCCGGCTCTCGCTCTGCGGCGTCTCGGCGCCGGGCGGCATGTCGACGCAGATCGTCGTGCCGGACTACGCCGTGTTCCGGCTTCCGTCCTCGCTCGATTTCGAACTCGGCGCGCTCGCCGAGCCGACGGCGGTCGCCGTGCACGGCGCACGGCTCGGCGGCGTGCGCGCGGGCTCCCGCGTGCTCGTGCTCGGCGCCGGCACGATCGGCCTCGTCGCGGCCGCGGCGGCGCGCCACCTCGGCGCGGAGTACGTCGCGATCAGCGCGCGGCATCCCCAGCAGAAGGAGCTCGCGCTCGCGCTCGGCGTCGACGAGGTGCTCGACCCGCACGCGCTGCGCACGACCGGCGAGAAGCCCGACGTCGTGATCGAGACGGTCGGGGGCCAGGCCACCACCGTCGCCGACGGCATGCTCGCGGTCGCGCGCGGCGGCACGATCGTCGTGATCGGCCTGTTCGAGAAGACGCCCGAGTTCGACCCCGGCGTGATGGTCCTGAAGGAAGTGCGCCTGGTCGGCTCGATGGTCTACAACCGCCCCGCCGGCGGCCGCGCGGACTTCGACGTCGCGCTCGAATGCATCGACGCCCACGCCGAGGCAATGCGCCGCCTCGTCACGCACACGTTCCCGCTGCGCGACGTGCAGCACGCGTTCGAGACGGCGGCCGACAAGGCGAGCGGCGCCGTCAAGGTGATGCTGGCGCCGCAGCAGGACTGAACGTGCGGCGCCCGGTGCCTCGCTCCGCGCGCCGGCGCCTCGTCCCGGCGCGCGCGGCCGCCTGCTGCGCGCTCGCGTCCCTCGCCGCCCTGGCCTCCTGCCGCGGCGCCGGCGACGCGCCGACGCCGCGTCCGCTCGTCGTCGTCGGCGCCGACGGCCTCGAGTGGCGCCTCGTCGGCGAGATGCGCGCCGCGGGAAGGATGCCGAACCTCGACGCGATCGCACGCGACGGAGCGACGGTCCGGCTGAAGACGCTGGCCCCCGCCCTGTCGCCGCCGATCTGGACGTCGATGGCGACCGGCGTCGTGCCCGAGCGGCACGGCATCCTCGGGTTCGTGCGGGCAGGCGCCGGAGACGGGCGCCCGGCGCTGTACACCAACCGTGACCGGCGCGTGCGCGCCCTCTGGAACATCGCCGAGGAGGCCGGGCGCCGGGCCTGCGTCGTCGGATACTGGATGACGTACCCGGTCGAGGAAGTCCGCGGCGCGATGGTCGCGCAGACCGCCTCCGCGCCGGGAGCGGACGCGCACCGGCGCAAGGGCGGCCTCGTCGAAGGCCTCGAAGGCCAGGTGTCCCCGCCCGCCTACCGCGAACGCGTGTTCGCAATCGTCGAACGCTCGCGCCGACTCGCCGAAGCGCGCGAGCGCGAGTTGTTCGGCGACACGAGCGCGTGGCCGCCCGCGATGCAGCGCCTCGTCGAGCACAGCCGCTGGTCGATCGACGCCGACACCGCGTACCAGCAGGTCGCGCTCGACCTCGTGCGCGAGCCCGGTCGCTGCGACCTGCTGATCGTCTACCTGGGCCTGCCCGACGTGCTCGGGCACCGCTTCTGGCGCTGGACGTTCCCACGCGACTTCGCTTCCCCGCCGTCCGCGTCGCAGGTCGACGCCTACGGCGACGTGCTGCGACGCGCCTACGCGCAGGTCGACGCGTTCGTCGGCGAGTTGCACGCGGCGGCCGGCAAGGACGCGACGATCGTCGTCGCGAGCGACCACGGCATGGGGCCGTTCCGCCCGAGATCGGTGCCCGACCTGACGCGCGCCGACGGCGACCTCGTGCGCACGGGCGGCCACTCGGGCGCACGCCACGCGCTGCTCGCGGCGGCGGGGCCGTCGGTCGCGCGACGGCCCGTCACCGCCGACGCCGCGCCGCCTCTCGCCGGCGGCGTCGTCGACTTCGCGCCGACGATGCTCGCGATGCTGGGACTGCCGCGCGGCGCCGACATGGACGGCGTCGTGCTCGGATCCCTTCTCGACGACGGCTTCCTCTCCGCCCATCCGCTGCGCGAAGTGCCGACGCACACGCCGGACGGCTGGGCCGCGACGCGGCGTCTCGCCGCCGCCGGCGACCCGGCCGAAGGCGAAAGGATCGAGCAGCTCCGCGGCCTCGGCTACCTCGAATAGCGAAACCGCTTCGGCCGGCCCCGCCGCGCGTCGCTCAGGCCGGCTTCTTCTCCTGCGCCCGCCCCTTCCCGGCGCGGGGTTCCCCGCGCTCCGGCAGCAGCGCCCCCAGCATCCGCAGCAGGACGGCGCGCGCGTCGTCCCGCGAGAGCGCCTGGTCCTTGCGCAGGGTGCGCCAGGCCTGGAAGCCGGTCGCCGCGCGCAGCGCCTCGACCAGCGCCGCATCCGAAGCGACGTCGGGCGGCAGCACCGCGTCGAGGGAGGCCTTCTCGAGGTCGAGATGGTCGCGGTAATCCTTCGACAGGAACTCCGACTGGAAACGCCGCAGGTCGCCCGACACCTTGAACGGCATCACCACCTCGAACAGCTCGATGCGGCGCTCGACCATCTCGAGCAGGCGCGCCCGCCAGGTCGTCCCCGCGTACGGCCGGAAGTACGCCGGCAGCACGCGGGCCTGCACGGTCTCGCCCATCTCGCGATAGAGCGACTCCATGTCCTCGAAGTGACGGAACACCGTGCGCAGGCTGACGCCGGCGAGCGCCGCGACGCGCGCGGCGCCGGGCGCGACGTTGCCGCCCTCGACGAGCTCGAGCATCGCCGCGACGATGCGCGCGCGGCTCGTGTTGCCGCGGCGCCGGCGGCCGTCGGGTTCGTCGTCGGCCTCGGGCGGGCGCCGGATCTGCGGCTTCGTCACGCCCACTCCGTTCGACCGACGACGCGAGGCGCCCCGACCGCCGGAGGCGACGCGCCGCCGGAGCCGTCCTGCGCATCGCGATCGCGAGACGACGCCGCGCCGGTGCTCATGAACGCACCGGGGCGGCGGCGCCCGTCGACGGACGCAGCGACGCCGCGAGAAAGGCCACCACCACCGGAAGCAGCACGAGCGTCGCCCACACCTCGGGAGGCCGGTGCCCGTCCGCGGCGGGCTTCAGCACCCACCAGTTCAGCGACATCACGAGCCGCTCGACGACGACGAGGGCCAGGAACAGCGGCACGAGCGTCCGGTAGCGCAGCGCGACCGCGAGCATCGCCAGCCCGTGGACGACCTGCGTCGCGCCGGCCCACGCGAACACGCCGACGATCGTCGCGCCCGAACGCGAGAGGTCGAGGCCCGCGATCGTGCCGGCGCCACCGTCGGGCAGGAACGCGTGGATGCAGCCGGGCACGATCGTCACCGCCGCCAGGAACGCGAGGAAACGACACGAGGCGACGGAGCCTTCGTACAGGTGGTTCGTGGTGTCCGGCAGGATGGGCACGCGCGTCCTCCTTCCCCGGCTCAACCGCCCGTCGAGCGCGCGGCAACGCCGCCCGTCGCGACGAACCGCAGGATGCGGTCGACGAGTTCGGCGGGAACGTCTTCCTGCAGGAAATGGTTCGCGTCGTCGAACCGGTGGTGCGGCTGGCCCGCCGCGCCGGGCACGTGCTGCTGCAGGCGCTTGTCGACGCCGCGCGCGACCGGGTCGCGCATTCCCCAGAGCGTCAGGAACGGCTTCGTGTAGCGGCCGAGCAGTTCCCAGCCCTCGCGGTTCAGCGGCACGCCGGGGTTGTCCGGCTGCGCCGCGATCAGCAGCGGGAACTCGAGGATGCCGGCCTCGTAGCTGCTGTCCGGGAACGGCGCCCGGTAGCAGCGCAGCTCGTCCTGCGACGGCGGCCGCGTCATGCCCTGCTCGACCATCGGCCACGGGAAGGCGGTCGCCTCGCGCATCAGGCCGACCCACATCTTCAGGAACTCCGTCTCGCCTTCGCCGAGCGGGATGCCGGTGTTCGCCGCAACGATCCGGTCGAAGCGCTCCGGGTGGCGCGCGGCGACGTTGAGGCCGATCGTCCCGCCCCAGTCCTGGCAGAACAGCGTCACGCGACGAAGATCGTTCGCGACGAGCCAGCGCGTGATCCATTCGACGTGGCGCGCGAGCGTGTAGTCGCCCTTCGCCGCCGGCTTGTCCGAGCGGCCGCAACCGACGAGGTCGACCGCGAGCACGCGGTGGCCGGCGGCGGCGAGGCCGGGGATCATGCGCCGGTACAGGTACGACCACGTCGGGTTGCCGTGCATCAGCAGGATCGGCGCGGCCTGCCGCGGGCCTTCGTCGACGTGGTGGATGCGAAGCGGCGTGCCTTCGCCGGAGTCGACCTCGGTGTAGTGCGGCTCGAACGCGAAGCCCGGCAGGTCCCGGAAGCATTCGTCAGGCGTGCGCAGGATCTTCATCGGCACCTCCGGCACCGCGTTTCGCTACCGCGCCGGCGCCGCCAGCAGCGCGGCGATCTGCGCGAGCGACGCGGCGAGCGCGATCGCGAGCGGGACCCAGACCCGCGGGCTCAGGTAGAGAAGGAACTGCGGCCGCGTCGGGAACGAGAACGTCTCGGCCGTGGCCGCCATCTTGAACGGGTGCATCGAGTGGAAGCGCGGGTCGGTCGCGAGTTCCATCATGTCGCGCCGGCTGCGGTAGCGCATGTATCCCATCACCGACCATCCGGGATCGGGCGGAACGCGCCACGCATCCATGTAGCCGCCGATCTTGCGGCTGACGATCGCCGGGTGTCCGCCGCGGCGGACCAGCGCGGGCAGGAACGCCTTCGTGTACTCCTGCATCAGCTCGCCGGTTCGCGTCGGCGCGCCCGTCTCGGGATGCGGAGCCATGCCTGGGGCGACGCGAACGACGTTCAGCATCACGAACTCGCCTCCGTCGTCGCGCTCGAGGAACTCGCGCACGGAGTCCATGTCGTTGTACTCGGCGGTCGGCGTGCCGTTCGAGCGCTCGAGGTAGCGCTCGATCTCGTCGCCGGAGAGCGGCCCGCGCCAGTTCTCGTACCAGGCCACGAACGCGCCGTACGCGACCAGCGCCGCCGCCCATATCCACCAGGTCACGACCCGCTCCCTTCGGCCGGCCGGCCCCCGCTGGCGCGCGGTCGCCCGCTCCCGCCCCGGAGCAACGCGAAGTCGAAGCCCATGGGCTCGGTATAGTGTCATTGGATGTGCCAAAACAAGGGAGTGGGCTCGGCCGGTTGCGGCAGGCCAGCGTCCGATCGCGGCGCTCCCGCGGATCGAGGGGCCCGTCCGGCCGGCCGGGAGGCGACGCGGGGCGAGGCCGGACCGATCCCCCGGCCCCGCCTTCGCCCCGGAGTCGCGGCTAGCGGACCTTCACGAGCGGCAGCGCGCGAACGTCGCGGTCCAGGAACGCGTATCCGGCGCGCCGGCCGACGACCTCGACCACGACGATCACGTCCGGATCCGCGAACCGGACCGAGGGCCGCTCGCCGGCCCGGGACGCGAATTCGAAGAGGAACTCGCCGAGGGCGCGTTCGACCGCCGGGTGCTCGAGGCGACCCTTCAGGCCGCGAAGGTGGGAGCGGACGTAGAACGACTTGCCGCAGAGGCGGGCCGCGAGCGGTTCGAACCGCTCGCACAGCGTCTCGGTCACGTCGTCGCGCTCGAAGTGAACCGCTTCCTCCACCGGGACGACGCGGTCGAGAACGCCCGCGGTCCGGCCCGCGTCGATCCGGTCGAGGCCCGCCCGCAGGTCGTCGCGGCCGTCCGGCCTCGCGACCGTGCCGACGAGGACCTGCGGGTAGCCGCCGGTGCGGAAGCGTCCAACCTCGCCGAGCAGCGCCAGCGCCTTGCCGGTCTCGCCGCGCGCGCCGATCGCGAGCACGTTCCAGTCTTCGTCGTCGCGCCTGGCCATTGCAGTCGGCGCGCTTCTCGCAGGGACGACGGGCGGGGGCAACGAGCGCAGCGACGGACCTGCGAAGGTTGGACAGCCCCCGTCCCCTTGGCTAATCGTCCGCCATGCCGACCATCCCGACCACGGCCCGATCCGCGCGCTCCCTTCCCCTGGCCATCCTGTTCGCCGCCGTGCTCTGGCTCCCGTCGTGCGGCACCGACGGCGGTGTCTCGGCGTTCCTGCCCCCGGGACCGCCGACGCAGGCGCCGCCGGGAGACAAGGTGCTCTACGTGGCGATGGCCGCCGGCGACCGCATCGACGCGTTCCGGCTCGGCACCGACGGCCTCCTGCCCGAGTATCCGTTCGACACGATCTTCGTCGACAACCCGCGCCGCCTGCTGGTCGTCGGCGACACGCTGTACGCCACGCTCTTCAACCGCGTCGTCTCGATGCGACTCGGGGACGACGGCTCGCTTCCCACCTTTCCGACATCGACCACGGATCCCAACTCGGCTTTCGACGGCGTCGACATGGTCGCACGCGACGACATGCTCTACGTCGCGTCCTCGGGATTCGGGCTCGTGCAGTCGTACGCGATCGAGGACGACGGCGACCTGTCGTTCCTGCCGACCGGTTCCGGCGAAGGACAGTACTCCTCGGACTTCCTGTCGCTCGCGATGAACGGCGACTACCTCTACTCCGGGGCGCGCGACACGCAGATCATCGAGGTGTTCCTGCTCGAGCAGGACGGGCGCGTGCCCGCCGCTGCCGAGCCTGCCGAGCCGTACGACTCGATCTCGTTGCCCGACGACATCGAGATCCGCGACGACATCCTGTACGTGACGTCCGCGTCCGACCGCTGCATCCGCGCGTACCGGATCGACGCGGCGGGCTTCATCGGCAACGACTACGATTCGCGCACGAAGACCGAGGAATACTACTCGGACATCCTGCTGGCGGGCGACACCCTGTACGCGACGGCCTACAACGCCGGGCGCATCGACCTGTACGACGTCGATGCCAACGGGATGCTCCCGGAGGAGAAGCCGTTCGTGAAGACGCAGGGCGATCCGTCGTCGTACCCGTCGCAGATGGTCCTCGACGACGGGATCCTCTACGTCGCGCAGGCCGGCCACAACCGCGTCGACGCGTACGTCCTGAACCAGAACGGCGAGCCGCCGGCCTACCCGTCCAGCAGCACGACGCCCGCGCCGGACGTCGAGTCGCTGCCGCTCGATCTCGTGCTCTATCAGTTGGACTGAGCTGCGGTCGCCGGGGCCAGTTCCACGTCGCGCCACGCCGACAGGCTCTCGACGAGCCGGGGCGTCTTGAACGCGCCCGCGTTCGGCGCGGGGCTGTAGACCCGCACGAGTTCGAGCCGGCCGTCGCCGTCGTAGTGCAGCGTGTAGCCGTAACCGTCGAGAAGCCGCCCGAGGATGCGCTCGGCCGGCTCGCGATGCACGGAGATCGTGTACGTGCGATCGATCGGCAGGAGCGAAACGACCTCGGGGCCGCCGATCTCGCGCCAGAGCCGGAAGAGATAGTCGGTCGGAAGCGCCTCCGCGTGCAGCGACCACGGGCCTTCGTGATCGACGAAGTGCGCGCGCATGCCTTCCTCGCCGAGGGTCTGGATCCCGGGCGCCTCGTCGTCGCCGTTCGACGCCGACGGCGCGTCGTCGGGGAGGCCCGCGGCCGCTTCGTCGACGAG
>CAYYZO010000056.1:8854-25848 GCA_964476185.1 uncultured Myxococcales bacterium
GGCGCCGGCGCGGAGGCCGGGGAATCCGCCGCAGCGCGCCCCTTCGTCGCGCCGGCCTTCGGCGCTTTTCGCGCGACGTGCCGCCCGCGCTCGGCGTGCGCCGCGAGCGGCATCGCGACGAGGATGGCCGCGACGACGAACCACGCGCGCTGTCGAATGGGCCGCTTCATCCTTCCGAGATCTCCGCGAGCCGGCTCGGTCGCAACGCCATCGCCTGGAAGATCGTGTCGTTGGCGAGGAACGCGTCGAGCGCCGCCCGCGCCTCGCCTTCGTCGGCAAGTCCCGCCTCGATCAGCGCGCAGACCAGCGCCCGGCCTTCGTGCAGGCGGTCGGCCAGCGGAGCATGGGAAAGCCCGGCGTAGGCTCGCACCCGCTCGCCGAGTTCGCCGGGGACGGCGCTCGAAAGCCCCGCGAGCAGGTCCGCGAGCGCGTTCGCCTCGTTCTGCCGCAGCATGCCTCCCCACTCGAGCTGGCCCTGCAGGCCGCCGAGCACTTCGAGCACGGCGTAGAGCTGCCCGCGCGCGAAGCCGCCGCCGAGCTCCGGCAGGACCGCGTTCTCGAGCGTTTCGGCGATTCCGGCAAGGAGGCGGTCGGGTTCGATCATCGTGACATCCGTGTTTCGCGCATCGGGCCGTCGCGTCAACCGTCGAGCCCCGGCACGAGGCCGAGGGATTCGCCGATGACGAGGTTCATGCCGGCCAGCTGGTGGCGGAAGATCGCCATGCGCATGTCGCCCGTCCGGCCGTCGGCGTACGCGCGGAGCCCGGTCAGCATGATCGCCGCCATCTTCACGCCGGAGAGGAGGTCGTAGAACGCGAGGCGCTCGTCGTCGACCTCGAAACCGCCGGCCTCCTCGTAGAACCGGCGGAAGTCCGCGCAAGGGACCAGCACCCCCGCCAGCGGCGTCTGGCCGCGCCAGAGCCGGCACATCGCCCACGCGAGGTCCTCGAGCGGATCGCCGAGGTGCACCATCTCCCAGTCGAGCACGGCGCGCACGCTCGCGCCCTCGCGAAGGAAGTTGCCGGTGCGGAAATCGCCGTGCACGAGCGCGACCGGCCCCTCGTCCGGCAACCGCTCGACGCGGCGCTCGAGCTCGCGCAGGGCCCGCGCGAGCATCGGCGACGGTCCCGAACGCGCGCGCCCGACGAACCCGCGCCAGGTCTCCAGCTGGCGGCGCGCGGCATCGCGCGGGCCACCGGGTTGATCGAACGCCGCCACCGGCGACGAACGCCAGTCGAAGCGGTGAAGGGCGGCGAGGTTGCACGCGAGATCGCGGGCGAGCGCCTCGCGCTCGCCCGGATCGGCGATCGAGGGGCCGCCTCCGGGCGCCGGGACCGGCAGCGGCACGTCGCCGGCGACGAACTCCATCACGTAGAACGGCGCACCGAGCACGGCGGGATCGGCTTCGAACCAGAGGACCCGCGGGACGGCGAGCACTCCGGCGACCGCCCGCATCGCCGTCACCTGCGGAGCCAGGTCGTAAGGCTCGAGCAGGCCCGCGGCCGGCTGGCGGCGCAGCACGAGCCGCCGCGCGACGGCCTCGCCCGCTTCCTTCCACGACGCGGTGAACGAGACGGTTTCGAGCGAGAAGCCCTGGGTGTGGCGCTTCAGTTCCCCGAGGGCGGCGCCGGGGTCGCCGGTCGCGCGGACGAGGAAGCGCTGGAGGCTTTCGCCGAAATCCAAGTTGATCTCCGGGGGCGCCGAGCGTGCCTCGATGGCCCCGCGGCAGCGACGTGTTTTATGCCGCAGCCCCGACCGGCTCGCAATGTCGCGGCCGGCCTGCGGCGGCGATGCGGGCAGCGCGCGGTCCGGCCCGGCTGCGCCGCCGCGCAGCGATCGAAGCCTGCCCGACTGGGGAGAAATCCCGCGGCGCATCGAACACCTGCTGGCAGGCGTCCCGGGGTCCCGGCATATTGCACTGCAGGATGAGTTCGAACCTGAGCGATCTGGCCCCCGGCGCGCCCACGACGGCCCCCGAGGGACTGGCGAGGGTCGCCGCTTCCCGGCTGCGCCTCGAAGGTTCCGTCCTTCTCGTCGAAGACGACCCCGACATTCGCTCGATGACCGCATCGGCCCTTCGCGTCACGGGGCTTTCCGTCCGCGAAGCGGCGAGCGCCGGCGAAGCCGTCGCCTCCCTCGACCGCGAAGACTTCGACGCGGTGATCCTCGACTGGAACCTCGCCGGAGAAACGGGCGGCGTGCTCCTCGAGCAGATGCGCCTGCGCCAGCCCGACCTGCTTCGCCGCAGCATCGTCGTGACCGGGGACCTCATGAGCATCCCGGGTCGTCACGAGGCCGAGCGCTTCGGCTGCCCCGTGCTCGCCAAGCCGTTCCGGCCGCGCAAACTCGTCGAGATCCTCGCCGGGATCCTCTCCCCGGCGTAAGCCGCCCGCCCGTCGCTGCCGGCCACCGCGCCGGGCGGCGCGAGTTCCCTCCCGCTCCCGCCAGGACGACAGCGCTGCGCGAGCGCGGGGCGACACCCGCGCAGCGCCGCCGTCCGGCGCGCGCGTTCAGCGCGCGCCGACCGAGACCTTGCTGCGCAGGTCCTCGACCGTGCGCGCGCCGATCCCGCGCACGCGCTCGAGGTCGTCGACCGACGAGAACGGCTTCTTCTCGCGCTCCGCGATGATCGCCGCGGCCTTGCTCGCCCCGATGCCCGGCAGGCTCGCGAGTTCCTCGGCGCTCGCCGAGTTCACGTCGACCTTGCCGGACGACTCGACGACCGGCGCGGCCGGAGCCGCCGACGGCGCGGCGGCGGCCTGGCCGGCCGCGGCAACGAGCGCCGAGGCGACGAGCATCGCCGCGAGCGCGCCCCGGAATCCCTTGCGTCCCTGCTTCGAATCCTGTGCCTTCATCGAACTGTCCTCCTGCGGTTGGTTGGCGAGCCGGGCCGCTGCCCGACTTCGCGCCGGACCATGGACCAGGCGGCGCCGGCGCCTCAACGACACGGATGTGATGTTCGCACGACGAGGCGACGAAGCCGGGCCGAACTGCGGCGTGGCGTGGCGGCGCCTCGCGCCGTGGGGTATGGGCGACAGCCCATGAGCCGCCGGCGCTCCGCCATTCGCCCTGCAGTCGCGATGTTGTCCGTGCTCGTCGCGGCCTCGGCGCCCTGGAGCAGCGGGTGCTCTCGTTTCCCAGCGCCGCCGGCCTGTCCGGACTGCAACGTGGTCCTGATCTCGGTCGATACGCTGCGTGCCGACCACGTCGGCGCCTACGGCTACGACCGGCCCGTCACGCCGAACATCGACGCGCTCGCACGCCGCGGCGTGCGCTTCGAGAACGCGATCTCGCAGTCGTCGTGGACGCGTCCCGCGCACATGTCGATCTTCACCGGCCTTCAGCCGCGCGAACACGGCTTCGTCGGCCTGCGCGACCTGCGCCCGCTCGAGCCCGGGGTCCCGACCATCGCATCGGTGCTGGCCGCACACGGCTGGACCACGGCGGCGTACACGGGCGGCATCAACATGGCGGCCTCCTTCGGTTTCGGGCGCGGCTTCGAGTTGTATCGCCACAACGGCCGTTCGTTTCGCGACAACTTCGAGGACGTCCGCTTCTGGCTCGATCGCAACCAGCAACGGAAGTTCTTCCTCTTCTTTCACGGGTACGATGCGCACACCCCGTACCGTGGCGATGCGATCGACCGGCGCGCGCTGGGACTCGACGCGACGCCGCGTCACTCGATGAGGAAGGCCTGCCGCAAGCGACATCCTTCCGGGAAAATGCAGGCGTACGTCGACGAGTACGACGCGGCCGTCCGCCGCGCCGACCGTTACGTCGGCAAGCTGCTCGCGGAGCTCGAGCAGCGCGGGCTTTCGCAGCGCACGATCGTCGTGCTGCTGTCGGACCACGGCGAGGAGTTCCTCGAGCACGGCCGGTGCTTCCACATCTCGACGCTCTACCGCGAGGTGCTGCACGTGCCGCTCCTCGTCGTGGCGCCGGGCTATGCGCCCAGGCGCGTGCCCGGCCTGGTGCCGGCGTCCGTTTCGATCGCCCCGACCCTGATGGACCTCGTCGGCATCGCCTCGCATCCGTTCCCGGGCCCCTCGCTCGCGGCGGCGGCGTGGGGCCTGAGGCCCCCTGTCGTCGACGTGTTCAGCGAGACCGAGAAGGCCAGGCCGAACGGCGGGGACGGGCCCGTGCGGGCGCTGACGAGGAAGGACCGCAAGCTCATCGCGTTCGCGGCGACGGGAGAGGCCGAGCTCTACGATCTCGCGACCGATCCCGGGGAGTCGCGGCCGGCCCGACGAACCTCGGCCGCCCTCGCGATGAAAAACGACCTGGATCGCTTCTCGGAGACGCATCCCCCGCGGTTCCCCACGCGACGGCGAGTTCGGCAGGCGGCGCCGGGGCCGCCTGCGCCCGGCGGCGGCAACGCCCCCGAGGAACCGACCGGCGGTCGCGAATCCGGCCAAGGCGCGGACGACCAGCGACGGGAGGCCGAAGAGCTCCGCCGTCGGGAGCAGGCGCTGCGCTCCTTCGGCTACCTCGATTGATGGACCTGTCCACTTTTCGCTTGGCCGTGCCTCGGTCCACCCTGTAGGGTGCGGCTTCATGGTGATCCGTCGCGCCGTCCTCGCGGCACTGTTTTGCACCGTTGCACTCCCGCGCAGCGGCTCCGCGGGGATCTGCGGCGATGACGTCGGCGGGGCGCGAGTCGCTTGCCGCTGCGGCGACACGGTGAACGGAAGCGTCCGCTTCCAACCGACCGACCCGATCGTGACCACGCGCTGCCGCGTCGACGGCCTCGTCGTTCGCGCGGGCGCCGACGTGGAATCCATCACGATCGATCTTGCCGGACTCGAGATCCGCGGCAGCGACGCCGGTGTCGGCTTGCGCATCGTCTACGGCGGCACCGACGGCGCCCGCATCGTCGGCGGCCGCAGCGGCATGCGCGGCGTCATCGCCGGGTTCGGCATGGGGCTGTGGGCAACGCGCGCCGATGCCGTCGCGAAGGTCGAGCACCTCGTGCTGCGCGCGAACAGGAACGAGGGCGCGCGCGTGACGATCGCCGGCACGGTGTTCGAGGACGTCGTCGCCGAACAGAACGGACGCGACGGCTTGCATGTCAACGGCACCGGCGGCCGGTTCGCCGACGTCGTCTCGAGCGGGAACGGCGAGAACGGCCTGAGGCTGTACAGCGACCAGGCTGCCGTGAACATCATCGCGTCGGGGAACGCGCGCACGGGCATCATCGTCGACGGCGACGACAACGACCTCGACGGGGCCGTCGCCACCGGCAACGGCCGCGACGGCATCGTCGTGCGGGGAGTCGGGGGAAACTGGGAAGTCGAGCGCAGCGAAGACAACGCGCGCGACGACCTGCGGGCCAACGGCCGGGCGCCCGGCCTGGCGGAGTCGAAACCATGAATCGAGCCTTCCGCGTCTTGATGCTTTCGCTTCTCTCGTCGGTGGTCGCCGCGGCGTCGGCGAACGCCGCCCCCGTGGAGTCGGCGGACGAGGTCTGTTCGCCCGCCGCCAATCCCTGCATCGTCAGTTCAGGCGTCGAGGTCGACGCGGACTTCCCGCTCGACTTCGGCCTTCGCACCGTGCGCGTCGTCGAACCGGGCCGTTTCGTCGGGACCCTCGACCTCTCCTGCGGCCGCTTCGAGAGCGTCGGCCTGCCGACCTGGACGTGGATGGAGATCCCGGGCGACGAGCAGGGTCCGGTGACCGTCACCGCGAACCGGAGCTGCTCGCTGAACGCTGCGCTAGCGTGCCAGAGCGACGCCGTCTGCGCCGACGCCGGCGCGGGAACCTGCAGTGGAGGCGACGGCGGGATCGCGACGCAGGGGCGGCTGCGCGGCAACGCGCCGACCGTCACGCTCCGCGCGGCCGGCAACATCGATCTCGAAGGCGACCTGGACGTCTCGAGCGATCCGCCGGCGGAGTACGGCGGGACGGTGTACGTCGAGAGCGTGTTCGGCGACGTCGAGTCGGCCGGATTCATCGACGCGAGCGGCGGGATCCTCGAGTCGTACTACGGCAACGGTCCCGCTTATGGCGGCAGCGTCACGATTCGCGCCGACAACGACGCCACGCTGCGCGGTCAGATCGCCGCGACGGGCGGCTACGCGAGCATCGAGATCACCAGCGGCCGCGACACGCTCGTCGCGGCCGGCATCCTGACGCAGGGCCGGCAGGGCGCCGATTCGACCGGCGGCATCATCGACCTGCACGCCGACCGCAACCTGCAGGTGATCGGCGAACAGGGACTGGTCGCACCCGTCCTCGACATCTCCGGCGGCTCCCGGGAAGTGCAGGGCTACTACGGCTACGGAGGCGGCGCGTACGCCGGAGCCGGCGGGTACGCGTTCCTGACGGCGGGCGGCGACGTCACCGTCGGCAACGGCGTCGAATTGATGGGCGACAGCGGGATGAGCATCGGCATCGTCGACGACCTGCCGATCTCCGGGGACTGGTACTTCGAGTCCGGCGAAGATCTCTCGTTCGACGCCACGCTCTCCAACCGCGCGTGGGGCCAGTACGGTTTCGCGAACCACGGCGTTTCGCTCTACGGCGACAGCTCCGTGCGCGTCGGGCGTCGCGGCACCGTCGCAACCGCGGGAGCGTACGCAGGGACGATCGGCGTCATCGGAGCCTCGGTGCGCGTCGAAGGGCGGCTCAACGCGCGCGCGCGCAAGATCAAGACCTTCGGGTACGACGGTTACAAGCCCCCGCCGCACGGGACGGGAGGCAACGTCTGGTTCAGCGCTGGCGACGTCGCGCTCAAGGGCAAGGTCATGACGGGCGGCCCGACGGCGCCCGGCGAACTGTCCGTGCAGGCGTGCCGGTTGCGCATGGAGTCGGGCGGCAAGCTCGACTCGGGATGGGGCAAGCAACTCGACGGCGCGTACGGGGTTTCGATCACCGTGGCCGAGAGCATGACGATGGACCGCGGCTCCGGCATTCGCGCGAAGGAAGGCGCGACGAACCGGATAACCTACCGCGATGCCGCCAAGCCTCCGACGCTGAACGGTGCGATCAAGCCGGCTGCGCTGCTGACCGTCGATCCGCTGCTGTCGGGATGCCCGGTCTGCGGAAACTCGGAGATCGACCAGGGCGAGACCTGCGACGACGGCAACGCCGTGGGCGGGGACGGTTGCGATTCCTCGTGTCTCGTCGAGCCGTAGCGGATGTCCGGTGTTCCACGGAACGTCCCGCGCGTTGAGTATCGTGCGGTTGCCCCGGTAGCCCCGGCCTCGCCGGGCTGAACGGCCGCCGCGGCCAGGGAGGCCTGTCCCATGTCGAGAACGGCAAGACTTCTCGTGACGGCGGCCTCCTTGCTGGCGTTGGTCGTCGTCGCGCGTTCGCCGGCCAGTCCTGCCCCGTACAAGCGCGTGATCCTCATCAGCTGGGACGGCGTCCGGCGCGACACGCTCTACGACCTTCTCGACGCCGATCCCGCCGAGCCGTGCTGGCGGGACGGAGACGTGTTCCCGGTGCCGACCGGCCGTCCGAACGGCCAAGGGGAGCCCGGATACACCTGCCTCCCGGCGCTGGCCGGCGCGAAGCCCGCGGACGCGCCCGCGGAGTCACCGGCGTACGCGCCGTACCAGGTCCTCGGCAGCCACACGACGAACGAAGGCGAGACCTACACGAAGCCGCAGCACGCTTCGTTGCTGACCGGCTACGGAGTCGGCGTCCACGGACTCTGGGGCAACAAGACCACGGGTTGGGTGCCCGTGGGATCGACGATCTACGAACGGCTGATGGATGCGTTCGATCCCGTCGACCCCGCGACCGGGCGGCGCAACGGCTACGTGTTCCGCACGCAGCACACGGCGGACCGCAAGTTCGTCGGGACGTCGATCGTCTACTGGGCGAGGCGGTCGAAGGCGCTCCAGGTCTACACGTCCCACGGCAACGAGGGCCGCGGCAAGCCGGGACCGCTCAAGTACGTGGCGACCAGTTTCGCGAAGTGGCAGGCGGAAGCCGCGGCGCTGGGCCAGGAATCGCCGTCGTTCTTCATGTTCCTGCACTTCAAGAACCCGGACACGACGGGACACGTCGCCGGCGACGGCTCGAGGCAGTACCGCGAAGCCACGATGCTCGCCGATGCCCGGCTCTACCTGCTGATGGAGATGCTGCGCTCCTACGGATGGCAGGACACCGCGATCCTCGTGACGACGGACCACGGGTTCGACGGCGTCTGGCACAGTCGTCCGGCCGGCCGCATCGTGTTCAACACGTGGCTGGCCGCGTACAACGTCACGCTGTCCACCGACTCGATCCCCGTGCGGACCGAGGCCGATTACTGCGCTTCGCAGGAGAGCCCGGCCGACTGCCTCGCGAACGGACCGGAGGTGCCGATGCCGCCGGAGGACGCGGTGCCGAACATCGACGTGACGTACATCGCGCCGACGATCCTCGACATGTTCGGCGTCGAGTGGCGCACGGATCCGCTCGTCGCGAGCGAGTCGCTGTACCGGCCGTAGCGACGTCCGGTCGGCCGACGCGCCGACGTTCCGGCCGTGGCCTCGATCCGGGCCCCCGGGGCTCGCCCCGCTACGGCTCGACGTACGGCCCCGGCTCCCAGAAGCCGTCGCCGTCGATGTCCTGCCCGGGCCACGGCGCGAGCGCGGTCGAGAACGGCGCTGCGCCGAGACCGGCGCCGTTGAAGAGATTGGCCCAGCGCGCGTTGCGGCCGATCGCGTAGTGGACCTCGGCGGGCGTCTCGACGCTCGCGTGCGAGACGACGACCTCGTTCCCGTTCTCGATGCGCGCGTCGGCGAACACGAAGCTGCCCGCGGCGTCGCAGCAGATGGCGAAGCCCTGCAGCGTGGTCGTCGGCGGATCGGTCGCGGGACCAGGCTGCAGTCCGTCGGCGGTGCCGGTGCGGAAGCGCAGCCTCACCTCGCCCGCGCCGCCGGCGACGGGCTCGAGGTCGGCGGACTCGAAGATCGGCCCCGAGTACGCGAACGGCGCGACCTCTCCTGCGGCCACGTACGTGGTGCCGAGCGCGGCGTCCCCGAGGCGCATGCCGTAGAGGTCGAACTCCCTGGGGTGCACGCCGGGCGCGAGATCGATCGACGTCATCAGCGACGCCGGCGGGAACGCGAGCATGCGGAAGAACATCGCGCGCTGTTTCGCCTGCCAGTGGTCGAGATCGCCGGTGCGCGGCAACGCCTTGACGCGCAGGTCGTTCCAGCGCAGCCCGGTGCCGCTCGGAAGCTGGTGAAACACGAACGGAAGCCGCGGCTGCCCGAGGTTCGCTCGCCACGCGCGCATCATCGCCGGAAACAGCCTCGCGTATGCGTCGGTGTCGCGCTTGTCGATGCCCTTCTCTCCCTGCCACCACACCACGCCGCGGAGCGCGAGCCCCTCGGCCGGCTCTCCCGTCGCGACCGGGCGCTCGAGCGGCCGGATGTGCAGTTCGTAGTAGAAGCAGCGCCGCATCAGGTCGCTGTCGCAGCCGGGGAACCGCGCCTGCACCTCGGGGTCGTCGTCGGCGGCCACTTCGGGCGGCAACCAGTGCGCGAGTGCGGTGTCGGGCTGCGCGCGGTTGACGAGTCCGATCGGGATCCCGAGCGCAGCCGACAGTTCGGCGCCGAAGTAGAACGCGGCGCCGGAGGGCTTCTGCCCCCACGACGTCGTCGTGATCGCGCGCACGTCGGGGAAGAGTTCCGCGTGTCCTTCGCGCGGACCGCGAAGCACCATGTTCGACTGGCCGCTGAGCAGCCAGACGTCGCCGACCAGGACGTCGGTGAGGACCACCGACGGCGAAGGCCCGGCGTTCTCGTAGAAGCGCAGCTCGTACGGGCCGCCGACCGGGAGGTCGGCGAACCGGACCACCCACCGCCCGGCGGCGTCCGCGACGGCATCGCGCGACTGCAGCACCTCGCTGCCGGGCGACGCCGCCGGATCGACGACCTCCGCGTGCACGGAAGCGCCCGCGGCCGCCGTTCCCCAGACCGGCGTTCGCGGGCCGCGCTGCAGCACCATCCCGTCGCCGAACAGCCGGGGGTGGTTGCCGGTTTCGGCCTCGAACTCGATGGCGGCCCGAGCGCCCGGCGGCGAGCCGACGGAAAGAACGGCAACAGTGGCCAGCGCGAAGGAAGCGAGCCCGGAACGCAGCATGGGCGGACTATACGCAGCACGCGTGCCGCGATGGAAGGAAGAGAAGGTCCGGACCAGGCCTGCGGGAATCCCCGGGGCCGCAATCTCCCTCTGGTCTTGGCTCGCCCCGTAGCCCACGATGCCGCCCGTGATTCCGGCCACGACCCGCCGCTCCCGCCTCTTCGCTACAGTGCTCGGCGCTGCGCTCGCGTTTTCGTTGCCCGCCTCCGGCGCGCTCGCGGACATCAACCTCGTCCCCGAGGTGCCCGACGGCGTACAGCCCGCCGCGTTGTGGAGCGACGGCATGGTGTTGCAGCGCGAGATGACCGTCCCGGTCTTCGGGCGCGCCGATCCGGGCGAAGGGGTCACCGTCACGTTCCGCGGCCAGGAGAAAACGACGACCACCGGCGTCGACGGTCGCTGGCGCGTGGATCTCGACCCGATGACGGCGGGCGGCCCCGACGACCTGACCGTCGCCGGCAACAACACGATCGTGATCCACGGCGTGCTGGTCGGCGAGGTGTGGGTCTGCGCCGGCCAATCCAACATGACGCGCAAGCGCATCCGGCGAACGACGCTCGCGCTCGAACCGAACATCCGGACGCTCGTTCGCAAGGACTGGAACGACCAGCCAGGCCTCACGCCGTACACGTTCGCGCAGAACCTGCGCGCCGCGCTCGGCGTGCCGATCGGCATCCTCAACCTCGCTTCCGGCGGCACCAACGCGGTGCTGTGGCTCGGCCAGAGCGCGCTCTCGGACCCGAACCCGGACGTGCAGCAGTACCTGATCGGCGACTGGGGCTACGTCTACGCGAAGTTCGTGAAGCCGCTGCAGCCGTTCCGGGTGCGCGGCGTCGTCTGGTGGCAGGGAGAAGCCGACTCGCGCCGCCCGGAAGTGCACCGCGCGCTCTACCCTGCGGTCGTCCGTTCGTGGCGAAGCGAATGGGGGATCGGCGACTTCCCGTGGATCTCGATGCAGGTCCCGACGGGCCGGGGACTGCGCCCCGACCTCGAGAACGCCGAACCGCTGCCGGCGAATGCCTCCGCTCCCGACCCCAACGCGTTCATCCGTCACACCTACGTGCGCGTGCTCGAGGAGTTCCCGTACACGAGCTTCGCCGCGTCGCTGGACCTCGAGGGCGGGATCCACCCGCGCGACACGGCCTCGTATGCGAAGCGGCTCTCCGACCAGGCGCTTGCGCTCGTCTACGGCCAGGACATCCCTTATTCGGGTCCGCTGTATTCCTCGATGGACGTCGAGGGATCGGCGCTGCGCATCCACTACCGCGCCGGCACCGCCGATGGGCTCGCGACGCGCGACGGCGGCCCGGCCCAGGGGTTCGCGATCACCGGGGACAACGAGACGTGGCACTGGGCGGACGCCGCGATCGACGGCAGCGACGTCGTGCTGACGAGCCCGGCCGTGCCCTCCCCCGTCGGCGCACGATACGCCTGGGCGAACCGTCCGACCTGGGCGAACCTCGTGAACGGAGCGGGGCTGGCGGCCGCCGCTTTCGCGACCGACGTCACGCCCGGCGAATTCGGCCCCTGACCCCGTCCGCCTGCCACGGTCCTCACTCCGGGAGCTGCCCGGTCGCGCATCGGCGAGTCGACGCTTCGCGGTGGAGTCCGTCGCCAGCCGGGACGCAGCGACCAACTGGCCTCGCGCGGGCACTGTGTTAGGGAAGCGCGATGGACCGCGGCGTGAAGAAGCGCGTTGCCGGGCTTCGCCGGCAGATCGCCGAGCACAACGACGCATATTACCAGCGCGACGCGCCGACGATCACCGACGCCGAGTACGACGAGCTGATGCGCGAGCTCGAGGCGCTCGAGCAGGCCCACCCCGAGCTCGTCGATCCGACGTCGCCGACGCAGCGCCCCGGCGCCCGTCCGGCGGCCGGCTTCCGGCCCGCCGGGCACCTTCGGCCGATGCTTTCGCTGGCGAACGTCTTCGACCGCGCCGGCCTCGAGGAGTTCGCGGCGCGCGTCGCGAAGGCGCTCCCGAACCAGGACGTGAGCTTCGCGGTCGAGCCGAAGCTCGACGGGCTCGCGCTCAGCCTCCTCTACGAGGACGGGCGGCTCGTGCGCGCCGCCACGCGCGGCGACGGCACGACCGGCGAGGACGTGACGCCCAACGCGCTGACGGTCCGCAACATCCCGCACGAGCTCGCGCGCGCGCGCGGCCGCAAGCTCCCCTCGCGCATCGAGGTCCGCGGCGAGATCGTGATCCGCAAGCAGGACTTCGCGCTGCTCAACAGCGAACGCGAGGAGCAGGGAGAGAACGTCTTCGCGAACCCTCGCAACGCCGCGGCCGGCTCGCTTCGCCAGCTCGACGCCTCGATCACCGCGTCGCGCCCTCTGCTGTTCTTCGCGCACAGCCACGGCGCGATCGAGCCGAGCGGGTACGAGTCGCATTCGAGGTTCCTCGAGACGGCGACGGACTGGGGCTTCGACGTGTCCCCGATGTCGGAGACGCTCGCGACGATCGACGCCGTCGAGACGTACCACGCCGGGCTCGAGGAGAGCCGCGACCGGCTCGAAGTCGACATCGACGGCGTCGTCGTCAAGGTCGACTCGTCGGCGCAACAGGAGCTGCTCGGCTTCGTGGCGCGTTCGCCGCGCTGGGCGGTCGCGTTCAAGTTCAAGCCGCGCCAGGCGGTGACGCGCTTGAACGACATCTTCGCGTCGGTCGGCCGGCTCGGCAGCCTGACGCCGGTGGCGGACCTCGAGCCCGTGGCGCTCGCCGGCGTCGTGGTGTCGCGCGCGTCGCTGCACAACATGGACGAGATCGAGCGCAAGGACATCCGCATCGGCGACATCGTCACGATCGAGCGCGCGGGCGACGTGATTCCCTACGTCGTCGGACCGCACCCGGACAAGCGCACGGGCGCGGAACGCCGGTTCGAGATGCCGGCCGACTGCCCGGCCTGCGGCTCTCCGGTCGTGCGCATCGAAGGCGAGGCGGCGTACCGATGCACGGACCGCCAGTGCCCCGCGCAGTTCAAGGAGTCTCTCCGGCACTTCGCCCACAAGGGCGCGATGGACATCGACGGCCTCGGCGACAAGATCGTCGCGCAGCTCGTCGATCAGGGGCTCGTGCGCAGCTTCTCCGACCTGTACCGGCTCGACGTGCCGACGCTGGCCGCGCTCGAGCGCACGCCGGAGCGCGAAGCCGGGGACGACGAAGACGGCAAGGGCGCGCGCAAGGCGATCCAGGTCGGCGCGAAGACCGCGGAGAAGATCGTCGCCGCGATCGCGGCCAGCCGCGATCGTCCGCTGCACCGCGTGCTCTTCGCGCTCGGCATCCGCCACGTCGGCGAGACCGCGGCGCGCGTGCTCGCGCAGCGGTTCGGGTCGCTCGCGAGGCTCGCCGAGGCCGGGCAGGAAACGCTCGAGGACATCGGCGGCATCGGCGAGACGATGGCTTCCTCGATCGTGCTGTTCTTCTCCGACGAAGCGAACCGCCGCATGATCGACGAGCTCGCCGAGGTCGGCGTGCGACCGACCGCGGCGGCGGCCGCCACCAGCGGTCCGCTGGCCGGGAAGTCCGTGGTGCTCACCGGGACGATCTCGATCCCGCGAAGCCGTGCGAAGGACCTGCTGCAGGCCGCCGGCGCGAACGTCGCGTCGTCGGTCAGCGCCAAGGTCGACTACCTGATCGCCGGCGCCGAGCCGGGCAGCAAGCTCGCGAAGGCCGAGAAGCTCGGCGTGAAGATCATCGACGAGGCCGAGCTGCTGCGGATGCTCGGCCGCTCTCCCGCCGCTGGATCCGACGAATGACCACGACGCTCCCGCTGCGGCTCCGGCTCACGATCCGCGGGCGCGTGCAGGGCGTGTGGTTCCGCGAAGCCACGCGCCAGGAAGCCGAACGGCTCGGCGTGCGCGGCTGGGTCCGCAACTGCGCCGACGGCAGCGTCGAAGCCGCGCTCGAGGGCGAGCCTTCCGCGGTGCGCGAGCTCGAGCGCTGGTGCCACGACGGGCCGCCGGCCGCGCGCGTCACCGAAGTGCTCGCGGCCGAGGAGCCGCCCGCGGGAGAGAAGACGTTTTTCGTGAAGCGCTGAAGGCGCAGGACGGCAAGGCGGCGGTCGCGCCCGCGCTTCGGCCCCGGGGACGGACGGACGGCCGCGACACGGACAGCAGCACCACCACGAGGGCTGCCAGGGGACACGACATGAGCGCAACGAAGACGATCCAGACGGTCACCGGCCCGGTCGCCGCGAGCGAACTCGGCCGCACGCTGATGCACGAGCACATGATGATCGGCTACCCGGGCTGGGAGTCGGACACGATCCGGCCCGGCCCGCGCCGCACCGACATGCTGAAGGTCTGCGACGACCGCGTCGCCGAGATCCGGGAGCACGGCGTCGCGACGCTGATCGACCCGTGCCCGAACGACCTCGGCCGCGACGTCGAGTTCGCCGCCGAGGTCGCCGCGCGCACGGGCCTGCGCGTGATCGTCGCGACCGGCCTCTACAAGGAGGACGAAGGAGGCGCCCCGTACTGGCGATTCCGCGCGAACATGGGCGCGCATCCCGACTCGATCGCCGAACTGTTCATCCGGGAACTGACCGACGGCATCGGCGAGACCGGCATCCGCGCCGGCATCATCAAGGTCGCGACCGGCCAGCCGAAGATCACCGACTACGAGCGCACGATCCTGCTGGCCGCCGCAAAGGCGTCCGTCGAGACCGGCGCGCCGATCACGACGCACACCGACCACGGCCTGCTCGGCGACGAGCAGCAGAGGATCCTGACGGAGGCCGGCGTGCCCGCGCACCGCATCGTGATCGGGCACTCGTGCGGCACCGACGACCACGACTACCACATGAAGCTCGTGCGCGGCGGATCCTACCTCGGCTTCGACCGCTTCGGCCTCGAGGTCCTGCACCCGGACGCCGGCCGCGTCGCCTCGCTGCTGAAGATCCTCGCCAGGGGCGCGGCCTCGCGCGTCGTCGTCTCGCACGACTCGGTCTGGTGCTGGCGCGGGCAGCCGATCCCGAACACCGAGGCGTTCGCGGAGATGCTGCACGTCTGGACGCCGTCGCACTTCTTCACCGGCATCGTCCCGCAACTGCTCGCCGGCGGAGCGACCGACGAGCAGATCGAGATGATGCTCGTCGAGAACCCGCGCCGGTTCTTCGCGGGCGAGGCGCCGCCGGCGGTGGCGTGACGCCCGCCCCGTGGACGGCAACTGGTTCATCGCGCTCGAGGTGCCGACGCAGGGCTGGTGGGCGCGCGTCGGCGAGCCGCCTCCCGGCGTGAAGCGGTTCCCGGCCGAGGACGTGCATTGCACCGTCGCGTTCCTCGGGCCCGTCGGCGAGCGCGCGGCCGAGGCGGCCTTCGCGCTCGCGCCGCAGTGGCCGACCGGTGCAATCGAAGTCACGCTCGGCGACGTCGTGCCGATGGGCAACCTGCGCCGCCCGAGCGCGCTGAGCGCCCTCGTCGCCGGCGGCCGCGAGGAACTCGCCGCCGCGATGTCCGCGGTTCGCGCGGAAATGTGGCGCGCGGCCGGAGCGCGCCCGGACGACCGCGCTCCGCTGCCCCACGTGACGACCGCTCGGCCGAGGCGTTCCGCGCGTCCTGACGAAATCCGCGCCGCGATCGCATGGGCGCGGCGCCTCGACCTCGGCCGGCCGCTCGTCCGGTTGTCGCGGCTCGCGCTCTATGCGCGCTCCGAAGACCGGGAACGGCGGCTGTTTCGGGAACACGCGGTGCATGTGCTCGAGCCGCGAGGCTGATACGGCTGCGCGACTATGAACCGCACTGTCCGCCCAGGAAGCGACGGACACCGTCGGGCAAGGTCGACGGCGTAGTGTGGTCTGAGTCTCAATTCCATGGGCAATCGCGATCTTGCCCCCCCCTCTCGTGGTTTCTCCCAACAGAGAGCGCCAGATAGGCTCTCGGTCAAACAGCCGGAGGGAGCATCGTCATGGTCCATTCCCCACGCAGCCTCGCCTCCATACTTCTGTCGGTCCTTCTGTCGGCCCCCGCGGTCGCTTCCGCTTACTTCTGCGGCAACAGCATTCTCGAGCCCGGCGAAACCTGTGACGACGGCAACGCCGTCGACGCGGACGGCTGCGACAGCAATTGCACCATCACCGCTTGCGGCAACGGTGTCGTCACCGCCGGCGAGCAATGCGACGACGGCAACGCGGTCGACGCGGACGGCTGCAGTTCAGTCTGCACCCCGGAGGCCTGCGGCGACGGCCTCCTGCAGCGCGGCCTCGGCGAGGAGTGCGACGACGGCAATCTCGCCGCGGGGGACGGGTGCTCCGCCGACTGCGCCCTGGAATGCGACATGACCGGGACCTGGCGGGACAACGGCCTTCAGTTCACCTGGACCATCGTCGATGACGGCAACGGGACCCTCAGCGGAATCTGGTTCCCGCAAGGGCCCTATTCGACACTGTGGCGGGACAACAATTTCCCGTGGTCTCTCAACGGGACGCGCGTCGGCGGCACGCTCACGATCCATTCGGGCAGCGGGTACCTGACCGACTGCGACCACGCCGTCCTGAACGACAATTTCGGCGGTTCTTTTTTCACCGCCATCACCCGGCTATCGCCCACCTACTGCGGCGACGGAATCCTGCAGGCCGGCGAGACCTGCGACGACGGGAACTTCGTCATGACCGACGGCTGTTATGCCAACTGTCAGCAACCAGCGTGCGGCGATGGCGTGGCGGCCCCAGGTGAACTGTGCGACGACGGCAATGCCGTCGACGGCGATGGATGCTCGACAACCTGCGAAACGAACGTTTGCGGAAACGCGACGATCGAACCCGGCGAAGCGTGCGACGACGGCAACGTCATCACCGGCGACGGGTGCAGTCCCCTGTGCCAGATCCAGTTCTGCGGCAACAGCATTCTCGAACCCGGTGAAACCTGTGACGACGGCAACGCCGTCGACGCGGACGGCTGCGACAGCAATTGCA
>CAYYZO010000056.1:25948-27771 GCA_964476185.1 uncultured Myxococcales bacterium
TCCCGTGGTCTCTCAACGGGACGCGCGTCGGCGGCACGCTCACGATCCATTCGGGTAGCGGGTACCTGACCGACTGCGACCATGCCGTCCTGAACGACAATTTCGGCGGTTCTTTTTTCACCGCCATCACCCGGTTATCGCCCACCTACTGTGGAAACGGCATGCTCGACTCGGGCGAGGTCTGTGACGACGGGAACTTCGCGAATCACGACGCGTGCTCGGTCAACTGCTCGCGCCTGCGCTGCGGCGACGGAGTCCTGGATCCCGACGAGGAATGCGACGACGGGAACGTCCGGAACGGAGACCTGTGCTCGTCGACGTGTCGCCTGCCGGGCTGCGGGAATGGCGTCGTGGAACCGGGGGAGCAATGCGACGATGGAAACGCCGAGGAAGGAGATGGCTGCGATCGGCTCTGCGGCATCCCCGGTTGTCCGAATGGGGTGATCGACGCGGGCGAGGAATGCGATGACGGCAACCTCACCGACAACGACGGCTGCGCTCGCAACTGCACGTTTCCCGACTGCAGCAACGCGATCCTCGAGACCGGCGAGGAATGCGACGACGGGAACGCGTCGTCGTGCGACGGCTGTTCGAACGCATGCGTGATGGAGGCGGACGCCGACGACGATGATTTCCCCGGCGACTGCGACAACTGCCCCTTGGACTACAACCCGAGCCAACGCGACCGCGACGACAACGGGATCGGAGATGCCTGTGACGACCCCGTGCAGATCGCCACGCCCTCGGGCGAATTCGTCCTGATTTCCATGACGCCCGATTCCGCCACAGGCGTCCTGCCATCCCGGATTCGAGCGTTGACCATTCGCTATTCTTCTGTCGCCGCCGATGGCACAACCAGGATTCAGGAACTAGAGGCACCTCCCGGCGCGCTGCTCGACTCCAACTTCAAGGTCAGCAGCCTTGGCATTCTGCTGCACTTGGGAACAGACTCCGTTTTCCAAGGAGCGATCGAAGTCTGTCTCACGTACGACGACACGGGGCTCCAGCTTTCCGAAGAATCCGCGCTCGCATTCCTGCACGAAGAGAACGGGGTGCTCACCGACCGCACGTCGTCCCATGACATAGACGCCAATATCCTTTGCGCCAGCGTTACTTCTTTCTCGGCGTTTGCACTGGGCCTGGCGACGGAAGGACCGGAAGACGGCAGGTTATCGCTGCGGCTGGGATCAGCAGGAGCACACGAAGACAAGCTCGGTATGGCATCGGCAAGAACGAGACCGAGTTCTACGATTCTCGTTGACCCGGCAATCACCGGCCTCACGTTTACGATATTGCGGCAGAACACCGAGATTTTCAGCCGCACGATCCCGGCGAGCGGCTGGCAGGCCGACGAAAGCCGTCGCAGTTTCCGGTTCCGCGACCGGACCGGGACCGCGGCACGGGGCCTCACGATTGCCCGAGTACGGCGCTCCGGAAGCGGATCATGGAACTTCCGTCTCAAAGGAACGAACCTGGACCTCCGGGAGGCTCACGGCACGAATGCGTTGACCTTGAGATGGGACGCCGGGGCCACGACACTCAGCACGGTGGTCGCCTGCGCGAGCACTCCGACAAGAGATGGAGCGAAACTGGCCTGCCGCGCGCAGTAGTTCCCCTCGACCTGCCGGGCAGGCTGACACGGACCCGGCGGGCGTCGTTCGACGCCCGCCACGCGGTGCGCCGCCGAGGTCAGTGGATCATCGCAACAGCCCTCGATCCCGGCGCCTCGCGCGCGCCCACGACTGCCGGCGGGGCCTGCGGCGACGGCTCCTGCCGCCACCCGCCCCCGAGAGCCTGGTACAGCGCCACGTTCGCGCGCAGCT
>CAYYZO010000057.1:0-27311 GCA_964476185.1 uncultured Myxococcales bacterium
TAATCGTCATCGCATCACGCGCCGCACCTGCGGAGGAGGAACCCCTGTCATGATCGGATACGTCACGCTCGGCACCAACGATTTCCAGCGCTCGGTCGCGTTCTACGACGCCTTGTTCGGCGACATCGGCGCGCAGCGCATCTTCGACATGGAGACCTTCGTCGCGTGGAGCACCGGCCCGGGACTCTCCGCGATGGCGGTGACGAAGCCGTTCGACGGCCAGCCGGCCACGGTCGGAAACGGCGTGATGGTCGCGATCGCCGCGAAGGACAAGGCGCAGGTCGACCAGATTTACGCCAAGGCGATCTCCCTCGGCGCGACCGACGAGGGCAAGCCCGGCCCTCGCGGGGACAACTTCTATGCCGGCTACTTCCGCGACCTCGACGGCAACAAGCTGAACGCCTTCGTGATGGGCTGAAGCGAGAAAGTCCCTCGCCAAAGCCCGACCGACGGGACTAGGGTTCCCGCGCATCCGGGCGGTGGCGCCCGGCGCGCGGGGACTCGGGTGTCCCCGCGCGGCCCTGGTCGAACAACGGAGGTTCGCTTGAGGACGACTCGTCTCGCAGTCGGGTCCGTGGTGCTCGCCGTGGTGTCGGCCGGTTGCGGCAGCGGCGAGAGGCCGGCGCCGCCGGTCGCTTCGACCACGAGTTCGTCTTCGACGACGAGTTCCTCGACGTCCTCCACGATCGACGTCGTCGCGGCAAGCACCACGACGACCGTGGCCGGCGTCACGACGACGACGACCGCCGGCAGCTCGTCGGGCTGCAGCGTGCGGATGCGGCTCGTCGACGACGTGACCCTCGGCGCACTGCAGTGGGAAGTCGATTACAGCGGCTCTTCCGCGGGGTTCGTCGGGGAAGGCGCCGGGGTTCGGTGCGTGAACCACGTCGGCGGCGCGCTCGTCGCCTTTCACGATGACGACGCCCGGCGGACGCTCTCGCTCGGCATGATCTCGCTCTCCGGCGTGGACGGCCCTGCGCTCCTCACCGACTGCGTCGTCGAGCTCGTCGGGGCGCTCGACCTTGCCGGGCTTCGGACGACGACGATCGACGCGACCGACCTCGCGGGACAGCCGGTCGTCCCGGCGCCGCGGGTCGTGCTCTCCGGTGGCTGCCAGCCCGGTTCGACGACGACCTCCGTCACGACGACGACGCTGCTGCTCGAGCCGGAAGACGTCGTCTTCCGGCTCGAGACGGCCGGCGCGACGCTGGGGTCGCTCCAGTTCCGGGTCGACTACGCGGGCCTTCCCGGCGGGTTCGACGGCGGCGCAGGGGACGTTCGCTGCACGGGGCTGGCTCCGGACGCGCTCTGGGCAGCGAACCATGATCGAACGGGCAAACGTCTTCGCGCGGGACTCATCTCGCTGTCCGGAATCCAGGCGCCCGGCGATCTCCTGCGCTGCGTTTTCCTGGCGAGTCCCGAGCATCCTCCGTCGGCGGAGGACTTCGAGATCACGGTCGAGGAATCCTCGAGCCGGGATTTTGTCCCGACCAAGGCGACCGTCGGCGTGAAGTTGGGGGGTGATCCGCCGTGATTCGTGCGCGTCCGCAGCTTCCCCCTCCGGCTGCGGACGCGAGCCGCGACCGATCCTCTGGCTATGGTCGCGTCGCGAGCGGTCGGCAGCCCAGTGTCCGGGCTGCCGGCCGCGGACTTTCCCCGGGGCTCGTTGTGCCAGACTCGCCGCACCCGTAGTGTCTTTCCCCGTGCCGCGGGTGCGGCGATGTCTGGTCGGCCTCGCGCCGCAAGGATGAAAGGAGGGAACGGGATGTCGAAAGGATGGCTGGCCCGGACGGGCGCTGTGGCGGCGCTGTGCCTGCTCGCGAACTGCGGCGGGGAGGCCGGGTTCGACCCGGAAATCCAGCGGGTGTTCTTCGGGCTGAACGGCGACGGCGCCTGCAACCGCCTCGCCGTCGAGGTGGACCTCGAGGGCAGCCTGTTGAACCACCCGAGCTGGCGCACGATCGACTGCGTGATCAGCACCGACCTGCGCTTCGACGGCTGCACGGCCGATTTCGAGGAGTCCGACGACGGCCTGACGCTGTTCGCGACGATCTCCGGCTGCCGGATCCCCTCCACCAGCGAGCTGTTCCACTGCGGGTTCTTCTCGATCGACGACGCCCTCGCCGAAGCGTCGGCCCAGTGCTCCTGCGCGAACGCGGGCTGCGACCGGACGCCTCCGCTCTGCGTCGACGGCGACCAGGACCCGGACTCGTGCGAAGACTGCGACAACGGCATCGACGACGACTCCGACGGCGACGCCGACTGCAGGGACGCGAACTGCGAGCATTCGCCGGTCTGCGGGGACACGACGACGACCTCGACGACTTCCACGAGTTCGACGACCTCGACGACCATCCCCGTCACGACGACCCTGCCCCCGCCGACGACGACGCTTCCGCCGACGACCAGCACGACGACGACGACGGTCGGCGAGACGACCACCACGTCGATCGTGGTGGATCCCGGCGCCTATTCGGTCGTGTTCCGGCTCACCTCGGCGAGCGACTCGCTCGGCGCGTTGCAGTGGAGCACGAATTACGGCTCCGCGCCCGGCGAGTTCCGCGGCAGCGGCGCGGCCGTGGTCTGCACGAACCTCGTCAGCGGGGCGTTGTTCGCGCCGAACGACAACGACGCCGCGAGCAAGCTGACCCTCGGGCTGATCGCGCTCTCGCCGTTCAGCGCGCCGACCGACCTCGTGCGCTGCACGTTCGACGGCACGATGCCGTCGGCCGGGGACTTCCCCGTCACGGTCGAGGATTCGACGAACGGGGACGGTGCGCCGGCGACGGCGTCGATCGGGGTCACGGTCGAACCCTTGCCGTGAGGAGGGCGGCCGGGGTCGAGGCCCCGGCCGCCTCAGGACATGCTCCCGTACCTCCACCCGCTGCTCGCCGCCGCCGTGCTTGCGCTGCTCGCCTGGGAGGCGTCGCTCGGCGTGCGCTCGCGCAACGACCGGCGGCGCCGCGACGAGTATCTGAGACTCCACGCGCGGATCGGCCCGTGGATGTACGCGGGAATCGTGACGAGCCTCTCGACCGGCCTCGCGGCGATGTGGTGGCTGCGGCCGGTCGACGAGCTCGCGACGACGGCGCACTTCCAGGCCGGCGTCGCGCTGGTCGCGGCGCTGACCGGCAGCTTCGTCTCGTCGCGGTGGATCCACGTCGCGCAGGTGCGCGCCGTGCATCCGTGGTTCGGCGTGCTCGCGATGCTGGTCGCGGCCGCGCAGTTCGTCTTCGGCCTGCAGCTGCTGCCCTGAGGCCCGCCTACTCGAGCCGCGGCATCAGCTGTGCCGCGAGCTCCTCGATCGACGCGATCGGTACCGAGCGCATGCCCTCGACGATGCGCCGGCTCGAATCCTCGAGACGCCGCGACAGCGCCGGCCAGTCGACGCCGACGAGCTTGCCGTCGCGCTTCACGCAGCGGCCCGCCACCAGCACCGTCTCGACGTCGGCGGCGTTCGCGTTCAGCACCACGGCCGCGGCCGCGTCGATCGCGGGCGTCATGTGGATCGCGTCGGTGCGCAGGATCTGGATGTCGGCCTGCTTTCCGGCCTCGATCGTCCCGATGCTGCCGGCCAGCCCGATCGCTTCCGCGCCGCCGCGCGTGGCCAGCTCGAGCACGTCGCCGACGGTGGGACGGACCCGGCGCGGGGCGCGGTCGCGGCGCTCGTATGCCGTGTTGCCGAGGGCGCGCGCGGCCTGCAGGCAGAGCCGCATCTGCGCGAACATGTCGCCGGAGTAGTTCGAGACGATGTCGATGCCGAGCGAGGCGCGGACGCCGGCGTCGCGGGCGCGGAACGCGACGGGGAAGCCCATGCCCATCTGCATCTCGGTCTCGGGCGTCGCGGACACCGCCGCGCCGGCTGCGGCCATGCGCGCCAGTTCGTCGTCGGTGAGCGCCGATCCGTGCACGAACAGCAGGTCCTCGCCGAGCAGGCCGTCCCGGCCGAGCCGCTCGACGAAGCGCTGGCCGGAGTCGTACGCGCCCATCGCGACGTGGCACGAGATGCTGCGGGCGCCGAGGTCGCGCGCGAACGCGATCTCGGCGACGTTGACCTCGTACGGGTTCGCGTCGATCTCGGCCGGGGCGAAACCGAACCGCACGCGCGCGTCGTCGCTCGCGAGGCGGCCCTGGCGGAGCCGGCGGGCGTCGTCGCGCCGCCAGCCCGGCGCGAGCGCGGAGCGCGCGGGGTCGTCGCGGTACGACGGGCTCTCGAACAGGCCGTAGCAGAACACCGCGCGGATGCCGGACTGGTCGAGGCCGCGCACGGCTTCGTCGGTGTGCTCGGGCGTGTGCAGGATGTGGCAGTGGTCGACGAGCGTCGTGATGCCGGCCGAGAGCGCCTCGAGCGCCCCGGCGTGGTTGCCGAGGAACACGTCCTCCGGCCCGTAGAACGCCGAGTACACGAGCCGCATCCGCGCGAAGTAGTCGAACAGGCTCCAGTCGGCCGCGACCGTGCGCAGCTGCGTCTGCCAGACGTGGCGGTGCGTGTCGACGAACCCCGGCAGCACGATGCGGCCGCGCGCGTCGATCACCTCGGCGTCGGCGCATTCGATGCCGGGCGCGACCTCGGCGATGCGGTCCCCGCGCACCAGCACGTCGGCGGCGGTTTCCGCGGCGCCGGCGGCCATCGCGAGCACGCGGCCGCCGCGGATCAGGATCGGTCGGGTCATGCGTTCTTTCCCGCGGCGCGCTTCAGGCCTTTCCGGCGAGGCACGCGCAAGGCGACGTGATCTCGAAGTCCGCTCCCGCCCAGGCCTTGCGGAACTCGGCGTCGACGCGATTCGCCTCGGCGTTCCTGCCCTGCGCGCGCAGGCTCTTCGCGAGCCCGTACAGCGCCCAACCGTTGTTCGGGAGGTGCTCGAGGTCGGAGCGGAACACGGCCTCGGCCTCCTTCGGCTGGTTCGAGTCGAGCAGGGCGGCGCCGAGCGTGTGCCGCGCGGGCAGGATCCACGACGGCGGCTCGTCGTACTTCAGCTCCTCCTCGAGCGCGACGCCCTGGCGCAGCGCGGCCAGCGCCGCGTCGCGATTGCCCTCGCGGTACAGGATCTCGCCCTCGAGCACGCGGTCGGCGATCGCCAGCAGGTCCTGGCTCTGGTTGTTGCCGAACAGCGAGTCGGCGGGCACGAGCGCGCGCGCCTTGCGGAAGGCCGCCTGCTCGGCGCGCGCCGAGGTCGTGTCGCCCTTGGCCGCGAACGCGACGCCGCGCGCGTAGAGGCGCATCGCGCGCGCCATCGGGAACGTGTCGGCGGGTTCCGGCGCCGCGAGCACCTCGTCCCATTCGCCGAAGCGCACGCGCACCTCGAGCGGCATCGCGAGGAAGCCGTCGGCGATCGGCGCCCAGCGTCTTGCCCAGTCCGGCGGGATCGCGGCGACGATCGTGTCGATCGCGTCGGTCGCTTCCTTCTGGCGGCCGATCATCATCGCCGCGAACGCGAGCATGTGGTGGTTGTGCGCCATGTAGAGCCCGTAGAAGCCCTGCCGCGGGGACTGCGCGTGGTAGCGGTCGTCGGCCCGGATCGCCTTCGCGTTGGCGGTCACGGCCTCCGCCCAGCGGCCGCGCCGCACGTCGATGTGGCTCGGCATGTGGACGAGGTGGCCGAGGCCGGGTTGCAGGTCGCGCAGCCTGTCCGCCGCGGCGTCGGCGCGGCCCGGCGTCGGCGAGGCCTCGACCGCGTGGATGTAGAGGTGCAGCGCGAGCGGATGGTCCGGCCGCAGCTTCATCACCTGTTCCAGCGTCCGGAGGACCTCCTCGGTGCCCGGCTGCGGCTGTCCGTCGGGCGACCACTGGTTCCAGGGGCGCAGGTCCATCATCGCCTCGGCATACAGCGCTCCGACGTCCGCGTCGTCCGGATAGCGCTCCCACACCGTGCGCATCGCGTCGGCGTACGCGAGGTCGAGTTTCGTGCGGTCGGCCGGCGCGGGGTTCGCATAGCGCGCCGACAGCGCCTCGATCAGCGCGTTCTCGACGTCGTTGGCGGCGCGCGGCTCCCGGCGCGCGCGCTGGAGCGCGTCCCAGGCATCGGCCGACTGGTCGGCCGTCATCATCGGGAAGTTGATGTGCGGGCCGTTCGCGCAGGCCACGCCCCACCAGGCCATCGAGGCGTACGGGTCGAGCTCGGCGGCCTTGCGGAACGAGCGGATCGCCTCGTCGTGGTTGAACGCGAACAGGAAGCTCAGCCCCTGGTCGAAATAACGTTGTGCCTCCGGGGACGACGTCGTGATCCGGCGGGAGTTCGTCCCGAGTCCTTCATACAGCGGGACGGGGCCGACGGCTTCGGACTTCCGCAGCGGCTCGGGCGGCCGGGTGGCGGCGCAACCGGCGAGGACGAGAGGAACGGCCAGAACGAGCGCGGCGGCGGGTCGGAACCTCATCTCGGCAACCTCCAGCAGAAGAATTCGCAGGCAGGCGCCGATACTCGCACCCCGGCCGCGCTTCGGGAAGCGCCGCGGCCCCGGGGGGAACGGCCGGTTCAGTGGTAGCCGCGGCTGCCGCGCAGGAGGGTGAGCACCTCGTTCGCGTCGCCCGCGGCCTTCATGTTGCCGTCGAGCGTCAGCTGCGAGGCGGCGAGCTCGGCCCGGCGAAGCGGCGTGGAGCCGTCGGCCGCCCTCAGGTTGGGGCGCGCGCCGGCGGCGAGGAGGACCCGGGCCACGTCGGCGTAGACGGCGAGCGGCGGCACGCTGCGGCTCGCCACGATGTGCAGCGGCGTCTGGTGCTGGTTGTCGCCGGCGTTCGCGTCGGCGCCGGCCGCGAGCAGCATGCGCGCGAGTTCGACGTGGCCCCAGGCCGCCGCCGTGTGCAGCGGCGTGAGCCCGTCCGCGTCGCGGGCGTTCACGTCGGCGCCTGCCGAGAGAAGGATCTTCGCGACGCTCACGCGTCCCTGCACGGCCGCGTCGTGCAGCGGGGTGCCGCCGTCGCGGCCGAAGCCGCGCGCGTTCACGTCGGCGCCGGCCGCGAGGAGCAATCGCGTACCCGCGGCGTCGTTCGCGGCGATCGCCTGCTCCAGGTTGCGCTCGAGGTCGCAGGTGCCGTCTTTCCTGCACCAGTGCATGTGCTGCTTCACGCTGGCGACGTCGCCGACCTGCAGCGCCTTCTCGATGGAGACCTTCGGTCGGGGCACGCCCGCCGCCGTCCCGGAGAACGACTGGTCGAGCAGGGTCGGCTCGCTCGCCGCCGTCACGATCACGCGCGGCTGCTCCGAGGCGAGGAAGAGGATCCCGAGGTTCACGACCGAGGCCAGGATCAGCGAGATCGCCAGAAGCGTGAGGATGGGGGCGCGTTGCATCGAGGCCGTCATCGTTGAACGAGTCGCGGCGGCTGGCAAGTCGATCGCGCAGCGTTGCGAGGTGCACGGTCGTTTTTCTCCCCGCGTGAGCAGGCGGGATCGAACGGGTCGATCGAACACGCCGCGATCCCGATCGCGCCTGTTCGTCGACAAGCGATCGCGAGACGTGCGGTCCGCGTCGTCGACGGGGTTTTTTGGCGCAACAAAGTTTCGGTGCGCCTCGCATCCGGGAAGCGGGCGACGGGCGAGGCGAGGATCGCGGGGAGTTCGCGGTTTCGCGACGAGCAGGCGGGGCAGGAGGGGCGAGCGGCGTGCGAGGCACCTCGCGAGGCTCGGCGCGAGGCTCGGCGCGAGGCGGCCGGCGGCGCGGGCTCCGGGAGGAGTCGAAGCCCGCGCCGCCGGGAGGAACTCAGTTCAGTTCCGCGGACGTGTAGCCGAGCACCGCGCGCGCGATGATCAGCTGGTTGATCTGCTGCGTGCCCTCGTAGATGTCGGTGATCTTCGCGTCGCGCATCCACTTCTCGAGCATCATCTGGCGCGAGTACCCGAGCGAACCGGCCAGTTCGACGCACTTCTGCGTGATGCGCGTGACGGCAAGGCCCGCCTTCGCCTTGGCCATCGACGCTTCCTTCGAGTTGCGCCGGCCGTGGTCCATCATGTTGCACGCCTTCCAGGTCAGCAGGCGGGAGGCCTGCAGCTGCGCCTCCATGTTCATGATCTCGCGCTCGAGCACGGTCTGCTCGGCCGGGCTGACCTCGTACCGGATCGGGATCCCCGCTTCCTCGACGGCCTGCTTCAGCACCTCGAGCGCGGCGCGCGCGACGCCGATGCCGCTCGCGGCGACGATCGGGCGCGTGCTGTCGAACGTCGCCATCACGCCGCCGAAGCCGGCGCGCGAGTCCTTCTCGACGATCTCGGCGGTGCCGAGGAGGTTGTCGGCCGGGATGCGCGCGTTGTCGAAGAGGATCATCGCGGTGTCGGACGCGCGGATGCCCATCTTGTCCTCGACCTTGCTGACGGTGACGCCCGGCGTCCCGGCCGGCACGATGAACGACTTGATCGCGGCGCGGCCCTTCGACTTGTCGAGCGTCGCCCAGACGACGACGAAGCCGTCGGACTTGTCGAGGGCGCGGTGCCCGGCCGTGCAGAAGATCTTCGTGCCGTTGAGCACCCACTCGTCGCCGTCGCGCACCGCGGTGGTCGCGACCTGCTTCGAGTCGGAGCCGAAGTGCGGCTCGGTGATCGCCATCGCGCCCCAGCGCGGCGTGCCGTCGTAGAACGTGCCGAGGTAGCGCTGCTTCTGCTCGGGCGTGCCGACCGCCTGCACCGCTGCGCCGCCGAGGCCGGGGTTCGGGATCGACAGGTAGAGGCCCGCGTCTCCCCAGGCCAGCTCCTCGATCTGCATGCACGCGAGCAGCGTGCTCTCGTTCGGGCCCTTGGCGCCGGCCTTCCTGCCGTTGCCCGACATGCTGGTCTGGTCGCGGTTGGCCTTGCTGATGTCCCACATCGCGTTGAAGAACTCCCACGGGTCGGTGTGTTCTTCCTCGTCGAACTGGCGGGCGATCGGGCGCATCATGCCCTCGGCCGCCATGCGGGACATCGCGATTCTGTTCGTGGCTGCATCCGAAAGTGAGAAGTCCATCTTGCTGCTCCGGTTGCGCGGCGCGTGCGCCTGCGCGTCTGGTCGTCGTGTCGAAAACGAAACCTTCGGTCGTCGTCGTTGCCCGGCCCTTCGCGTCAGACGCTCGCGATGCCTTCGAAGATCGCGAAGCCGCGCGCGTTGCGCACCCACATCTCGACGGGATGGTCGCGGATGAAGCCGTGCCCGCCGAGCACCTGCAGGCCGTTGTCGGTGACCGTCATCGCGGTGTCCGAGGTGTAGCGGTGGGCGAGGGCGACCTCGCGCGCGGCTTCGTTGCCCTGGTCCAGGTTCCACGCCGCCTCGAAGTTCAGCAGGCGGGCGGCCTCGGTCTCGGTCGCCATGTCGGCGATCATGAACGCGATCGCCTGCTTCTGCGCGATCTTCACGCCGAACGCGTCGCGGTCCTTGGCGTAGCCGATGGCGTAATCGAGCGCGGCCTTCGCGACGCCGACCGCCATCGCGCCCTGCGCGATGCGCGAGCGCCGCAGCATCGCCGTCGCGTCGCCGCCGAGGCGCGCGGACGCCGGGACGCGGCACCCCTCGAGCCGGACGCCGTACGTCTCGAGCGCGTGCAGGCCGAGGTTCTTCTCGCGCTCGCCGATCGTCATGCCGGCGGTTCCGGCCGGCACGACGAACGCGCCTAGGCCGTCGTCGGTCGCCGCGTAGACGACCACGTGCGGGGCGTGGGCCGCGAGCACGGCGTTGCACTTCTCGCCGTCGAGGACCCAGTCGCCGCCGTCCTTCCGGGCGGTGGTGCGCATCTTCGTGAAGTGGAACCCGATCCACGGCTCGACCACGGCGGCGGAACCCGGCGTGAAGCGATCGGAGAGGTAGGTCGGCAGGATCTCGTTCTTCTGCTCCTCGCTGCCGAGGCGCAGGACCGGGTCGACGACGAGGCGCGGCGACAGCAGGTGCAGCGCGATCGCGAGGTCTCCCTCGGCCAGGGTCTCCGCGACGATCGCGCCGGTGACGGCCGACGGGTCGGACGACGCGTACCCGCCGTACGCCTCCGGCACCGAGCCCTGGACCAGGCCGAGTTCCCAGCCGGCCCGGACGAGCGACTCGGGGATCACCCCGGTCTCGTCGGCCTCGCGCGCCGCCGGCCGAAGCTGCTCGGCCGCGAACGACGCGACCGTCTCGCGGATCAGTTGCTGCTCTTCGTCGAACTCGAAATCGATCATGCTGGTTCTCCCCCCGGTACGGGCGCCGCCTGGCGGCTGCCGTCCGGTTCCTTGGCAGCGCGCAAGTCGCTGCAGAGCTGGTTCACGAACGTCTGGAGGGTCTGCTCGAGCCCGAAGCGGTCCGGGTCGAGGTAGTACTGGGTCTCGGCGCCGATCACGGCGCTGGTGATCGTTCCGGCGACCAGGTCGGCGTCGGCGTCGACCCGGAAACGGCCTTCTTCCTGGGCCGCCCGGACGATGTTGCGCAGGAACGCGCGGAAGCGCCGCATCATGCCGCGCATCGCCTCGAGGAGCGGGTCGTTGGTGTCGATCGCCTCGACCATCAGCTTGATGGCGAAGCGCGGGCGGTCGTTCGAGATCGCGTGCTCGACGCAGACGGCGACCACGCGGCGAAGCGCCTCCTCGGCGGACAGCCCCTCGCAGGCCCGCTGGACGCGCTCCTCGAAGTCGGCGACGCGGTCGGCGACGGCCGCGGCCAGCAGGTCGCCCTTGTCCTTGTAGTGGTAGTAGATCGCGCCCTTCGTGACCCCGGCCTCGCGCGCGATGCGGTCGATCGACGTGCCCTGGTAGCCGAAGCGCGCGAAGCAATCGATGGCCGTCTCCTTGAGGTCGGCCCTCGCGTCGTCGCCACGGCGGTGGCGCTCGCTGGCGCGCGGCTTGGACATACCGGTCGTTTAGTACGCCGGCCGACGGGACGCAAGGGCATTTACCGACCTGTCAACAGAGGGTGGGCCGGCCGGCGCCCCGGGATTCGTCGGGAGAGCGAGCGCGGGGCGCGGGCAGCCTCGTTTGACTGGCCGAGGGGGTGTCGCGATGCTGCGCCCGCGATGGCGTTCATCCGCCACATCACGCCGTCCCAGGCCGGCGGCCGGCTCGCCCAGGTCTACCGCGAGGTCCGTTCCGAGGTGCCGCGCGTCCCGAACCTGATGCAGGTCTTCAGCCTGCGCCCGGAGACGATGGAGGGCGTGTACCGGCATTGGATCGCCCTCATGTGGAGCCCGAGGACATCTCGGCAACTCAAGGAAATGCTTGCGGTTTGCGTGTCGGTCTCGGCTCGCTGCGACTACTGCGCCGACGCCCACATGATCTATCTGATGGCCAGCGGCATGGACGGCGACTCGGCGTACGACCTGCGCTTCCGGATGGCCGACGCGGAGGGGCTCACGGAGCCGCAGCGCGAGGCGATCCGCGCGGCGATCCGGCTCACGACCGACCCGCGCAGCATGAAGCAGGCGCAGCGCGCGGCCCTCGTCGCCACGTGGCCGAACCTCGAGGAGCGGGTCGAGGTCGTCGCCGTCATCGCCGCGTTCAACAGCGTCACGCGCATGGCGAACGCGCTCGGGGTCGACTCGGAGATCCCGGCGCCGCTGCGGCGCTTCCAGGCCGGCCGGCGCGGGGCGATCGGCCTGCTCGCGCGGCTGGCGGCCTTCAGCATGGACATGGCCGAGAAGTCCCTGCCGGGCCAGTCCCCGGAGGTCGATCGCGTCGCGATGCGCGAACTGTTCCTGCACCAGATCGGCTTCGCGTCGCTGCCCCCGGGGTTCGACCTGCTCGAGTCGTGCCCCGAGACCTTCGACGCCCAGCTTCGCGCGATCCGCACGGCGGCGGCGGTGATGCCGCGCGACCGCTGGATCCGCATCGGGCTCGTCGTCGGCCGGCTGACGGGTTGCGAGTACTTCGCGACGAATTGCGCCGAATGGCTGCACCAGCGCAGCGAAAACTCGGCCGACGTCATCGCGTCGGCCGAGGGCTCGCCGACGAGCCTGCCCGACGTCGAGCAGTGCTGCCTGCGCTTCGCGCGGGACCTGACGCTGCACTCCCACACCATCACCGAGGAGCGCATCCACGAGCTGCGGCGCTGCGGCCTCAGCGACGGGGCGATCCTCGACCTCACGTACGTGACGTCTGTGTTCAACGGCGTCGTGCGTTTGGTGCTGGGGCTGGCGCCGATTTAAGATGCGGAATCGCCCGGCGGGGATCACCCGCGGGGACCAGGGGTTCAAGTCACGTGCAAGCCGCCCAGATCTCCGGAAACGTCTTCCGCTTCCTGTCGACGATGCATCCGTCGCTGACCAAGCCGGAGCGCAAGCGGTACTCCGAGTTCGACAAGGACAAGTGGTATCCGTGGACGCCGGAGATCGCCGGGGAGTTCACCGAGCTGATGAAGCGCTCGCCGCGCGACACGAGCTTCGCGCGCGGGTTGGCCTACGTGGCCACCAACAGCCTTCCGCCCGATCGGCGCCTGACCCCGACCGAGGTCGTCGCCGGGCTCGACAGCCTGCCCTCGGCCTTCGTCGGGCCTTCCGGCAGTGGTTTCGAAGTTCATATGGAAACCCCTGGAAGGGCTGATGTTTTTTATCGAGGGATGCCGGGGTTCGCGAACGTCTGCATCGCGATCGCCGGCGAACTGACCCAGCGCCTCCAGGCTGTCGGGGCCCGCGGCCTCGACGTGCGGCACGCCGAGGGGTGCCGCCTGCAGGGCGCCGAGTCCTGCCGGTTCGAGATCCGCTGGGCGGCCGATCCCGGTGAACAGGCGCCCGCGTCGAGCGCGGCGGCGTTCGACGCGGAGGCCGCGTCGCCGGAGCCGGCCTCGTCTTCCGAGGCGGCTTGGCGGCCGGCCGCCGAGCCCGCTTCCGTTCACGCGCCCGAGCCGGCCCGGGAGTCTTCGCGCTTCGAGCCGCCGCCGCGGGCGGCGATCCCGCCGCGTCCGTCGCTGTCCGCGCGTCCGGCGCCGGCCGAGCCGCCGGCGTCCACCGGCAACGCGGCCGACGACCTGTTCGAGCAGCTTCGCTCGCGTCTGGTCGACGCCGAGCGCCAGAGCGCGCGCCACGCCGAGCTCGAGGCCCACATCTCGGCGCTCGAAGCGCACGGCGCCGAGCTCGAGGCCGCGCTGGCGACCGCCGAGGCGAACGCGTACGCGGCCCGCTCCGAGCTGGCCGAACTCAAGCGCCGGCTGCGCGAACTTGCCGGCTGAAGCCGCCCGCCGCGAGGACGGTCCCGTCCGGCGCGGGCTGCGCGTGGTGCTGCTGTACCCGCGCCGCGGCGCGAACGTCGGCGCCGCCTGCCGGGCCATCAAGAACATGGGGGCGGGCGACCTCGTGGTCGTCCGCGGAGAGTACGACCGCGACGAGGCCGAGCGGACCGCCGTCCACGCCGCCGACGTCTTTCGCGCGCGCATCGAGGCGGCGAGCTTCGACGACGCTGTCGCGACCGCGAGCCTCGTCGTCGGCACCACGTCCCGCGAGACCCCCTGGAGCATCCCGGTCGCCGAGATCGCCGACGTCTTCGCCGAGGCGCGTCGCCGCGGGCTCGAAGCCGGCCAGGTCGCGCTGGTCTTCGGCCCCGAGGACCGCGGCCTCAGCAACGAGGAACTCGCGCGCTGTCACCGCCTGGGCTTCGTCCCGACGGCCGGCGAGTACGCTTCGCTGAACCTCGCGCAGGCGATCGTGGTGTGCCTCTACGAATGGCTGCAGAGCTCGCGGCGCGGCGAGGTCCCGGGCCCCGCCGGATCCGCGGGAGCCGCGGCGCCGGCGGGCACGGGGGGCCGGGAGACGAGCGCGGCGCCGGCGAGTGCGGCGCAGCAGGAAGCGGCCATCGCGGACCTGCGCGGCGCGCTCGAGGAGATCGGCTTCCTCCACGGCGACCAGGCCGAGCGCGTGATGGCGACGGTCGCGTCGATCTTCACGCGAAGCGTGCTCGACGAGCGCGAGGTCGCGATCCTGCGCGGCATCGCGCGGCAGGTGCGCTGGGCCGCCCGCGGCGGCCGCGTGCCCGGCTGACGACGAAGCTCGGCGCAGGCTTCCGGGGCCCGCGCCTTCGACCCGGGCGCCGGCCGTGCCCGGGGGGCGCGTCCGCCCGGCAGCGACAGGGATGTGCCGAACCGGCTGATCTTGCGCCGAGTTGCCTCCGCACCGCACGCGCCGCCGCCGTTGCATGGAGGCACCTCGGCAAGTACGGTCGGCGACGGATCGCGCGCCGGGCGGCCCGACGAGGCGCCGGGAGGCCGGCGGTCCGGCAGGAGGAGGGACGAACCCGATGATCGTGGTGGTGGCGAGGATCAAGGCGAAGCCGGAGCACGCGGACGACGTGGCCGGGTATTTCCGGGACATGGTCGAGTGGGTGAAGGCGAACGAGGGGGCCACGCTCACCTACGCCTGCAACCGTTCGCAGGGCGAGCCCGGCGAGTTCGTGTTCTTCGAGCGTTACGCGGACATGGAGGCGTTCCAGGCCCACTCCTCCTCGGCGCGCTTCGGCGAATTGATGGGCCAGCTCAAGGGCAAGCTCGCCGGGGCGCCCGTGATCGAGATGCTCGACGAGGTCGCCGCCAAGCTCTGACCGCGCGGCGGGCGAGGCGCTGAAGGAAGCGCCCTTTCGGCGGACCCGTCACGGCGTTCGCCACAGGACGTAGCTTGATTCGATCGTTCGTTGCACTCGCCCGGCGCCCTCGCACGTCGCTCGCCCTGCTGGTGATGGCGACGCTCGTGGCGCTGGCGGGCGTCGGGCGAATCACGTTCGACGGGTCGCTGGCGTCGCTCAGCGTTCCGGACGACCCGGCGCGCCTCTACAACGAACAGATCCGCCGCGAGTTCGGCGACGAGGAGATCGGCATCGCGCTGCTCGACAGCGCGGACCTCTGGAGCGTCGCGAACGTCACGGCGCTGCGCGACCTCACGGAGCGGCTCGCGGCGGTTCCCGGCGTCAGCCGCACGCTCAGCATCGCGAACGCGACCGACCCGGTCGCCGACGTCTTCAACCCGCCGCCGCTGCTCGAACCGGGCCCCGTCACGCCCGCGTCGATCGCCAGGCTTCGCGAGCGCGTGAAGGCCAATCCGATCTACGTTCCCAACCTGGTCGCCGCGGACGGCGGCGCCGCGGCCATCACCGTCTTCTTCAAGAACGCCGTCACGACCGACGACGAGGCCGCCGTCGACCGCGACGTGCAGGCCGTGCTGGCGACGTACCAGGGCGACGGCGCGATCCACTACACGGGCATGTCGCACGTCCGCGTGCAGGCGGTCGAGCGCATGCAGCACGACCTGCTCGGGTTCCTGCCCGCCAGCCTCCTGCTGATGGCGCTGGTGCTGTACGGGATCTTCCGCTCGGTGCGCGCGACGCTGCTGCCGCTCGGCGCCCTCGCGCTCGACGTCGGCTGCCTCGTCGGCCTGATGGGCTGGTTCGGCGAGCCGATCACGCTGGCGACGCTCGTGCTCCCGTCGCTGCTGCTGGTGATCGGCGGCTCCTACGCGATCCACATCGTGGACGCGTACCTCGAGCTCGTGCGCAAGCCCGATTCCGGGTCGCTCGGCAGCGAGGAGATCTTCTCGCGCGTGCTCGGCGCGGTCGGGCTGCCGGTGTTCGTCTCCGCCTTCACCAACGCGATCGGCTTCGGTTCGCTCGCGATCCATCCGATCCCGGCGATCGCGGGCCTCGGCAAGTTCGCCGTGCTCGGCATCGCCGTCATCACGTTCGGCTGCGTGCTCGGCATCCCGCTCGCGCTGCTCAGCATGCCGGGCCGGCGGCCTGCCGCCGGCGACGCGGAGGCGGCGGGCGATCCGAGGTCTTCCGCGGCCGCCGCATCGGGCAATCCGGAACCGAAATGCGAGGAGCCCGCCGCCCAGCCGCGGCTCGAGCGCTACATCGGCAGGATCGGCGCGTACTGCATCGATCACCGGCTCCTGGTGCTCGCTTCCGCCGCACTCGCGACCGGCGTCGCCGCCTGGGGCTCGACGCGGGTGCAGGTCGACACGGACTTCCTCAAGGCGTTCCGCGCGGGCTCGCCGGTGCGGGAAAGCTTCGAGGCGATCGACGGGAAGCTCGCCGGGCCGAACCCGATCTCGGTCGTGATCCACGGTCCCGAGCCCGGCTATTTCCGCGACATCGCGGCGCTGCGCCGCGTGAAGGACTTCCAGCTGTTCGCCGAGGGGTTGCCGGGCGTCGACGAGAGCCTCTCGCTCGTCGACTACCTCGACGAGCTCGACCTCGGCCTGCAGAACGCCGGCGGCGAGGTGATCCTGAACGAAGCGACCGGCGAGGTGATCGAGGCGCCCCCGCCGCGCAGTTTCTGGCAGGACCCCCAGAAGCAGCTCCCGCAGGTCCTGCAGCTGGTGTCGGCCAACCCGCGCGCGTTCTCCGGGGTCGTCGACAAGGATTTCCAGCGCCTGCACATCACGCTGCGCACATCGCTGACCGGGTCGCTCGAGACGGCGGAACTCGTCCGGCAGATCGAGGAGTACACGGACGAGGCGTTCCCGCGCGGGGTCGAGACGAGGCTGACCGGCACGCTCGTCGTGATGGCGTCGATCTCGGACCGCATCCTGCAGGGCCAGGTCGAGAGCACCGTCGTCGCGTACGGCGCGATCCTGCTCGTGTTGTCGATCATGTTCCTGTCGGTGCGCGTCGGCCTGATGGCGATGATCCCGAACGTGATCCCGAACGTCGTCTTCTTCGGCGTGATGGGCTTCGGCGGCATCGAGCTGAACCTGGCCACCAGCATTATCGCGGCGGTCGCGCTCGGCATCTCCGTGGACGACACGGTCCACTACATGGCGCGGCTCAACCGGGTCGTGAAGGCGACCGGCACGCAGCGGGAGGCCCTTCTTGCCACGCTGCACATCGTCAGCCGCCCGGTCACGGCGACGACGGTCACGCTGGCGGCCGGGTTCCTCGTGATGGTCACGTCGAACTTCGCGATCATCTCGACGTTCGGCTGGCTGACGGCGCTGACGATGATGGTCGCGCTCGTGACGAACCTGTTCCTGGTCCCGGCGATCCTCGCGACGGTCCCGGTCATCAGCGTCTGGGACCTCGTGTCGTCGCGGCTCGGGCCGAGCCCGCACCTGACGATCCCGCTGTTCGAGGGCCTCGGCCGCCTCGGGGTGCGGCTGGTCGTGCTGCTCGGGCACCTCCACACGTTCCGCCGCGGCGAGTTCGTCGTGCGCAAGGGCGAGGAAGGGCGCGAGATGTACCTGATCCTGACCGGCAGCGCCCAGGTGCAGCTCGAGAACGGACTGGAGATCCCGCTGCCGCGCGGCGGCATCGTCGGCGAGATGGCGCTCCTGCGCCGCGCGCCGCGCGGCGCCGACGTGGTCGCCTCGACCGACCTCGACGCGCTCGCGATCGACGAGGCCTTCCTGCGGCGCCTGCGCATCCGCTACCCGCGTTTGGCTTCGAAGTTTTTCTTGAATATCGCGCGAATCCTCAGCGACCGGCTCGACGTCGCCAATCGCCGGGCCTGAAGCTTCGATCGCGTGCGCTTCGTCCGTCGGCGGACGCCGCGTCGCAACACTGCCGAGGAGTACCGCCATGCCCCGCGCCGCCGTCGTCTACCAGAAGGACCAGCCGCTCGTCGTCGAACAGGTCGAGCTCCGGCCGCTTCGCGAGCACGAGGTGCTCGTTCGCGTGAAGGCCTGCGGCGTCTGCCACAGCGACCTTTCCGTGCTGAACGAGTTCTTCGCGTGTCCCGTGCCGGTCGTGCTCGGGCACGAAGCGGCCGGCATCGTCGAAGCCGTCGGGCCCGGCGTGACGAACGTCTCGGCGGGCGACCACGTCGTCGCCGCCTGGTCGCCGGCGTGCGGCGAGTGCCGCTTCTGCAAGTCCGGGCGCCGGCACCTGTGCAACCTCGCCGACGACCCGACCTCGCGCGCGATGGACCGCATGACGGCCGGCGGCCAGCCCGTCGCCGCGTTCCTCGGCATCGGCGGCTTCGCCGAGCAGGTCATTCTCGCCGACAACGCGGTGATCCGGATCGACGAGGAAATGCCGTTCGACCGGGCGGCGCTGCTCGGGTGCGCGGTGATCACCGGCTACGGCGCGGCGCGCTTCGCCGCCGGCGTGAAGCCGGGCGACGACGTCGCCGTCTTCGGCTGCGGCGGCGTCGGCCTCAACGTCGTCCAGGCGTGCCGCATGGCCGGCGCCGGCCTCATCGTCGCCGTCGACCTCGACGACGCGAAGCTCGAGATGGCCCGGAAGTTCGGCGCGACCCACGTCCTGCGCGGCGACGCGCCGGACCTGCACAAGCAGATCCGCGCGCTCACCCGCGAGAGGGCCGGCCTCGATTTCGCGTTCGAGGCGGTCGGCAACGCCGAGGTCGCGCGCGTCGCGTTCCTGTCGATCGCGAAGGGCGGCGAGGTGATCCTCGTCGGCATCGCCCACATGAAGGAGAAGGTTTCGCTGTCGCAGATCGCGGCCGTCACGCAGGAGAAGGGCGTGCGCGGCACGACGAACGGCTCGGCCGACTCGTGGCAGACCGTGCCGCAGCTGATCGACCTCTACCGCAGCAAGGAACTGATGCTCGACGAGCTCGTCTCGCGCACGTACCGCCTCGACGAGATCAACGAGGCCGTGGCCGACCTGCGCAGCGGCAAGAACGCCCGCGGCGTCGTCGTGATGGACTGAGCCGTGCGGCTTTCGACCAACGCCGTGCGCGCGTTCGTCCGGATGGCGGCGGTGGTCGCCGTCGTCGCCGGAGGCGAAGGCCGCGCGTCCGCCGTCGACCCCGCGACTCCGCCGCCGGCCGTGAAGCCGCCGTCGACGCCGCCCGCCGATGCGCCGGCGCCGGCCCCGGCCCCACCGGTGTCCGGTCCGTTCGGTCCGCCGTGGGATCCGACGCGCCCGTCGCCGGCCGAGCCCGGCGAGAAAGGCGCCGGCATCACCGCGGCTGCCGCCGTCGCCGTCGGCCCCGCCGACATCGAGCAACTGCGGAGCGAGTCGAAGGACGGGATGCCGTACTTCGCCGTCGTGCTCGACGTGAAACTGGCCGCCGGCTCGACGACCGCGTCGCTCGGTGCGGACTCCGTCCGCCTCGAGCGGGAGGACGGCGTCGTCTCGCCGCTGAAGGCGCTTTGCACGCCGACGCTCGAGGACTCCGGCGCCGTCTGGCGCGGCGGTGGCGGCACGCTGCGATCGTGGAACGTCGCCGTCGGCAGCCGCACGTGGAATTGCGGCGGCCGCAACGCGCGCATGGTGATGGCGCTCGCCGGCGGGGGAGGCGTCCGGCTGTCGTCGCCCGCGGCGGCCGACTGGAGCGGACCGCTCGTGCTGTTGTTCGAGCCGCGCGTCGAAGCGGCCCGGCGCGTGGTGCTCCCGGGCCTTCGCGTCGATCTCCCGTCGGCCGACGCGCCCGCGGCTGACGACGCGCCCGCGGCGCAGGAGCCGCCCGCGGCCGAACGAGCGCCCGCGGAAAGAGAGGATCGTTGAACTCGATCGCGCTCCGCGCGATAAGCCGCGACTCGACAGCGTCGCCCGCGCCGCGCGGCCGCGAGTCCAGAACGTGCAGGCGGCCGCAAGGCCGCCGGAGGAGACAGGGTTCGTGACAGTCATCCGCAAGAAGACCGGCAACTTCCTCGAGGACTTCCAGGTCGGGCAGGTCCTGCGCCACAAGGGCGGCAAGACCGTGAACCAGGGGCTGTTCAACGCGTTCACCGAGTTCAACATGACGACGAACCCGCTCGCGAAGAACCGCGAGTACGCGCGCCTGTACGGCTACGACGACATCGTCTGCCCGCCGGGTCTCGTCATGAACGTCGTCTTCTCGCAGACGGTCGAGGACATCTCGGAGAACGCGCGCGCGAACCTCGAGTACATCGACATGCGCTTCGGCGCGCCGGTCTACCCCGGCGACACGCTCGAGGCCGAGACGACGATCCTCGGCGTGACGCCGTCGTCGAAGGACCCGGACCGCGGCGTCGTGCACGTCGCGAGCCTCGGCCGCAAGCAGACCGGCGAGGTCGTCATCGCGTTCGAGCGCAAGGTGCAGGTCTGGAAGGGCGACATGTCCGCGACCGTCGCCGACGCGAAGATCGCGGAGAAGCCCGTCGTCGAGTGCACGCCGTGGATCCCGCCGTACGAGGCCTCGCGCGGCTACCGCGCGAAGGCCCACCTGTCGAACCGCGACACGTACTTCGAGGACTTCCGGGCGGGCGACGTCTACGAGCACTCGCGCGGCCGGCTCGTGACCGACGAGCACATCGCGCTGACCGCCCAGCTCGACAACACCTCGCAGGTGCACTGCAACCAGCACATGATCGACATGAACCCCGACAAGTACATCGGGGGACGGCTGATCATCTACGGCGGCATCCCGTTCAACCTGTGCCTCGGCGTCTCGTGCCCGGACATCGCCGACAACGCGCTGGCGGACGTGATCTACACGACCGGACGCCACGTCGGCCCGCTGTTCTCCGGCGACACCGTCTTCGCGTCGACGGAGATCCGCGAGTGCGCCGACTACCCCGGCCGCGAGGACCTCGGCCTGCTCAAGGTGACGCTGCGCGGCCACAAGTTCCGCAAGCCCAAGGACGGCGAGGACGGCCCCCAGAAGGTCGACATCTTCGTGCTCGAGCGCGAGATCGCCGTGAAGCGGCGCAGCCACTACGCCTGAGATGGCCGGCGAGCCGGCGAGCACGCGGTCGTACGACGGCGCCGAGGCGGCCGCGTCGTTCGGCGACGTGGCCGCCGAGTGGAGCGCCCTCGACGGGGGCGCGGCCGTGGTCGACGCGGCCTGGCGCCGCTACTTTACGGCGGTCGGCGAGGAGCGTCTCGAGTTCCTGCACGGGCAGACGACGGCCAATCTCGCTCAGCTGGCCGCGGGGCAGGGCGCGCCGGCCGCGGTGCTGACCGCGCAGGGGCGCCCGCTCGCGCTGCTCGCGTTCCACGAGGACGGCGAACGCACCTGGATCGCGACGACCGCGGCCCATGCGGACTCCGCGCGCGCCGCGCTCTCGCGCTTCCTCGTCGCCGACGACTGCGACTTCGAGGACGACGTCGCCGCCGGCTGCCTGCTCGTCGCGGGGCCCGGCGCGGCGGCCGCGCTGGCCGCGGCCGGCGCGGGCGAAGCGTCGTCGCTTGCCGCGTGGGGAACCATCCGGGCGGTGATCGCGTCGCAGCCGGTCCGCGTGTTCGCGCGCGGCGACCTGCGCGTGCCGTCGTTCGAGATCCTCGTCGTCGGCGCGGACGGCGAGGCCGGCGACACGGAGGCCGTGCGCGCCGCGCTCGTCGCGGCCGGCGCGGCGAGGGCAGGAGTCGATGCGCTCGAGATCCTGCGGGTCGAGAGCGGCGCCGTCCGCTACGGCGTCGACGTCGACGAGGCGCGGCTCGCGATCGAGGCGCGGCTCGAGTGGGCGATCCACTTCGCGAAGGGCTGCTACGTCGGCCAGGAAGTCGTCGAGCGCGCCGTCAGCCGCGGCCGCGTGAACCACGAGTTCGTGCTGCTCCGGACGGCCGCGCCGGCCGTTGTCGGCGCGCGCGTCGAGGGCGGCGGCGACGGAGACGTCGTGACCAGCGCGCTGCGTTCGCCGCGACTCGGCGAGATCGCGCTCGCGTACGTCCCGAAGGCGAAGGCCGAAGCGGGCTCCGCGGTCGCGCTCGTCGCCGAAGGCGGCGGGCGGATCGAGGCCGAGGTGCTCGCCTGGCCGCGGGCGCGCGTGTTGCCGGGGCGCACGGCGTGAGCAGCGCCGCGACGCCCGCGCGACCGTTTCGCTGGTTCGTGCGCGGCGACGTCGACGGCTTCTTCGGCCTGGCCGTCGACAACCTGGTGCAGCTGCTCGTGATCGTCGCGCTGTGCCGGACGGTGCTCGGCTTCGACGACGCGCTGCTGCTCGGCACGGTGCTGCCCGGCGCGGCCGTCTCGATCCTGGTCGGCAACCTCTTCTACGCGTGGCAGGCGGCCGGCGTCGCGCGCCGCAGCGGCCGCGGCGACGTCTGCGCGCTGCCGTACGGCATCAACACCGTCAGCCTGTTCGCGTTCGTGTTCCTCGTGATGCTGCCGGCCAAGCTCGCGGCCGCCGCGGTTGGAGCGACGCCGGCGGAGGCCTCGCTGGCGGCGTGGCGCGCGGGGCTGGCCGCCTGCTTCGGCAGCGGCGTGATCGAGTGCGTCGGCTCCTTCTTCGCCGAGTCGATTCGCCGGCGCACGCCGCGAGCGGCGCTGCTGTCCTCGCTGGCCGGCATCGCGGTCTCGTTCATCGCCCTCGGGTTCCTGTTCAAGGCCTGGGCAGCGCCGATCGTCGGCATCCCCACGCTCGTGATCGTGCTCGCCGCGTACTTCGGGCGCGTGCGCTTCGCCGGCGGCGTGCCGGGCGGGATGGTCGCGGTGCTCGCGGGCGCGGCGCTGTGCTGGGCGAGCGGCCTCGCCGGCGGCAGCGCCCAAGCCTGGCAGGCGGCGATCGCGAGCCTCGGCGTGCGCACGCCGGCGCCGGTCGTCGGGGACCTCGCGCGCGCGGTCCTCGACGGCGGCCTCGTCGCGTACCTGTCCGTGATCGTGCCGATGGGCGTCGTCAACGTGGTGGGCTCGCTGCAGAACATCGAGAGCGCGGCCGCCGCGGGCGACGAGTTCGAGGCGCGGCCGTCGCTGCTCGCCAACGGCGTCGGCACGCTCGCCGCGTGCGTGTTCGGCAGCTGCTTCCCGACGACGATCTACATCGGCCACCCGGGCTGGAAGGCGATGGGCGCGCGCGTCGGCTATTCGATCCTCGGAGGCGCGTTCGCGACCGTGCTGTGCCTGACCGGCGCGGCGGGCCTCGTCTCGCTGGCGGTGCCGATCGAAGCCGGCATGGCGATCGTGCTCTGGATCGGCATCGTGATCGTCGCGCAGGCGTTCGAGGCGACGCCGCCGCGGCACGCGGCCGCGGTCGCCGTCGGGCTGCTGCCCGGTATCGCGGCCTGGGGCGTGCTGATGATGAAGACCGGGATGCGCGCGGGCGGCGTCGGCGGCCCGGGCGGGCCCGCGTTCTCGCCGTCGCTCGAGTCCTCGCTCGCGGCGTTCGACGTCGCCGGCCGCGGTGCGTTCGCGATCGAGCAGGGGTTCATCTTCACGGCGATGATCCTGGCGGCCGCGACGGCCGAGATCATCGACCGCCGCTTCCTGCGCGCCGCGAAGTGGTGCGCGGTCGCCGCGATCCTGTCGTTCGTCGGTCTGATGCACGCCTACCGATGGACGCCGGGCGACACGGTGGTCGAGCTCGGGATCGGCGCCGGCGGGGCCTGGTCGGCGGCCTACCTGCTCGCCGCGGCGTTCCTGGTGATGCTGCCGCGCATCAGCCGCGAGGGCGGGACGGGGCACTGACGCGTCAGTTCGCGATCGGCTCGACCTCGTCTTCGATCAACTCCTCGATCGGCATCTCGCCGAACGGCGGCTCCGCGAACGGCAACGTCGCCGGCGGGGCGGAGTCGAAATCCCGGTCCGGATCGTCCGGCGGACGCGTGAACTCGGCGTCCCCGATCCTCAGCCCGTCGTTCCCGTCGTCGCCGGGCAGGGCACCCGGCGTGTCGTTCGGCACCGTGCCGTCGAGCGAACCGGGTGCCTCGACTTCCGCGTTCCTCAGCGTCGGCACCTCGTCGCCTTCGTCCTCGGTCCTTGGGGGATCGGGAGCGAGGTCGACGGCGACGTCCACCGATTCGTGCGGAGCCGTCGCCCGCTCGGCGTCGAGCCGACGCTGCTTCGCCCACTCGGGCGGCGGCGTCGAGAGGACCACCATGGCGCACACCGCGGCGACGGCGCTGCCGACGACCCCTCCGACCGGCACGAGGCGCCGCAGCGTCGCCTGCAGCGGAAGAAGCGCGGCGCCCTCGGTTCGTCGCGCCGTCGTCCAGTCGGCGGCGCGCGCGATCCGGTCGAGCACGAGGACGACCACGACGAGCGACATGGCGCGCAGCGCGGGCGGGGGATCGAGCCACGTGACGACGGAGATGATCGGCAACTCGACGAGCAGGTGGGCGACGTAGATCACGAGGCTCCAGCGACCGAGCCGGCGCAGCCACGCGGTGTTGCGGCGAACCCGGGCGCTGGCCTCGTACAGCGACGCCGAGGCGACCAGCACGAACACGCTCGCCAGCGTGTACCAGGCGAGCTCGGCCGCGTTCAGCGGCACCTTGCGGAAAAGGATGGAGGGGAGCAGGTCGGCCGGCAGGCCGAGCGCGGGGCCGCTGCGCAGCGCGAACACCGCGGCGCAACTCCCGCCGGCGAGCGCGAGCCAGGGCGCCGCGATGCGACCGCTCGCGTCGCGCAGGCGGTCGATGTGCGGCGTGGCGAGATACCCGATCACGAACAGCGGTTGCCAGTGCGCGATCGGGAACGTCCACGGCGGCCAGTGCGCCGCGGCGCCGATCCACTGCGCGAGCGCGAAGACCGCGAGGCTCAGCGCTAGGACGGCGGGCTCGCCGGCGCGCGAACGCAGTCGCTCGAGCGGCGCGGTCAGCGTCAGCAGGATGGTGTAGAGGACCAGCAGCCCGCCGGTCGCTCCCGGAAGCTGGAACGTCGCCACCGCGAGCAGGCGGGACGGATCGATGGTCGCGGGGGAGTGCCACTGCAGCAGCGACTCGGTCGCCGCGAACACGACGCCGGCGAGCCGGTCGACGAACACGAGCAACGCCGCGCGCCGCAGAAGGCGGCGCACCGTCGCCTGGCGAACCGCCGCGTCGGTCGACGCGAGCCCGCGGCCGAACGCGAGCCGTATCGTCAGGCCGGCGAGCATCACGAAGAAGCCGGCCGCGAAGCGCGTGTGCTCGCTGACCCACAAGGCCGCGCCGGTCGGCATCCCGATCGGGTAGGCGGCCAGGTGGACCCAGGCCATGTCGACCAGCGCGAGCCCCCGCCAAAGATCGAACAGCGGGTTGCGGCGCGAGGCTTTGGAGGAAGTGGATCCCACGACGTCCCCCGAAAGGATCGCTCATACCACGCAGCTTCAGTCAATCGGGATCCTGCAGGCCGCGGTCTTGGCACGACGACGGGTTCGTGGCACCGGGACGCATGCCGGGAGCAGCGTCGGGCGGACACGACCCCACCTCCGCGTGGGAATGGGAAGACGAGATCCGCGCGTTCGAAGCGTCCGACCGGGGCCTGGCGCCTGTCCGGGGCGCCGTCGTGTTCGTCGGCAGTTCGAGCATCCGGTTCTGGGAGACGCTGGCGTCCGACATGGAGCCGCTCGTCGTCGTGAACCGCGGCTTCGGCGGCGCGACGATGCGCGACGTGCTGCACTTCGCCGGGCGCATCGTCAGCCCGTATCGCCCGCGCGGCGTCGTGCTCGGCGCGGGCGAGAACGACCTCGAGTCCTGGCGCGGCCGCACGGCCGACGACGTCGCCGCCGACGCCTCCCTCTTCGCCGAGAGGATGGAACGGATGATGCCCGGCCTGTGGCTGTACGTGCTCAACGTGAAGGCGAGCCCCGCGCGCGCGGAGACGCACGACGAAGGCCGGCGCCTGAACGCGCTGCTCGACGCCCTGTGCCGCAGCCGCCCGCGCCGCCGGCTCGTGGACGTCGCCGGCGCGATGCTCGGCGCGGACGGTCGCGCGCGTCGCGAATTGTTCCTCGATGACGGCCTGCACCTTTCGGCCGAGGGCTATGCCGTCTGGGCGTCCGTGCTGCGGCCCATGCTGCTGGCCGACGCCGAACGAGCCGGCTTCGTCACGATCGATTGCTGAAGCGAGGAGGTCTTCCGTCATGGTCCCGGTGTTCGCTTACGGGTCGAACCTTTGCGTCGAGCGCCTGCGCGCGCGCACGCCGGGCGCCCGCGTCCTCGCCGTCGGGACGCTCGCCGGGCACCAGCTGCGCTGGCACAAGCGCGCCGCCGACGGATCGGGCAAGTGCGATGCCTACGCCACCGAGGCCGGCAGCGACGCCGTCTGGGGCGTGGTCTACGAGTTGACGCGCGAGGAGAAGGCGATCCTCGACGGCTACGAGGGCCTCGGCGAGGACTACTTCGAGAAGGTCGTGCGCGTCCGCACGGCCGACGGGACGGTTCACGAAGCGATCGCGTACACCGCCAACCCCGCGCGGATCGCCGACGGGCTTCGGCCGTTCCACTGGTACAAGGGATTCGTCACGACCGGAGCGCGCCAGCACGCGTTCCCGGCGGAGTACCGACGAGCGCTCGAGGCCGTCGAGGCGCAGGACGACTTCGACGCCCGCCGTCACGCCCGCGAGTCGGCCGTGCTCGAGGCGGCGCTGCGCGCGATGCGCGACAGCGGCGACTGACGCGCGAGTCGCGACCCGCGAGCGCCGTTCGACCGGCGCCGGGCCGCGAAGGCGCGCTCAGGTCAGCAGCAGCTTCAGCCCGGCCACGAGCAGCACCGCCGCGAGCAGGCGCTTGATCGCCGCCGCATCGAAGTGCCGGCTGCCGAGCGTCGATCCCGCGAATCCGCCGAGACCTGCCGCCGCGACGAGCACGAGCGCGAACGTCGGGAAGCGCCCGGTGCCGGTCACGTTGCCGGCCAGTCCCGAGATCGAGTTCACGAGGATGAACACGACCGAGGTCGCCGCGGCGGTCTTCGTGCGCGCCCAGTGCGCGAACAGCAGGACCGGGGTCAGGAAGATCCCGCCGCCCGTGCCGGTCAGTCCCGACAGCAGGCCGATGGCGCCGCCGATCGCGAGCGCGGCCGGGAGTGGCGGCGCGGTCGGCTCGATCTCGGCCGGCGGCCGCACGAAGAAGCGCCACGCCGAGTACAGCAGCACGAGCCCGACCAGCGCGCGGAAGAGTTCCGCCGGCAGCGCGACGTAGCCGCCGGCCCAGGCCATCGGCACCGACAGCGCGGCGAAGGGCCAGAACAGCGACCACGAGAAGTGTCCCGCGCGCCAGAACTGCACGGTGCCGATCGACGCGACGAGGATGTTCAGCGCCAGCGCCGTGGGCTTGATCGCCTCCGGCGCCATGCCGACCAGCGACATCACGGCGATGTAGCCGGACGCGCCCGCGTGCCCGACCGAGGAATAGAGGAACGCGACGACGAGGACGCCGAGGGTCAGCAGGCCGAGTTCGAATCCGGTCATTCTCCGTGTCCCTGTACGCCGCGTCCCCACTCGGGACGCGCTCTCGTCGTGTCCTCGACCGTTGGAGTCGCCCGAACCGCGACGCGGTCGTCACGGATCGAGCGCTTCGAGGCCGGTCGCAGTTCAGTCGTTGTCGCCGCCCGTGTCCGCGCCGCGCTTCTTGCGCGGTGCGACGGCGCTGCCGCCCGCGGCCGGGCGCGTTGCGACGGCCTGCCCCCACTTCCAGTCGCGGATCTCCGGCATGTCGTCGCCGTGCTCGGCGATCCAGTTCTTGTGGTCGATGAGCTTGTCGCGGATCGCCTGCTTCACGTAGGCCGCGCGCGGGCCGAACGACTTCACCCGCTCGACGACGTCGCCGACGAGGTGGAAGCGGTCCATGTCGTTCAGCACGACCATGTCGAACGGCGTCGTGGTCGTGCCCTCCTCCTTGTAGCCGCGCACGTGC
>CAYYZO010000058.1:0-27131 GCA_964476185.1 uncultured Myxococcales bacterium
ATCCACAAGATGCGGGCGCCGGGGCTGACCTGGTTCCGGCTGCCGCTGTTCGTGTGGGCCCACTACGCGACCAGCATCATCCAGGTGCTCGGCACGCCGGTGGTGGCCGTCACGATCCTGCTGGTGGCGCTGGAGCGGATCTTCCACTTCGGCTTCTTCGACCCGGCCCGCGGCGGCGACCCGGTGCTCTTCCAGCACCTCTTCTGGTTCTACTCGCACCCCGCCGTCTACATCATGATCCTGCCGGCGATGGGGGTGATCTCCGAGATCATCCCGGCCATGACCCGCAAGAAGATCTTCGGCTACGGCTTCATCGCGGCGAGCTCGCTCGCGATCGCGATCATCGGCTTCCTGGTCTGGGGCCACCACCTGTTCACGACCACGCAGTCGATGTACGCCGCGGTCGTCTTCTCGGTGCTCACGTTCGCCGTGGCGATCCCGTCGGCCGTCAAGACGTTCAACTGGGCCGCCACGGTTTACCGGGGCTCGGTGTCGTTCGAGTCGCCGATGATCTACGCGCTCGGCTTCATGGGGCTGTTCCTGATCGGCGGGCTGACCGGGCTGTTCCTGGCCACCCTCGGCACCGACATCCACCTGCACGACACCTACTTCGTGGTCGCGCACTTCCACTACATCATGGTCGGCGGCGCGATCATGGGGTACATGGGCGGCCTGCACTACTGGTGGCCGAAGATGACCGGCCGCAAGTACCCGGAAACCCCCGCCAAGATCGCGGCAGCGCTGATCTTCGTGGGCTTCAACGGCACGTTCTTCCCGCAGTTCATCGCGGGCTACGCCGGCATGCCGCGGCGCTATCACTACTACCCGGACGAGTACCAGATCCTCAACGTGTGCTCGACGATGGGGGCGACGATCCTCGCGATCGGCTACCTGATGCCGCTGTTCTACCTGCTGTGGTCGCTGCGCCGCGGCGAGGAAGCCGGCCCGAACCCGTGGGGCGTGCTCGGCATCGAGTGGACGATCGACTCGCCGCCGCACCCGCACAACTTCCACGAGACGCCGACCGTCGACTACGAGCCTTACGACTACCCCGAGGCCGCCCACGCGCTCGGGCTGCACCACGTGGACCCGGAGACCGCCCATGTCTGAGTCGATTTCGCGCCTCCAGTCGCACTTCGCGACCGAGGAGCAGCAGTACGAGACCGCGACCTTCGGGATGTGGGTCTTCCTGGTCACCGAAGTGCTGTTCTTCGGCGGGCTGTTCACGGCGTACCTGATCTACCGAATGCAGTTCGGGGACGCTTTCGCGCACGCCAGCCACCACCTCGACATCGTCCTGGGGTGCTTCAACACGGTGGTGCTGATCGGCAGCTCGCTGACGATGGCGCTCGCGGTGCACTCGGCGCGCCTGAACAAGAGCACGATGATCGCGTTCTGGATCGCGGCGACGATGGTGCTGGGCACGATCTTCCTCGGGGTCAAGGCCTACGAGTACACGCACAAGTGGCACGAGGGCCTGGTGCCGTTCAATTTCTTCCTCAACGCGCCGGACGCGGGACACCAGCGGATCTTCTTCTCGCTGTATTTCGCGATGACGGGCCTGCACGCGACCCACATGGTGATCGGCATGGGCATCATGCTGTACATCGCTGCACAGGCGCTTCGCGGGGCCTACACGGAGCGCTGGTACACGCCCGTCGAGATCATGGGACTGTACTGGCACTTCGTCGATCTGGTCTGGATCTTCCTGTTCCCGCTGCTGTACCTGATCGGCCGGCACTGAACCGGCCCATGCCGAGGGGCAGGCATGGAGCCGCCCCCTGTTGATCGGCCGGCAAAGAGCCGGCGTCCGGACGGAGAAGAGAACCTCATGTCGTCGCACGCGTACGATCCGGCAGCCACCCTTCGGGCCTACTTCGGCGTCTTCGCCGCCCTCATGGTCTTCACCGCGCTGACCGTGGCCGCGGCCTTCGTGGACATGGGCGCGATGAACAACGTCGTCGCGCTCAGCATCGCCGTCGCCAAGGCAGGGATGGTCATGGCGATCTTCATGCACGTGCGCGGCAGTTCGAACGTCATCTACTTCTGCATCTTCGGGAGCCTGTTCTTCCTGAGCCTGATGTTCTACTTCCCGGTGATCGACGTCCTGAGCCGCGGGGTCCTCGGGATCCCCGGGAAATAGCAGGGCCGATTCGATGTTGTTGCGCCGCGTCGGCCTCGCGCTCGCGACCGTGGGCGTCGTGGCCTTCGGCGCGTGGGCTGCTGCCGCGCTCGCGATCGACGGTCCGGCGACTGGTCGCGCCGCGACGGCTCTCCTGGTCTCCTGGCTCGTCCTGCTCGGCGGGCTCCTCGTCTCCGTTCGTCCGTACCGGCGCGCCCTGCTGATCGGCGTGCTTCTGAACTCGGGCGTCGTCGCGTGGTGGCTATCGATCGAGCCGAGCAACGACCGGATGTGGCTTGCCGAGGTCGAGCGTCCGGCCACGGTGCGCTTCGACGGCGACCTCGTCCACATCGCCAACGTGCGGGACTTCCGATGGCGCACGGAGTCGGACTACGCGCCGGCGTGGGAAGAACGCACTTACGACCTGGGCAAGATCAAGGCGGCGGATCTCTTCTTCTCGAACTGGGGCCCTCCGCTGATCGAGCACACGATCATGAGCTGGGAGTTCGAGGACGGCGAGCACCTCGCCGTCTCGATCGAGACCCGCAAGGAAGTCGGGGAAGAGTACTCCGCGCTGCTCGGGTTCTTCCGGCAGTTCGAGATCTACTACGTGGTCGCCGACGAGCGCGACGTGGTCGCGCTGCGCACGAACGTGCGCGGCGAACACGTCCGGGTCTATCGTCTCAGTGCATCGCCGGAGCGCGCCCGGGAGGTGCTCGTCGACTACCTCGAGGAGATCGACCGGCTCTCCCGCACGCCGAAATGGTACAACGCGGTCACGCAGAACTGCACGACCACGATCGTCCAGCACGTGCGCCACGTCGACAGCGGCGTCGCGTGGGACTGGCGCATGCTCGCGAACGGGTCGGCCGACGCGCTGCTCTACATGCGCGGCGCCATCGACAACTCGCTCCCGTACGAGGAACTGCGCGGCGTCAGCGACGTCACCGGGGCGGCCCGGAACGCACCGCTCGATGAAAAATTCTCCGCGACCATTCGACGGGGACTCCCGCGCATGACCCCGGCAACCGGTCCTTCACAGGGGGTGGGGGACGAGCCGGCCGTAGGGCGAAGTCCCTGATTTCGCACGTGATTCGTCGCGGCCCCGTCGCGGGAACCGATGTTCCGCCGGTGGTTCGGCCCCCGGAAAGGAGAACGGCTGCACATTGCCTCGTCGAGGGAAATCGTCCGTGCGGCCCTGTACCTAGCGCGCTCCTTGAGTAGGATAGCCAGCGGTCGGTTAGTCGAACGAGCTCGAGCCAGGTACGCGACCCACGAAGTCCCGCATCCTACCCTCAGTCGTCCACACCTACCTTCCACGGATCGAAATGAATCGATCCGCGCAGACAGACCAAGTAAGCAGAATGTGGGTGGAGTCCCTGTTCTAGTAAGGAGAGTTGATCCATGGGTAAGAAGTTGTACGTCGGCAATCTGAGCTTCGGAGTCGACAGTTCGAGTCTCGAAGAGCTGTTTCAGCAGTACGGTAGCGTGCAGAGCGCACAGGTGATCTCGGACCGCGAGACGGGCCGCAGCAAGGGCTTCGGTTTCGTCGAGATGGGTTCCGATTCGGAAGCGTCAGCTGCCATCGAAGCGCTGAACGGCCGGGAGCACGAGGGGCGCGCCCTGACTGTCAACGAAGCCAAGCCGCGTGAGGATCGTCCTCGCGGCGGCGGCGGCGGCGGCTACCGCGGCGGCGGCGGCGGCGGCGGTGGTTACGGCGGCGGCGGCGGCGGCCGGCGTTACTGAGCGAACAGCGGAACCGGCAACGGCCGGTCCGCGAAAAGAGGGGCCGCGTTCCACGGAACGCGGCCCTTTTTTCGTTCGTGGTCTGGAACTCGACGTGGCCGGGTGGAGCGTCGTCGTGCGCCGATCGTCGGGGTCACCACTTCGCGATGACCGAGCGGCTGAACTCCTCGATCAACTCTCGACCCATTCCCGGCACGGCCTGCAACGCGAGGTGGTCGACGCCGGCTTCCGCGAACGTCCGGCAGCGTTCGAGCACTTCGTCCGCGGTTCCCGTCAGCGAGAGCACCGGGATCATCTCCGGCGCGACGAACGCCTCCTCTCCCTCCTTGAGATACATCATGTGACCTTCGTGCACGTCGAGGTAGCGGCGATCGGCCGGCGAGCCGCGCCGCGCGGCGTACTCCTCGATGTAGCGGTCGAACGCGGCGGCGAGCTCGTCGTTCGCGAGCCCGAAGCCGTGCCCGCCCCGCGCGCTCTCCCAGATGGCGTGGACGCCGACGACCGTGACCGGACCGACGCGGCGCACGACGCGCTCGCTCGCGACGTGCTCTCCGGGGCCGAGGACGCAACCAGTCGTGAGCATCGTGACCGGAGGGCGACCGGCCGGGCCGTCGAAGGCCCGGCCGTGCGTCGCGGCCGACTGCCGGACGGCGTCGAGGCCGGCCCGGATGCCGGACGGATCCTGCGCGACGGTGATCCAGCCCTCCCCGACCTCCCCGACCGACGCGAGCGCCTTCGGCGCGTTGGCCGCGACGTGGATCGGGATCGGGTCGTCCAGGTTGACGCAGCCGAGCCGGCGGTCGCGTGACAGCAGGCGGATCCAGCGTTCGGCCTTGCCCTCGCGAAACAGGACGTCCTCGCCGGCGAGGAGCCCGCGGACCTGGCGCACGTACTCGATCATTTCCCGGACCGGCAGCGGCGGCAGCCCCATCGTGTTGCGGCCGGTGAAGCCGGTGCCGACGCCGAGGATCACGCGCCCGGGCGCCAGCGCGTTGATGGTGGCGATGGCGCTGGCCGTGACGGGCGCGATGCGGTTGCTCGGGATGACGACCAGGGTGCCCAGCTTCAGGTGCCGCGTGTGCTCGGCTGCCAGCGCCATCGTCGCGTACACGTCCGAGCACAACAGTTGCGTGTCGTAGAACCAGGCGTGCGTGAACCCGGCCGCCTCGGCCGCTTCGCAGTCTCGCCAGGCCTCGATCCACGATGGGAACGCGATTCCGAACTGCATGAAGGATCCTCCGCGACGCATCGTCGCGCCTGTCCGTCCGCGACGCAACGCCGCGCCCGGCTCGTGGGCGGGACGTCGTGCGGCCGTCGGCGCGACGGCCCGGGCCGAGCCGGCGGTCGCGCTTTCCCGGTCCGGGTTTTCTCGGCGCCGGCGCTCGCGTACAGCCGTGTCGACGGAGCGCGGTGGCCACCGGGTTCCCCGGGGAGAAAGCGATGCGGGCGAAGGATCGGAGGACAACGTGAAGCTGGATGCGTTCGGTCTCGGGCTGGAACTGCATGCCGCTGCCGAACGGGCGCGCCGGCTCGCCGGGCTCGGCTTCGACGGGCTTCAAATGGCCGAGAGCGGCCGCACCGCGTTCCTGAACTGCGCGGCGACGACGCTGGCGGCACCGGAACTCGACATCGGGACGGCCGTCGCCGTGGCGTTCGCGCGCAGTCCCATGGTCACGGCGCAGGCCGCCTGGGAACTCGCGGAAGCCAGCGGCGGGCGCTTCACGCTCGGGCTCGGCACGCAGGTCCAGGCGCACATCGAGCGGCGCTTTTCCTCGACGTGGGACCGGCCCGGTGCGCGCCTGCGCGAGTACGTCCTCGCGCTGCGCGCGATCTTCCGGGCGTTCCAGGGCGTCGAGCGGCTCGACTTCCGCGGTGAGTTCTACCGCTTCAGCCTGCTCGGCCTGTGGAGCCCGGGGCCGATCGCCTGTCCCGACGTGCCCGTGTACCTCGCCGGCGTGCGGCCGTGGATGCTGCGCGCGATCGGCGAGGTCGCCGACGGGGTGCACGTGCATCCGTTCCACTCGATCCGGTACCTCGACGAAGTCGTGCGCCCGAACGTCGAGCGCGGCGCTCGCGCCGCCGGTCGCGATCCTTCCTCGATCAAGCTCGCGTGCCCGGTCTTCACGATCGTCGGCGACACCGAGGAGGAGCGGGCGCCCTGGCGCGAGCGCGCGCGAATGCAGATCGCGTTCTACGGCTCCACCCCGGCTTACGCCGGGGTCTTCGAACTCCACGGCTGGGGCGGGGTCTCGCAGCGGCTGCACGAACTGCAGCGCGCCGGCGACCTGGCCGCGATGGCGGCGACCATCACCGACCGCATGCTCGAGGAGTACGCCGTCACGGCCACCTGGGAGGGGCTGCCCCGGGCAATCGTCTCGAAGTACGGGGGGATCGCCGAACGGCTGATCTTCTACTTCTCGGACGCGGCCCTCGGCGAGGGCGAGGCCCACCTGGCGCGTTGGAAAGACGCACTACGGCGGACCCGCGATCTCTGCGCAGGCTGACGGGGGCCAGTATGGTGTTGCGGCCCGGCGTCAGCCGCGCCGGCCGAGAGCGATCTTGTATCCGCCGTGCCGGACGCTCTTGCGTCGGGAGCGCGTGCCGATGTCCTCGTCGAGCGAGGCCATGGTGCGCCGCAGCAGCTTGAGCGAGGGATCGACCTTCGCCGCGATCATCAGCCGGGCCAGCCGATCGGCCGCGGTGCCGAGGCTCGGGGCATGCCCCTGCTCGATGTGGGAGACGTGCTCGCGGCTGACGCCGACGAGGCTCGCGAACTTCCCACCGGTGAGCTTCAGGTGCTTGCGCAGGAACACGATCTCGTCGGCCGTGAGCGCGCCGGGCCGGCGAAGGATCTGCTCGGTGACCTGCTCGCGGAACTTCGACGCGTTCCCGACAGCGGCCTGGGTGGTGCCGCAGCGGTTGCAGGTCGCGACCGGCAGGTTCGTCGCCTTCAGGGGGAACCCGTAATCCGGGAAGGAGTACGGTTTCGCATTGGTCGTTACACGCCAGCGCAGCGAAGCGTCGCATTCCGCACAACGATCCGAACGTCGCGCGAGCAGGACGGTCGTCGGCGCGCTGCGCCGGGACTTTCGTTTTGCCATGGGCCACATCTCCTCTACCGGCGAGGGGGCCTGATCCCGCCGGTGGTTCCTCGTTCCTGTGCGGCACGCTGTTCGCTGCAGCGCGCCGCCACGAAGAGGGGATTGTTTCGCCGCGACGGGAGGGGGTGTCAAGGCATTGCATCCGTTCACGAGGCGGGCGGACAATGATGCAGTGCGGGGTTGACCCCGCTCCGCTCCGCTCTAGACTTCGCGGCGTTGCCCGGGACGTCGGGAGTTTTCGCCGAGGGACCGGGCGCACCCATCCCCAGCTATCTGAAAGAGAGGAGAATCACATGGCAGTTCTGGTCGGCAAGAAAGCCCCCGATTTCACCGCGGCCGCGGTGCTCGGGAACGACGAAATCAAGGAAAACTTCTGTCTTTCCGAGGCGATCCGCGGCAAGTACGCGGTCATCTTCTTCTACCCGCTCGACTTCACGTTCGTGTGCCCGTCGGAACTGATCGCGTTCGACCACCGCCTGGGGGAGTTCCAGAAGCGGGGCGTCGAAGTGATCGGCGTCTCCATCGACTCCCAGTTCACGCACCTCGCCTGGAAGGCGACCCCGGTCGACAAGGGCGGGATCGGCCCGGTCGGTTACACGCTCGTCGCGGACGTGAAGCACGAGATCGCGAAGGCTTACGACGTCGAGTCGGACGGGGGGGTCGCGTTCCGCGGATCTTTCCTGATCGACCGTGATGGCGTCGTTCGGCACCAGATCGTCAACGACCTCCCGCTCGGGCGCGACATCGACGAGATGCTGCGCGTCGTCGACGCGCTGCAGTTCACGGAGAAGCACGGCGAGGTGTGCCCGGCGGGCTGGAACCAGGGCAAGGCCGGGATGAAGCCGGACACGGCAGGCGTTGCGACCTACCTGGCGAAGCACGCGAAGGATCTGTAACGGCGCCGCATCGTGGCCGCGCAGTTTCTTGCGCGGTACTTGGATCTTCGAGACGGAGGCCCGGGAGAACATCCCGGGCCTTTGTCGTTTCGGTTCGGACTTCAGATCGAACGAACGATCGTTTTGCGGTTTGGCTTCGGCTTCGCGCCGCGCGAAGCCGCGAGCCCGTCGAAATGCTCTCCGTCGTTCAGAGGGCGAGGCCGCAGTCGGGGCATTCGCCCGGACCCGTCGCGAACGTCGTCAGGCAGGCAGGGCAGGTGGTCTCCGGCGCGTCGGGGTCGAGCACGATCCCGGAAGCCGCCTCGAGCGCGGCGATCTGTTCGGCGCTGAGACCCCTCCGCCAGTCTTCGTCGAAGACCTGGAAAGCAGCCGCGGCCTCGTCGCGCGCGACGACGAGGTAGAGTTTCGTGCCGCACCCGCCGCACCCGCCGGCGTCGTCGCCGGGTTCGCGCACGATCGCCGCGTCGATGCCGCGGTCCCCGAGTCGTTCCGCCGCGCGCTGCAGGTCGGCGAGGCTCCCGCGCAGGACCACGGCGACGGTTTCGTCGAACACGGGTGCGCCGGTGTCGTGCGAGCACGATTCGCTCATGGTTCGATGGTCACCTTGATCATCTTGACCGGCTCGACGGGCCGGTCGTTCGCATCGGTGCGCACCTGCTCGATCTTCTTCACGACGTCCATCCCGTCGATGACCTTGCCGAAGACCGGATGCTTCGACTGGCCCGGGCTGAACCAGTCCAGGTACGCATTGTGGACGGTGTTGATGAAGAACTGCGAGCCGCCGCTGTTCGGCCGTCCGGTGTTCGCCATCGACAGCGTCCCGGGCTCGTTCGACGCCTTGAAGTCGGCGGGGAACTCGTCGGCGATCGTTCCGTGCGGAGGCCCCCCGGTGCCGCAGCGCGGACTCCTGGGGTCGCGGCTGTGCGGGCAGCCGAACTGCAGCATGAAGCTGTTGATCACGCGGTGGAAGTGCAGGCCGTCGTAGAAGCCGGACTCCGCGAGCTTCACGAAATTGCCGGCGGTCACGGGCATCTTGTCGGTGAACAATTCGACACGGAAGGTGCCGAGCGAGGTTTCACAGGTTGCGGTGGGGTTCGCCATGGGCGTCTCGTAGCCGAAAAAACGGACCGATCCCAGTCTCCGGGCGACGTCGACGCCGGTCGATGGAGGATCTCCGGCGGGCGGGCCCCGCTCCGCGTGTCAGAGGCGGCGTCCGGCCCCGTCGAACAGGACCACGCGCGACGGGTCGGCCTGCAGCCGGGCCGGGCTTCCGTGCTCGAGGCGGTGGGAGCCCGGCACCCGCGCCACCAGTCGCGGGGCCGCACCGGACGTTCCCAGCCTGGTGTGCACGAGTGTCTCGTGGCCGAGCAGTTCCACGTGCTCGACGACGGTTTCGATCGCATCCGGCGGAGCCGGGGAGGCGTCCGGGTTCGACAGGCGGAGCGCTTCGGGACGGATCCCGAGCGTCGCAACACGCGGCTCTTCCCGTCCGTCGTCGCCGCGGTCCTCGAAGGGAACACGGTGCCCGTCCTGCAGCACCGCCACGTTCCCGTCGATGCGCGCGACCGGCAGGAGGTTCATCGGAGGGTTGCCGAGGAATCCCGCGACGAACGCATTCGCGGGACGCTCGTAGAGTTCGTCCGGCGGCGCGACCTGTTGCAGCACGCCGCGGTCGAGCACGGCGACGCGACGGCCGAGCGTCATCGCTTCCACCTGGTCGTGGGTCACGTAGATCATCGTGGTGCCGGTGCGCCGCTGAAGTTCGGCGATCTCGGCCCGGACTTCGCTGCGCAGCTTGGCGTCGAGGTTGGAAAGCGGCTCGTCGAGGAGCGAAACGGCGGGCTCGCGCACGAGGGCGCGCCCCATGGCGACGCGCTGGCGCTGGCCGCCCGAGAGTTCCTTCGGCAGGCGGTCGAGCAACTCCCCGAGGTCGAGCATCGCCGCGGTGCGCGCGACCTTGCGGTCGCGCTCGGCGGCGGATTCGCCCCTCACGCGCAGCGGGAACTCGAGGTTTCGCCGCACGGTCATGTGCGGGTAGAGCGCATAGTCCTGGAACACCATCGCGACGTTGCGCTCGGCGGGGGCCAGCGCGGTCACGTCGCGACCGCCGATCGACACGCTGCCGGAGTCGGCCGTCTCCAGCCCCGCGACGATGCGCAGCAGCGTGGATTTCCCGCAGCCGGACGGGCCGACGAGCACCAGCAGCTCTCCGTCCTCGACGACGAGGCTCACGTCGTCGAGCGCACGCGAACCCGGGGCGAACTGGCGAACGATTCGGTCGCAGCGGACTTCGGCCACGCGCGGCCTTCTATTCGAAGAACCGCTCTTCGGCGAGCAGCGGCAGCGCGGGGCGGATCCAGGGATCGGAAGCGAACAGCGCGGGCACCTCGTCGCCCGTCAGGTGGTTCGCGACCGCCAGGAAGAGCATGAGCTGGTCGAGGGCGAGCTGGTCGTAGGCGACCTGTCCGCTCACCGGGTCGACGGCGTCGTAGAAGCCGAACGGGCCGTAGACGTCGTAGCGCCCGGCAAGCTCCCGCAGCGCCTCCGTCGCATCGTCCGGCGCCACGGCCAGCGCGAGGGCCGCGGCGTGCGGGGTCACGACGCCCTCGGCGTAGCCGTGCGAGCCGAGGGGCCCCACCCCGAACTCGCCGTACCGCTGCGTGCGGGGGGACATGCACGGGGACATCCCCCAGACCGGCCACCCGAGGATCTCGGTCGCGTAGAGTTTCTGCACCAGCGCGTGCGCGCGTCCGTTCTGGCCGAGGCTGCGCGGCGCCCAGCGGTCCTCGTCGATGACGAGGCGGGGCATCAGCGCCTCGAACATGCTGCCGCCCCACGACGGCACGTACTCGAAGTCGCGCCAGTGGAAGTTCCAGACCGACATCGCGCTGCCGTCGCGGGCCTGGTAGTGCACGCGGTGCATCGTGGGGCAATCGCCGTTGACGCAGCGCGACCTCGAGGCGCGCCTCATCGCGTACCAGTGCCGGGCCGGCGCGTCGCCCTTGCCGATCGCGATCAGGCTGCCTAGACGCGCCTCCGTGTAGAAGTGCCCGTACTCGAATGCCGACAACGTGCCGAGGTTCACGTAGTAGCCGTGGGACATGAGCCCGGTCGAGTCGTCGTAGAAATAGTGCAGGTCCAGCGGCGCGAGCAGCTGGTTCACCACGCCCTCCAGCTCGGGAAACCCCTGGCGCGTCACGATCAGGCCCGCCACGAGCCACGCCGTGTCGACGAACGAAACGAAGCTGCTCGTCGCCTCGAGCGACGTCGTGTCGTAGTAGTTGAAGAAGTAGCCGTCGTGGCGCTCGAGCCTCGCGAGCGTGTCGAGCACGCGCAGCGACGCCGCACGCGCGTCGGTGTCCGGCAGCAGGCCGAGCTGGCGCGCCGCGACGTTCGCGATGAGCTGGAGCCCGATGTTCGTGATGTTCGTGTAGTCGCCGACGCGCACCGCGAGGGGCGGTACGAGTCCGCCGACGATGCGGACGTTGTCGATGATCAGGCCGTTCTCGCGGTCGAGGTAGGCCTGCAGGCCCCTCCACGTGTCGCGGGCGATGCGCCAGAGGAACGCGTCGCGCTCGCGCGGCAGGGCGTCGACTCGCGAGAGCAGCCGCGAGGGACGCTCGCTCAGGCGGCGGGCGATCGCCAGCCGCGACGGAATGTAGCCGCCCTGGTCCGCCTCCCATCGCTCTTTCTCGGTCGCGACGACGCTCGAGAGCAGCGACGGCTGCAGCGTCTGGATCTTCTCGTGCGCTTCGGGAGCGGGCAGCGGGATCGTCGTCGTCGGCGGGACGGCGGTGGGCTGGGCGGGCGACGTCGCGAGCGGCACGTCGGAGGTTTGGAGCGGCAGAGGCGAGTCGAGCGGGACGACCGGCGGCGTTGCGCCAGCGGGACCGCCCGGCGGAGGCGGCGCGTCGCCCGTCTCGGGTGCGGCCGCCACCTCCCCGGTGCCCGGCGACGGCTGGGCGGTGGGCGCCGCGGCTGGCTCCGGAGCGGCCTGCACGGCTGCCGGCGGCGCGTCGTCCTCGGCGGGACGCACTTCGCCCAGCGCCGCTGCGGGCGTCGTGACGGCGGCCGTCAACCAGAGCGAGGTCGCCAGCGCCGACCATGTTGGGCGTCTCGTCATGAAGTGCGACCGCCCGAGGCGCGCGGGGCGGTCGCCGGCGCGCGGCCCTTCCCCGGCGGGAGAAGGCGGTCTCGTCCCCTGCGCTTTGGTGACACAGGGAGGGGAGGCCCGCAACGGCGGATCGTCGCCGTCGGGGGCGACCCCTCGGGCAAGCGTGCGCTTCCCGGCGCCGGCGGTCCGGCCGGCGAGGCCGTTCGACGGGTGTCCCGCCGGTGCTAAGGGGAGTCGTGATCGCGGAGCTTGCCCAGCGCACCGTCTTCGAGGATGCCCGGCGGATCGGCCTCGCGCTGCCGCTCGGACCGGTGATCGGCGAACTGCATCCCGGGGCGTCGTTCCCGCTCGTCGAGGACCCGCGTCGCAGCGCGCGCTCGACGATCGTCGGCATGATGGTGCTGCGCCCGGCGGGTCGGGCGTGGACGCCCCCGGACCCCGGGAGGGACCTGCCCGCCGCGCTCGGCGAGGTCGACGACTGGTGCTACGACGTGGCGGGCGTCGGCGGAAGCTGGCCGATCTCCGGCGGCAATCCGCTCGACGCGTTCCGGTTGGCCCTGCAGTACGGGACGATGGACGCCGTGCTGGCGGGGTCCGCGACCGTCGCCCGGGAAGGCCTCGTCGCCGGGGCGAGGCGCGGGCACCTCTGGCAGCCCTACGCGCCGCTGTCGTGGCCGGCGCTTCGGCCGCACCGCGAGGCGCTCGAGCCGGCGATCGCGGAGGTGCGGCGCGAGTGGCAGCGCCTCGGCGTGCTGTCGGCGCGCCGTTACCCGGTGCAGGTCGCCGTCAGCGCGAGCGGGCTGTGCGCCGAAGGACAGCCGGACCTGCTGGACGCGCGCATGTTCCACGATCGCCATCCCGACGGCTCGCCGATGGAAGCGCGGCTGCTGACGAGCGAGGCCGGCGCCGAGCGGCTGCGTTCGCGCGCCCGGTCACGCGGCGGTCGCGTGGACGACCTGCTGCTCGTCGCGTCGCCCCCGGGGCGCCCCGAGGAGATCGACGTCCGGCGCGTGCCGGAACTCCTGCGAGAGCGTCTCGACGCGCGCCTGGTGGAGCACGACGGCGGCGCAAGGTCGCTCGAGGCTTTCGTTCGCGCCGGCGCGGTCGCCCAACTCCACCTGACACTGATGCGCGGACGCTCGGTGCGGGACGTGCTTCGCACGAGCGACCGGCTGGAATCGGGACGGCGCGAGAGGATCCTGGCGGACTGGAGCGGCAGGCCACGGTTCTTCCCGCTGGCCGGCGGCCCGCTGCCGGCCGGCTGGCGCCCGTTCTTCGCCGTGCTCGAGGATGCGCCTGGCTCCGAAGCGCTCGTGGTCTGCCTGGACGTCCGGGACGACCTCGCCGGAGCCTTGCCGGGGAGCGAGGCCGGCGTCGGGTAGCCTCGCGGCGTCGGCCGCCGCCGCCCCCGCGTTCAGCCCTGGCCCAGCGACCACGCCGAGTCCCGGCGGATCGATTCGATCAGCTCGGTGAGGCAGCGGTGCAGCAACTGCGAGAGTTCCGGTTCGCCCGGGGCCTGGCCCGTCTTCGTGGTCGCCTTGCACGAGTGCAGTTCGGCTTTCTTGCGCTTGATGCCGGGCGGCGGCGCCACCTCGAGTTGCAGCCCGATTTCGGCGGTCGTCTCCCATCCACCGAAGCCGTGCTCGGAGGTGATCCAGAACTTCTCGAGCTGGCTGCCCACCAGGCGACCGTCGCGTGCCGGCACGATCGTGTGTCCCGCGCCGCGCAACTCGTCGGCCAGCATCTCGGTCATGTAGTCGGTCGCGCGCCGGGCGAGGCGCACTTCGCGGGTCCCGACCGTGCCGATCGCATCCTCGTCCGAGCGGCTGTCGCTCGTGATCGCGACATGGAACGCGCGCGGCGACGAAGTGCGAGTGAGCGAAGTCGTCGTGAGGGCCCACGAAGGCAGCCGCACCACCAGGCCCGAGCGCTGCGAGCGGAACGCGAAGTCGGCGGCCACGTCGTTCATCAGCGCATCCGAGACGCGCATCCAGGTCGCGGTCGACAGGTTGCCCTCGACCGCGACCGTGCGCTGGTACGCGAGCGTGGCGGTCGCGTGCGCCGAGCCGGCGGGGCGGTAGCCCACGACGAGTTCGACGACGCGGATCGGCGGCGTCGTGCCCGTGAAGTTCGGAGCGGGCTGCAGGAGCCTCGCCGAGAGGTCCACGACAGGGCAGGCCTTGCCCGGCTCGCAGCTCATCCCGGCCGCCTCGAAGCTGTCGTCGGCCGACTCGCGCAGGATCTGCGACGCGTCGCCGACGACCCCGAACCGCGCTTCCACTTTGCCCGGAGCCAGATGCACCGGGCCGCCGAGGGTGGGGCCGGAGCCGCCGCCGAGCACGCGGGCCTGCGGCGAACAGGCCGAGAGCAGCGCGGCGATCGCACAACTCGCGGTGACGAGGACGGCGCGGGAGGACGCGGCCGGTACGGGGGGCGCGAAGTGTCGGGCGTCATCCATGCGGAGATCCTCGAGGCGGTCCGTTGGGGGAGCTTCTCCCTTCTGGAGCAGTCGGGCGGGTTCCCTCGTTGCTTCGTCCAGCGCAGCGCCGGGTCGGCTGCGGCCTTTGACGCGCCCGCGGTCGCCGCGGCGCTCGCGGCACGATCGCGTCGACGGCGCCGTGTCGAGCGTCGGTTTTGAGCCTGCGCCGGGCGCCGTGCAAACTCCGCCTCTGCAAAGCCGCCCATGCCGACGACCGGACGGCGACCAGGAGCTCCAGGCGATGGCGCAAGAACGCGAGACGATTTTCGACAAGATCCTGGCCGGGCAGATCCCGTGCCACCGCGTGTACGAGGACGAGCACCTGCTCGCGTTCCTCGACATCAACCCGATATCGCTCGGGCACACGCTGGTCATCCCGAAGGAAAGGGCGGCGTTCCTGCACGAGCTCGGCGAGGAGTCGGCTGCCGCGATCGGCCGCGCGCTGCCGCGCCTGTGCCGCGCCGTCCTGCACGCGACCGGGGCGACCGCCTACAACATCCTGCAGAACAACGGCGCGTCGGCGCACCAGGCGGTCTTCCACGTGCACTTCCACATCATCCCGCGGATGGCGGAAACCGGGCTCGGTGTCGGCTGGTCGCCGCGCGCGCTCGACCCCGGGATCGCCGGGGACCTGCTCGGCCGGATGCATTCGTTCCTGGCCGGCTCCTGAGCGGAGTCCGGCGCGGCCGGAGCCGGGCGGGCGCCGTGCGGCGGATCGCCCCGGCTCAGGACTCTTCGGGCGCGATCGGCGCCGGGAACAGGCGGTCGAACTCCGCCAGCGCCTCGGTCGGGTCGGGAGCGACGAGGATGCCGTGCAGCCCGAGAGCGCGCGCCGCGCGCACGTTGCCTTCGTAGTCGTCGAGGAACAGCGCGCGCGACGGGGCGGCGCCGACGAGCTCGAGCGCGCGTCGGAAGATGCGCGGGTCGGGCTTGCGGTAGCCGACCTCGCAGGAGTCGACGACGACATCGAACAGTTCGTCGATCGGGATCATGCCGCGCCACGCATCGCGGAACTCCAGCACGTTGTTCGTCACGATCGCCGTCGCGATGCCGCGACGGCGCAGCGCGCGGGCGCGCTCGAGGAACGGCGCCCGCGGGCCGCTCGAGCTCCCGAGCGCCGCGAGCACGCGGAACAGGTCGGCCTCGAAGCCGCGTTCGCGGCCCAGCTCCAGGATCCCGTCGCGAGCTTCGGCGAGCGGCACCTCGCCGCGCTCGAGCCGGTGCCACGGGTGGTCGCTGTCGCGGTCGTACGGACCGAACACCGTCTCGAGCATCACCGAGGGCTCGATGCCGAGGTCCAGGGCGAAAGCGCGAGCGGCTTCGAACGGCGACTCGGTGAAGACCCCGCCGAAGTCGAACAGCACGGCGTCGATCTGCAGGGCGTGCGTTCCCATGCGCCTCAGCTGTTCATGCCGCCGTCGACGACGAGCGTGGATCCGGTCGTGTACGTGGAGGCATCGCTGACGAGATAGAGCACGCTGCCGACGATCTCCTCGGCCGAGGCGATCCGCTTCATGGAAGTCGCTTCGACCATCTGCCGATGGAACTCGGTGCCCTCGACCGCCCGGACCATGTCCGTCGCCACCGGTCCCGGCGCGAGCGCGTTCACGCGCACCCCGAGCGGCGCCCACTCCTGCGCCATCACGCGCGTGAGCGACTGCAGGGCCGCCTTGCTCGAACAGTACAGGCCGATGGTCGGCCCCGGCCTCAACGCCCCGACCGAGATCACGTTGACGATCGCGCCGCCGCCGTGGTCCGCCATCCACGCGGCCGCGAGGCAGGCCAGGTGGAGCGGCCCGCGCACGTTGACCGCGTAGACCCTGTCGAACAGTTCCGGGGTGCCGGCGATCAGCGGCCGGGCCGCCGGGTTCGTCGCCGCGTTGTTGACGACGACGTCGATGCGGCCGAACTCGGCGAGGGTGCGCTCGACGACGACGCCGATCTCGTCGGGGTGTCCCATGTGGCAAGACAGCGCGAGCGCGCGGCGACCGAGGGCGCGAATCTGGTTCGCGGCCTCCTCGCAGGGCTCGAGCTTGCGACCGCAGATGACGACGTCGGCGCCCGCTTCCGCGAGGCCGATCGCGATCGCGCGTCCCAGCCCGCGGCCGCCGCCGGTGACGATCGCGACGTTCCCGGAAAGATCGAACTTCGCCTGCTTCATCTTCTTCGTTGGTGGTCAGGCCCACGCCACCGCGACGAGTCGCGGGCCGGAGTAGGGGAGGCGGCCGTGCGAGACCGCGTAGTTGTCGATGGCCACGACGTCCCCCGCCCTCCAGGGCGAGATGACGAGGTGCTTCCAGACGGCCTCGCGCACGGCCTCGACGTCTTCGTCGGCCATCGGCGAGCCGTCGAGGTGCGTGCAGTGCATCGCGAGTTCGTCGCTCGGGCGGCGTCGCTCGAGTTTCTCGAGCAGCCGCGCGACCTGCAGCAGCGCCCAGTGCTTCAGCGTGGGGCGCAGCCGGTGGATGCGCCGGTATTCGCCTGCCGCCTGCGTTGGATGGAACGTCGTGACGTGGTTGTGCCAGACGCGCAGCCCCGTCTCCGGATGGATCCTCGTCGCCGGCTGCGTGCTGACGAGCCGCAGCCCGTCCTTGCCGGTCCAGGCCGGTTCGAACCCCTCCTCGCGGCAGCGCCGCTCGACCGCCGTCCGGTCGGTCGTCAGGAACATCTCGTCCCAGCGCTTGAGCTGGAACGGGTTGAAGCGGCTCGTGCTGGAAGCGCCGGCATAGTTGCGCACGATGCGGATGCCCTTCGTCTCGAAGCGTTCCACGAGCTCCGGGTCGAGGTCCTCGAGGACGCGGCGGAAGTCGCACAGGGGCGTCTCCCCCGAGTCGGCCGCAGGCTCCGTCAGGCACGCGAAGAACAGGCGGCGCGGCGGCTGCTTCGTGAAGCTCATCTCGCAGTGCTGTGGAATCGGGTAGAACGGCGGAAGCTCGCTCGCCGTGAAGACGTGAGGCGTCAGAGCATTGCGCGGGGAAGTGCCGAGGTACTCGTTCTTGAGGTCCGGATCGATCGCGCGGGCGATGCGCTCGAAAGAAGGAGCGTCGCCGACGGCGAAGCCCCGGAACAGCAGCGCTCCCCAGTTCCGCAACTGGTCGCCGACCCAATCCCCGTGCCGTTCGAGCCAGGCGGCGAGCCGCTCGACGTCGCGGTCGCCGCGGGCCGACACGACCAGCGGCAGCCGGTCGGGATGGCTGTCGAGGGGCCGGACGTCGTAGGGGCAGCCGGACGGAAGGTCGTCGTCGGACGAGAACTCATCGGTGGCGGCGGCCTGCATCTGCATCGGGGAAAGATAGGAGCCGAACGCTGCGGAGGCTAGCGCGGCGCTTCGCCGTGATCGGGGCGGACCGGAACACGGTGCAGCCGGGCGCCGGAGCAGGCGTCGCCAACCGCTTCCCGCGCTGCTCCCGGGGGACCCGCGCCGGACGGAATCCGGTTCGAACTCGACGTCGACGTCCCGCCATCCCGACGGCAGGGAGCGACGGCGCATTCGACGGGAAGGATGCATGGCGTCATGGATCGGCGCTCTGCCGTTTCGTCGCGCCCGGTGCCAGGGAGCATGGCGGGGGCCGCCCGCGGGCGGCGATGCCACGCGCGCCCCGGCGGCCGATCGGGCCGTCGGACGGGGAGTGCAACTGCTCGTCGTGGTTAACGATCGTTCGTTGTCGTCGGGTTCGACGTCCTGCGTTAACGAAAGTAGCGCTATCCACTTCGGTGCCCGTGTCGGCGCGCACGCAGGCCGGCATCCGGGCGCGAAAGCGCGACGCGCGGGAACGCGAATGCGACGGCGATTCGTCGGCGGTTGGAGGGACCGCGACGGGCACACGGACGTTCGTACGTGCATTCCCTCGCATCGTCGCGATGTTGCACTCTTGACCCAACTCCAGCGCGCAACGTAGAACCGCTGCAAGCCTCGCTGATTCGGATGCTTCTTTTTCCTGTTGTGTCGGGTTCCAGCCGGGGCGCGGCACGAGAAGCGGGAACCGGGCGAGGCCGGGAGGGCAGAGCATGATCGTTTCCCGCATCGGCGCCGCAGCGGCGGTCGTCGCGTCCTGTGTTTTCTTTCAATCCGCGGCGCCGGCATCGGCGGCGCTGACCAGCCAGGAACTGAAGTGCTCCGCCTCGCTCGCGAAGTCCTTCTCGAAGCTCCAGTCCTCCATCGCCAAGGTTCGCGCGCGCTGCCACGACAGCGACATCACCGGGAAGACCGACAGCCTGGACGGCTGCTCCTCGCTCGACTCGAAATCGGAAGCGAAGGTCGAGAAAGCGAAGGCCAAGTTCGTCTCGAAGGTCGCCAAGGCGTGCCAGAGCATCTGCAGCATCTCGAATGAAGTGCCCTGCGTGTCGGACCTTTCGTGTCCCGCGCGGCATCAGGCGTCGCCGCCCAACAACTCCATCGCCGAACGCTGTCTCGGCAAGGGCGGGACCAATCCCTTCAGCCTTCGCAACCTCGACTGGCCCGGGCCGTACTGCGATTCGATCCTCGGCGGGGCGATGCTGAAGCCCGAAGATCTCGGAGAGTGTCTCGCCGAACTCGTCGGCTCGACGTCGGATGCGCTCGACGCCGCGGTCTACGGCGGAATCGACGAGACGGCCGGCCTCGACAAGGCCGGAGCCAAGTGCGTTTCCAAGGTGGCGAAGGCGACGTCGAAAGCCTTGCAGAAGGCCTACCTCGCGACCGCGAAGTGCCGCGACGCGCGCCGCTCCGCGAACAACCCGAACAACCCCCCGTGGACCTGCGCGGCCACCGATGCCGATGTCGTCGCCGCCGTCCAGAAGGAGATCGACAAGCTGGAGGGTTCGATCGCGAAGGCCTGCGACAACGGCCAGATCGCCATCGCGAGCAGCTCGGGCGGGCTGTGTGCTCCCGCCGGCGTCTTCCCGACGACGGTGGCGGAAGCGCAGGCGTGCCTCGGCGATCTCGTGCGCGAGATGGCGACCGAGGAGCGCGGCTACAATCGTCACGCGTACTCGCCGATCGGCATGTTGAACGTGACCCACCCGAACTCCGCCGCGGGCTATTGCGGCGACGGCGTCGTCACGGCGACGCGCGAGGAGCACACGGGCGTGGGCGAGGAGTGCGACGGCGAGGCTGACTCGGCGTGTCCGGGGGAATGCCTTCCTCCCGGCGACGTCTTCGAGTGCACGTGTCCGAACACCCCGCGCGAGCGCTTCATCGTCAACGGCTCCCTCGAACTGACGGACAGCGACGCGGGATGGCTGGGCGCCTCCCACGACGCGACCCACAACGACGGGTTCGGGTACGTCAGCGAACTCAGCAACTGCACCTGCGACTCGTTCTCGTCCGCGACCTGCACCGCGCCGAGCGGCGACGATGTCTGCGACGTGCGCGCGAACATGGCCCCGCGCTGCAGCGACGACATCGACGGCGTCCAGACCTGCGACCAGCGCGGCAACGGCAACGGCCTGCCGGAGGACTCCGACTGCTTCCGCTGCGACGACTTCAGCATCAACGCCGGCGACTGGTGCGCCAGCGGGAACAACGCGAACGAGACGGTGTGCCAGTCGCAGTGCGTCGACAACGCGACCGGCCTGCCGGTGGTGCCGCTGTCGCCGTGCGACAACCAGGACGACTGCGGGGAAGGGGAATCCTGCCGCGGTCGTTGTGACAATACGGTCAAGTGCAACAAGATGACCGACGGATCGCCGCTGCCCCTGATCTCGGCCGCGAACCCGGTCTGTGTGGTGCTCGAATACAAGACCGACGTCACGGGCACGAAGAACATGGTGACCGGCGAGACCGCGATCGACTACGCCGCGCGCTCGATGATCTCGCTGGGCGACATCCTGGCCGAGAACTTCGCCGAGCCGTGCCCGGTCTGCAACGGCACCTGCCTCGGCGGCTCCGAGGATGGAGAGGCCTGTCACGGGCGCTGCGACGTCAGCAACGATCGCTGCCTGTTCGACACCGATTGCACGGCGCCGGGCGACACCGCCTGTGTCGGGTCGGACGACGACTGCCCGGGCGGCGCCTGTTCCCTGAACCTGCGCTGCTCGACCGGCCTGAACAAGGGCCAGCTCTGCCGTCCCGACTCGTTCACCCCGTTCGGCACGGTTTCCCACCACTGCCTGCCGATTCCCACGGAGGCGATCTCGGGCACCGGCGTGCAGCAGAACTACGGGACCTTCACGACGGAGGTCGTGCAGTTCCCGGCCGGAGCGCCCTGCACGCATCCTTCCTGGGGCAACTACGACTGCCCGTGCCCGGCCAACGTCCCGCCGAACACCGGGATGCCGACGCGGCCGAACGCCTGCGCTGCAGCCTGCGACGGTGGGCCGAACGTGGGCAAGGGGTGCGTGACCGGCACGGGCGGCGGCGGCATCTACACGACCTGCGTGGGCGGCGCCGAGAACGGTATGCCGTGCGATGCCAACGCCGACTGCGACAGCGGCAACTGCAGCGGCAACCCGAAGGAATGCACCGCCGGGACGCTCGCGCTCCGGGGCACCGCCTGCTCCAGCAACGGCGACTGCGGCGGCGGCGGGCTCTGCGAGGATCCCTGCCCCGGCGCGCGCTGCGTGCCGCTGTGCCTGCAGGAGGGCCGGTGCAATGGCGGTGCCCGCGACGGCGACCACTGCTCCACGATCGACCACTGCAAGCAGTGCACCGCCGGCAACCCGCTGCTGATCGGCACCGCGTGCGACACGAACGCGCGCTGCAACACGACCCTGATCAGCGGGGACGGCGTCTGCGAGGCGATCGGTGGAGTGACCTGCGACCTGTTCGATCCGGAGGACGGCGTCTGCGCGGCCGGCCCGTTCAAGATGCGCTGCAACGGGGCGGGCTTCACGACCATCCCGTGCACGCTCGAGTACGGCACCTGCACGATGGGGCTATGCACGGCGGGCAGTCCGTCGAAGCGCGACACGGCCTGCAGCGTGAACACCGACTGCGTCGAGAACGTGAACGTTCCGGTGTCGTCCGGATGCGAGACGGGTCTCGATTCGCTGCCGGGCACGGCCGACGACGTCCCGGGCGCCGGCGAGTGCGAACCGCGTCCGGAGGACTGCTTCTACGCCAACGGCTATGCGGAGGGCGGCGACACGCTCAACGGCGACGGTTCTCCGACCGACGTCAACATCAACGCAGCGTTCTGCACGCCGCCGAACTCGAACTCGGCCGTGAACTCGGCCTCCGGGTTCGGCGGACCGTCGCGGGTTCGCCGGCAGGGAATCGCGATCGTGAACGTCCCGTCGATCCCGTGAGGGACCACGACCTCTGAGCCGCACGGTCTCGCCCCGACAGGCGGGACCGTGCGACGGGACATCGAAGGATCCAGCGCGGCGGCCGGAGCTTGATTCCGGCCGCCGCGTTTCGTTTGTTGCATCTTCCCGTCCTTGCAGGAGGTCCCATGAGCAGGCGATTCGAACGAAAAACCGTCGTCGTCACCGGCGCGTCGAGCGGAATCGGCGAAGCCGCGGCGCACCTGTTCGCCGCCGAGGGTGCGAACGTCGTCCTCGCGGCACGCAGCGCCGGGACGCTCGAGCACCTCGCGGCGCGGCTCGCGGCCGAAGGCGGCACGGCACTGGCCGTTCCGACCGACGTAGCGGACGCTTCGGCGTGCGCGCGGCTGCTCGAGGCCGCGGAGTCGAGGTTCGGCGCGGTCCACGTGCTCGTGAACAACGCCGGGTACAACTTCCGCGGGCCGGTCGAGGAAGCGCCCGCCGACGAACTCGCCCGCATCGTCGAGGTCAACCTGCGCGCCCCGGTCGTGCTCACGCGACTGGCGCTGCCGTACCTGCGCCGCGCCGGAAAGGGCGCGATCGTCAACGTCGCCTCGCTCGCCGGTCGCATCCCGCTGCCGTACGAGGCCACCTACTCGGCGACCAAGTTCGGCCTGCGCGCGTTCACGTTCGCGCTCGCCGAAGAGCTCGAGTCGACGGGCATCACGGTTTCCGCCGTTTCCCCCGGGCCGGTCGAGACGGGGTTCCTGCTGAAGGAAGTGGAGGAGGTCCCCGATGTCGTGTTCTCGCAGCCGATGAGCACGGCGGAGGAAGTCGCCCGCCTCGTCCTCGACTGCGCGGCCGACGGCGCGCTCGAGCGCACGTGTCCGCAGTTGTCCGGCTATCTCGCGACGGCGGGCTACCTCGTGCCGCAGCTCCCGCGACTGCTCCGGCCGATCCTCGAGTACCAGGGGCGCTCCGCCAAGCAGCGGTACGTCGAGAAGATGCGCAACGCACCGAAGGGCTGAGCGAACATGGTTCACGCGATTCGCATGCAGGAGACCGGCGGGCCGGACGTGCTCCGCTGGGAGGAGCACGACCCCGGCGATCCGGCCCCGGGCTGGGTTCGCGTGCGGCACACGGCCGTCGGCGTCAACTACATCGACACGTACCATCGCAGCGGGCTTTACCCGCTGGCGCTTCCGTCCGGGATCGGGCTCGAAGCCGCCGGGGTCGTCGAGTGCGTCGGGGACGGCGTCACGCGCTGGAAGCCCGGCGACCGCGTCGCCTACGGCACGGGACCCGTCGGCGCCTACTCGGAGGCCGCCAACATTCCCGCCGATCGCGTGGTGGCCGTGCCGGACGGAGTCACGGACGAGCAGGCCGCGGCCCTGATGCTGAAAGGGCTGACGGCCTGGTACCTGCTGCGCCGCACGCATCACGTCCAGGCGGGCGAGACGATCCTCTTCCACGCGGCCGCGGGCGGCGTGGGCCTGCTCGCCTGCCAGTGGGCGAGCCACCTCGGCGCGACCGTGATCGGCACGGTCGGTAGCGCGGCGAAGGCCGAACTCGCCAGCGCGCACGGCTGCGCGCACGTGATCGACTACAGCCGTGAGAACTTCCCGAGCCGCGTGCGCGAGATCACCGGCGGCAGGGGCGTGCCGGTCGTCTACGACGGCGTCGGCGCGTCGACGTTCGACGGCTCCCTCGACTGCCTCGCACCGCTCGGGCTGATGGTCAGCTTCGGCAACGCTTCGGGGCCGGTGCCGCCGGTGGACCTGTTGCGGCTCTCGCTCGGAGGTTCGCTGTTCCTGACCCGCCCGACGCTGATGCACTACACGGCCGACCCCGCGGAGCTGGCCGCGGGCGCCGCGGAACTCTTCGGCCTTGTCGCGGACGGGGTGCTGAAGGTCGAGATCCACCAGCGTTTCGCGCTGAAGGACGCGGCCGCGGCCCACCGCGAGCTCGAGGCGCGCCGGACCACCGGCGCGACGGTGCTGCTTCCGTAACCCGCCTCCGGCGGCGTTCGCCGCACGCGATGGGCGGGGGCGTGCGTGCGACTCCGCAGGGCGGGCAGCGCCCGAGGACCAGCGAGCGCGGATACCCCCGCCCCTGGCGCGCGTCGCCGACACGATCGCCGTCGTGCGGCGCTTCAGGAACGCGAGGCCTGGTTCACTTCGGCGCGGGCGCGCGAGGCTTTCACGACCGGGATCTCCTCGTCGCGCAGCTCCGCGCGCCGCGGTCGCCGGGCGAGGGCGCGCTCGATCCACGGCGCGAGTTCCTCGCGTTTGCGGCGCTCGCGCTCGTCGGCCTTCGCGCGGAAGTCGTCCAGCACCTCGGCGGCGAACAACTCGAGCGACTCGCAGATGTGCTCGTGGCGATTGCGGCCGGCCTGCTGCAGGAAGATCACCTGGTCGACCCCGGCCTCCTCGAATGCCGCGAGGTGCTCGCGCATGTCGTCCGGCGTGCCGATCCCGCTGCCGCGCAGCGCCGGTGCGAGCGCGGGCGCCACGTCGTCCGCGGTCCGACTGCCACGGAGCTGCCGGAACGATTCCCACAGGTGTGATCGTCCCGGCAGCGCGTCGTCGGCGACGAGCGCGTTGATCGCGTACGAGAAGAAGTCGAAGCCTTCCTGGCCGCGCCGGACGGCCTCGGCGCGGTCGTGGTGCACGGAGAACGACGAGACCATCGCGATGTTCGCATTGACCGAGTGGCCGATCGGCACGCATTCGTCGCTGCGGATCGTGTCGTAGTAGATGCCGCTCCAGGTGCGGGCCTCGTCGGGGTCGACGAACGCGAACGCGAGCGCGCCGACTCCGTTCCTGGCCGCGACGCGGATCGTGTCGCGGTTCGTACAGGCCATCCACATCGGCGGGTGCGGCTTCTGCAGCGGCTTCGGGAGCACGTTGCGGCAGGGCATCGCGAACGAGGCCCCGTCGAATCCCGGGTAGGGCTCCATCACCATCATGTCGGCGATCTCGCGGGCCGCCTCCAGCGCGAGCGCGCGCTTCTCCTTCGCGGCGATGCCGAAGCCGCCGAGCTCGAGTCTCGTGGCCCCCTCGCCGATGCCGAAGTCGAGCCGCCCGTTGCTGACGAGGTCGAGCATGCCGAGGCCCTCGGCCGTGCGCGCCGGGTGGTTGTAGTTCGGGATCACCTGCCGGATGCCGTGCCCGATCCGGATGCTGGATGTGCGGGCGGCCGCCGCGGCGAGGAAGACCTCCGGGGCGGAGCAGTGGGAGTACTCCTCGAGGAAGTGGTGCTCGACGCACCACGCGTAGTCGAAGCCGAGCCGGTCGGCGAGCTCGACCTGCGCCAGCGCCTCGTGCACGAGGCGCTGCTCGGATCGTTCGTCCCACGGCTTCGGAAGCTGCAGTTCGTAGAAGACGCCGAACTTCATGCGGGCACCGTCACATCCCGCCCGTCAAGGCGCGCGTGTAGTTGACCTGCCCGGTCGCGGCCGTGAGGCCGCCGTCGATCACGAGCATGGCTCCGGTGATGTAGGAGGCGTCGTCCGAACAGAGGAACGCGACGGCGCCGGCGACCTCCTCGGCGCGACCGACGCGGCCCATCGGGATGTTGCGGTTCCACTCGTCCTCGACGACGGGGAACTGCTTCGCGAACGCGATCAGCGCGGTGTCGACGGGCCCGGGGCAGACCGCGTTCACGCGGATGCCGTCCTTGGCGTGGTCGATCGCGGCAGCGCGGGTGTAGTTGACGACCGCGCCCTTCGCGGCGTTGTAGGCCGCGAGGCCGTAGTCGCCGAACAGGCCGGAGATCGACGCGGTGTTCACGATCGATCCTCGGCCCCGGCGTTTCATGTGCGGGACGGCGGCCCGCGTGCCGTAGAACACCGAGTGCAGGTCGATCGCGATCACGTCGTGCCAGACTTCGGGGTCGAGGTCCGGCGACTCGCCGTAAGCGCCGATCCCGGCATTGTTGAACAGCACGTCGATGCCGCCGAAGCGGTCGACGGTTTCTTCCACGGCAGCCTCCACCTGGGCCCTGTCGCGCACGTCGGTGGCGAGCGCCACGGCGGCGCGGCCGTCGGGGTCGAGTTCGCGGGCGAGTTCCGCGGCGCGTCCTCCGTCGATGTCGGCGAGCACGACGCGCGCGCCTTCCGAGAAGAACCGGCGCGCGGTCGCGGCGCCGATGCCGGACGCGGCGCCGGTGACGAGGACCGCCTGTTCGTCGAATCGTTTCATGTGGTTGTGCCCCGCCGGCGCCGGTCGCGCCTCGCGTTCCGTGTCAGCGGGACGGGGAGGGTGCAAGCGGCCGACCGGCCGGGCGCGAAGGCGTACTCCCGGCGGTTGCGACGCCGCCGCGCGCGCGGCGGACGTCGGCACGGGGCCGGACCGCCGCCGGGTGGAGTCGGAGGGGGGCGGGGATGCCGGCTCCGCAGTGGTGACGGAACGGAAGAGCGGCTAAACGATCGCGATGCGTTCGCGCGAAGCCCGCGTACTCGTGTCGCTGCTCCTCGTGCTCTACGCCGTCTCCGGGTGGCAGCCGGTCGACCGGCCGACCTGGTGGATGGAGGTCGCGCCGGTGTTCCTCGCGGCGCCGGTCCTCGTCTGGCTGGACCGCTTCGTCGGCTTCACGCCGCTCGTGGTCCGGCTGCTCGCGGGCGAGGCGGTGCTCGTCGCCATCGGGGCGCACTACACCTATGCGAACGTGCCGCTCGGCTTCTGGGTTTCCGACCTGCTCGACCTCGAGCGCAACCACTACGACCGATTCGGGCACTTCCTGCAGGGCGCGGTGCCGGCGATGCTGCTGCGCGAGCTCCTGCTGAAGACTTCGCCGATGGTGCGCGGAAAGTGGCTGTTCGCGACGGTTTCCGCGTTCTGCCTGGCGTTCAGCGCGTTCTACGAGTTCGTCGAGTGGTGGGCCGCCGTGGCGTTCGCCGACGGCGCGACCGAGTTCCTCGGGACGCAGGGCGACCCGTGGGACTCGCAGTGGGACATGTTCCTCGCGTTCTGCGGCTCCGTCGTCGCGCAGCTGGTGTTCGCCGGTCCTCACGACCGGCAACTGCGGGGACGCGAGGGCGCTCCTTCCCGATCCGTGGGGTGACGCCGCAGCCGGCGGGCCTGCGCGGCGGTCCCTCGCGAGCAGGTTTCGCGACGCTCCCGCGCGCTGGCTCTGCCGACCGCCCATGCTAGGGTTGCGGACTTTTCGACAGGAGAACCGGCCCCGTAGCGGCCGTGACGAGCCCGAACCCCGATGAAAACCCCGTCCCTGCGTCGCGACGACCTGCGCAACATCGCCATCATCGCCCACGTCGACCACGGCAAGACCACGCTCGTGGACGCCATGCTGCACCAGAGCGGCCTGTTCCGCGCGAACCAGAACGTGGCCGAGCGCGTGATGGACTCGAACGCGCTCGAGCGCGAGCGCGGCATCACGATCCTCGCGAAGAACACGGCGGTCATCTACAAGACGACCCGCATCAACATCGTCGACACGCCGGGCCACGCCGACTTCGGCGGCGAGGTCG
>CAYYZO010000059.1:0-908 GCA_964476185.1 uncultured Myxococcales bacterium
ATCAGCGACCGGTTCCTCCCGGACAAGGCGATCGACCTCGTCGACGAGGCCGCCGCGCGTCTTCGCACCGAGATGGATTCCATGCCCGTCGAGCTGGACGAGGTCTCCCGTCGCGTGATGCAGCTGGAGATCGAGCGCGAGGCGCTCAAGCGCGAGACCGACACCGCGTCCAGGCAGAGGCTCGAGAAGCTCGAGAAGGAGCTCGCCGAGCTTCGCTCGCAGCACGACGAGCTGAAGGCGAGATGGGAAGTCGAGCGCGGCGCCAGCCAGAAGCTGCGCGACCTCAAGAGCCGCATCGAGGAAACCCGCACGCAGATCGAACAGGCCGAACGCGCCTACGACCTCAACAAGGCCGCCGAGCTCAAGTACGGCACGCTCGTCGAGCTCGAGAAGCAACTCGCGGGCGCCGAGTCGAGCCTCACCGACGACACGCGTCACCTGGTCCGCGAGGAGGTCAGCGAGGACGACATCGCCGAGGTGGTGTCGCGCTGGACGCGGATCCCCGTGTCGAAGCTGATGGAGGGCGAGGCCGAACGGCTGATCCATCTGGCTGACCGGCTGCACGAACGCGTGATCGGGCAGCACGAGGCCGTGCAGGCCGTCGCCGACGCCGTCGTGCGCGCGCGCTCGGGGCTCTCGGACCCGAACCGGCCGCTCGGCTCGTTCCTGTTCCTCGGCCCGACCGGCGTCGGCAAGACCGAGCTCGCGAAGGCGCTCGCAGCCGAGCTGTTCGACGACGAGCACGCGATGGTCCGCATCGACATGTCCGAGTACATGGAGAAGCACGCGGTATCGCGCCTGATCGGCGCCCCCCCGGGCTACGTCGGCTACGAGGAGGGCGGGCAACTCACCGAGGCCGTGCGCCGCCGTCCGTACACGGTCGTGCTGCTCGACGAGATCGAGAAGGC
>CAYYZO010000059.1:918-26782 GCA_964476185.1 uncultured Myxococcales bacterium
CTTCAACACGCTGCTGCAGGTGCTCGACGACGGGCGACTGACCGACGGCCAGGGCCGAACGGTCGTGTTCACGAACACCGTGATCCTGATGACCTCGAACATCGGCAGCCAGGAGATCCTCTCGTACCGCGGCGCCGGCGAACCGGAAGTCTACGAGAAGATGAAGAGCGAGGTCCTCGACCTGCTGCAGCACGAGTTCCGGCCCGAGTTCCTGAACCGCCTCGACGAGATCGTCGTCTTCCACGGCCTGACGCGCGAGGAGCTGCGCCGCATCGTCGACCTGCAGCTCGCACGCCTGGTCGCGCGGCTCGAGTCGCGCAACATCCGCCTGCGACTGACCGACGCGGCGAGGGACCATCTCGCCGAAGCCGGATACGACCCCGCGTTCGGCGCCCGCCCGCTCAAGCGCGCGATCCAGCGCGAGCTCGAGAACGAGCTCGCGAGAAAGATCGTCGGCGGGGAGATCCGCGACGGCATGGAGGTCGTCGTGGATCGTCCTTCGGACGCTGCGGCGCTCACGATCTCGGCGGGGGTGGCGGAAGCCGCCTGACGCGGCGACGCCCGAACACGCTCGCGATTCGGCATGCGCGACGGCCGGTGCGCGCGGCACCGGCCGTCGCGGAACCGACGCCCGTCTTTTTTGGTAGTCACTAAAAGATCCGCACGCTTTGCATCGCCGTGCCCTGCACCGCATCCCGCACGACGGCGAATGCGAGATTTCTCATCGGAAGCGCTCGCGAGAACGCAGGTGGCCCGCTATATCGTCACGCACCGCGGAACTCCGTCACTCGTGGGGAGCGAGTGACGATGGGCGCCGGGCAATGCGACGACGATCGGCGGGGACGTCGCGCTCAAGAGGGGTTCCATGGGTCTCGCAAGCTTTCCACCGGGCGGGAACGATCCGTTCTCCAGTCTCCTGACCCCTGACCAGGGATCGGAGGGCGAGGGCGCGTTCGGCGCCGTCGCGAACGCGCAGCGCGCCAGCATGGTGCGTTCCGATGGCTCCTTCTATCCGCGCAAGCCGGCGACGCTCGAGGAAGCCGGGCTCACGCGCGACTTCGTCGAAAAGCTGATCATTCGCTACCTGCTCGTGCAGGGCGCCGCGAGCGGCCGGCGCATCGGACGCGAGACCGGACTGCCGTTCCGCACGATCGAGCCGCTGCTGACGCACCTCAAGACCGAGATGCAGGTCGCGTACAAGCGCACGGCCGCGGCGGGCGACTACGAATACGTCCTGACCGAGGCCGGCGCCGAGCGCGCGCGACGCTACATGCAGACCTGCATGTATTCGGAGACCGCGCCGGTTCCGCTCGACGAGTACATCGAGTCGGTCGCCGCGCAGAGCCTCACGCACAGCCGGATCGGCCCGGCCCAGCTCGAGGCCGCGTTCGACGACATGCTGCTCGAACGGAACCTGCTCAACCGGCTCGGCCCGGCCGTCAACGCCGGCCGCGGGATGTTCCTGTACGGCGCTCCCGGCAACGGCAAGACGAGCATCGCCGAGCGCGTCGTGCGCTGCTACGGCAGCGACATCTGGCTCCCGCGGGCGATCATGGTCGACGGCATGATCATCCGCCTGTTCGACCCGGTGTTGCACGAGGAGATCCCGAACGAGGACCTCACGATGCTCGGGGAACCGCTCGAGGACGCGCGCTGGGTGCGCATCCGACGCCCGACCGTGGTGGTCGGCGGCGAGCTGACGATGGAGCAGCTCGAGATGCGGCACGACCAGGTCAGCAACGTGAGCGAGGCGCCGCTGCAGATGAAGAGCAACTGCGGCGTGCTGCTGATCGACGACTTCGGCCGCCAGGCCATGCCGGTCGCCGAGTTGCTGAACCGCTGGATCGTCCCGCTCGAGAAGCGGTACGACTTCCAGAAGCTCCCGAGCGGCAAGAAGATCCAGGTGCCGTTCGACCAGCTCGTGGTGTTCGCGACGAACCTCGAACCACGCGACCTCGTCGACGAAGCCTTCCTCCGGCGCCTTCCCTACAAGATCGAGGTCCTCGACCCGACGCGCGAGCAGTTCATCCGGATCTGCGACGCGGTCGCGCCGTCGATCGGCCTGCGCCCGACGCGGGAGCAGGTCGAGTCCATGATCGACCGGTATTTCCTGACCGTCGGTCGGTCGATGCGCTGCTGCCACCCGCGCGACCTCATGATGCAGATCCGCAGCTACTGCGCGTACCACGACGTACCGCTCGAGTTCAGCGACGAGGCGATGGAGTTCGCGATCGAGAATTACTTCTCGGTGATGTGATCGCGGCCGGCGCGGTGCAACCCAACGCACCGCTTTCGCACCGGCGGGAATTCCGAAGAACGCCATGACGCGAGGCTTGCGGCCGTCTCGTCGTTCGGCCGGCGCCCGCGCAGTCCCGGGAGAGCGTCCCGGGAGCACGGGCTTCGGACCGACGGATCATTGACATACTGGGGACCGCGGTAACATCTGGCGTGCGGAGTTCGCCCCCGTGAGCCACCCGGAATCGCAAGCCGCGTTCGAGGAAATCGACCGTCTTCTCGAACTCGTCCCCGACGCGGCGATCGCCGTCGATCGCGTCGGCCGGATCCTGGCCGCCAACTCCGGCGTCCTTCCGATCCTCGATTACCAGCCTGCGGAACTGCGCGGGGAAAGCGTCGAGATCCTCCTTCCGGAAAGGCTCCGTGCGCGGCACCAGGAAGAGCGGGCGCGCTTCATGATCCAGCCGCACCGTCGCGAGATGGCAGCCGGTCGGCGCCTGACTGCACGCACGCGCTCCGGCAGCGAGATCGACGTCCTCATCGCCCTCACTCCGTTCCACGCAGCCGGCGAATCGTTCGTGGTCGCGGCCCTCCGGGACGTCTCCGCGATCACGAAGCTCCAGAACGAGATCGTCACGTCCAGGAACCGATACCAGTCGCTCTTCCAGAACAGTCCTGCAGGTCTCGTGCGGTCAACCCGGGACGGCGAGATCCTCGATTGCAATCGCGCCGCCGCGATCGTCCTCGGCTGCGAGTGTCCGCAGAAGCTCGTCGGCGACAACCTCTTCCGCTTCTTGTCCATCGGGGACCGCGCGACGCCGGCATGGCCGGCCGACGCCACGGTGGCCGACCGCAGGCTCATCCTTTCCGCCAGGCCCGGAGACCAGCCAGCGGTCACCCTGATGGTGAAGGTCAACGAAGAGCCATCCGACATCGGATCCACCCTGCTCTGGACCATCCTCGACGTGACCGCCGAAGAACGGGCGCTCGGGGAACTCAAGGAGAGCCGGGAGCAGTTCCGGACCCTTGTCGAATCCGTCCAGGCGGTGTTCTGGAGAGCGGAACCGAACAGCTGCCGGTTCCTCTACATCAGTCCGGGCGTCGAAACCGCGTTCGGCTACCCGGCCGAGGACTGGCTCCGGGACCCGGGCTTCTGGCCGAGCCTGATCGCGGACGAGGAGCGGGAGACGATCCTCGAGTTCTGCCGCTCCCGAACCCACGCCCTCGAACCACACTCGATGCGCTATCGCTTGCGACGAGCGAACGGGCAATGGGCGTGGATCCAGGAGTACGTTCATGTCGTCCACGAAAACGGAGAGGTGAAAGAACTGTTCGGCTTCCTGCTGGACATCACCGAACGCCAGACTCTCGAACACCAGCTACGCCAGGCCCAGAAGATGGAAGCGATCGGGCGACTCGCCGGGGGGATCGCCCATGACTTCAACAACCTGCTCGCCGTCATCGGTGGATACGCCGAGTTGCTCGCGACCGGAGACGACCTGGGTTCGGACGTCCGGGAGGGGATCGACCAGATTCGCCGGACGACGATTCGGGCCTCTCAGCTCACGGCCCAGTTGCTGGCGTTCGGCAGGAAGCAGGTGCTTCGACCGCAGCCCCTCGACCTCAACTTCACGCTGGCCGAGACGGAGAAATTGCTGCGGCGGGTGATCGGAGCCGGGATCGAGATCAGGCTGGACCTCGGGTCGGGACTTCCCGCCGTCTTCATGGACCCGGTGCAGCTCGAGCAGATCGTTCTCAACCTGGCGATCAATGCCCGCGACGCGATGCCCGAGGGCGGCGTGCTGACGATCCGGACCCGTACCGCGGAGGCGCGCGAAGAAATCGCGCCGTCTTCGCCAGGTGTCCGCGGACCCGTGGTGGCGTTGGAGATCGGCGACACCGGGTGCGGGATGGATACGCATACGGCGTCACGGATCTTCGAACCGTTCTTCACCACGAAGGCGCATGGAAAGGGAACGGGGCTCGGACTGGCCACCGTGTACGGCATCGTCCGCCAGAGCAACGGCGAGATCACGGTGAACACGGAAGTCGGCCACGGAACGACGTTCGAGATTCGGCTCCCGACGTCGGACAGGTCGCCGGCCCTCCTCCAGGATTCCGCACGGTCCACCAGCAAACGACCGGAGTCGGCGACATTGCTGCTCGTGGAGGACGAGGACGCGCTGCGGGAACTGCTGCAGCAGAGACTGACGGGAGCCGGATATCGCGTACTGGCCGCAGCGACGCCGTCCGAGGCCCTGGCGATCTCCAGCGCGCACGCCGATACCATCGACGCGATCATCACCGACATCATGCTCCCCGAGATGTCCGGGGACGCCCTCGCAGGAAAACTGCGGGCGTCGCGCCCCGAAATCCGCGTGCTCCGGATCTCCGGCTACCCGGCGGAGTCGAGGACTTCAGCCCCCGAACCGTTCACCAGCTTCCTTCAGAAACCATTCTCGCTGGACGACCTGGAAGCCGTTCTGCTCGATCTCCTCGAAACGCCGCCGCGCCCGGCTTGATCGCCCTGCGACCCTGGAGCCGCGCGACCGGCGTTTTCCGGGGTGCATGCGCGCTGGCGGAATGAGCGTGGAACGCCGAACTTCGCCGAATCAGTCGCCGGCCGGGATCACCCCGGCCGGGGCGCGATCCAGCTGCGGCTCCGTGGCAGCCGGCCCGAGGATCCGGCTGTCCGGCGAGGAGGCCGAGCACCACCAGTTTCCCCGCGCCGGGACCGTGTTGGCCGTCGCGTTGTCGACTTCGCGCGCGAAACCGTCCGGGCCGGCGTTCGCGCAGATCGAGTTGCCGCCCGCGCTCGTCACGATCGCCCCGTCGATCTCGAGCGCGCCGCCGCCAAGATCGAGCAGCCCTTCGGCGAGCACGGCCGCGCCGCCGAATCCGGGCTCGGTCGACCGGCCGCCCCCGTTGCCGTCGATCGTCGTGCCTTCGACCGAGACGCGCGCGTTCGAGGCGACGCGCACGCCGCGCAGTCCGCCGTTCGCGATGCGACTGTGGAGAACGACACCCTCGGCGCCGAGACCGAACCGGATGCCGCGCCGGCAACCCTCGATCGTGCTGCGTTCGAGACGCACGACGACGCGATCCGAAGCGCTCGCGGCCGTGAAGCGCGGCCCGTCGCACGGGAACCCTGCGTCCCCACCCGTCATCACGACGTCGCGCAGCAGGAAACGCCCGGAAGTCGAGACCCGGACCGGGGTCGCGCAGCCCTCGAAGCGGATGCCGTCGAGGATCGCGTTGTAGTGCGTATCCAGGCGCGGGTCCGCGTCGGTCCGCGCGAAGTCGCCGTGGTTCTCGGAGCACTTGTCGCAGCCGTTGCGCACGACGAGGTTGCGGAACACGTTCCCGGCGCCCTCGTTGACCGTCCCGAAGGCGTCGTCGCACATCCGCTCGAAGCGCACGTTCTCGACGAGGTTCCCGCGACCGCGCGCCGGGATGCCCTCGAAGAACCCCCGCACCGTCAGGTCGCGCACGACGTTGCCGCTGCCGCGCAGCCGCAGGAACGTGTCGCCGGAGTCGACGTCGGGGCAGCGGCAGGTGCCGTCGGTCGCGAGGCCGCCGGGGCACTGGGACGGCTCGACCACCGTCTGCCAGCACAGCGGCGCGAGCTCGAACGTGATGTCGCGCCCCGCGCCGTCGATCGTCAGGCCGTCGCAGAACACCTCGCGCCCGACCATGCCCGCGGGAATCGCGATGGTCGCGTCGCTGCACGCGAACGCGATCGCGCCCGTCGGAGCGCCGCAGCCGGCGAGCGCCGCGTGGAACGCCTCGGGCGTACACTCGATCGCGCACGCGTACGTGCCGGGAAGGTTCACGCAGGGCCGATCCTCGCTGCACGCGTGGTCCAGCCCGACGCACTCGTCGATGTCGACGCACGCGCCCGGCTCGCCCTCGAAACCGTGCGCGCATCGGCAGCCGTCGTAGTCCGGCGTCGGGACCGAATCGGCCGGGCACGCGACGCAGGCCACGCCGCCGCCGTCGACGACCCCGCAGCGCTCGGGGAGGCAGTCGGCGCTGCAACCGTCGCCGTCCGTCGAGTTGCCGTCGTCGCACTCCTCGCGCCCTGCGATCACGTGGTCGCCGCAGCGCACGACGAGTCGCGAGGCCGACTCGGAAACTTCGTGCTCCAGCGCCTCTCGCGCGCTCGCGGCGTCGACGGCGACACAAGCCTCGGCGCGCGCGTAGTCGACTTCGAAACGCGAGCGGGCCCGCGCGGCGCACTCGTCCGGGTCGTGGCCGCGCAGGAGGCCGTCTTCGAGGCAGCGGCTCCAGCGACGCGCGTAGCGACGGGAGGCGATGCCGACCAGCCGCGCGCACGCACCCGTGCCCGGCACGACCTCGTCGAGGAACCGGAGCGGCCACGCGTCCGGCCCCACGAGGCCGAGCGCCTCGGCGCCGGCCGGGCAGACGAAACCCTCCGCGGCGGCGCGGGCGTCGGCGACCGCGAGACGGCGACGAAGCTTTCCCTCGGCGCGGGCGACGCAGTCGGCGCGCACGTCGGAGCCCGCCGCGAAGCGGGTGCAGGCGAGATAACGGGACGTGGCCGCGCGGTCGGCGTGCAGCTTGTCGTGCAGGCAGCGGCCGGCTTCGTCGAGGGCGGCCGCGGGACGGCAGCAGACGACGAGCACGGCCGCCAGCGCCGCGTTGGCCCAGACTCGAAGGTTCACGGGCGGCCAGCATAGCCGGTGCGGAGCGCGGGCGCAGGGGCGAATTTCGCCCCACCGCGGCGAGAACACCGGCTGCGAGGTCAGGCGACCGGGGCGCTCGCGCGCAACCAGCGCGGAGGCTGGTAGGCGCAGTCCGGGTCGGAGGCGAGCGCGTCACCGGTCAGCGCGAACGCGCGCGCGCGCGAACCGCCGCAGAGGCTGCGGAACTCGCAGACGCCGCATTTGCCGCCGAAGCGGTCGCTGTCGCGCAGCGACCGGAACAGCGGGTGATGCTGGTAGACGTCGACGACCGACTCGTCGGGGAAGCGGCCGCACGGCAGCGGCAGGAACCCGCTCGGCTGGATGTGGCCGGTATGGCCGACGAACAGCACGCCCTTGCCGTCGTTCGTGCCCATCATGCCGGCCGGCGCGGCCCCGGTGCCGACCAGCAGCGGCGCGCCCGCCGAGCCGGAGCGCCGCCTCGCCTGCTTGCGCTGCTGCAGCACGAAGCGCCGGTAGTGCGGCGCCTCGGTCGTCTTGATCACGTAGCCGCGGCGTCGCGCCTCGCGCGCGAGCAGCGCGAAGACTTCCTCGTACTGCCCGGGCTCGATGCGGCGGTCGGCCATCGCGCGGCCGACGGGGACCAGGAAGAACACCGACCACAGCACGATGCCGGTGTCGTCGAGCAGGTCGGCGAGCTCGAGCAGCTCACCGACGTTGCCGCGATGCACGGTCGTGTTGACCTGCAGCGGCAGTCCGCACTCGCGCGCGTCGCGCAGGATCTCGAAGCTGCGGGCGAAGCTTCCGGGCACGCCGCGCAGGCCGTCGTGGCTCGCGGCGTTCGCGCCGTCGATGCTGACGGCCAGCCGCGAAAGGCCGGCGTCGGCGAGCCGGAGCAGCGCGTCCTTCGTCACGAGCGGCGTCGCCGACGGCGTCATGCCCATCACGAGGCCGCGCGCGACGCCGTGCGAGACGAGGTCGTAGACGTCCGGCCGCTTCATCGGATCGCCGCCGGTCAGCACGACGAGCGGCGGCTGCGGGAAGCGCGCGAGGTCGTCGACCAGCGCGAGCGACTGCTCCGGCGTCAGCTCGAGCGGATGGCGCTTCGGCTGCGCGCAGGCGCGGCAATGCGCGCACACGAGGTCGCAGGCCTGCGTGGTCTCGTAGAAGACCACCAGCGGGCTCGCCTCGTAGCCGTCGGCCGCCTGGGGCTGCGGACGCACGCTGAACGCGGGCTCGGCCGCGGGCGGGGACTCGAGATCGAACTCGGCACGGGATTCGCTGGACGAAAGCATGCGCCCGAACAGCAGCATTCGTGCCAGAGCCGCCGTCTGGGTAGAGACGTCCCGATGACCTCCGCCGCCGCCGAGCCCCACTGGCTGGACGACCTCGACCGTCCGCCCGCGTACCCCCACGATGCGAGCGCGCAGGCGGGCATCCGCCGCCTCGACACCCACATTTCCCACGTTTTCCTGACCGGAGAGCGGGCCTACAAGCTGCGTCGCCCGGTCCGGCTCGCGTTCCTCGACTTTTCGGACCCCGCGGAACGGCTCGCCGACTGCCGGCGCGAGGTCGCGCTGAACCGGCGCCTCGCGCCGGACGTGTACCTCGGGCTCGCGCCGATTCTCGTGGATGGGAATCGCACGGCCGTCGTCGGCCCGACGATGGAAACGCCGTCCGGGGATCCGGCCGTCGTCGAGCACTGCGTGGTGATGCGCCGCCTGCCGGCCGGGCGCGACCTGAAGGGCCTGCTGGAACGCGGCGAAGCCGGGCCGGCGCACGTCGACCGGGTGGCCGCGCGGCTCGCCGCCTTCCACGCCGCGCACTCGCTCGGGCGTCCGGCGCCGGTCCCGCCGGACGAGTGGCTGGCGACCACGACGGCCCCTGCGCGCGCGAACTTCGACGCGCTCGCGCACGCGCCGGCGTCGCTGGCGCCGCCCGGGGAGATCGACGAGGCGCGCCGCCTCGCGGAGGTCTTCGCGAACGATCGCCGCGACGAGTTCGAGGCGCGCCGCGCGGCCGGCCGCGTCGTCGACGGCCACGGCGACCTGCACTGCGAGCACGTCTGGTTCGAGCGCGACGACAGCGAACCGCTGATGGTCGACTGCCTCGAGTTCCGCGACGACTTCCGTCGCATCGACGCCGCGTCCGACGCGGCGTTCCTGGCGATGGACCTCGCCTACCGCGGCCGCGCGGACCTGGCGGCGCGCTTCCTGCGACGCTACGCCCGCGACGCCGGCGACTACCACCTGTTCGCCGTCGTCGACTACTTCCTGAGTTACCGCGCCCTCGTGCGGGCGAAGGTCGCGTCGCTCGTCGCCGTCGACGAAGCGATGCCGGCCCCGCAGCGCGAGCACGCGGAGCGGAGCGTGCGCGACCACCTCGATCTCGGGCTGTCGTTCCTGCAGCCGCGCGGACCGGGCCGCCTCGTGCTGACGTGCGGCACGATCGGCACCGGCAAGACCACCGTGGCCGAGACGATCGCCGACGCGTCCGGCGGCGTCGTGATCTCCTCGGACCGGCTGCGCGAAAGTTCGCCGGAGACCGGGCGAAACGCCTCGGACGAGCCCCCGGCCCGGCCGCAGGTCGACGCGCCCTACGGCGCCGATCGCTACAGCGACGCGGCGCGCGCGGCCGTCTACGACCGCATGCTCGCGCAGGCGGCGCACGTCGTCGGCTCGGGCCGCACCGCGATCCTCGACGCGACGTTCTCGCGCCGCGCCTGGCGCGCGAAGGCGGCGGCCTGGGCGCGCGGCCGCGGTTGCGAAGCCTTCCTCGTCGAGATCGTCGCGCCGAAGGACGAGGTGATCGAGCGGCTCGCGGCGCGCGCGTCCGCCGGCAACGACGCCTCGGAAGCCGGCCCCGGGCTCTACGATGCGATGCGCGCAGAGTTCGAGGAGCCGCACGAGTGGCCCGAGGCGCGCCGCGGACGCGTCGACACGTCGGCGCCGTCGTGGCGCGACGACGTCGAGGTCGCCGCGAGCCGACTCGGCCTGTCGCCAACCCGGAACGGGAGCTGACCGCCGGCCGGGCCGATCCAGCCCGGCGGCGTGGACGGGTCGGCGGCAGCCCGCCGGTTTCAGCCCGGCCGCGCCCCGCGCAGCGGCGCGCGGCCCATCACCGCGCCGGCGGCGTGCACGCCGGACATCATCGCGCCCGCGATGCCGTGGCCCGCTCGCGTGGAAGCCCCGGCCAGCAGCAGCCCGCGGATCGGCGTGCGCGCGCCCGGCCGCTTCTGGAGGAACTGCGACGGCGTGGCGGCGATGCCGTACGACGTGCCGCCCGTCGATTCCGTATAGCGCGTGTGCGTGAGCGGCGTCGCGGCTTCCCGGAACACGATGTGCGACGACAAGCCCGGGATGACGTGCTCGGCTTCCGCGATCAGCCGTTGCATCAGGCGGTGCTTGACCGCCGCGTACTTCTCGCTCGCGTGGTAGCTTCCGTCGGCAAGCTCCTCGGCGCTGACGCCCCAGAACGCGGGATCGGCCGGCGGAACCGTCATGATCTGCAGGTTCGTGTGCCCCGGCGGCGCGAGCTTGGGGTTGTGGGGGTCCTTGCGCGACGCCGTCGCGATGTAGAGGAACGGCGGGTCGGGCATCTCGCCGGCCGCGATCCGGTCGTACTCGCCGTCGAAGTCCGTGCTGCCGAACCGCCAGCGGTTCACGTTGCCGTACGGGAGCGCGTCGGCCGGGATGTCGAGGCCGAGATAGACGACGAACAGCGGCAGCGCCATCTCGAACCCGCGGATTCGCTCGACGTACTCGCGCGGGAAGTGCTCCGCCCCGACCAGGCCGAGCACCGTCTTCTTGAGGTCCGCGTTGCTGATCACGACGGGCGCACGCACGGTTCGCGTCCCGAGGTGCTTGTTCGTGAAGGTGACGCCCGCGACGGCGCCGTCCTCGACGAGGATGCGGCCGACGCGCGTGCGAAGCCGCACCTGGCCGCCGGCGTCCTCGATCGCGTCGGCGAGGCGGTCGGCCATCACCTGTCCGCCGCCTTCCGGGTACCAGCCGCCGCTCGAGAAGTAGTGGTTCTGCAGTCCCGCGTGCAGGACCGCCGAAACGTCGCGCGGGGCGATCGCGTAGGTTCCGTTCTGCGCCGTGACGACGGCGCGCAGCCGCGCGTCGTGCGTGCAGGAGTCGAGGAACTCGCCGAAGCTGCGGTTCGCATAGCGCAGCACGAGCGGAGAGGAGACCAGCGCGAGGAGCGCCTTCCACTTCGAACCCGACGCCTGCGCCTCGACGACGCGGTCGACCTGCCCGAGGAAGCGGACGTAGCGGCGAATGCCTCTCCTCTCGGACGGGAAGCGTTCGACGAGGCGGCGTTCGAACTCGCGCCGGTCGGCGGGGATCGTGAACTCGAAGTCCGGGAACGTCAGCTGCTCGAGCTCCGCATCCATCGGCCGGAACGTCACGCTCGCGCCGCAGGCGTCGAGGATCGACGGGATCAGGCCGCCCGGCTGGCAGTCGCCGAGGTAGTGGATGCCGACGTCGAACTCCCAGTTCTTGCGCCGGAACACGCTCGCGTTGCCGCCGGGGACGTAGTGGCCGTCGAGCACGAGCACGCGGCGTCCGTCGCGGGCCAGCAGCGCGGCCGCCACGAGGCCGCCCATGCCGGCGCCGACGACGATCACGTCGGCGTCGGCGCGCACGGGATCGCGGAAGCGGTCGGGTCGAAGCATGTCGTGGCTCAGCAAGCCGCGGGCCAGAGCCGCGGCCCCGCGTCGCGCGGGTGACCGGGTTCGCGCGCGGACCCGCAACGTCGCGTCCGCGCGCGCCCGCGCGGGAACGCCGGCCCGCGGTCCGACGCGGCGCGTTTCGCAGCCGGGGGAAGGCGCGCTCCGCGCCGTGCGCAGCGCTGGGAAGGATCCGCGGCCGGCGCTCGCCGAACCCGCCCCGGTCCCGGCGGGTCCGTCGATCGCGCCGGAACCGCCAGCGTCGGGGCGGCCGGCGTCAGGGCACGACGCGGCTGCGGATCTGCCCGAGGCGCTGCACGTGGATCAGTACCTCGTCCCCGGGCTGCAGGTAGGCTTTCGCCTTGCGAGCGCTCGCGACGTACGCCTCGATCACGCTGCCCGGGACGCCCCGGCTCCAGCCGCCGAAGAGGAACGAAACGAGGCCGCGCGCGATCACCTGCGGCGGGACGCCGTCGAACACGGTGCCGTGCGGCGTGCCCGTCAGCACGAGCGTGCGCGCCGGGATCCCGTCTCCCTCGAACAGCGCGACCTCGGCGCCGCGGTGTTCCCAGCGCACGCCGTCGCGCGCCCAGACCTGGCGCAGCACCTCGTCGACGTCCCACACCATCTCCGCGACCTTCGCCCGCTGGCGCAGGCTTCCGTTCACGAACAGCCGAAGCTCGATTCCCTTCGCGAACGTGCGCCAGTCGCGCGGCACGACGAGCAGCTGGCCGACCGGCAGGTAGCCGGGAAAGCTCTTGCCGGTCGTGAAGCCCTTCCCGGACTCGACGTCGCCGCGGTCGACCGCGTGCAGCAGCGTCTCGCGGTCCGTGAAATCGTTCGCGAGCATCAGGCCGAGCACGCGCGGGGACTCGTTCTTCGCGAGCGGCTCGAGCGGCACGACGGCGAGCTCGACTTCGTAGTCGAGCAGCCCGTCCCCGGCGCCGACCGGATCGCCGGATGCGGTCGGCCGGACGAGCTTCGGGAACAGGAACGGCCTCGTCGTGCCGGCGTCGCTCGCGTGCTCGGGGTAGTTCGTGCCGACGGCGATGTGGGCCTCGCCGAAGTCGACCGGCAACAGCAGCCGGTCGGCGGGAACGCTCACGCGCAGCGCCGCGGGCGCCTGCGCGACGTCGGCGAGCAGCCGGTCGTAGCCGACCTCGACCATCAACTGGGCGGCGTCGCTCGATTCGCGGCCGTGCAGCGTCGCGACGTCGATGCCCTCGACCTGACCCTGCGACCACGACGTGACGAGCACGACACGCGGTCCGGAGGGGGACGGGTAGCGCGCGAACGTGAGCGCCTCGGCCGGATTCGCGATCTCGACGCTGGCGGATTCGCCGTCGGGAAGGCGCTCGTCGAACGCGGGCTCCCACTTCGGGGAACAGGCTGCGAGCAGGGTCGAGATCATCGCGAGCAACACCGCCTTCGACATGGTTCGGGCCTCACGACGCTGCCGCGTCCCGACGGGATGGTCCGGACCCTCGCACGCGCGAGGCGACGGCGAAAGCGGCGAGCGCGCCGGCAAGCGCCGCCGCCGGATCGGCGGGCCGCACCGCGAAGCGCGCCGCGACGTGCTGGTCCGGACGAACGAGCAGCGCTCCTCCGTCGCCGAGTCCCGCGATTCGCCGCCACCAGTCCCCGGGATCGTCGACGTCGCGCGTCCATTCGACGACCCGGACCGGGATCGCCGCCGCGGCCGCGGCTTCCCGCCAGCCGGCCTCGGGCGCGGCGAGCAGCACGACCTCGTCGCCGCGGACGAGATCGAGCGTCGAGGCGCGCGCGCCGTCGCGCGTGATCCAGCCGTGCGGCAGGCGCGAGCCCGGCCGCGCGCTCGGCACGAACTCGCGCACCGGGTTCGCGGGGACCGGCTTCGGCGTTCCGTCCGGCACGATCGCCGGGCCTTCGTAGGCGAAGCCGAGCTGCAGCCCGAACATGTCGAAATGCTCCGCCTGGTTCGCGATCGCGCCCGCGACCTCGCGGCGGCGATCGGCGCTCGCGAGCATGCGCTCGAAGTTCGCGCTCGCGACGCCGGGCGCGTCGTTGGCGCCGAGCGCCTGCACGACTTCCAGCATCCGCATCGCGTTGGTCAGGCTCTGGTTCGCGTTGTACTCGGCGATCGGCCGCCGCTCGCCCTCGTAGGTGTCGAGCAGCGCCTCCCCGGCCCAACCGCGCTCCACGGCCGAGATCTTCCACGCGAGGTTGTGCGCGTCCTGCACGCCGGTGTTCAGCCCCATGCCGCCGGTCGGCGGGAAGCGGTGCGCCGCGTCGCCGGCGAGGAAGATGCGCCCGTCGCGGTACCGGTCGGCGACCTGCGACGTCATGACCCACGGCGAGACCGTGCGGATCCGGATCGGCGCGTCGGCGCCGGCCTCGACCATCGCGGCGCGCACGAGCGCGAGGCAACGCTGCTCGTCGTAGTCGGCCGCGTCCTCGCGATCGGGATCCCACGCGTGCATGAACACCCACTCGCGGTCGAGGTCGTGCGCGACGAACGTGCCGCTGCAGGCCGGGTCGCTGACCCAGAAGATCACCCCGGGATCGTCGCGGACGAGCGCGCGCAGGTTCGCCTCGAAATGGATCATCACGAACGCCTGCACGCGGTCGGGGCCGACGCACGCGATGCCGAGCGACTTGCGCACGGGACTGCCGGCGCCGTCGGCGCCGACGACGTAGCGGCTGCGGACCGCGTACGGCCGCTCCGCCTCGAGGTCGCGCAGCGTCGAGACCACGTGGTCCGCCTGCTGCGTCGACGACTCCCAGCGGTGGGAGTAGTGGACGGCAGTCCCGGTCCCGGCGGCGAGTTCGCGCGCGAGCAGCGGCTCGAGCCGGTGCTGCGCGAGGTTGCGCAGCGGCGTCGGCGTGTACGCGAGCACGTCGTCGCCCTGCCGTTCGTACGGAAGCGAGCCGAGCACCTCGCCGCCGAGCCGCGTCACCCAGTGCACGGCGCCGGCGTCGCGAGGGTCCTTCGTCAGCGCGAAGACCGCGTCCATGTCGACGCCGGCCTGGCGCCAGATCTCGAACGTGCGCGCGTTGATCACGTGCGCCGCCGGCGCGCGCTGCGCCGTCGGCCGCCGCTCGACGAGGTGCGCGCGAAGGCCCAGCCTCGAGAGCAGCAGCGCCATCGTCAGGCCGGTCGGCCCGGCTCCGACCACGAGCACGTCGGTTTCGATCGTCTGCACTCCCGTCCTCCCGCCGTCTTCAGACGATGCCCGGGTACGTGCCGCCGTCGAGCTGCAGGTTCTGCCCGGACAGGAAGCCGGCCTGCGCCGAGCACAGGTACGCGCAGGCGTCGCCGAACTCGGCCGGCGTGCCGAGCCGCCGCGCGGCGAGCGACGCGCGGATCTCGTCGTAGGCCTGCTCGACACTCTGGCCCTTCATCGCCGCCGAAAGCTCGGCCATGAACTTCTGCCGCTCGGTGTCGATGCGCTCCGGCAGCAGGTTGTTGATCGTGACGTTCGCGTGCGCGACCTCGCGCGAGACCCCCTTGCAGTACGAGAGCAGCCCGCTGCGCGCCCCCGACGACAGTCCCATCGGCGCGACCGGCGTCTTGACCATCGCCGACAGGATGTTGACGATCCGGCCGAAGCGTCGCTCGACCATGCCGTCGATGACCGCCGCGATCATCAGCGCGGGCGCGACGAGGTTCGCGTCCAGCGCGGCGATCCACGCGTCGCGGTCCCAGTCCTGGTAGCGGCCCGGCATCGGCCCGCCGTTGTTCGTGACGAGGATGTCCGGCGCGGGGCACGCTTCCAGCAACGCCGCGCGCGTCGATTCGAGCCCGATGTCGCCGGCCACCGCCTGCACGCTCGCGCCGGTGTCCCGCTCGATGTCGGCCGCGGCGGCGGCGAGGCGTTCCCCGTCGCGCGAGTTGATCGTCACCAGCACGCCCTCGCGCGCGAGCGCCGTCGCGCAAGCCTTCCCGAGCCCTTTGCTGGACGCGCACACGATCGCGCGCCGTCCGGAGATTCCGAGATCCATCGTGCTTCGTCTCCTCAGAAGTCGAGGTCGGGCGGGGGCAGCGGTCCCCACTGGTTCAGCGCCGCGAAGATCGGGTGCGATCCCGCCGGCGTGTCGGCGCGCAGCAGGTCGCTGTCGGTCCAGTGCTCGACCGTGAAGCCCAGCGGGTCTTTCCAGTAGTCGAAGATCTGGCCCCCGAGCACGTGGCGGCCGATCCCCCAGTACGGGTGACCGCCGTGCCCGTTCGCGAGCAGGTGCTCGCGGCCGACCATCAGGTCGTCGAAGTCGGCGACCTCCCACGCGCAGTGGCCGAGCCTGGCCTCGGGCGCGTCGAGGATCAGCAGCGTGTGGTGGTCGGTCGGCTCCGCGCCGCGGTCGCAGCGCACGAAGCGTCCGGCCGGCTTGTCCGGCCCCTCGATGTAGAACTCGTCGGACACCAGCAGGCCGAGCGTGCGGCGGTACCACTCCCAGGTCTCGTCGAGCTTCGTCGTCTTCAGCGCGGCGTGGCCGAAACGTTTCACCTGCGCGGGCCCCGGCGACACGCGCTGCAGCGTCCCGACGCGCGGGCGTGCGCTGCCGTCGTTGAGCGGAGGGTGCGTGCGCAGCGGCAGCGGCTGGTGCTCGGCCAGCCCGTGCACGACGTCGACGAGACGGCCGTCGGGATCCTCGAGGCGCACGGCCGAGCCGCCGCCGGGCTCGTCGAGCGCCTCGACGCTCGCGCCGGTCGCCGCGGCCAGCTTCGCGAGGTCTGCGGCGCTCGACGCCCGGAACGCGAGACCCAGGAAGGCCGGTTCGCCGAGGTGAGTCACATGGACGTGATGGGCCGGATCGGTGCCGCGCATGTACAGCGTGCGATCGGTGCGGGCGGCGCGCGTCATGCCGAACGCCTCGAGGAAGGCTTCCATGCGATCGAGGTCCGGCGCCTGGAATCGGGGGAAGGCGACGTCGACGACGCGGATCAGCGGCTCGGCGGTGGCGGGTGGGGTGCTCATGGGCCCGGAGTGTAGGCACGACAGCGGGTGGCGCGCTTGGCCGCGCGAGCCGACCGCTTGGCCGAACGGGCCAGACGCCCCGCGATCCCGGGCCGCCGCGGCACGATGGCGCCGGCGCGGCCCGCCACGGCGCCCGGGGTTCCATCGGTGCCGGGCATGTGGAACTTCGTCCTCGTCCCCATGCCGAGCCCGTCCGACCCCTCTTCGACTTCCACGACGCTCGCGAGCTGGAGCGCGACGATCGTGCGCGCTCTCGACGCGCGCGGGCTCGACGGCGCCGCGATCGCGGCGCGCGCCGGCATCGACGCCGGCACGCTCGCCGACGCCAACGGCCGCGTGCCGCGCGCCGCGCTGACCCGCCTGTGGAAGCTCGCGGTCGAGGAGACGGGGGAGCCGGCGTTCGCGCTCGAGGCCGCGCGACACACGATGCAGACGACGTTCCACGCGCTCGGCTATGCCGTGCTCGCGAGCGCGACCCTGCGCGAGGCGATCGAGCGCATCCTGCGGCACCGCCGCGTGATCGGGGAGATCTTCCGGCTCGCGATCGAGGATCGCGCCGATCGCTGCCGGGTGGTGCTCGACGTGTCCGCCGGCCGCGGCGCGGTTCCGCCGGAAGCGGTCGACGCGTCGATCGCGGTGATGGTGCGGCAGGCGAGGCTCCTGCACGGCGGGCGCGACGTGCGCCCGCTGCGCGTCGGGCTGCAGCGGGCGCAGCCGGCCGATCCCGCGCCGTACGAGCGCACGCTGCGCTGCCCGGTCGAGTTCGGCGCGGCTGTGAACTTCCTCGAGTTCTCGCGCGAGGACTTCGACCGCCGGGTGCCGGCCGCCAATGCCGAGCTCGCGCGACAGAACGACGAAGTCGTCGTGCGCTACCTCGCGCGGCTCGACCAGCAGGGCGTGCTCGCGAAGACCCGCGAGGCGCTCCTCGACAGCCTGCCGAGCGGAGCCCCGACGAAGGCCGCGATCGCGCGCCGCCTCGGCACGAGCCCGCGCAGCCTCCAGCGGCTGCTCGCCGGCGAGGGGACGTCCTTCAAGGACCTGCTCGCCGAGGCGCGGCTCGCGCTCGCGAAGAGCTACCTCGAGGAAGGGCGCCTGCCGGTCACCGAGATCGCGTTCGTGCTCGGCTTCGCCGACACGAGCGCGTTCTCGCGCGCGTTCCGGCGCTGGACGGGGGTGGCGCCGAGCGACTGGGCGAGGAGAAGCGCACCATGAGGATCCGCGCCAGGATCGTGTTCGCGCTGGCTCTCTCGATCGGCGTCCCGCACGCGGCCCTTGCCGTCGACGCCGACGCGGTCAACCGCTGCCACCAGGACATCGTGCGCGCGATCGCGGGCGTGAAGCGCGGTCGCATCGCGCAGGTCGGCCGGTGCCTGAAGTCGCTGAACTACGACGCCTGCGTCGAGACCGACGAGCACACCGCGATCCACGAGAACGAGCTGCGAAGGCGCGTCGCGGGCGACTCGTCGTCGTGCCGGGCAGCGATCGCGAGCGGCGCGGCCGTCGCCGACTTCGGACCGGCGACCTGCGGGAACGAATGGGCCGGCTGCGACGCCGAGGTCCCCGCGATCACGACCATCGACGACGTCGCCGAATGCCTGGTCTGCGCCGAGCGCGGCTACGACTTCGAGATCCGCCACGAGCTCGGGCTTCCGCGCGCGGCCCCCGACGACGCCGACGAGCGCCGCTGCACGCGCCGCGTCGCCCGCCTGGTCTCGACGACGATCCGCAAGGCCGTCCCCGACGCGGCCTCGTGCGCCGACGGCGGCGCCAAGCCGTTCGCGTGCCCGGTCGACGCTTCGACGGAGAGCCGTTTCGGCCGCGCCCTTTCGAAGTTCGCGCGCGCGTTCTCGAAGTGTCGGGTCGACGAGGGCCGCGCGCCCGGCGCGCTCGCGAACCTTTGCGAGGGCACCGCGATCGACGCCGCCGGACTGACGGCCTGCTTCGAAGAACTGGCGAAGTGCTTGGCCTGCCGCACGGCCAACGGCGCGCTCGGCCAGGCCGAGGACTGCGCCGCGTTCTCGGGCTTCGCGCGCTGCGACGGGATGCTCTGACGCACGCGCCGCCGGACGCCGCGGCTTGCCCGTGGTCAGTCCGCCGGCGCCGCCGCGACGGTCTCGTGGCAACTCCCGGACGCCGGCGCGTGCGGCGACCACGCGGACGCCGCCGCCGCGAACGTCCAGAGGCCGAACCCGACGATCATCGTCCCGGCCAGCCGGCGCGCGGCGTGCGTGCGCAGCGCGGCCGCGCCCCGTCCCGCGAACAGGCCGATCGCGAGCGTGGCGGGCAGCGTGCCGAGGCCGAACGCCGCCATCGTCAGCGCTCCGCCGGCTCCGGAGCCCGACGCCGCCGCCACCGCGAGCGCGCTGTAGACGAGCCCGCAAGGCAGCCAGCCCCACAGCGCGCCGAACGCCAGCGGCGCGAGCGGCGACGACGATGCGCGCGCCTTCCGGGCGAGCGGCGCGACGCGACGCCAGACACGACCGCCGGCCGCTTCAATGCGCGCGATCCCGCTCGACCAGCCGGCCAGGTAGAGTCCCGTCGCCACGATCAGCAGCGCCGCGAGCGCACGCAGCGCGAACATGCCGGTGGTGCCGCCGAGGCCGGCCAGCGCCGCGCCGAACGCGCCGGTCGCCGCGCCCATCGCCGCGTAGCTCGCGATGCGGCCGGTGTTGCAGAGCAGCCCGCGCGCGAGGTCGCGCGGCGCCGCTCCGCCGCCCGGGTCCGGCCTGGCGGCCGCGAGCGCGCCGGCGATGCCGCCGCACATGCCGAGGCAGTGCGAACTGCCGAGGAAGCCCATCGCGAGGCCTGCCATCACGAAGCTCATCGCGGCATCCCTGCGCCGCCGCTCGCGAAGCGGCCCGCGCCGGCCGCCGCGGCGTCGGCGCGACCCGGCGGCGCTTCGCCGGCACGAGGCTCACCGCCCGGCCGACCGGCAGGCGGCGGCGCGACCGGCTCGTCGTCGAACAGCACGAGCATCCCGTGCTTCTCGAGGTCGTCGAACTGCCCGGTGCGCACGGCCCAGAAGAACGCGGCGACCGCCAGCGCCAGCAGCACGAGCGCGAGCGGGATCATCACGAACAGCATGCTCATGCGGGCACCTCCCGCGGCAGCCGCGCCGCGCGCGGCGTCGAGGCGGCCGCCGGCTCGGGCGCCACGCGCGGCGGCCGGCCGAGCCGCACCGCGTTCAGCACGACGACGAGCGAGCTCAGCGACATGCCGATCGCCGCGATCCACGGCGTCACGTGGCCGAGCGCCGCGAGCGGGAGAGCGACCAGGTTGTAGGCGACCGACCAGCCGAGGTTCTCGTGCATCACGCGGCGCGCGGCGCGCGCGAGCTCGACGACGTCGGGGATCGCGCCGAGGTGCTCCGTCAGCAGCACGCCGTCGGCGCGGCTGCGCGCGAGGTCGGTGCCGCCGCCCATCGCGATCGACACTTGCGCCGCGCCGAGCACCGGCGCGTCGTTGACGCCGTCGCCGACCATCAGCACGACGGCTCCGGCGCGCTGCAGCTCCTGCACGAAGGCGACCTTGCGCTCGGGCGTCGCCGCCGCGTGCGCGTCGTCGATGCCGACCGCGCTCGCGAGCACGGCCACCGCGCCGGGCGCGTCGCCGCTGACGAGGCTCACGCCCAGTCCCGCCTCACGCAGCCGCCGGACCGTCTCGCGCGCCTGCGGGCGCGGCGTGTCCTCGAGCTCGAAGCGGCAGATCGGCCCGCCCTCGTCGCCGAGCAGGACTCCGGTCGCATCGCCGTCGTGCGCCGGGATCGCCTCCGGGCTTCCGTACAGCTCGTGCACCCACGACGGCGCGCCGATGCGCACCCGCCGCCCGTCGACGGTCGCTTCGACACCCGCACCCGCCGAGGCCGTCACGCCGGAAAGCGCGACGGACGACGCCTCCACGTCGTCGAACGCGCGCGCGACCGGATGCTCCGAGAAGCGCTCGAGCGCGGCCGCGAGTTCGAGGCAGCGGCGCTCCGGGAGCTCGCCCATCGGACGGACCGCGCGCCGGCGGAACCGCCCGAGCGTCAGCGTGCCGGTCTTGTCGAACACGACGTGCGTCGTCTTCTGCAACGCCTCGAGCGCCTGCCCGCTGCGCAGCAGCAGGCCGCGCCGCAGCGCGCCGCCGGCCGCCGCCGTCAACGCCGCGGGCGTCGCGAGCGACAGCGCGCACGGGCACGTGATCACGAGCACCGCGAGCGCGATCCAGAACGCCTGCGACGGATCGACGCGCCACCAGGCCCAGAACGTCGCGCCCGCGACGAGGAGCACGGCCGGCACGAACACGCGCGCCACGCGGTCGGCCAGGCGCGCCAGGCGCGGCCGCGACTGCGCCGCGAGGTCGACGAGGCGCACGATCGCGGCCCACGACGTGTCGGCGCCGGTGCGGACCGCCTCGACGACGAGCGGGCTCTCGCCGTTCTGCGTTCCGCCGGCGACCTCGTCGCCCTCGCGGCGCGCGCGCGGCCAGTGCTCGCCGGTCAGCATCGACTCGTTGACCCAGCCGCTGCCGCGCGCGAGGCGCCCGTCGACCGGGAACGTCTCCCCGGGACGGACCAGCACGAGGTCGCCGGGAACGAGGTCGTAGACGGACACCAGCTCGCCGGCGCCGTCGTCGACTCCGGCGAGCCGCGTCGCGGTCTCCGGGGGATGCCGCAGCGCCGCCTCGACCGCGGCGGCGGCGTCCTGCCGCGCGCGCATCTCGACGAAGCGCCCGCACGAAAGGAAGAACACGAACATCGCGACCGAATCGAAGTAGACCTCGCCGGTGCGCTGCACCGTCGCGTAGACGCTCGCGCCGTAGGCGATCGCGAGCGCGAGCGCGACCGGCACGTCCATGCCGAGCCCGCGGTTGCGCAGGTCGCGCCAGGCGCCCGCGAAGAACGGCCGCCCGGAGTAGACGAGGATCGGCGTCGCGACGATCCCGCTGACGACGCGCAGCAGGTGCTCGTACTCGGCCGCGATGCCCTCGAGCGCGCCCGCGTACAGGCCGACGCCGAACATCATGACCTGCATCGCGCCGAGACCCGCGACGACGAGGCGTCGCAGCGCCGCGCGGTACTCCTCGCGGCGGGCCTGCTCGTGCCAGTCAGGCCGGTAGGGCCGCGCGACGTACCCGAGCCGCGCGACCTCGGCGAGCAGCGTCGAAAGGCTGGTGCGCTCGTCCTGCCACGCGAGCTCCGCGCGGCCGGCGCCGAGGTTCACCGAGACGCCGGCGACGCCTTCCTGCGCGCGCAGGTGGCGCTCGATCAGCCAGGTGCAGGCGGCGCAGCGCATTCCCTCGATCGACAGGGTCGCCGACCGCACCCCGGCGTCCTCGCTGCGCACGAACGTCTTCTGCAGCGCCGGCTCGTCGTAGCGAAGCAGCTCGTCGAGCAGGGCGGAGGCGGCCTGCGGGTTCGCGCCGGGTTCGTTGCGGTAACGGTAGTAGGCCGAGAGGCCCCGCTCGCCGATCAGCTCCGCGACCGCGACGCAGCCGGCGCAGCACATCGCGCGCGACTCGCCTTCGACGACCGCGAACAGCTCGATCCCGTCCGGGATCGGCAGGCCGCAGTGGAAGCAGCCGTCGGCGAGGTCGATCGTCACGGCGCCTCGGGGACGGGGCGCCCCTGTGGAGCCTCGGGCGACGCGGGGCCGCTCGGCGCCGAGTACGACGTCGAGTCGCCCTCGTGCGGCAGCACCTCGTCGGCGTCGGTCACCGCGATCCACAGCGTCACGAAGCTCGCGACCACGCTCGTCAGCGGCAGCGCGATCAGGAACCACGGCCAGAACTGCCGGTACCAGGGCTTCGTATCGGTCCGCGCGCGGTGCGGGGAAACAGGGGTCCCTGCGTTCATCGCTCTCGTCCTCCCTTCAGTGCTCGCCGTCGTCGTCGTGTCCGTCCTCGTGGCGCGGCTTCGCCACGGAGGCCGGCGCCAGGAAGCTGGCCTTTTCCGTGATGGAGACGCCCGGGTCGTCGACGGACGCGACCACGAACGCGACGGGTGTCGAGGTCGCCTCGAGCTCGCCGCGCGGGATGCGCAGCTGCACCGGAACGTCTTTCAGCTGCCCGGGCTCGACGCTGACGCGCCCGGGCCCGAGCAGCGTGAAGGCGGAGTCCGCGGCGACGCTGTACGTCGCGGGATGCTGCGCCTTGTTCATGATCTTCAGCATGTACACGTTCTCGATCTGGTCGTGCCCGACCTCGCGGAACAGGCGCGCGCGGTCCCGGATCACGTCGACGTCGAGCGGGATGCGGTGGGCGAGTCCCCACGCCCACGCGCCCGCGACCACGAGCAGCGCCGCGCCGTAGCCGAGCACGCGCGGGCGCAGGACGCGCTCCGGCCGGCCGGCCAGCAGGTTCTCGCTGCTGTAGCGCACGAGCCCCTTCGGGTAGCCCATCTCGTCCATGACCTGGTCGCAGGCGTCGATGCAGGCCGCGCAGCCGATGCACTCGTACTGGGTGCCGTTGCGGATATCGATGCCCGTCGGGCAGACGTGCACGCACAGGTTGCAGTCCACGCAGCTCCCGAGGCCGGCCTGCTTCGGGTCGACGCTCCGCTTGCGCGCGCCGCGCGGTTCGCCGCGGGCCTTGTCGTAGAAGATCGTCAGCGTGTTGCGATCGAACATCGCCCCCTGGAAGCGCGCGTACGGACACGCGTACTTGCAGATCTGCTCGCGCATGAAACCGGCGTCGGCGTAGAGCAGCAGGGAGGCGAGCGCGAGGAAGACGCTCTCGCCGCCGGTCACGTCGCCGACCGCGATGCGCGGCAGCAGCTCCCGGATCGGCAGGAAATAGCCGACGAACGTGACGCCGACCATCGCCGAGAACGCGAGCCACGAGGCGTGCTTGGCCGTCTTCTTCACGACCTTGCGGCGGCTCCACGGCTCGCGGTCGAGCTTGATGCGCTGGTTGCGGTCGCCCTCGGTCAGCCACTCCATCCACATGAAGAACTTCGTCCAGACCGTCTGCGGGCAGGCGTAGCCGCACCACAGGCGCCCGGCGAGGTTCGTGAAGAAGAACAGGCTGAGCGCGCCGAGGATCAGGAGCCCCGACAGGTAGATGAAGTCCTGCGGCCAGAAGGTGAGCTCGAACAGGTAGAACTTGCGCCCGGGCACGTCCCACCAGACGGCCTGGCGTCCTTCCCAGGTGACCCACGGAAGCCCGACGTAGAAACCGGCGAGCAGGAAGAGCAGGACCGCGCGGCGGTTCTGCCACGGACCCTGCACTTCCTTCTGGTAGATCTCCTCGCGCGCGGCGTAGAGCGACACTTCGCCGTTGCCGACCGTGCTGCTTCGCGGCGCCGCACCGGGCCGCCTCGCCGCTCCGGTCGTCGCCATGCCTGGGGCCCGCGCCGTGCCCACGTCGTTACTCCTTCGAGCCTCCGTGCGAGAGGCTGTACACGTACGTAGCCACGAGATGGGCCTTCTGCTCGCCGAGGATGTCGGCGTGGGCCGGCATTTTCCCCATGCGCCCGTTGCGCAGCCCGTACTCGACGTCCTCGCGCGTGCCGCCGAACAACCAGATGTCGTCGGTCAGGTTCGGCGACCCCATCGCCTTGTTGCCCTTGCCGTCCATGCCGTGGCACGCGATGCAGATCGTGTTGAAGCGCGCCTTGCCGGCCTCCGCGAGCTCCGGATCGGCCTGCTGGCCCGACAGGCTCATCACGTACTCGACGACTTCCTTGACGCCCTGGTCGCCGCCGAGCGCCGGCGCGAACGCCGGCATCATGCCGACGCGGCCGTTCAGGATGGACGCCTTGATCGTCTCCGGCTCGCCGCCGAACAGCCAGTCGTCGTCGGCGAGGTTCGGGAATCCGGCGCCGCCGCGCGCATCGGAGCCGTGGCACTGCGCGCAGTTGTTCGCGAACAGGCGCTGGCCGATGCCGACGGCCTTCGGGTCGCGGGCCAGCTCGTCGATCGGACTCGCCGCGAACGCCGCGTACATCGGCCCGTACTTCGCCTCGGCCTCCTTCACCTCGGCGGCGTGCTGCCCCGTCGAGCTCCAGCCGAGGACACCCGCGAACGTGCCGAGTCCCGGGTACAGCACGCAGTACACGACGAGGAACACGATGGTGCCCACGAACAGCCAGAGCCACCAGCGCGGCAGCGGCAGGTCGTACTCCTCGATCCCGTCGAACTCGTGCCCCATCGTCGTGTACTGCGTCCCCTCGTCGACGCGCTTCGTGCGCGCCCAGAACAGCAGCCACGCCGACGCCGCGACGTTGAGCACGACGAGCGCGGTGATGTAGAGGCCCCAGCCGGTCGTCAGTCCGCCGGTGTTCATCGCTCCGTCCTCCCCACCTTCAGGGTCGGCGACAGGTCGTCGTCCATCAGCGGCAGGTTCGCCGCCTCCTCGAACCGGCTCCGCTGGGCGGGCATCCATGCCCACACGCAGAGGCCGAGGAACGAGACCAGCAGGACGAGCGTCCCGATTCCACGGATGACACCGAGATCGATCGCGATCGCTTCCGCACTCATGACCCGGTCACCTCTTGCCCTTCATCGCGAGGCCGAGCTGCTGGAGGTACACGACCAGCGCGTCGAGTTCGGTCTTGCCCTGCACGGCCTCCTGGGCCCCCGCGATCTGTTCGTCGGTGTAGGGCACGCCGACGGCGCGCAGCGCCTTCATCTTGGTGCCGGTCGAGCCGCCGTCGAGCACGTTCTCGGCGAGCCACGGGAACGCCGGCATGTTCGACTCCGGCACGACGTCGCGCGGGTTCAGCAGGTGCACGCGGTGCCACTCGTCGCTGTAGCGACCGCCGACGCGCGCCAGGTCGGGCCCGGTGCGCTTGGAGCCCCACAGGAACGGGTGCTCGTAGACGTGCTCGCCCGCGAGCGAGTAGTGGCCGTAGCGCTCGGTCTCGGAGCGCAGCGGACGAACCATCTGCGTGTGGCAGACCGTGCAACCGTCGCGGATGTAGATGTCGCGCCCCTCCAGCGCGACGGCGTCCAGAGGCTTGATGCCCTCGATCGGCGTGTGCATGTCGGCCTGGAACATCAGCGGGACGATCTCCGCGAGTCCGCCGAAGCTGACGACGATCACGATGAAGAGGCCCATCAGGCCGATGTTTTTCTCGAAGGGGGTCTGCGATGCCATGGCCGTCCTCCCCTCAGGCCTTCGCCGCCGCCGGCACGACCCGGCTCGCTTCCCGTTCCGGACCGGTCAGCGTGCGCCAGACGTTGTACGCCATGATCAGCATGCCCACGAGGAACACGAGGCCGCCGAACGCGCGCACGACGTAGTACGGATAGGTCGCCTGCAGCGACTCGACGAACGTGTAGGTCAGCGTGCCGTCCTCGTTGAACGCGCGCCACATCAGGCCCTGCATCACGCCGGCGATCCACATCGCGGCGATGTAG
>CAYYZO010000060.1:0-9893 GCA_964476185.1 uncultured Myxococcales bacterium
CCCAGCCGTGCGGCAGGTGCGGCGTGTCGAACCAGCGCAGGGTCTTGTTCCCGAGTGACAGCGTCTCGCCGTCGGCGAGCGCGCGCGGGGGCCGGTCGGCGATGTCGCCGATCGACGTCATCGCGCCGATCCGCCCGCACAGCGGCGTCGCCCGAGGCGCGGCGGCGAGCCATTCGTTCAGCGCGCCGCACTCGTCGGCCTCGAAGTGCGAGAACCCGACGTGGCGCAGCTTCCCGACCGGGAGCACGCGCCCGACCGCTGCCGCGACGTCGCCGAACAGGCGCCGCGGCCCCGTGTGGTAGAGCAGCGGCTCGTCGTCGACGACGAGGTACTGGTTGAACGAGAACCCGTTCGGATCGCCGGGGATCTCGAACGGCGTGTGGATGCGGAAGATGCCGTCGGCGACTTCGTCGATCGTCGTCTGCATCGACGCTGCGTAGCGCCACGGGCAGGCCGTGTCCAGATGGCGACGCGGATCGGCTCCCGTGCCGGCGGCGCCGGCTCGCTCGAGTGTCGGCGGTGCGGCGGAGTCGATCCGCGCGCGCCGTCGGTGTGGTGGTTCCCCGCGCGGCCCGGGGCCCCCGGCAACTGCGGTTTCAGCGCGCGGAAACGTCGACGGGTTCGACGGCCGAAGCCGCGACCCAGGCGTCGCGGCCGTCGGCGAGCACGACGTGCGACCAGTCGCCGCGCGTCTCCCGGATCGTGACCTCGGTGCCCGGCGGCAGCGGTTCGGCGAAGCGGGCCGGCGCGTTGCGGGAGTCGGCGGCGCGCGCGACCGCCTCGGAGGCCGCCACCACGCCCGCGCGCCCGGCGGGGCCGGTCCACGCCGACGCGAGCAGCAGCAGCCACGCCGCGAGCGGGACGACCGAGAACGCGCGCAGCGCCGTGCCGCCGCCGGCGATGGCGCCGGCGATCATCGCCGCCGCGACGAGGAACGCGAGCGCGGCGCCGCCGCTGCGCTCGGCCGGGGACAGCGCGTGCTGCCAGGCGACGAGGCTGCCGAACAGGCCCTCGTCCTCGGGCGTCGGCACCCAAGCCGGAAGCAGCGTGCGGGCGTGCAGCAGGTTCTGCTTCGCGTGGCGGTCGTCGGGGTCGAGCGCGAGAGCGCGGCGGTAGGCGAGGATCGCCGTGCCGAGGTGCTCGGCCTGCAGCGCCGACGTGCCGGCGTTGGTCCACAGCGCAGCGGAAGCGCTGCCCCGGTTCGCCGCGGCGAGGAACAGCCGCTCGGCGCGCGCGAACGCCGCGGGCCGGTCGGCCGCGGCCTCGGTCTCCTGCGCTTCGCGATACGCGCCGAGCGCCTGCTCGACGAGGGCGCTCGCGTCCATCGGCGCGGCGTCGTCCGCGCGCGCGACGCGCGGCGACGCTGCGGCGAGCGAGAGCGCGGCGAGCGTCGCGGCCAGGAACGTCCGGGCCAGGCCGCGACCACGCGGCGCCGGGACGCCCGGGGCGGCGCCGGCGCGCACCGTGCGTGCCCCGGCTGTTCGAGGCGTCTGCCGGCGGCGCAGCGTCATCCCAGTTCCTCCACGATGGCGTCGGCGACGCCGACCGCGGTATCGCGAACGTCGGCCGGGATCGCCGCCGCGGCGCCGCCCGGCGCGTAGGCCGTTTCGTCGAGGCGCGCGAGCGCGTCGTCGAGGCCGGCGGGCCGGGTACGACGGTCGCCGCGCAGGGCGGCCATGCGTCGCAGCGCATCGGCGACCTCGTGCGAGCCGCGCGCCGAGGCGACCTGCGAGCGCAGCGCGCGAAGCTCGCGCGCGAGCCGGGCACGCTCCGGATCGGTCCGGCGCCGGCGCCGGACGAGGACGCCGCCGGCGAGCGCGAGGAGGCCGCCGGCGTATCCGGCCCAGAGCACGGCCGGCATCGCGAGCAGCGACGGCGCCGGCGACGCGAGTCGCGCGACGTCGGTCTCGATCGATAGATCCGCGCCGGTCAGCGTGAACGCCGGTCGGCGCGCGGCCGCTTCGCCGCTCCCGTCAGCGCGTGCGGCGGTTTTCTCCTCGTCGTCGTCCGCGGCCGGCGCGGCGCTGACGACATCGCCGGCGCCGACCATCGTGGCCGCGCGCACCGACAGCGCGATCGGTTGCGAGCGCGTCGTCTCGAAGGTCCCCGCCTGCGGGTTGAACCACGAGTATTCGATCGGCGGGATCTCGTGGACGCCCGGGTCGGTCACGCGCACGTTGACCTCGAAGCGCTTGGCGCCGTCGGCGGTGATCCCGGCGACCTCGCCTTCGGGAAGGCGGAACCGGTCCGGCGAAAGGCCGGCCGACGCGAGCGGCGGCAGCGATGCGGTGTCGAGGCTGCCGTCGCCGCGCACGACGAACGTGAGCCGCACGGGGTCGCCGGCCTGCAGCACGGTGCGGTCGGCGGAGACCTCGAGCGTGAAGCCCTGGCCGATCGCCCCGGCGAAGCTCGCCGGCCGCCCCGCGGTCGGCACCGGCTCGACGTCGAGCACCATCGGTTCGCCGGAGATGCGCACGCGGCGGGCGCGCGACGGCACGCGCGAGCCGAAGATGTCGCGCTGGAACGAGGTGGCCTCCTCGCAGAACAGCGACGCGCGGCCGAGCTCGAAGCGGCCGGCGGCGACGGGCACCATCGTGCGCGTGACGCTGCGAATGACCCAGGTCTTGTCGCCCTCCTGCTGTTGCCGCACTTCGGCCGGGAACTCGGCGGTTCCGTCCGCCGTGTCGATGTTGAGGACGATGCGCGACGGCTCCGCGGGTTCGTCGAGGAACTGGAAGCGCGCGGTGTCGAGGAACACCGGCACGCTCAGCCGCTGGTTGTAGAGCCGGTCGGCCAGCCCGGCCTCCGTCCACCACTCGATCTTGACCGGCACGCGCTGGCCGACGAAGACCTTCGTTCCGGAGGCGTCGCGGTCGCTGTCCGCGCTCCCGAGAAGCACGCGCAGCCGCTGGCCGCTGCCCTCGGGGATCTCGACGACGTTCAGCGTCACGGTGCGCGTCGTCGCCGTCTTCGCGCCCTGCGTGACGGTGAACGGGCCGACCGTGTACCGGCCCGGCCCGGACGCCGTCAGCTGGTACACGTACGCGAAGCGGACCTGGCGGCTCTGCGTGATGCGGCCGTTGATGATCTGCATCATGCTCGAGACCTGCGGCCGCGATTGCACGTACTGCAGCGTCGCCGCTCCGGCCGGCGCCGGGGCGGAAACCTCGGGCTGCGGTTCCTCGTCGAAGTCGTCGGCGACCACCTGCAGGTCGATCGGGACGCCGGCGTGATAGGGGCCCTGCGTGACCTGCAGCGCGGCCTTCTGCGCGAGCGCTTCGCCGGCGAGCGGCGCGGCGGCGGCCAGCAGCAGCGCGGCCAGCGCGAGCACGCGCGGCAGCCGCCGCCGCGAGCGCCGGACCGTGCTCCCGGTGGCGACCGTCGCGGGCGGCCTCGAGGCCGCCCGAAGCGTGCGCAGCGCGCGCAACGTGGAAGGGGCGCGATCGGTCATCACCAGTCCTTCTCGACCGGTTCGTAGCCGCGTCGGGCGGCTTTGTCGCGCTGCTCGCGGCGCTCGGCCTCGCGGTCGCGGATGCCCTGCAGCAATTGCGCCGGGTCGGTCTGCTGCTGTTCCTGCTGCTGCTGCTCGGCGTTCTGGCCGCCGCCCTGCTGCTGCTGCGCGCCCTGCTGGTCCTGCTGTCCGCCGTGCTGCTGTTCTTCTTGTTCCTGCTGTTCCTGCTGTTGCTCGTCGTCCTGCTGCTGCTGTTCCGGCGGGGCCAGCAGGCGGATCGCGGCCGCCAACTCCTCGAGCGCGGTGTCCTGCGCGCGGCGCGCGTCGGCGAACGCGGGCGGATTGATCTGCAGGTCCTGGACCGCGCCTGCCATCTGCGCGCGGGCCGTGTCGACGTGCGTGGCGGCTTCGGCGAGTCGCTGGGGCAGGTCCTCGGGCACCTGCCCCTGGGCTTCGGGGGGAACGGGCTGCTGCGACTGTTCGCGCAGCGCGTCCGCGATCGGTGCGGCCGTGGTCGCCAGCGTTTCCTGGCGCGCGGCGAGCGGACCGGCCTCGCCGGTCCAGTCGCGGTCGGGATTCGCCGAGGCCTTGGCCGCGCTCTCCTCGGTGCGGTCGCCGTGCTCGAGCTGGCGCTGCGCGAGTTCCTTCAGGTGATCGAGCACCGAGAAGAACAGGCGGCGCAGGTCCTCGATCCGGGCCACGGCTTCCTGCACGGCGGCCGCGGACGGCTGCCAGGCCTCGAGCGGCGGCGCCTGCGGATCGGCGACGGCGCGTTGCTCGAGGGCGTCGAGCGCAACCTCGGCCTGGCCGAGCGCCCCGCGGGCGGCGGCAAGGTAGGTCTTCGCGAGCTCGAGCCTCTGCTTCTCGGCCGCGGGGTCGGGACCCTGCGGCGCGGCGGGCGCGGCGCCCGGCTGCCCGCCCTGCGCCTGCGCCTCGGCGGCCTGCTTCGCGGCGAGGGCCTCGTCGGCTGCGGCGATCTCCTCGTCGAGGGCGCGCTCGACACGCGCTCCGCGCGCGGTGTTCGTCCGCTGCAGCCCGGCGGCGATCGGCGCGTACTCGGCCTTCTCGGCGGCGCCCGGCCGGGGCGCGCCATCGTCGGAGCCACCGCCCGCGCCATCGGCCGCGCCGCCGCTGTCCGGCGCGACGATCTGCTCGATGCGCTTCTCGTCCTGCCAGACGAGGTCGACGAGGCGCTGCAGGTCGAGGAAGCTCTCGCGCGCGGCGGCCAGCCTGGCGATCGCCTCGTACTGCGGGTCGAGCGACTCGCGCACGCGCGATTCGTCGAGCGCGGACTTCGCGCGCGCCATCGCGGCGGCGCCCTCGGCGACGAGCGGTTCGGCCTCGCGCACGCGCTCGAGCAGCGCGGCGTCCTTGCCGGTCGGCGCTTCGCCCGCCTCGGCCGCGGCGGCGCTCTGCGAGATCACCGTGACGAAGTTGTAGTCGAGCTCCTCGATGCGCTCGCGCAGCTCGCCCGCGGTGTCGGCCAGGTGCTCGGGCGTGAGCCACTTCTGCGGCGGGACTTCCGTGTTGCCCGATTCGAGCGCGACCTTGACTCCCGCCAGGCGCGAGAGCTCCATTGCGTCGGCGACGAGGATGTCGAGCACCTGCACCGGGTCGAGCAGCCGGTCGCGGGCGCGCTTCAGGTGCGTCAGCGACGTGGACGCTGCGCGGTACGCGCCCGCGCCCTCGAGGCGGCGCAGCCGCCCGCGCGCCTGTCCCATCTGCGCGCGGGCCTGGTGCAGGGAGTCGAGCACGCCGTCGATCTGCACCGCCTTCATCGCCTCGGCGGGCTGCTGCTGGTCGGCGGGCTTCTGGCGGATCAGCGCCTGCTCGCGCAGCGCGCGGCCCGAGGTGTCCTCGGCCTTCGACGAGAGCGAGAGCTGCTGCATCGCGAGATCGCGAAACTGCTGCCGCTGTTGCTCGGGCGCTGCCGTCGCGGCGGCGTCGTCCGCGCCGGCGGCCTGCACCGCCGTCCGCAGGGTCTGCAGGAACGCGCGCTGCTCTTCCATCAGCGTCGTGATCTCGTCGAGCAGACCCTTGGAGTTCTTCTTCGCGATCGCGTCGGCGAGCACGAGCGCGCGCCTCAGCACGAGCTCCAGGTTGTGCCGCGCGTCGGCGTCGCTCGCGTCGAGCGAGACCGCCTCGCGGAACCAGGAGGCGGCGCGTTCGAGGGAGGCGAGCGCCTCCTCGGGAGCGGACTCGACCTTCGCGTCGGCGCGGCGCGCCTCGAGCATGCCGAGGTCGTAGGTCGCGTCGCGCCGCAACAGGCCGTCGAACTCCGCGCGCGAGCGCGCGTCCTCCAGCAGCTTCCCGGCCTCGTCGAGGTTGCCGGCCTGGAGCGCGTCGACGCCGGCGTTGTAGACCTCGCGCGCGGGGCGCACGGGCTCGTCGTTCGCGCCGGGATCGGTCGGCTGCTCGCCATCGGGCTGGTTGCCGTCGGGTTGGTCGGTTGCGCCGCCCGCGGCGGCATCTTCCGAGGGGGCGTCGGCCGCCGCGGGCGCGGCGGGATCGCCGCTCGCCTGCGCACGGGCCGGCGCCGGCGCGAGCGCGAGCCACGGAACGAGCAGGACGACGGCGAACGCCGAGCCGGCACGTCGTCCGCGTCGTTTGCCGCCGCCGCCGACCAGGACCGCGGCCACCAGCAGCAGCAGCGACGCGAGGATCGGCCACTGGTAGGCCTCGCCGCGGACCGTGCGGCTCTGGCCGTCGAGGTTGCCGCGCGTCAGGCCGGCGATGTGCGTCTCGTAGATCGACTTGAGGTCGAGCACCCCGGTGCCGGCCGGCACGTACGCGCCGCCGGTCGCGAGCGCGATCTCGCGGAGCGTGTCGCCGTCGAGGCGCGTGACGACCTCCTGGCCCGAGGCGTCGCGCAGCGTGCGCTTCGCGCCGGTCTTCGGGTCGGTCACCTGCACGGGGCTGCCGGCCTCGTCGCCGAAGCCGATCGCGAGGATCTTGATGCCGCGCTCGGCCGCCGCCTTCGCGGCTTCGAGCGGGAACGAGTCGTGGTCCTCGCCGTCGGTGATCAGGATGATCGAGCGCGCGACGGCGGCGCCGGCCGCGAAACCGGCCACGGCCTTGCGGATCGGTTCCTCCAGGCGCGTGCCGCCGCGCGAGACGCTCCTCGGTCCGGCCGAGTCGAGCACCATGCGCAGGAACGAAAAGTCCGGCGTGATCGGCGCGAGCACGGTCGCGCGGCCCGCGAACGCGATGAGCCCGACGCTGTCGCCGCGAAGATACGGCAGCAGGTCGCGCAGATCGGCCTTCGCCCGCTCGAGGCGATTCGGCGCGACGTCCTCGGCGAGCATCGAGTTCGAGACGTCCAGGCAGACCATGATCTCGGCGCCGACGCGCGGCGTGGCGACCAGGTGCAGACCCCACTGCGGCCGCATCAGCGCGGCGACGCCCATCGCGAGCGAGAGCGCCAGCAGGGCAATGGACGCGCGGCGCCTCGCCGCGGAGACCGGGTCGGCGAGCCGCGCCTGCATCAGCGGTGACACGAAGCGCGCGAGGCGGTCGCCGGCGCGCGCGTCCAGCCAGACGAGCAGGCCCGCCAGCGCGACGACGGCCCACAGCAGCACCGCCCAGCCGGGCTCGGCGAAGCGGAACTCGCTCACGGCAGCCTCCGCAGCACCGTGGCCGCCGCGAGCGCCGCGAGCGCGACGAGGCCGAGGCCGGCCTCGACGAGCAGCGGGAAGTGCTCGCGGTACTGCAGGTAGCGAACCTCGGTGATCTCGGTGCGCTCGAGACGGTCGATCTCGGCGTAGACCTCGCCGAGGCCGTCACGGTTGCGCGCGTGGAAGTAGCGGCCTCCGGTCGCGTCCGCGATCCGGCGCATCGTCTCCTCGTCCATGTCGACGTAGACGCGCCGGAGGTACTCGCGGCCATCCGGGCCCTGGACGGGGATCGGCGCGAGGCCGCGCGTGCCGGCGGCGATCGTGTAGACCTTGATGCCGTTGTCGGCGGCCAGCCTGGCGGCCTGCATCGGGTCGATCTCGCCCGCGTTGCTGACGCCGTCGGTCAGCAGGATGACCACCTTCGACTTCGCCGGGTGCTCGCGCAGGCGCTCGACGGCGAGGCCGAGGCCCTCGCCGATCGCCGTCGATGCTTCCTCGGCGTCGGTCGCGACGGAAACGTCGTCGAGGATCGCGAGCAGGTTGGCGTGGTCGAGCGTCAGCGGGCAGACGCCGTCCGCATAGGTGCCGAAGACGACGAGACCGATCAGGTCGTCGGGCCGCCCGTGCCCGGCGTCGCCGCCCTCGACGAACTCGTGGAAGACGTCCTTGACCGCGTCGAGGCGGCTGACGCTGGCGTCGCCGGCCACGAAGTCGCGCGCGTTCATCGACCCCGAGCGGTCCACCGCCATCACGATCGCGATGCCCTCGCGGTGGACGTGCGTGCTGGTGTCGCCGGTGCGCGGCCCGGCGAGCGCGACCGAGAGCACGACGGTCGCGAGCGCGAGCAGCAGGGCGGGCAGCTTCGCGAGCCGCGACCGGAGCGAACGCGGGGCGCGCTCGAAGTGCGAGAGGGTCGAGACGGTGAGCACCGACGGCAGCCGCGCCGCGAGCAGGTAGACGAGCGGCGCGAGCAGCGCGAACGCGAGCAGGTACGGGTCGCGAAGCTCGAACTCAGGCATGCGCGGCTCCGGTCTGCGGCGCGGCGTGGGCGGCGGCCGGCGCCTCCTGCGTCTCGTCGAGGAAGCGGGAGGCCGCGGCGAGCGCGGCCTCGATGTCCTCGGGCGGAGGAATGAACCGCGCGAACTTCACCTCGTCTGCGCGCCGCAGGAAGCCGCGAAGGAACCCCTGGTGCGCCTCGTCGAGGTCCGGCGAGCCGCTCGCGACCGCGAGGAACTCCTCGGTCGTCAGTTCCGGCGCCCGCAGTTCGAAGCGATCCTCGAGGTAGCGTCGGATCAGCGCCGACAGCTCGACGAAGAACGCGTCGATCTCCTCCTCGCCGGCCGGACGGGCGCGCGAGGCGAGCGCGTCGAGGCGCGTGCGCGCGAGGTCGTAGGCGCTGCGGCGGCGGCCCTCGGCGCGGGCGCTGCGCCAGGCGCGCCACGCGAGCGGCGCGGCGACGGCCGCGAGCGCGGCGAGCGCGAGCAGCCACGGCCACCACGGCCCCGGTTCGCGCAGCGGCTCGAGCCGGCCGCGAACGGGCCGGAGGTCGTCCGACGCGCCGGCCGGCACGACGGAAGCGACCTCGAACGGGATCCGTTCGGTCAGCAGCTCGTAGGTTTCCTCGCCTTCGGGCGCGGGCTTCTGGCCCGGGCGGCGGTCGACGAACTCGACGAGCAGCGGCGGGATCGCCTGCGGCCCGGACAGCGGCGGCTCGAGCACGTAGCGCTGCGTGGCGACCGTGCGGCCGCTCGCGTCGATCGCTTCCTTCGGCACGAACTCGCGCACCGAGAAGCGGTCGAGCGACTGCCCGAACTCGGGCATCACGAGCTCGATGCCGTCGGCGGCGGTGACTTCCAGCGTCAGCGTCACCGTGTCGCCGATCACGGGCGCGGCCGGCTCGAGCCGCACGCGCGCGGTGACGGGCCCGCGCTCGGCGGTCTTCTCGAGGAACTTCGGCGCTTCGGCGGTCGCCGGCACCGGCTGGCCGTCCTCGCCGACGACATCGGCCGCGCGAACCGCGGACGAATCGGGCAGTGCGACGAGCAGCAGCGCGAGCGCGAGCACGCGGACGGTCGCGGTCGCGCCGATGCGCGCGACCCGGGCGCTCGGCCTTTCGGTTCGCCGCAGCCGTCTCACCGGCGCTTCCTCCGTTCGCGCATGCGGAAGAAGCGCACGATCGGGTCGACGACCGAGCCGGCCGCGTCGATGTGGATGAAGTCGATGCCCGAGCGGCGAAGCCGCTTCTCGAGGTCCGCGACGCGGTCGCGCGCGGCGGCCTCGGCGTGGCGGCGGAACGCCGCCGAGCCGGTGTCGTGCAGCACGGTCCGTCCGGTCTCGGCGTCGCGAAGCGCGATCAGCCCTGCATCGGGGATCTCGAGCTCGCGGCGGTCGGTGACGAGCACCGCGATCACGTCGTGCTTCTGGTTGGCGGCCAGCAGGGCGCGCTCGAAGCCCTCGTCGAGGAAATCGCTGACGACGAAGCAGACGGCGCGGCGCTTCGTGACGCTCATCGCGAATCGCATCGCGCGGTCGATGTCGGTGGCCTCGCGCGCGCTGCGCAGCGTGCGGCGCGCGGGAGAGAGCCGGCGAAGGCCGTCGCGGACGAGCGCGAGCGGGGAGCGGCCGCGCGGACGCGATGCCTGCGGGGCCGATCGGTCGCGAGCCTCGCTCCCGGCCGGCGTGCCGGCGTGGCCCGCGCGACGTTCGGGAGCGGGGACGGTCCGGCCGGCCAGGTCGCGGTCGGTTTCCCCGCGCGCGAGCACTTCGCGGTCCATCTCTCCGTGCGCGGGCACCTCGCGGTCCATCTCTCCGTGCGCGAGTACCTCGCG
>CAYYZO010000060.1:9993-24400 GCA_964476185.1 uncultured Myxococcales bacterium
ACCTCGCGGTCCATCTCTCCGTGCGCGAGTACCTCGCGCACGACGCGCAGCGCGTGCTTCTGGCCCTTGCGCGGCGGGATGTACTGCTCGACGCCGCCGTGGAACAGCACGAGGCCGACCTTGTCGTCGTTCCGGATCGCCGAGAACGCGAGCAGCGCGCACAGTTCGGCGGCGGCCTCCCGCTTGGAACGCGACGCGGAGCCGAAGTCCTGCGAGGCCGAGACGTCGGCCATCAGCAGCAGCGTCAGCTGGCGCTCCTCGACGTAGCGCTTGATGAACGGCTCGCCGGTGCGCGCGGTCACGTTCCAGTCGATCGAGCGCACGTCGTCGCCGGGCACGTAGGGCCGGACTTCCTCGAACTCGACGCCGCCGCCCTTGAAGACCGACACGTACTCGCCGGCGAGCACGTCCGCCACCTGGCGGCCCGTGCGCACCTGGATCTCGCGAACGCGCCGGATGATCTCGGAAGCGTCCATCGACCTCGATCAGGGAACCAGGACGGTGTCGAGGATGCGCGCGATCACCTGGTCGGTCGTGCGGCCTTCGGCCTCGGCCTCGTAGGACAGGCTGACGCGGTGGCGCAGCACGTCCGGGGCCAGCGACTTCACGTCGTGCGGGGTCACGTAGGTGCGGCCCTGCAGGAACGCGTGGGAGCGCGCGCCGCGCAGCAACCACAGCGACGCGCGCGGGCTCGCGCCGTATTCGATCATGCCTTCGAGCTCGCCGGCGCCGGCGCCCTTCGGGTCGCGCGTCGCGCGCACGAGGTCGACGACGTAGTCGCGGACCTTCTCGTCGACGAAGACCTGGCTGGCCGCGCGCTGGGCGCCCGCGATGTCGGCCGGCGTCGCGACCTTGCTGACGTGCGGCTCGGCCGACGCGACGCCGATGCGGTCGAGGATGCGGCGCTCTTCGTCACGCGTCGGGTAGCCGACCTTGATCTTCAGCATGAAGCGGTCGACCTGCGCCTCGGGCAGCGGGTACGTTCCTTCCTGCTCGATCGGGTTCTGCGTCGCCAGCACGAGGAACGGCTCCTGCATCGGGAACGTCGTGCCGCCGATCGTGGCCTGCCGCTCCTGCATCGCCTCGAGCAGCGCCGCCTGGACCTTGGCCGGCGCGCGGTTGATCTCGTCGGCGAGCACGAGGTTCGAGAAGATCGGGCCCTTCTTGATCGAGTACGTGCCCTCGCGGGGATTGAAGATCTCGGTGCCGATGACGTCGGCCGGCAGCATGTCCGGCGTGAACTGGATGCGCGAGAAGCCCGTGTCGATCGCGCCGGCCAGGCAGCGGATCATCAGGGTCTTGGCGAGGCCCGGCATGCCCTCGAGCAGCACGTGGCCGCCGGCGAGCAGGGCCGTGAGCAGGCGCTGGACCATCGCCTCCTGGCCGACCAGCACCTTGCCGATCTCCGCGACCAGCGTCGGGCCGAGCTGGGCGTAGCGGGTGATTTCTTCGGAACTCAGCGGCGCGGCGGGTGTCGCCGCCATGCCGTGGGCGGCCTGTTCGGTCGTCATCGTGCGATCCGTGCTCCTTCCGTCTGGGTTGAGGCTCGCGGGGACGGCGCGTCCCGGCAGCACCGGCGACTATGCGTCGGGCGCGGCGCGAGTTCCAAGTTCCCGCGGTTGTTCTCGCGGCTCTCGCGCCGGGGACGCGGCAGGGGACGGATGTATTCAACGCGGAGCGGACGCTCGTCCGGGTTCGCCGGCGTGATAAGACCGGCCCTCGATGAGAACCCCGTCGCTGCCATCCTCCCGTTGCGCGTCCCGGCCGACACCGCACGGAAGGGTTGGCGGCCCGTTTCGGAAACGTGCGGCCGCGCTCGCCGCTTCGTGCCTGCTGGCCGGTCTCGGGCTGGTTCCGGCCGGCTGGAGCGCGCAGCACGGTCCCGGCGACGCGGCCACGAGCCACCGCCGGTTCGACGACGTCGAGCACTGGTCGCGCGTGTTCGACGATCCGGCGCGCGACGCCTGGCAGAAGCCGGACGAGGTCGTCGCGGCGCTGCAACTCGCGGCCGGGCAGGGGGTCGCCGACATCGGCGCGGGCACCGGCTATTTCACCCGGCGCCTGTCCACGGCGGTCGGTCCGCAAGGGGCGGTGTTCGCCGTCGAGGTCGAGCCGAACCTGGTCGCCCGCCTGCGCGACCGGGCCCAGCAGGAAGGCGCCGCCAACGTTGTTCCGGTGCTCGCGTCCCCGGACAATCCGCGGCTGCCGCCCGGGTCGATCGACGCGGCGCTGTTCGTCGACGCCTACCACCACGTGGACGGCCGGCGCGAGTACCTCCGAAGGCTGCGGCCTGCGCTGCGAGCGGGCGCGCGCGTGGTCGTGGTGGAGTGGAAGGCCGGCAGGCAGCCGGTGGGGCCGAAGGAGGAGGACCACAAGCTCGCGCGCGAGCAGGTCGTGCGCGAGATGACCGAGGCCGGGTTCGAGGCCGTCGCCGAGCCGCCGGTGCTGCCGCACCAGTACGTGCTCGTGTTCCGCAAGCCCGCCGGCGACTGACGAGCCGCCCGTCCGCCGGACCTTCGATCAGGCGCCGAGCGCGAGCGCGCAGCGCACGCCGATCGCCATCAGCAGCAGGCTCGCGATCGCGAACACGGCGAAGCGCACCGGGACGAAGTTCCAGGTGGCCTGCACGACGCTGTGCACGACGCGCGCGACGACGTAGGCCCACGCGAGGGCGACGTTCGTGGAGTCGGCCGTGCCCGCGAGCACGCAGTAGGCCACGAGCGCGTAGAACAGCGTCGGCTGCTCGTGCAGGTGGTTGTAGTTGTCGGCGACGCGCTTGGCCTCGATCGGCAGCCCGTCGAGGTCGCCCTTCTGCTGGATTTTCGCGGGGTCGATCCCGGCCTTGTTCATGGCCGGGATGCGGGTCGCGTACATCCAGATCCACATCACGAACGTCCACAGGATGAGCGCGAGCATCGGGGTGAGCATGGGCTGGGTCACGGGCGTGGCACCTCCGCAGGGACTGGGCGTCTAGTGTCACGACCGTCGGGTTGAGAACAGGGGACGGCGACCGCGGCCGGGACCGGGGCCGCCGGGAGCCGCCCGGCCTCGCGCGGCCGGCATCCTGCACATCGCCGGAAGCGCCCCGCGGCCGTCGCGCTGCTAGGGTCGCACGATGCACGACGCCGATTCCGCCGCGCCCCGCCGAAGCCAGGTCGTCCCGCACGTCGAAGTCTGCCCGGCCTGCGCCGGGCCGATGGAGGGCCGTTCGTGCAAGGTCTACTGCACGAACCCGGGCTGCGAGCTCCACGGGCGCGTGATCGAGAACTGCTCGGGCGACTGAGCCGGGGCCGGGGCGCTACTCGCAGACCGGGGGGCGCTCGCCGCAGCTCGAGGTGGCCGCCGCCTCGCGGATCGCCTGGGCCTGCTCGTCGGTGAGGCTCCGCGACTGGCGGAAACGGAAGACCTCGTCGCGCACGCAGCGCGTGTACCGGCCGTGGCTCCTCCACGGGTTGCCGTCGTCGTCCTCGTCGCAGAGGCAGAGCTGGTCGATGCTGCATCCGGCGCGGTCGACCGGCGCCGCGAGGCCGGTGGAGGCGCACGCGTCGCAGGCGTCGCCGACGGTGTCGCCGTCGGCGTCGTCGGCCTGGCCGTCCGCGTTCACGACCGTCGGGCAGTTGTCGTCGCGGTTGCGCACGCCGTCGTCGTCGCGGTCGCTGTCGCACGCGTCGCCGAACGCGTCGCCGTCGGTGTTGGTCTGGCTCGGGTTGGAGTCGGAGGGGCAATTGTCCGCGTCGTCGGCGACGCCGTCGCCGTCGTTGTCCCCGTTCGCCGGGACGAGACTGCCGCAGCCGTTCGTGAACGACGCTCGCAGGTATTCGCGCGCCAGGTCGCGGTCGATCACGCCCTGGCGGCGGAAGCGGCGAACCTTGCGCTTCACGCAGCGCTGGTACTGTTCGGGATTCTTCCAGAGGCGGTCGGGGTCGGGGCCGGAGCAAGGGCAGAGCTGGTCGATCGAACAGCCGCGTCGGTTGGCGGCCTCCCAGCCCTGCGTCTCGTCGCAGGAGTCGCACTGGTCGCCGGCGCCGTCCGCATCGACGTCCGCCTGGTCCGGGTTCGCATCGCGCACGCAGTTGTCCGCGTCGTTGGCGATGTCGTCGCCGTCGCGGTCCGCGTCGCAGGCATCCCCGGCCGTGTCGGCGTCGATGTCGCGCTGATCCGGATTGAAACGATCGGGGCAGTTGTCGGAGGCGTCCTCGACGCCGTCGCAATCGGCGTCGGCGGCGTACACGACGGCCGGCGAGGCGACGAGGGCGAGAACGAAGACGAGAGAAAGCATGCCGGCACGACGCAAAATCATGATCCAACCCCCAGGGGCCGGCGCGCGCTGCTTTCGCGCCGGCTACGGGCATTATGACCGGAGCAGGGGCGCTGTCGCCAGCGCAATCCCGCGAACGAACATTGCAGTACGCAACGCGCCCGCCGAGGCGGCCTCGGCCCGAGACGGCGCGGGGGCCGGACGGCGACACCGTCTCGGCCGGCTTCAGGCAGCCTGCGTGGCGAGCGTCAGGTTCAGGTACCCGGGCTCTCCCGTCACTTCGCGCACCAGCACGGCTTCGAGCCAGTCCGGGATCGCGACGAACTGGTCGACCGATTCGAGCTCGACCTCGGCGAGCGCGAGGTCGCGGTCGAGGAACTCGTCGATCTCCCAGACGAGGTCGCCGTCGCGCACGTCATAGCGGCGCTTGCGGATGCGGCACCCCTCGGTCAGCGGCCACATCGCGGCGAACACCTCGGGGGTGGTTTCTTCCTCGATCTCGATGCGCTCGATGCCGCGGCCGAGCTTGATGGTCCGGAACCACTTCTCGCCGTCGGAGCCCGTCACGTGCCGCAGCCGCTCGCGCAGCGCCTGGCCGGGCAGCCAGCCCTGTTCGATCTCGCGCATCGGCGCGTCGCGCACGATGCCGGGCAGGCGTTCGAGCAGGAACTTGCGCTCGCGTTCGACCGGAAGCGCGTCGGGCCGTCCGGCCCCGGGGTCTTCCGTGGACGAAGCGGGGTCCGGAGCCACGGAATCGGCGAACGCGCGCGCGGCGTCGAGCAGCTTCGCGGCGCCTTCGCCGTCGCCGATCCAGTCGCGCCGCAGCGTCGTGAACAGTTCGTCGCGACGGGCCCGCGCGCGCGCCGTCACGGCGACGACGCCGAGCCGCTCGTCGCGGCGTCGTTCGCGACGCAGCGCCTGTTCGTCGCCCGAGAGCGCGAACTCGCGGAGGCGGTGCGCCTTGGCCGTCGACGCGGCGTCGAGGTCCTCGAGCAGCTGCGCGTCGAGCACGTGCATGTCGTGCAGGTCGCCGAGCACGTCCTGGAGGTCCTTGAGCGAACGGATCAGCGGCTTGAGCCCGGGCTGGCCCGCGGGCGTGCTCGCGCCGGCGCGAAGCGGCTCGAGCAGGTAGCGAAGCCGCTTCGCACGGATGCGGGCCGCGTGCACGGCCGCCTGGTCGTCCGGCCCGCTGATGTTCGCGAGGTTGGCCTGCAGCGCGTCGGCGTGGTCACGGACCAGCTTTCCGAGCACCTCGCGCAGCGGCGGCGTCACGTCGGCGGCCTCGCCGAGGCGGTCCGCGAGTTTCGCGGACAATGTTTCGAACTCGTCGCGGCCGCGCCGTCGCGCTTCGTCCCAGCCCGAGCGCTTCGTGCTGCGCCGTCGCCGGAGCATCCAGTTGAGGCCGGTCCGCTCGGCCCGCGCGAGGAACGGGCGCTGCCGTTCGAGCCAGGCGATCTGGACTTCGGCGTCCCGTCCGCTTCCGGTGGCCGCCGCGAGTTCGCCGAGCCGGCGGCGCAAGCGCCGGCCGGCCGCGCGGCCGAGCCAGCGCCGGTACGCGCGCAGCACGCTGCGCAGGCGGCGGATCGCGACGCGGAAGTCGTGCAGGGCCTCGGTGTCCTTGCGGTCGCCCAGGCGGCCCAGCGCCTCGCGCGCGGCGGTGATGTGCCCTCGCGCCAGCGACGACGCGACTTCGAAGACGCGCTGGTCGAACAGGCCTGGCTCACTCATCGCGGCTGCATCCTCATGGAACTTCGGCGCTCGCGCCCTCCTCTCATCGCCTGCCGATCCGGCGCAGCAGCGACGGCGGCAGGAACCATCGCAGCTCGGCCGCGCCGCCTTCGGTCGCCCCGGGGATCTCGAGCAGGCACGCGCCGCCCTTGCGCATCGGGAAGGCCGTCGCCGCGCGGCCGGCGACGAGCCAGGCGACGAGTTCGCCGAGGTCGGGTTCGTGGCCGACGATCGCGACTCGTTCGTCGCGCCGCCGCGAGGCGAGCCACGAGGCCAGCTGCTTGCGGGATCCGCCGGACGCGAGCGACGCGACGACGACGGTCTCGACGCGTGCGTAGGCCTGCGCCAACAACCCGGCCGTCTCCGTCGCGCGCGCGAAAGGGCTCGTCGCGATGAGGTCGAGCCCGGGGAACGCGCGCGCGATCCCCACGGCGTTGCGCTTCATGCGCGAACGCCCGCGCGGAGTCAGCGGCCGCTCGTCGTCCGGCCGGCCGGTCCGCGTCCAGTCGCTGCGCTGCGCGGCGATCGCGTGTCGGACAACGAGAAGCTGCATCTCGGGAACTCCCGCCGCAGCCTAGCGCGACTGCCCTCCCGTGCGAATGCCGGCGCCCGCCGGCTTCCGCCGCGCCGATCCCGCGAATTTGCGGTGCGCTTCACAGCTTCCTAACAATCGGGTGCCCAGTTGCGGGCCGGCTGCGAGCCCGCCGCGGCCGTCGGTCGCGCGCCGGTGGACCGGTCGCGAGTACGGTTCATACTGCGGTTTCCGAATCGTCCATGCAGATCCCCGTCCAGACGACCGCGATCGGCCCCGACTCGGCCGAGGCCTGCCTCAATCGGGAACTGAGCTGGCTCGCCTTCGCCCGCCGGGTGCTCGAGCTGGCCGGCGACGAGAGCATCCCGCTGCTCGAGCGCGTCAAGTTCGTGGGCATCCTCGGGATGCTCCACGACGAGTTCTTCATGAAGCGCATGGGGGCGCTCGAACAACTCGCGGCGCGCAACAGCGCACGCATCTCGCCCGACGGCCGACGGCCGGCCGAGGAGCTCGCCGCCTGCCGCGCCGAAGTCCGCGCGCAGTCGCAGGCGCTCGCGCGGCTCATGAACGCCGAGCTTCGCCCGGCCCTGGCCGCGGCGGGGATCCCGATCTTCGACTGGTCGGAACTCGACGACGCGCAGAAGTCGGCCGTTCGCGAGGAGTTCTCGTTGAACGTCGTGCCGGTCCTGACGCCGCTGGCCGTCGACGCCGAGCATCCGTTCCCGTTCATCAGCGGTCAGGGGCTCAACATCGCCATCCAGGTCCCGGACCAGGGCGGGCGAGGCGAACGGTTCGTGCGGCTGAAAGTCCCGACCAACCGCTCGCGATGGGTGAGCGTGCCGGGCACGGCGGGATTCGTTCCGCTCGAGCAGGTGATCGCGTCGAACCTCGACCTCGTGATCGTCGGAAGCCAGTCGTTCCGGCACTCGTTCTTCCGCGTCACCCGCGACGCCCAGGGCCAGGTGGGCCAGGCCGACGACGATGGCGAGATCGACGAGACCGAAGCGCTGATGCCCGGCAGCATCGTGCGCCAGGTCACGCGCGACCTGAAGGCCCGCCGCTTCGCCGGCATCTCCCGGGTTTGCGTGAGCAGCGACATGCCGGCCGAGCTTCAGTCGTGGCTGGCCCAGCAGCTCGCCGTTTCCGCGGAGGACGTCTATCCGTCGGAGACCCTCCTCGGCCTCGGCGACCTGCTCTCGCTCAAGGTGTCCGCGCCGGAGCACCTGCTGCTGCGGCCGCACGAACCGGCCGACCATCCGCGCCTGCGGCGGGAGGATGCCGGCGAGCCGGGGTCGATCTTCGAGGAGATCCGGCGCGGCGACATCCTGCTGCACCATCCGTACCAGAGCTTCGAGACCTCGGTCGTCCGGTTCCTGACCGAAGCCACCGAGGATCCGGCGGTCGTCGCGATCAAGATCACGATCTATCGCACGAGCAGCGACTCGCCGATCATCCGAACGCTCGTCGAGGCCGCGCGCCGCGGCAAGCAGGTCGCCGTCCTCGTCGAGATCACGGCGCGCTTCGATGAGGCGCCGAACATCGCCTGGGGCCAGCTGCTCGAGCGCGAGGGCGTGCACGTCTCCTACGGCGTCGCGAAACTGAAGACCCACGTCAAGCTCGCGATGGTCGTGCGCGACGAAGGCGGGCGGCTCGGGCGCTACGTGCACATCGGGACCGGGAACTACCACACCGGCACCGCGCGGGTGTACGAGGACCTCGGTCTGCTGACGGCGAACCCGGCGCTGTGTCGCGACGTGGCGCAGCTGTTCAACCAGCTGACGGGCGCGCTCGAGCCGCATCCGTTCGAGAGGCTGATCGTCGCACCGTACGAGATGCGCGCGAAGTTCCGGGAACTGATCCGCCGGGAGGCCGCGCACGCGCGCGCCGGCCGGCCCGCCCGGATCCGCGCCAAGATGAACCAGCTCCAGGACCAGGAGCTGATCCGGGAGCTCTACGCGGCGTCCCAGGCCGGCGTCCGCGTCTCGCTCAACGTGCGAGGGCTGTGCTGCCTGCGTCCCGGCGTGCCGGGACTCTCGGAGAACATCGAGGTCTTCAGCGTGGTCGGGCGTTTCCTCGAGCACGCGCGGATCTACGAGTTCGCGAACGGCGGCAACCCGGAGGTGTACTTCGGCTCCGCGGACTGGATGAAGCGCAACCTCGACCGGCGCGTGGAAAGCGTCGCGCCGGTGGACGACCCGAGGCTGGTGCGCGAGCTCGCGGCGATCCTCGACGTCTACGACGAAGACAACACCTCGCGCTGGGATTGCGACCCCGACGGTGTTTACACTCGCCGGCGCCCCGCGCCGGGCGAAGCCGCCCGCTCGAGCCAGCAGGCCTTCCTGGACCTCGCCTCGGCGCCGGGACCGGAAGCGGCCCGGGCGCAGGCGGGCAAGGACTGACTTGGGACGCTTTCCGACAGCCGTCATCGACGTGGGCTCGAACTCCGCGCGCGTGGTCGTGTTCCGCAAGGCCGCCGGCGGCGTGCTCGAGGTGGTTTCCGACGAGCACATCTCCCTGCAGCTGATCCGCGAGCTCGACCGCAACCGGCGCCTGCCGAAGGCCGCGATCGACCGCTCGATCCGCGTGCTGCGCGACTTCCGCCGCGTCGCCGAGGCTGCCGGGGCCCGACGCATCCTCGCCTTCGGCACGGCGGCGATGCGCGAGGCCGTCAACGCGGACGAGTTCCGCGAGCGCGCCGCGCGCGAGAGCGGGATCAAGATGCAGATCATGGGGCCGGCGGCCGAAGCCCAGGCGGGGTTCCTCGGGGCGGTCTACGGGCTGCCGGTCAACTCCGGCATCGTCTTCGACATCGGCGGCGGCAGCCTGCAGATCACGCAGTTCCGCGACCGGCAGAAGAAGAAGGCCTGCAGCCTGCCGCTCGGTGCGCTGCGCATCAGCGACGAGTTCCTGAGCTCCGATCCGCCGAGCACGCGACAGGTTCGCAAGCTGCGCGCGTACGTGGCCGGGGCGATGGCCGGAGCCGAGGTGCCGCGCCTGAAGGCCGGCGAGAGCGTCGTCGGCACCGGCGGCGCCGTCCGCACCCTCGCGAAGGTCGATTCGCGCCGGTGGGTGTACCCGATCTCGCGCCTGCACGGCTACGAGCTGACGCGCAGCCGCCTGCGCGAACTCATCGCGATGCTGCTCTCGCGCACGGTCGAGGAGCGGACGCAGATCTCCGGGCTCAAGGCGAGCCGGGCCGACTCGATCGTCGGCGGCGCGATCGCCGCGGAGGCGGTGCTGGAGGCCTCGCGCGGCACGCGCTTCCTCGTCGCGGGGCAGGGGCTGCGCGAGGGCGTGGTCCTCGACACCCTCGTCGAGCGCCTGCCGAAGGTCGAGCGGGTCCGCGAGCATTCGGTGGCGGTGCTCGCGTCGAGGTTCTCGACCTGCGAGACGGCGCGCGCGGCGCGGCGCCGAACGATCGCGCTGTCGCTCTACGACTCCCTCGAGCCGTACCCGGACGCGGTCGTTCGCGAGATGCTCGCGCACGCGGGCACGGTCCTGGACGTCGGCCGAAGCGTCGACTACTACCGCATGCACACCCACACGGCTTCGATCGTGCGCGCGAGCGCGCTGCTCGGGTTCAGCCACCGGGAGGTCGCGCTGCTCTCCTCGATCGTCGAGCTCGCGGATCGCGACGGCTGGGACCCGGGCCGCGCCTCCCCGCCGCTGAAGGAAGACGACTACGACGCGCTCGAGCGCGCCGGCGTGATCCTCGCGCTCGCGGAAGCGATCGAGACGCGCCGGTTGCCGGGGCGGCCGTCGCCGGCGGCCGGCGGCGTCAAGGGGCGCTCGTTCGTCGTCGACGAGCCGTGCCTCGAGGCCTGGGAAGATCCCTCGCTTGCCGCGCGTTTCCGGAAGGCGTTCGGCAAGGAGCTCCGAAGCGGGTAATCTCCGATCCATGTCGGCGCGCTTCTGGCTCGCAGCGTTCCTCGTCGTCGCGGCTTCGGTCGCCCCGGCGCCCGCGCAGGAGACGGCCGGGGAGGACGCCGAGCTGCGCACGTTCGCGCTCACGCACCTTCCGGACAATGCCGCCCGCCGAGCGTTCGGGACGGTCGCGACGGCGTCCTCCGGCGACGTCTCGATCGTCGGCGAATACTGGAAGGGCTGCTATTCGGGCGGACGGCAACTCGCACCCGCGGGTCCGCACTGGCAGGTGATGCGGCTCTATCGAAACCGCAACTGGGGAACGCCGATGCTCGTCGGGTTCCTCGAGCGTTTCGCCGCGAAGGCTTCGGCCGCGACCGGCTGGCCGGGCATCCTCGTCGGCGACATGTCGCAGCCGCGCGGCGGTCCGATGCTCACCGGGCATTCGTCGCACCAGCTCGGCATCGAGGCCGACATCTGGCTGCGGCCGATGCCGAAGAAGCGCCTGAGCGCCGACGAGATCGAGTCGATGCGCTCGACGGACCTGCTGCGCCGGGATCGCAAGGACGTGGACCCGGCCGTGTACACGCGGGCGCATTTCCAGCTGCTGAAGACGGCGGCCAGCGACCCGGCGGTCGCGCGCGTGTTCGTCAACGCGGCGATCAAGAAGGCGCTCTGCCGCGACGCCGGAGGCGATCGCGCCTGGCTGTCGAAGATCCGGCCCGCGATCGGGCACTCGTACCACTTCCACATCCGCCTGGCGTGCCCCGCGGGGCAGTCCGCGTGCGAGGACCAGGCGCCGCCGCCGCCCGGCGACGGGTGCCAGGAAGCCCTGACGTGGCTTCGCGGCACTCCGGTCGAGCCGAAATCGGGCGGTCTCGGCAGGACCTGGTCGGTTACGAGCATGCCGCCGGCGTGCCGGGACATCCTCGGGCGCGCGCCTCTGCTCGAAGCCGCTGCCGGCGCCGACAGCCCCGACGCGATCGCCGACGGGATCGCCGGCGTCGGCGGGAGCGCGTCCGGCGCGTGGTCGGGGTCGCTGCGAGGAGAGTCCGCTTCGCTGCGCCGCGCCGCGCCTCGCGTTCGCGAAAGCGTCGATTGAGCGGGAACCTCTTCCGTTCGCGCCGCCTCCCGGCGCATCGTGCGCAGGTGCCCCTTCGTTGCCGATCGAGATCCCTGTCGGTCGGTCCCGGCGCCGATGTCCCGCAGTCGAGGGATTCGTCGGGACGACGGGCTTTGCGCGTCCCGGTCGCTGTGCCATAGGGGACGCATGCCGAGCTCCCGCCCCACGCCGTTCCTGCTGGTCGCGAGCCTCGCGGCCGCTCTCGTCCTGGAGGCCTTCCCCGCCGAGGCGGGTTGTCCGATGGTGCCGCGCCCGGTTTGTCGCGAACTCGCCGAGGCGCGCTTCGCGATCGACCAGGCCGGCAACGTCAGCTGGCGAGCCTCGCGCGGCGCGCAGACCGATCTCGACGAGTTCGGCGACCCGGAAACGAGTTCCCACTATTTCCTCTGCGCGTGGGACGAACGCGGCCTCGTCGTCGCCGCCGACGTCCCGCCGGGCGTGACCTGCCCGGACGGCGACTGCTGGTGCTCGGTCGACGGCGGCCTGCGCTACGACGACGCCGACGGCGTCAACGGTGACCTGCGCCTGCTCGAGATGTCCTCTTCCGAGGAGGCCGGCACGAAGGTCCGCACGCGCACGTTCGTGGTGGGCGGAATCAACCTGCCGATCGTCGGCGACCTGCTCGTGCAGCTCTCGCGCGCCGACAGCGAGGTCTGCTTCGAGAACCTCCTGCTCGCGAGCGACTTCGCGCAGAACGACAAGGGCGTCGCGCGCGCACGAACCGCGGACGCCGAGTAGACGACCCGTGGAAGCACCGTAGCCGGTCGCCCCCGGGCCAGCCTTCGGCGAACCCGGGAAAGCCGCCGCTGCGGCGCGACGGTCGAGGAGACCGAATCGTCATGGCCATGTCGCCCCACGTCGCCCGGCTGCGCGCCGCCGTCGGCAACGACCTGCTCGTGCTGCCGTCGGCCTGCGGCGTGATCTTCGACACCGACGGTCGCGTGCTGCTCGTGCGCCACACCAACGGCGGGATCTGGAGCGTGCCGGGCGGCTGCGTCGACCCGTGCGAGCATCCCGCCGACGCGGCGGTGCGCGAGGTCTGGGAGGAGACGGGTCTTCAGGTCGAGGCGGTCCGCCTGCTCGGGATCTTCGGGGGGCCCGAGTGCGTGGTCCACTACCCGAACGGCGACCGGACCTCTTACGTCGTGAGCGCGTTCGAGTGCGAGATCCGCGGCGGTCTTCTCCAGGCCAACTCGGACGAGACCGACGGCGCGGCCTTCGTGGGACCCGACGAACTCGCCGGCTACCGCACGTCCGCGTGGGTCGCGCGCTACCTGCCGCAGCTGTACCGCAGGCCCGCGGGGTCGTTCGTGCCCTCCGCCTGGCGGCCGCCGGGCTGACCGCGAACGGCCGGTTCACTCTCGCGAAGCGCCGAACTTCGGCCGGCTAGGGAAGAAGCTCGAACAGCAGCAGCAGCGTGCTCTGCACCGGGCTGTAGTTGTCGTCCGAGACGACGTACAGCAGCGTTTCCCCGCGCTCGCCGATGCGAACGGCGAGTCCTTCCATGTTGTCGATGCGCCAGTCGGCGTCGAGGTTCGCGACGACCTCGCCGTCGAGCGGCGCGGCGGGCTCTCCGGTCATCGCCGCTTCGATCGCCTCTTTCGGGATGCGGCGCATCTGCATGCCGACGCCGGTCGCTGCGGCGTAGCGTCGCTCGAGCGTCAGGAGGTCGCCGTCCGGCAACCGGCGAACATCGGTGACCGCGAACGGCGGGACGGCCTTGAGCGCGAGCGGGCGGGACTCCGGGGCGTCGTCTCCGGGGCGCGTCGCGTAGCGGATCAACCACCCGTGGTAGTCTCCCGCCCGGTCGCGGTGCCGCTCGGTCAGCGCGACCAGCCACCGGTCGTCGAGCGTCGCGATTCCCTCGAGGCCGCCGTTGCGCGGGGCGAGGCGCGTCTCGGGCGGCAGAGGAACGTCCCGCGGGATCGAGCGCACCCCGGCTTCGGCGAACGGGTAGCGCCACAAGCGATGGTTGCCCTCGAAGCTGACGAACAGGTCGCCGGTCGTGTCGTCGCCGTTGGTCGACGCCAGGCCCTCGGCGTCCCCCGACTTGTCGTCGAGCGCAAGTCCGGCGCGGTCGAGCAGCGGAGCGATCAGGCCTCCGGTCGCGCTCGCGAGCCGCTCGCCTTCGTAGCCGAGCGTTCCGGTGATCCAGTGGGCCTCGTCGCTGATCGCGACGAACGAGGCGCCGTCGCGCGAGACCAGCAGGCCGGAAACGCCGCCGAACGCATCGTCGGGAGACTTCAGCTCGAGGCCGCCGCGAAAGCGCAGCTTGCCGGAAGTCGTCGTGGAGGCGTGCACCCGGGAGAACCCTATCGGGCGGCTCAGGATCGTCAGCGGGCGCTCGACGTTCTCGTGGTTGCAGGCGACCGCGACGACCGAGAAGACGATCGACGCGGCGACGTGGAAGCAGCGACGCCGGCGCCGGCGGTTCCGGACCGGCGTCGCTGCGACGCCGGTCAGTCCTGCGCGAGGAGGTTCTGCATTCGTTCGGTCGCGGCGACGTAGTCGCCGACCATCTCCTCGATCAGGCGTCGGGCCGAGCGGATCTCGTTCATGCGGCCGACGATCTGTCCGACCGGGTTGAAGCCGACGGCCTGCGCCTTCGACGCATAGTGGTGCCCACGGCTGACGGCCTCGGCCGTCACCATGAATTGCAGCGGCATGCCGAGCGGCTTCGGATTCTCGGGGTTCTCCCACGCCTCGGTCCAGTCGTTGCGGAGCATACGGCAGGGCTTGCCCGTCCACGAACGCGAGCGCACGGTGTCGCGGCTCGTGGCCTTCAGGTAGCTGTCCTTCTGCGCCGGCGGGGTGTCGGCTTCCGAGACGGTCAGCCAGATCGATCCCGTCCACACGCCCTGCGCGCCGAGCGCCATCGCGGCGGCCATCTGCTTGCCGCTGC
>CAYYZO010000061.1:0-3362 GCA_964476185.1 uncultured Myxococcales bacterium
CAGGGGTTCATCGCCGCCACGAAGAGAAACCGCGCCGGGAACGTGAGCTTCGCGCCGGCGCGGCTGATCGTCAGGCGTTTGTCCTCGAGCGGCTCGCGCAACTGGTTCAGGATGCGCGGCGAGAACTCCGGCAGTTCGTCGAGGAACAGCACGCCGTTGTGCGCGAGGCTGATCTCGCCGGGCGCGGGCCACGACCCGCCGCCGACGAGTCCGGCGCCGGACGTCGTGTGGTGCGGCGCGCGCCACGGCCGGCGCGTGACGAGCACGGCGTCGCCCTTGCTGCGGGCGACGCTGTGGATCGCGGTCGTCTCGATCGCTTCCTTCAGCGTGAGCGGCGGCATCAGCGTGACGAGCCGTCGCGCGAGCATGGTCTTGCCGGCGCCGGGAGGCCCCGAGAACAGGATCGCGTGCTCGCCGGCCGCGGCGATCTCGAGCGCGCGCTTGGCCTGCGCGAGGCCGCGGACATCGGCGAGGTCCACGTCGTCGTCGGCGGATGCCGCGGCCAGCAGCGCCGCGGCGTCGGTTCGCACCGGTTCGCCGCGGAAGCCTCCACGCACCAGCTCGAGCGCTTCGCGGAACGTCGTCGCGGCGTGGACCTCGATGCCGGTGGCGAGCGCGGCTTCGGCCGCGTTCTCGCGCGCGACGACGAGGCGGCGGCGCCTGCCGCGGGCCGCCGCGATCGCCGCGGGGAGCGCGCCGCCGATCGGCCGCAGCGTCCCGTCGAGGCCGAGCTCGGCGAGAAACACCGTCGACGCGACCGCCTCGGGCGGGCACCGGTCCGGAGCCTCGGCCGCGACGAGCGCCATCGCGATCGCGAGGTCGAACCCGGAACCGGCCTTGCGACGAGCGGCGGGCGACAGGTTCACGACGCAGCGCTTGGCCGGGAACGACTCGAGGAAGTCGCGCACGGCCGCCCGGACGCGCTCGGTTCCTTCGCGAACCGCGGCGTCCGGCAAGCCGACGATCAGGAACAGCGGCAGGCCCGACGTGACGCTCGCCTCGACCTGGACGAGGTAGCTGTCGATGCCCTGGTGCGCGGCGGTGTGCGTGACCGAGTACACGCCTCGCGGTGTCGCCCGCGCGTGGCCGCGCCGTCAATGACACCGACGGAATGATGCGGGCCGGCGTTAGCAGGCTGTTGAAAAAGGCCGATCTGCGTCGTTGGACGGGAAAGCCGAGAGCTACGACGTACGGGAAGTACGCCTCCGCTCTCGGCTTTCCCGTCCGCCTAGCATCTCGACCTTTTTGAACAGCCTGGCGCGACGTGGTTTTTCAACAGCCTGTTAGCCAGTGCCGTCGCGGCGTGAAAGAGGAAGAGACCGCGATCCGGTGGTGCGAGGCCGCGCGGGACGATAACGTCAGGCGCCGTGGCCCCTTCGGTTTCGCGAATCTTCTCGCCGGTGGGGGCGGCGATGATCGCCCCGGTGCTGCTGCTGGCGGCGTGCACGCCCTCGCGCACCACGATGTGGCCCTACGCGGGGGACGACGAACTCACCGGACTCGTCGCGAGTCGCGCCGCGCGGGTCTGCGACTGCCTGCGCTCCGGCGAGGGGCTCCCGCCGAGGCCGTTCACGACCGACGGGTGCTCGATGTTTCCCGATGGCGACTGGGCCGGCTGCTGCGTCGCGCATGACATCGAGTACTGGTGCGGCGGCAGCGCCGAGGATCGACGCGATGCCGACCACCGTTTCGCGAGTTGCATCGAACGGATCGGCCACGACCGAGCGTTCGCCCGGATCATGGGGGCGGGCGTGCGGGCCGGCGGCGCGGCGCGGTCGCCGCTGCCGTGGCGTTGGGCCTATGGCTGGAGCGGCGTGCGCGGCTACGATTCGCGCGCCGGCGAGGCCGACGCGGAGGACTGCGGCGGGCGGTGAGCGACGCTGCGAGCCGCGCCGCGAACCGAAACGTCCTCGTCCGGCGTCGCCGGTCAGCCGGCGGCTTGCCGGTGCACGCGCCGGAACAGCGGCCGCGGGTCGTCGGCCGCCGCCTGGTACGTGACGGAGAAATCGTCGTACGCGCCGAGCGCGTTCTCGACGCTCTTGCCGGCCTTCAGCGCGAACGAGTCGATCCCGCAGCGCAGCATCAGGAACATCTGCTCGCGCGTGACATCGCCGATCGCGCGGATCTCGCCCTCGTAGCCGAGCCGGGTCCGCAGCGTGCGCGCGTGCGTGTAGCCGCGCCCGTCGGTGAACGCGGGGAAGTCCACGGCCACGAGCGCGGCGTCGCCGGGCGCCGCGAGGTCGAGCGCCGATTCGTTGCTGCGGATCACGACGCCGACCGGGCCGCCGGCGGCGAGCAGTTCCGCGCGCGAGGCGTTCCAGCGGGCGAGGCTCACGATCGCGTGGGGACCGGCCGGCTCGTCGTCGCCGACCAGGTGCCACGCATCCTCGAGAATCTTCCTGTCCTTGATCACGTTCATCGTCTCGTCCCCCGCGTCACGCGCCGTACGCGGCCAGCTTGAACGGCTCCGGCCCGAGGCGGCGGAAGCAGTCGAGGAAGGTCTCGTCGGCGCCGGCGCGCCGGGCGAGGTAGGTTCCCAGCACCTTCTCGACGGCGTCGGCGACCTCGTTCTCGGGCAGCGCCGGGCCGAGGATCTTGCCGATCGAGGCCGAGTCGCTGTCGTTGCCGCCGAGCATCAGCTGGTAGACTTCCTCGCCGTTCTTGTTGATGCCGAGCACGCCGATGTGCCCGACGTGGTGGTGCCCGCACGCGTTGATGCAGCCGCTGATCTTGATGCTGCACGGGCCGATGTCTTCCTGGTAGTCGAGGTTCTCGAAGCGGCGCGCGAGCTCCAGCGACAGCGGGATCGAGCGCGCGTTCGCGAGCGCGCAGTAATCGAGGCCCGGGCACGCGATGATGTCGCTGACGAGGCGGTAGTTCGGGGTCGCCATGTCGAGGGCGAACAGCCGGTCGTACAGCTCCACGAGGTCGCGCTCGCGCACGTCGGGCAGCACCATGTTCTGCGTGTGCATCGTGCGCGCCTCGCCGAAGCTGTAGCGGTCGGCGAGGTCGGCCACGTCGTCGAGCTGCGTGTCGCTGATGTCCCCCGGCGGGATGCCGGGCTTCTTGAGCGTCAGCACGACGATGCGGTAGCCGGGGCGGCGGTGCGAGAGCACGTTCGTCTTCAGCCACCGCGCGAACAGGCCGTCGCTCTTGGCCCGCGCGTCGAGCTCGCGGCCGTCGCCGCGGGCGGAGTCCTCCGGCTCGTACGCGGGCGGCGCGAAGCCGGCCGCGACGCGCTCGAATTCCGCGCGTTCGAGCTTCAGGTTGTCGGTGCGGGTGGCCGCGAAGTCCTCCTCGACGAGCTTCGTGAACGTCTCGGCGCCCAGCTCGTCGACGAGGATCTTGATGCGCGCCTTGAA
>CAYYZO010000061.1:3372-23996 GCA_964476185.1 uncultured Myxococcales bacterium
CGCGCCGGCCGTGCAGGTTGTACACGCGCAGGATCGACTCGAGGTAGGCCATCAGGTCCTCGTACTCGACGAACGGCCGGATCCTCGTCGCGATGAACGGCGTGCGGCCCATGCCGCCGCCGACCCAGACCTCGAAACCGCGCCGGCCGTCCTGCTCGACGATGCGGACCCCGATGTCGTGGAAGCGGATCGCCGCGCGGTCCTGCGACGGCGTGCCGGTGACCGCGATCTTGAACTTGCGCGGCAGGTACGCGAACTCCGGATGGAACGTCGACCACTGGCGAAGGATCTCGCAGTACGGCCGAGGGTCCTCGAGCTCGTCGGGGGCGACGCCGGCGAACGGGTCGCTGGTGATGTTGCGGATGCAGTTGCCGCTCGTCTGGATCGCGTGCATCTCGACGCTCGCCAGCTCGTCGAGGATCGCGGGGACCTCCTCGAGCTGCGGCCAGTTGTACTGGATGTTCTGGCGCGTGGTGATGTGCCCGTAGCCGCGGTCGTAGCGGCGCGCGATGTGCGCGAGCTTGCGGATCTGCGTGCTGCCCAGCACCCCGTACGGGATCGCGACGCGCAGCATGTACGCGTGCAACTGCATGTAGAGGCCGTTCTGCAGGCGCAGCGGCTTGAACTCGTTCTCGGTGATCTCGCCCTGGACGCGGCGCTCGACCTGGCCGCGGAACTGCCGCGCGCGCTCGTCGACGATCTTCTGGTCGTACTCATCGTAGCGATACATCGGTCTTCCCTCTGGTGCCCGGTGGCCGGACGGTTCAGGCGTTCGCGCCCGGGCGGGCGGGGTCGGGCCGGCGATAGGCGACGGACGGCCCCTTCGCGCGGATCTCCTCGCGGGCGGTGAGCGGGTCGATCACGCCGCCTTCGATGCGCACGTCGAACGCGTACGCGTCGCAGACGACGCCCTCTTCCTTCAACGCCGCGGCCAGCATCCGGTCGCGCTCGGCCGCGTCGGCGGCGGGGTGGGCGGCCTGCAGGTCGGTGGTCCAGGAGCCGTCCCGGCCGAGGTAGGCCGGCGCACCGGAGTCGAGGAAACTCGCGCTGATGACGAAATGGGTTCCTTTGGGCTTGGCCATGACGCTCGATCATGCCCGATCCCGAGGAATAGAGAAAAGGCATAATTTTTATGTCGCGAATGCTCTTTGGGTATGGCAGGTTCCGCAGCCATGCCCCTGAACCTCAATCACCTGCGGATCTTCCGGGCCGTGATCGAGCAGGGCTCGATCACGGGGGCGGCCGAGGCGCTTCGCATCAGCCAGCCCGCGGTCTCCCGGCAGCTTTCGGAGTTCGAGGCGACACTCGGGACCCGGCTCGTCGACCGCCTGCCGCGCGGCATCCGGGCCACGCCGGCCGGCGAGCTGCTCGACGAGCACGCGCGGCGGATCTTCGCCGAGGAGCGGGCGGCCGAGCGCGACCTCGCGGCGCTGCTCGGCCTCGAGCGCGGGCGGCTCGCGATCGGCGCGAGCACGACGATCGGGAGCTACCTCGTGCCGCCGGTCTTCCTCGACTTCTCGGCCAGGCATCCCGGCATCTCGCTCGAACTCGAGATCGGCAACACGCGCTCGATCCAGAACGACGTGATCGCGGGCGGCCTCGACCTCGGCCTCACGGAAGGATTCGTCGCGGCCGAGTCGCTCGACGTGCACGTGTTCCTGCACGACGAGATGGCGCTGATCGCCGGCGCGGACGAGCCGGGACGGCCCCTGGCCGGCGTGCGCTCGCTGCGCGCGAAGGACCTGACGGACCTTCCGTTCGTCGTGCGCGAGCAGGGATCGGGGACGCGCGAGGTCATCGACGCCGCGCTGGCCGAGCGCGGCGTCGTGCGCACGAACCTGACGCAACTCGGCGGCACCGAGGCGATCAAGAACGCGGTGGCGTGCGGGCTCGGCGTCGCGATCGTCTCGCGGCTGGCGATCGAAGCCGAGTGCAAGGTCGGGCGTCTTCGCGTCGTCGAGGTGAAGGACCTCGTCGTGCGGCGCGCACTGCACTGCCTTTCGCTGCGCGGCAAGCGGCCGAGCCCGGCGGCGGCGGAGTTCCTGAGGCTGCTGCACGCGCGCTACGCGGACGCACAGCCCGTCGGCAGCGGCCGCTCGTCCTCCGGGCCTTCCTGACCAACCTGGCGCGGCGCCGTTCTTCGCGATCGCGGATCCCGGCGAGCGGCGTGTCAGCGCCGGCGGAAATCGCCCGGCGGCGGGCACTCGACCTCCACGGCCTCGCCGGTGCGCGGGTGGGCGAAGCGAAGCCGCCACGCGTGCAGCGCGATCGGCCGCGGCGCGGCGTCGCCGAGCCGCGCCGGGGCGCCGTCGCGCCATTCGTCCGCGTAGAGGTCGTCGCCGCGGATCGGATGCCCGAGGCTCGCCAGGTGCACGCGGATCTGGTGCGTGCGTCCGGTCTCGGGCCGCACCTCGAGGATCGTGCGGTCGCCTAGCCGTTCGATCACCGTCCAGTTCGTCGCGGCGTGGCGGCCGCCCGCCTCGGGCGTGACGATCGCGCGTCGCCATCCACGGCCGGGCTCGCGGCCGATCGGCGCGCGTACGCTTCCGCGGTCGTCCGCGACGACGCCTCGAACCACCGCGAGGTACGTGCGCTCGAGCGCGTGCTTCTTCTGGACGCGAACGAGCGCGTCCTTGGCCGCCGCGTGCTTGGCGACGGCGAGCAGGCCGGAGACCACGGCGTCGAGTCGCTGCACGACGTGAGGGCGCCAGCGCGCCCACGGCTCGTCGTCGCGGACGCCGGCGTGGCGCACGAGCGCGCCGACGAGCGTGCGTTCGCGCCGGTCGCCGAGCGGATGCACGTGCACGCCGGCCGGCTTCGCGACGACGAGCACGTCGTCGTCCTCGAGGAGGATCGCGAGCGGCTCGTCCGACGGCGGGTTCCAGCGTCCGCGTTCGCGCAGGTCGGCGAGCCGGCCCGCGTCGATGTGCAGCAGGTCGCCGTCGGCCACGAGGCTCTCGGTGCGCCCGGTCGTCCAGTCGGCCGCGGCGCGAGCGCGAACGCCGACGAACCCCTCGGTGATGAGGTCGCCGATCTCGGTCACGGGCACGGCCGCGAGGCGATCCTTCATGTAGTCGACGAGGCGCGCGACGCCGTCGACGCCGCGGACGACGTGCTCGACGCCGGGGGCGCGCGAGGGACTGGGGACGGGTCGGGTCATCGCGGGTCGCCCCGGCCAGTTAGCTCGGCGAATGCGAGGTGTCGATGCGCGCGGCGGGGCGCTGAGCCGTCGCCGTGGCCGGGTGCATTCGCCGCGGGCCGCCGCTAGTCTCCGCGCGTGCTGCTCGTCATCGACAACTACGACTCGTTCACCTACAACCTCGTGCAGTATCTCGGGGAACTCGGTGCGACGGCCGAAGTGCGTCGCAACGACGAGATCGACCTCGCGGGCATCGCCGCGCTGGCTCCCTCGGGGATCGTCATCTCTCCCGGTCCCTGCACGCCGAACGAAGCCGGCATCTCGATGGACGTGATCCGCGAGTTCGCCGGCCGCATCCCGATCCTCGGCGTCTGCCTCGGCCACCAGTCGATCGGGCAGGTCTTCGGCGGCCGCGTGATCCGCGCGCCGCGGCTGATGCACGGCAAGACCTCGCTGATCCACCACGACGGCCGCGGCTTGTTCGCCGGCCTCACCAACCCGTTCGTCGCCACGCGCTACCACTCGCTGATCGTCGAGCGCGAGACGCTGCCGGCCGAGCTCGAGATCAGCGCCTGGACCGGCGACGGCGAGGCCGGGGAGGCGGGGGAGATCATGGGCCTGCGCCACCGCACGCTCGCGGTCGACGGCGTGCAGTTCCATCCCGAGTCGATCCTGACGGTCGAAGGCAAGCGGCTGCTCGGCAACTTCCTCGCGACGCTCTCTCCGGACGCCAGGGCCGCCTGAACGGCCCGACTCTCGTCCCCACGCCGAAATATGCTTCGCATGGCATTGCCGCGCGGGGCGCCGCGGAGGTAGTCCGCGTTCGATGCAGGACGACGAGCTTCGGGCCTGGGTCGCGCTGTCGCTGTGCGCCTCCGGCCGGCCGGACCTCTGGCTCGAGGTCGTTCGCGAACTCGGCGGCGCGGCGGCGGCAGCAACGGCCAGCGACGACGCGCTGGCGAGCCGGGGCGTTTCGCCGGCGACGATCGCCGCGTTGCGCGAGGCGTGGTCCGACGCGGCGCCGCGGGCGCTCGACCGCTCGGCCCGTCTCGGCATCCGGGCGGCCGGCTACGGCTCGGCCGATTACCCCGCGCTGCTCGCGACGGTCCGGGACGCCCCGCTCGCGCTGTTCTGGCGCGGGGCGCCGCCGGCCTCCTGCGCCCCGGCCGTGGCGGTCGTCGGCGCGAGGCGGTGCACGGACTACGGCGAGCGGACGGCCGAACGGATCTCGGCGGCGATGGCGGGGGCCGGGGTCGTCGTCGTCAGCGGACTGGCCCGCGGGGTCGACGTGGCCGCCCACCGCGGCGCGCTGTCGCGAGGACGCACGGCCGCGGTGCTCGCCGGCGGGCTCGACCGGATCTACCCGGGGGAGCACCGCTCGATCGCCGGGCGCATCGAGGACTCCGGCGGATGCCTGATGTCGGAGCAGGCGCCGGGGGTTCGTCCGCTTCCGTACCTGTTCCCGTACCGGAACCGGATCATCACCGGCCTCGCCCTCGCCACGGTGGTCGTCGAGGCGAGCGCCCGAAGCGGCTCGCTCGCGAGCGCCCGCCACGCGCTCGACCAGGGGCGGGAGGTCCTGGCCGTGCCGGGGCCGATCGACTCCCCTGCGTCCGAAGGGACCAACCGGCTCCTTGCGCAGGGCGCCGCGATCTTTCTCGGCACGCACGATCTCGCGGCCATCGACGGGCTATCGAAGTTGGTTGAGAAAAAGCCGTCCAAGAGTTTGAAAAAACTGGATATCGATAGCTTGGGTCTTGGTCCCGGCGAGGCCTCGGTCCTGGGCGCGATCGTCGGCGGCGCGGCGACCGCCGACGAGATCACGGCGGTCACGGCGCTTGACGGGACACGAGTTCTGGCGTTGTTAACGGCCCTCGAATTGAACGGCCTCGTCCGGCGAGAGGCCCACGGCCGCTTCCGCGCGTACCCTCCCGGCCCCTGAACCGCCCTCGCCAGCCGCCTCCATAAGAAGGAAGGACCACAGCCCCCCATGGCCGCCAAGAACCTCGTCATCGTCGAATCGCCTGCAAAGGCCAAGACCCTGGCCCGATACCTCGGGCGCGACTACCAGGTCCTGGCTTCGGTCGGCCACCTCGTGGACCTGCCCAAGAGCAAGCTCGGCGTCGACGTCGAGAAGGACTTCGAGCCCGACTACGAAGTCATCCGCGGCAAGGCCAAGGTCATCAAGGAGCTGAAGGCCGCGGCCAAGGGCAAGGACAGCATCTACCTGGCCCCCGACCCCGACCGCGAGGGGGAGGCGATCGCGTACCACATCCGCCAGCACGTCGTGCCCCGGAACTTCAAGGGCGAGGTGCACCGGGTCCTGTTCAACGAGATCACCAAGAGCGCCGTCCAGAAGGCGATCAAGAGCCCCGGCGACATCGACACCAGCAAGTTCGAGGCGCAGCAGGCCCGCCGGGTCATCGACCGGCTCGTGGGCTACCAGATCAGCCCGCTGCTCTGGGACAAGGTCCGCCGGGGCCTGTCGGCCGGCCGCGTGCAGTCGGTGGCCGTCCGCCTGCTCGTCGAGCGCGAGAGGGAGATCCAGGGCTTCGTCTCGGTCGAGTACTGGCAGATCACGGCCAGGCTCCACCCGGACGCGAGCGGGGAACCGCAGGTCTTCGAGGCCCGCCTCGCCGAGGTCGACGGCCGGAAGATCGACACGAGGAACCTGAAGGCCGAGGCCGGCCAGGCGCCGTCCGCCGACCGGTTCTACATCCGCGACGAGCAGCAGGCCCGCGCCCTCGAGAAGAGCTTCCGCGCGGCGACTGACTGGCGCGTCGCCGACGTCAAGCGTACCGAGCGCCAGCGCCGCGCGGCGCCGCCGTTCATCACGTCCACGCTGCAGCAGGAGGCTTCGCGCAAGCACGGCTTCCAGCCCCGCCGCACGATGTCGGCCGCGCAGCGCCTCTACGAAGGCGTCGACCTCGGCGCCGACGGCACGACCGGTCTCATCACGTACATGCGCACCGACTCGACGCGCATCTCGCCCGACGCGCAGGCCGCCGCGCTCGCGTACATCCGCGCGACCTACGGCGAAGCGTACGCGCCGTCGACGCCGAACGCGTACCGCAGCAAGAAGGGCGCGCAGGACGCGCACGAGGCGATCCGTCCGACATCGCTCGATTTCCCGCCGGACAAGGTCAGGGAGTTCCTGCCGTCCGACGAGCTGCGCGTCTACACGCTGGTCTGGAACCGCTTCCTCGCGAGCCAGATGTCGCCGGCGGTCTACGACCAGACCCAGGTCGATATCGAGGCCCAGGGCGCGCCGACGACCGGCAGCGAGCCGACGGTCGGGCGCTTCCGCGCGAGCGGCCAGGTGCTGCGCTTCGCCGGCTTCCTGCGCGTCTACGAGGAAGGCCGCGACGCGCCCGACGAGAACGACGACTCGGGCACGCTGCCGGACCTGCAGGAGAAGCAGCAGCTCGCGCTCGACGAGCTCGCGAGCTCGCAGCACTTCACGCAGCCTCCTCCGCGCTTCACGCAGGCCTCGCTGATCCGAGAGCTCGAGGAGCGCGGTATCGGCCGGCCGTCGACCTACGCCGCGATCATGTCGACGATCATCGGCCGCGAGTACGTTCGCCAGGACGAGCAGCGCCGGCTGGTGCCGACGGAGCTCGGCACGCTCGTGACCGACCTGCTGGTCGAGAGCTTCGCCGACATCCTGAACCCCGAGTTCACCGCCGAACTCGAGGACCAGCTCGACGACGTCGAGGAGGGCAAGTCGGGCTGGCTCGACGCGACCAGGCGCTTCTACAAGCCGTTCCGCGCCGATCTCGACCGCGCGAAGGTCGAGATGCGCGACGTCAAGCGCGAGGTCACCGAGACCGAGCTGCCGTGCCCGAAGTGCGGCAAGACGCTCGTGATCAAGTGGGGACGCAACGGCGAGTTCCTCGCCTGCCCGGGCTACCCCGACTGCAAGTTCACCGGCAACTTCACGCGCAAGGACGACGGGGCGATCGTGCTCGACGCCGCCGAGGAGACCGACGAGGTCTGCGAGAAGTGCGGCGCGCCGATGGCGTACAAGTTCTCCAAGTTCGGCCGCTTCCTCGGCTGCACGGCGTACCCCGAGTGCAAGAACGTGAAGTCGGCGAACACGCCGATCCCGACCGGCATCGCGTGCCCGAAGGACCTCGGTGGCTGCGGCGAAGGCGAGATCGTGCAGAAGGTCTCGCGGCGCGGCAAGATCTTCTACAGCTGCAACCGCTACCCGGACTGCACCTACGCGCTGTGGGACCGTCCCGTCGCGACGCCGTGCCCGGAGTGCGAGGCGCCGCTCGTCGTCGAGAAGACGACCAAGCGCGCCGGCACCGTGCGCCGCTGCGTGCGCGAGGGCTGCGGCTACTCGGAAGCGACCGACGAAGGGCCGCTCGCCGAGGACGCCTGATGCGACGCCCGTCGCGCGCCGCCCGAAGGCAGGAACGGGGGACGAAGTGAGCGGCGCCGGCGCGACGCGCGTGACGGTCGTCGGAGCGGGGCTCGCGGGAAGCGAGGCCGCGTGGCAGCTCGCCCGCCGCGGGATCGGCGTCGAGCTCCGGGAGATGCGCCCCGAGGTCGGCACCGAGGCGCACCAGACCGCGATGTTCGGCGAGCTCGTCTGCTCGAACTCGCTGCGCGACGACTCGCTGCTGACCGCCGTCGGCATCCTCAAGCGCGAGATGCGCTCGCTCGGCTCCCTCGTGCTGGAGGCCGCCGACGCGACGCGCGTGCCGGCCGGTTCGGCGCTGGCCGTCGACCGCGTGCGTTTCGCCGAGTACGTCACGCGCGCGATCGAGTCGCTGCCGAACGTCGCGATCCGGCGCGGCGAGATCCGCTCGATCCCCGACGACGGGATCGTGATCCTCGCGACCGGGCCGCTCACGTCGCCGGCGCTGTCCGCGCAGATCGCCGGCTTCGTCGGCAGCGACCACCTGTATTTCTACGACGCGATCTCGCCGATCGTGACGGTCGATTCGATCGACATGGACGTCGCGTTCCGCGCCGCGCGCTGGGGCAAGGGCGGCGACGACTACATCAACTGCCCGCTCGACCGCGCGCAGTACGAGCGGCTCGTCGACGAGATCCTCGCGGCGGACAAGATGCCGCTCAAGAGCTTCGAGCGCTGCGTCCACTTCGAGGGCTGCATGCCGGTCGAGGAGATCGCGCGGCGCGGCCGTGACACGCTCGCGTTCGGCCCGATGAAGCCGGTCGGCCTGACCGATCCGCGCACCGGCCGCCGAGCGCACGCCGTCGTGCAGCTTCGCCAGGACGATCTCGAAGGCAGGCTCTGGAGCCTCGTCGGCTTCCAGACGAAGATGACCTACCCGGAGCAGCGCCGCGTGTTCCGGATGATCCCGGGGCTGGAGAAGGCCGAGTTCGTGCGGCTCGGCAGCCTGCACCGCAATACCTACATCGACTCGCCGAAGGCGCTCGCGCCGACGCTGCAGGCGCGCCGCCGTCCGGAGCTGTTCTTCGCCGGGCAGATCGTCGGCGTCGAGGGCTACGTCGAATCGTCGGCGGCGGGAATGCTCGCCGGCATCAACGCGGCCCGCCTCGCGCTCGGCGAACAGCCGGTTGCGCCGCCCGCGACGACGTCGCTCGGTTCGCTGCTCGCGTACGTGACCGATCCCGCGCGCACGGACTTCCAGCCGATGAACGCGAACTACGGGCTGTTCGTGCCGCTCGAGGACCGCGACGCCCGCGGCCGCCCGCTGCGCGGCCGCGACAAGAAGGACGCGATGGCGGCGCGAGCCGACGTCGAGTGGTCGGCGTGGGCCGGCTCCTGCGGCCTCGAGCTGCGCGCGCCGCGGGTCGAACCCGCTTCGACGATGGGCCGCGCCGCATCCGCAGGGGCGGACGCCGCGACCGGCGGACCCGGCTCCCCTGCGGACGCGGCCGCGGGCACCTGACGTGTCGAACTGGCAGGCCGCGTTCGATTCGGCGCCCGAGGCGTGGCGCCACGCGTACCACGACGCGATCTCGGCGGCGCCGGTTCCCGAGCTCGCCGCGGGCGGCCTCGAGCGCCTCGCCGAAAGCGGCGGCGACCGGTCGCTGCTCGACTGGCCCGCCGATCGCCTCGCCGACCTCGCGATCGTGCTCGGCGGCAGCACGTACTTCTCCCGCCTGCTCGTCTCGCAGGGGGCGGACTGGCCCGCGCTCGCGCGCCGCTACGAGGACGGACCGCCGTCGCGCGAGGCGCTCGCGGCCGAGTGCGGCCTGGAGGACGGCGACGACACGGCGGCGCTGCACCGCAAGCTCCGGCGGATGGCAGCCGTCGAGATGTACCGCATCGGCGCGCGCGACCTGCTCGGCCTGTCCAGCCTCGACGAGACGATCACGTCGCTGACCCGGCTCGCCGACGTCGCGATCGCGCTCGCGCTCGACCACTCGAGGATGCTGCTCGTGCGCCAGGGCGGCGACGCGATCGGCGTCGACGGCAGGCCCCTCGGCTTCGTCGTGCTCGGCATGGGAAAGCTCGGCGGCCAGGAACTGAACTTCAGCTCGGACGTGGACCTCGTGTACATGTACGAGTCCGACGCGGTCGCCGAGGGAAGCCGGCCCGCGCGCGAGTTCTTCACGCACCTGGCCTCGGCCGTCACGCGCGCGGTCGGCGACATGACGAGCGACGGCGTGGTCTTCCGCGTCGACCTGCGCCTGCGTCCCGAGGGGATCAACGGCCTGCCGGTCAACAGCGTCGAAGTCGCGCTCGACTACTACGAGGGCTGGGGCGACACGTGGGAGCGCGGCGCGCTCGCCAAGGCGCGGCCGGTCGCGGGGGACCTCGCGCTCGGGGAACGCTTCCTCGCCGACCTCGAGCCGTTCATCTACCGCCGCCACCTCGACTTCGACACGATCGAGGACCTGCGCGGCATGAAGGACCGCATCGACGCCGAGCTCGCGCTGCAGAAGCCGGGCACGCGCAACGTGAAGATCGGCCGCGGCGGGATCCGCGAGCTCGAGTTCGTCGTGCAGGTGCTGCAGCTGATCCACGGCGGCCACGTGCCGAACGTGCGCGGCGCGGGCACGCGCCGCGCGATCGACGCGCTCGAGGCCGAGGAGCTGCTGTCGTCGGGAGAAGCCGCGGAGCTGCGCGCGGCCTACCTGTTCCTTCGCAACGTCGAGCACGCCGTGCAGGTGGAGGAGAAGCGCCAGACGCAGACGCTGCCGCAGCGGCCCGAGGGGCTTCGCGCGCTCGCGCGGCGCCTCGGGTACGGCACCGGCCGGCGCGGCGCGCCGCACTCGCCGGACGAGGTCGCCGGCTTCGAGCACGACTGGCAGCGCGTCACGCAGCGGGTCCACGAGTTGTTCGTGCGCTTCCTCGAGCTGCGCCCCGGGGAGGAAGCGCGGCCCGAGCACGTGAACGACCCGATGGCGCTCGCGGTGCTCGGCCAGATCGCCGACGGCCGGATGGAGGACGCCGGCCGGCTGCTCCTGCAGATGGGCATCCCGGGAGGCGAGCAGGCCGCGGCCAGGCTCGCGCGCATCTACCAGGGACGGTTGCGAGGGCCGGCCAGCCCGCAGCGTCGCCGCGCCGTCGAGGCACTCGCCCCGATGCTCCTCGACGCGGTCGCGCGCTCGTCGGATCCCGAGCGGGCGCTCGAGGGGCTCGTCGAGTTCCTGATCCGCACCGGCGCGCACACCAGCTACCTCGCGCTGCTCGGCGGCTCGCCGAAGACGATGGAGATCCTCGTCTCGCTGTTCGCGAGCAGCCCGTACCTGGCGACGCATCTCGTCGGGCATCCCGAACTGCTCGACTCCCTGGTGCGCGCCGATTCGGTGGCGCGGCCGGAGCCGACGTTCGACGAGCTGGCCGAATCGCTTCGCGCGGCCCTTCCCGAGGACGAAACGGACGAAGAGGAGGTGCTCGCGGCGCTGCGCCGCTTCCGCATCACCGAGCTGCTGCGCATCGGCCTCGGCGACCTGGCCGGGGTTCTGGCCGGCGACGCGATCCACCGCGCGCTTTCGACGCTGGCCGAGGTCGTGCTCGTCGAGGCGATCGACGCCGCCCGCCGCATCGTCTCCTCGCGCGTTCGCGGCCCGTGGGATCGCGTGCGCCTGGCGATCCTCGGCATGGGCAAGCTCGGCGCGCGCGAGATGTCCTACGGGTCCGACCTCGACCTGATCTTCGTCTACGAGACGGGCTCGGATGGCTACGATCCCGAAGCGCATCCGCTCGTCACGAAGTGGATGCAGAAGCTGATCTCGCTGCTGTCGGCGCGCACGCGCGACGGCGTCGCGTACGAGGTCGACGCGCGCCTGCGCCCGTCCGGCCACAGCGGGCCGCTCGTGACCTCGCTGGCGGGTTTCCTCGAGTACCACGCGGCCGACGCCGACCTCTGGGAGCGGCAGGCGCTGATCCGGGCGCGCGTGGTCTACGCTGACGGGGACCTGGCCGACCGAATCGACGCGGCGCTCGCCGCGCGCGTCTGGAGTTCCCCGCTGGGGCCCGAGGGCATGGCCGAGATTTCCCGCCTTCGCAGCCGCGTCGAGAACGAGCTGTCGGGCGAGGACGGCGGCAAGCTCAACATCAAGACCGGGCGGGGCGGCATCGTCGACATCGAGTTCCTCGTGCAGATGCTGCAGCTGCGCTACGGCGCGGGGCACCCGTCGGTGCGGCGCCGGGGGACATCGGACGCGATCGCGGCGCTCGCCGACGCCGGCGCGCTCCCGCGCGACGTCGCGGACGAACTGCTCCGGGCTTACGTGTTCCTGCGCCGGCTGGAGGCGCGCCTGCGGCTCGAGCGCGACCGTCCGGTCGAGGAACTCGGCACCGACCCCGTCGCGCTGGCGCCGCTCGCCGTTCGCCTCGGGTACTCGGGGGCCGATCCCGGTGGGCAGTTGCTCGCGGACTATCACAGAACGCGCGAGGAGGTTCGCGCGCTCTACGACCGCTTCTTCGCCGACGCCTCTCGTTGACCTTGGCCCCCTTGGCCGGTACGAACCCGGGCGTGGAAAAAGGCAAGTTCATCTGGATGAACGGCAAGCTCGTGCCCTGGGACGACGCCCGGGTGCACGTGCTGACCCATACGCTTCACTACGGCCTCGGCGCGTTCGAAGGCATCCGCTGCTACGAGTGCGCCGACGGGCGCTCGGCCGTGTTCCGGCTGCGCGAGCACGTCGTGCGGCTGGTGCAGTCGTGCAACATCCTCGGCATCGGGTCGCCGTTCGGCGTCGACGAGCTCGTCGACGCCTGCCTCGAGACGGTCCGCGCGAACGAACTGAAGGCCTGCTACCTTCGTCCGCTCGTCTACGTGGCCGACGGCGAGATGGGCCTCGGGTCGGCCGTCGTCAACCCGATCCACGTGTCGATCGCGGCGTGGCCGTGGGGCAGCTACCTCGGCGACGAGGGGCTCGCGAACGGGATCCGCGTGCGCACGTCCAGCTTCCAGCGCATGCACGTGAACACTCTGATGACGAAGGCGAAAGCCGTCGGCCACTACGTGAACTCGATCCTCGCGAGCGTGGAGGCGCGGCGCGGGGGCTACGACGAGTCGCTGATGCTCGACGTGGACGGCTACGCCGCGGAGGGCTGCGGCGAGAACCTCTTCATCGTGCGCGGCGGGCGCGTGAAGACGCCGCCGATCGCGACCGTGCTCGAGGGCATCACGCGGGCGTCCGCGATCGACCTGCTGCGCGCGGACGGCGTCGAGGTCGTGGAGGAACGCTTCACGCGCGACGAGATCTACATTTCCGACGAGGCGTTCCTGACCGGCACCGCGGCCGAGGTCACGCCGATGCGCTCGCTCGACGACCGCACGATCGGCGCCGGCCGGCCGGGGCCGGTGACCAAGCGGCTGCAGGAAGCCTACTTCCAGGTGATCCGCGGGCAGCGCCCCGACTTCTCGCACTGGCTCTCGTACCTGTGACGCGGGAGACGCGGCGTTGAGACCGTACGGCCACGGGGGCGGAAGCCGGCCGACGCTCCAGTTCGGTCCGGGCGGCGCCGTCCCGCCGACCGTCGCGCGCCTCATCGGGATCAACGTCGCGATCTACCTGCTGCAGGCCCTGACGGGCGACTGGATCGTCCGCGGGTTCGGGCTCATCCCGGCGCTCGTCGAGCGCGGCGAGGTCTGGCGCCTGTTCACGTACCAGTTCCTGCACGGCAGCGCGCTGCACCTCGGCCTCAACATGTTCGCGCTCTGGATGTTCGGCTCGGAACTCGAACCGCGCTGGGGATCGCGCTTCTTCCTGCGCTACTACTTCGTGTGCGCGGTCGGCGGCGGAATCCTGTTCACGCTCGTCCGGCTCGGCACCTGGATCCCGAGCGTCGGCGCGTCCGGCGCGATCTACGGAATCCTGATGGCGTATGCGATGTGGTTCCCGAACCGGCAGGTCTACCTGTACTTCGTGCTGCCGATCCGCGTGCGCTACCTGATCGTGTTCCTGATCCTGCTCGAGCTTTCGCAGGCGATCCAGTCGACCGGAACCATCGCGCACGCCGCGCACCTCGGCGGAATGGCATTCGGCTACGCCTACCTGCGATGGCAGGGCGTGGAAGGATTCCGGCCGTTCTCGTCGGGGATGCTTCTGCGCTGGCGCAAGGAACTCCAGCGACGACGCTTGCGACGGGAACTGCGTTCGAAGGGATGGGACGATCGCGATTCGCTGCACTGACGGGCCGGAGGTCGGGGAGGCGCGGGCGTCGTCGTGACGAAGCGACGGAAAGGCAGAGGCTGGAATGGAAGAAGGGGGTTCGGACGTTGCGTCCGGAACCCCCTTCTTCTCAGGTCCCACCAAACATTGTAGCGGGCCGGTCCGTGTATCGGGCGCCTGGCGCTTTCAGGCTTCTGGGAAAAGCCAGCCGATGAGCACGAGCCCGGCCACGATCAGAGCCGATTCGAGCATTTGTTGTTTCTCCTCCCGAGGCCCCGCAGCCTCGAAGCGTAGTTTTTTTAGTGAAACGACCAACCTGCGTCAAGGAGTTTCGCAGCGTCCAAATCCTGGCGATCGCCGATGTTTTTGGTCGTCTGCATTTCGTTGCTTGTGAACAAGATGTAATCAGCGGTCGCGCCCACGGCCTGCAGCCGGCTCGACCTGCGGCGGGGATCGTGCGCCTCAGGAAGCAAGCATGAGCCGTTCCGAACCCTCTTCCGTGCCCGCCGCTCCGTCGCCCGAGTCCTCGATCACGCTCGTCGAGGGGGCCTTTCGTGGATCCGGCGGGGTCTCGATCCATCGCTGCTCCTGGTGCCCGCCCGGGCCTCCGCGGGCCGTGCTGGTGCTCGCCCACGGCATGAGCGAGCACAGCGCCCGATACGACCACGTGGGGCGCTTCCTGGCCGCCAGGGGCGTCGTCGTCCACGCCCTCGATCACCGCGGTCACGGCCGTTCCGGCGGCGAACCCGGCACGGTCGAGCAGTTCGACCTGTATCTCGACGATCTTTCGTCGTTCCTTTCCATGGTCCGGGCCGAGGAGCCGCGCGGCCCGCTCGTGCTGCTCGGCCACTCGATGGGGGGCCTGATCGTCGCGGCCTACCTGCTCGAGCGCCAGCCCCAGCCCGACCTCGTCGTGCTGTCCGGACCGGCGATCGTCCCGATCCTCGAACCCGGGGAGCGCCGGATCGACGCAACGCGTCTCAGCCGCGACCCCGAGGTCCAGCGCGCCTATCTGGAGGATCCGCTGATCCTGAGGGAGCGGGTGAAAGAGGAGCTGTTCTTCAAGCTGGCCGAGGGGATCGCGTTGCTGGTCGGGCGCGCGGGCGAACTTCGCCACCCGATCCTGCTGATCCACGGTACCGACGACCGGCTCTGCAGCGCGGAGGGCGCCGAGGCCTGGATTCGCCAGTCGTCTTCGCAGGACATCACCGTCCGGATGTACCCGGAGGGGCGCCACGAGATGTTCAACGAGATCAATCGCGACGAGGTCCTCGCCGACCTCTGGGACTGGCTCGACGCGCGCATCCCGCCCTCGGAATGAAGCGCGCGGCGCCCGGCGGCCGCCGGCGGACGACCCGCTCGGGCTTTGAACCGCTGGCCTCCGCTCGGTACTCTGCCCGCTCCCATGGACGAAAAGGTGATGTTCGTCGTCGGGTCCCCGCGCTCGGGGTCCACGATGCTCGCTCGCATGATCTCGTCGCACTCGCTGGTCTACGGCCGGCCGGAGCCGCACCTGCTGACCCCGCTCGCGCACCTCGGCTACTTCGCGAACGTGGACAAGGCGCCGTTCGACCACGTGCTCGCGGCCGAGTCGACGAAGGAGTTCGTGGCCGACCTTCCCGGCGGCGAGCAGGACTACGTCGACGCGTGCCGGGCCTACACGGACACGCTCTACCTGCGGATGCTCTCGCAGAAGCCGGACAAGCGCTATTTCCTCGACAAGACGCCCGCCTACGCGCTCGTGCTCGACTTCATCGCGCGGATCTACCCGAACGCGAAGTACGTGGTGCTCACGCGCCACCCCCTGGCCGTGTTCAGCTCGTTCGCCGAGTCGTTCTTCGACAGCGACTACAAGGCGGCGCACGACTACAACCCGATCACCGAACGCTACGTGCCCGCGATCGCGAAGTTCCTGCGCGAGCGCAAGGCGCCGATCCACCAGGTCGTCTACGAGAACCTCGTCGCGGACCCGGACACGGTGATGCGCGGCGTGTTCGAGTTCCTGGGCATCCCGCACGAGGCCGAGGCGATCGACTACGGCAAGCACGAGCACGCGGGCAAGGGACTCGGCGACCCGATCGGCGTCGCGAAGCACTCGCGGCCCTCGACGGCGTCGCTGCACAAGTGGGCGGCCGAGGTCAGCGGGAATCCCGAGCGCCTGGCGCTCTGTCGCGAGATCGTCGCGAGGCTCGACCCGGCGGACCTCGAGATCTGGGGGCATCCGCTCGAGACGTTCTGGAAGCCGCTCGAGGATCTCGCGGGCAAGTCCGTCACCCCCAAGCCGAAGAAGCTCGACCGCTACCGGCTCGAACGCAAGGCGATCATGGTCTTGCGCGCTCAAGCCCAGAGAAGCGCCGCGTTCCGCAAGTTGCTGCTGCGCGCGCGCCTCGCCACGGACGTCCTCCTGCGCGAATAGAGTGTCGCGGCGGCCACGGCCGCCGGGCGCTTCCCCGCGTGCATCCGCATCCATGACAGGCCCACTCGGCACCTACCTCCTCGTCCTCGCGCTGCTGGTCGCGAACGCGTTCTTCGTCGCCGCCGAGTTCGCGCTCGTCAAGGCCAAGCCCGCGCGCCTCGACCTGCTGGTCGAGGAGGGCTCCTCTCGCGCGTCGCTGAACCTGCGCATCCGCGAGAACATGGAAGCGTACCTCGCCGCGTGCCAGCTCGGCATCACGATGGCCTCCCTCGGTCTCGGCTGGGTCGGCGAACCGGCGGTCGCGGCGCTGCTCGAGCCGGCGTTCCACGCGATGCAGTTGTCGGAGGACGTGATCCACACCGCGGCGTTCCTGATCGGGTTCGTCGTGTTCTCGTCCCTGCACATCGTCGTCGGCGAGCAGGTCCCGAAGACGTTCGCGATCCGCAAGGCGGAGCCGGTCGCGCTGTGGGTCGCGTGGCCGCTGCACGCGTTCTACCAGGTCACGTACCCGCTGAACTGGGCGCTGAACGCCGCCTCCGGCGCGATCCTCGGCCTGTTCCGCGTCGCCCAGGCCACGCACGCCGACGTGATGACGGACGACGAGATCCGCGGCGTGATCCAGGCGTCGGAGGAGCACGGGTCGCTCGCGGCCGAGAAGGCCGAGATGCTGCAGGCGATGTTCGAGTTCGGCGACCGGACCACCGGCGAGGTCATGCTGCCGCGCGGCGAGGTCGACTTCCTCGACGTCTCGGCCGACGCGGACGCGAACGCGCGCACGATCCGCGAGGCGGCTCACTCGCGATTCCCGCTGATGGACGGCGGGCCGCACCGGATCCTGGGAGTCGTGCTGACGAAGGAACTGTTCAACGCCACGCTCGCCGGAGAGGCGGAGTCGTGGTCGGACCTTCGCCGCTTCGTCCGGCAACCGCTCTACGTGCCCGAGTCGATGCCCGTGCAGAAGCTCTTCGAGATGATGAAGACCAACCGCGCGCACATGGCCTTCGTGGTCGACGAGTACGGCGAGTTCGCCGGGCTGGTCACGATGGAGGACCTGCTCGAGGAGATCGTCGGCGACATCGCGGACGAACTCGACGAGAACGTCTCCGAGTACGCCGTGCGCAAGGTCGACCAGCACTGGGAAGCGCACGGGCTCGCGCCGCTTTCCGACGTCGAGCGCGTGACGGGGCTCTCGGTGCCGCCGGAGTCGGCGGCCAACACGCTGTCGGGGCTGTTCTCCGAGCGCCTGGAGCGTCTCCCGGAACAGGACGACGCGATCGACGTCGGCACGTACCGGCTCACGGTCCTCGCGATGAAGGACCGCCACGTCGAGCAGGTGCGGATCGAGGTCGTCCACGACGTGCGCGCCGAGATGGAACAGGCGGTCGTCGACCTGCTGCTGCGCGAGTAGGGGACGGTCCGCCTGCCTGAAGGCCGCCGTGCGGCGCCAGGAGGCAGGAACCGGATGCCTGCTCGCGTACCGTGTGGGGATCCGAACCTCGTCAGTTCCCCGGACCCAGCCATTCTTCCCTGTCGACGTCGCTCCACGACAGCGCCGTCGAGTCGCTGCGGCGCTGCGTTTCGTCGCCGCCGTACACGACCACCTTGCGCAGGGGGCGAGGCGGCTTCTCGTTCGCCGCCAGCCTCTCCAGGACATCGAGTCCCGTGAAGAAATCGGTGGCCACCGTGCGTCCCGATTTCGTCTCGATCGCGATGAGGCTGCGGCCGTCCTCGACGACCAGGTCCACCTCGGCTCCCTTGCGATCCCGGTAGAACGAGAGCAGTGGCGCGTGCCCGCGGTGGACGAACCACTTCTTCAACTCGGAAGCGACCCAGGTCTCGAAGATCGCGCCTCGCAGCGGATGCTCGCGCAGCTGCGTTGCGGAGCGGATGCCGAGCAGCCAGCACACGAGGCCGCTGTCGAAGAAGTGCAGCTTCGGCGTCTTGACGAGGCGCTTGCCGAAGTTCGCGTGGAGCGGCGGAAGCCGCCAGGCGACGTAGCCGGCTTCGAGCACCGACAGCCACGCCCGGACGGTCGCGTGAACCACTCCCGCGTCCGCACCGAGGGACGAGAGGTTCACGAGGTTGCCGACGCGGCCGGCCGACAAACGCAGGAAAGCCTGGAACGTCGCGAGGTCGCCCACGTTGAGCACCGAACGCACGTCCCTCTCGACGTAGGTGGCGACGTACGATGCGTACCAGTCCGCGGGGTCGAGACCGCGGTCGTAGATGGCCGGCGCGCTGCCTTTCCACATCAGTTCGAGGAGGTCACGAGGAGGATCTTCGAAGCGACGTACTTCCTCGAGGGCGAGCGGCAGCAGTTCGAGCAGCGCCGTGCGACCGGCCAGGGACTGGCCGATCGACTGGAGAAGGGAGAAATTCGCGGAACCCGTCAGCACGAAACGGCCGGGCGACGGGTCCTCGTCCACCATTGGCTGGATGTAGGAGAGGAGCTCGGGAACGCGGTGGACCTCGTCGAGGATCGCGCCGTCCCGGCGTTCGCCGAGAAAGGCCCTCGGATCGCGGCGCGCGTATTCCTGGACGTCCGGCGCCTCGAGCGAGACGTAGGGCTTGTCGGGGAACACGGCCCGGCAAAGCGTGGTCTTCCCGGCCTGTCGCGGTCCGGTCAGGGTGACGACCGGGAATTTCGCGGACAGGGCCCGGAGTCGGGGCTCGAGAACCCGGCGAATCATGGGGCAAGTCTCACCGCGTGGGGCTAATTGTCAATCTGATTGTCGATCAGCCCCGCCCGTCGCCGCGGCGCGTTCGCGGAGAATACGGGGCATCGGCTCCTCGCCCGCCTCCGTGCGGTCTCGGAGGCGATCCGCGCACGGCCCCTCAGGCCGCGCGCTTGTTGGTCGCCTTGCCCACCCCGACCAGCAGTTTCACCGCATCCGTCAGTCCGTCGACGGTCAGCGGATACATCGGGTACACCCGGCGCAGCAGCCGGGTCGTGTGGGTGCGGTCCCAGGTCTTCTCCGGCTCGGGGTTCAGCCAGACCGAGCGCTCGAAGTGGTCGTGGATGCGGTGCATCCACGCGATGCCGGGGGTCGCCGTCGTCACGCGCGGGTCGATGCCGCCGTAGGGCTCGAGGAGCTCGGCCGGGTGCATCGCCGCGTCGCCGACGAGGATCGTCTTCCAGAACGGCTCGTGCGTCTTCAGCACCTGCGTCGTCGGGATCGCGGAGGCGCGCGTCAGGCGCGCGCTCGTGTAGACGTGGTCGTAGATGCAGTTGTGGAAGTAGTACGCTTCGAACCGCTTGAGGCCGCGTTCCTCGTGCAGCGCCGTCAGCAGGCGGCTCACGGGCTCGAACCACGGCGACATCGTGCCGCCGACGTCCATCAGCAGCAGCACGCGCACGTCGTTGCGGCGCGGAGCGCGGAATACGAGCTCGATCTCGCCCGCGTTGCGGCAGGTCTCGTCGATCGTCTCGTCGATGTCGAGCTCGGTCGCGTTGCCCTGGCGCGTGAGTCGGCGCAGGCGCCGCAGTGCGACCTTCAGCTGGCGCACGTCGAGGCGCACGTCGGTACGGTAGTCCTGGAACTGGCGCTCCTCGGCGACCTTCATCGCCGAGCGGCTCCGGCCCGGGCCGCCGACGCGGATGCCGGTCGGGTGCACGCCGCCGTGCCCGTAGGGGGAGCGCCCTCCCGTGCCGACCCACTTGTTGCCGCCGTCGTGGCGCTCGTCCTGCTCGGCGAGCGTCTCGAGGAAGCGGCGCATCAGCTCGTCGCTGGACAGGCGCTCGAGCTCGGCGAGCTGCTCGGGCGTGAGCTGCGGGAAGTCCTTCGCTTCCTTCAGCCAGTCGAGGATCTCGTCGGTCAACGTGTCGAGGCTGCCCTCGACGCCGTGGAAGACCTTCGCGAACACGCGGTCGAACGCGTCGAAGTGCCCCTCGTGCTTGATCAGGCACGCGCGCGCGAGGTGGTAGAAGCGCTTCAGGCTGGAGCCGTGCAGGCCCTTCTCGACGGCCTCCATGAGCGTGAGCCACTCCTGCGTTCCGACAGGAACGCCCTCGTCGCGCAGGCTGTAGAAGAGGTCGAGGAACATCGTAACCCTATGGGAAGCAGTCGCGCTTCGCGCTCCTTATCGAAGAGGAGCCGGTTTCTTGCTCGCCGGCTCGCAATTCATTGATTGTACCGCGGTCCCAGGTCGGACCAGCTGTTCGGGAACGAACCTCCCTGCTTGGCGTAGCGCTGGAGCGCCTCGGAGTCCTGCTCGGTCTTCAGCAGGCTGCCGAGGAACGGGATGTGCTGCTCGATCGTGTCGGACGACATGCCCGCGCGCTTCAGCGCCGCGATCCAGTCGATCAGTTCGGACGTCGACGGCTTCTTGCGCAGCTCCGGCTGCTCGCGCAGCCAGTAGAACTTCATCAGGCACTGGTCGAGCAGCGAGGCGTCGAGCTGCGGGTGGTGGACCGCGACGATGCGCTTCATCAGCGGCACGGTCGGGAACTCGATGTAGTGGAAGATGCAGCGGCGCAGGAACGCGTCGGGCAGCTCC
>CAYYZO010000062.1:0-23162 GCA_964476185.1 uncultured Myxococcales bacterium
CATCGTCAACGACCTCGTCTCCGCCGCTCTCTGAGCGCCTGACCGCGCGGCGGGGGTCCTTCGGGGCCCCCGCCGTTTTTTTTGCGGCGGCGCGGGTCGCACCGTATGTTCGCCGGGGGCCATGCCATGAGAACCAAGATCGCCCTGTCCCGCTCGATTCGCGCGTCGTTGATGGTCTGGGCCTTGGTGGTCGCGGGTGTCCCCGCGTCGGCAGAAGATGCGAAGGAGACGCCGGGCAAGACCGCCGGTGCGCTCGTCGGCCAGCCCGCCCCTGCACCGCAGCCGTCCCTGGTCCCGAAACCTTCGGCGCCGGACCCGAGGCCGTTCACGCTCGAGGACCGCTTCTTCGACTCGGCCCGCCGCGGCGACCTCGACATGCTGAAGGTCTGCATCGGCAAGGGCGTGGATCCGGGGATCCGGGACGAGGTCGGCCGCAACGCGGTCGCGCTGGCGGTGCGCGACGCGCGCGACCTCGAGATGGTCGAGTTCCTCCACGACAAGGGCGTCGCGCTCGACGACCCGGACGCGGTCGGGCGCAGTCCGCTCCATGAGGCCGCCGGCTACGGCGACACGGCGATCGTCGCGTTCCTGCTGACGAACGGAGCGAAGGTCGATCGCAAGGACGTGCAAGGGCGCACGCCGCTGCACAGCGCCGTGATGGGCGGAAGCCTCAAGGTCACGGAGATGCTTCTCGCGGCCGGCGCGGACCCGAACACGGCGGACAATTTCGGCGACACGCCCCTGATCGCCGTTTGCACGAAAGGCATCGACGCGATCGCGAAGCTGCTGGTAGAGAAGGGGGCCGATCCGAAGCGCAAGGACCAGGAAGGCCGGATGGCGAGCGAGCGCGCCGACGAGAATGCCGAGTACTGCCGCAGCCTCGGTCCCGTGAGCCCGCCCGTGCCGATGGAGCCGGTCGAACTGAAGATGCCCGGCCCCGACGCGGGCTGAGCGGGACGCGCCCCGCTACTCGTCCGCCTCGCTGCCGGGTGACGGCGTCGGGTCGCCGAATTCTTCCTTCTGCCGCTGCCAGTCCTCGCGGGCCTTCGCACGCTCGCGGCTGCGGGCGAGCGCGTCTTCCCTCTCGTTCGGAAGCTGTTGCAGCTTGGCCGCGTGCATCTTCATCGCGAGCTCGAGCAGCCCGACGAACTGCTCGTTGTCGGATTCGCGATAGCGCCTGGCCATGAACTCGGAGAACTCCAGGTAGTCGTTCGAGACCCGCGTCTTGTAGTCATAGTAGGCCTGGACTTCTTCCTCGGACGCGTCGCCCGACAGGACGCGACCGTACTCTTCGTTGCGGCGGCGGCGCTCCTCGTCGCGGCGCGCGAGCTCGTCGGGGTCCTTGGTGGGCGCGCCCTGCTCCCAGTAGATGTTGTCGGGCATCAGTTCGCGCGCTTCTCGCAGGTCGATCTCGCCGTAGACGAGACCTTCGATGTAGGGCACCTCCTGCTGGGCATCGCCTGCAGCGGCTTGACCTGCGCCACGGCCGGAGCGCGGGGAAGCCCCGGGGGCGGCAGCCGTGTCGGGAGCTGGGGAGTCGGGAACCGCGGGCGGCTGCGCGGGATCGCGCTTCGGCGTTTTCCCCGACTCGAGGACGAAGACGACCACGGCTACGGCGGTCAGCAACCCGACCACACCGAGCCAGACACCCGGGCGGATCCGCTTCTGGTCCATTGGCGAACGGTAGCCGACCGCCGCGCTTCACGCGAGGAAATCCGGGGTCGCGACCGAGGATCCCGGATGCTTCGAACTGGTGGCTGCGAAGCGCAACGGTGCGGTCTGGGGCCGGTGCCCTTCCCGTTGTACGGTACGCCGATGGCCCTCCTGCCCCGCGTTCCACCGCAGGTGTTCCTCTCGGTCGCCCTCGCGTGCCTGGTTGCGCGTCCTGCCTCCGCGGACGGCGCGGCAGCGCGCGCGATCCGCGGCGTTCTCGAGGTGCTCGAACGGTCGCCATGCGTGTCGGTCGGCGGCACGCCGGTCGAGTCCTCTCCCGAACTCCTGCAACTGTACCGGGCGCGCGAGGATGCGTTGCTCTGGAACGATCGCTCCGCCGTCTCCGATCTGCGCGCCGCGGTGGAGAACGCGGAGGCGCAGGGACTCGATCCGGCCGACTACCATGCGGACGCGCTCGAACCGGCGGAAGCCGTCGAACGGGACGGCTCGGCGGAACCTTCCGCTCGGCCGACGCCGCGCGCCACGGCGGAACTGGACCTGCTGCGCACGCACGCCTTCGTGCAACTCGCTCTCGACATCCGCTACGGCAGGACGCGGAGGGCGCTCACGGCCACGGAGCCGCGACTGGATCCGCTCGAGATGCAGCGCGCGATCGAGACCGGGAGCGTTCGCCAGTACCTCGAAGGCCTGCAACCGCAGACGGAACTCTACGGCCGCCTGCAGCAGGCTCTCGCCGCGTATCGCCGTCTCGAGCGGCAGGGGGGCGGATGGCAGCCGGTTCCGACCGGGCCGTCGCTCAAGCCCGGCGCGAGCGACCCGCGCCTCGACGCGATCCGCCGGCTCCTCGAGGTCACCGGCGACCTGCCGCAGGGCACGTCGCAAGGGGAAGCCTACGACGCAACGCTCGAGAAGGCCGTGCGCCTGTTCCAGTCCCGCCACGGCCTCGATCCGGACGGCGTGATCGGGCCGGCGACGCTGGAGGCGATGAACGTCCCGGTTTCCAGCCGCGTCGAGCAGATCCGCGTCTCGCTCGAGCGCTGCCGGCTGAACCTGCGCGACCTGCCGTCGCGTTTCGTCCTCGTCAATATCGCCGGATATCGCGTGCTGCTCTTCCAGGACGGCAGCGTGACGTGGCGGTCGCGCGTGATCGTCGGCACGACCCTGAACGAGACCCCGGAGTTTCGCACGAAGATCAACGCCGTCATCGTGAACCCGACCTGGACGATCCCGAAGTCGATCGTCCGGGGCGAGATCCTCCCCGACTCGAGCCGCGACCCGGGCTACATGCAACGAAAGCGAATCTCCCGCGTCGGCGACGACTACGTGCAGGCGGCGGGTCCGGGCAACGCGCTCGGGCGCCTGAAGTTGTCGATGCCGAACGAGCACTCCGTGTACCTGCACGACACTCCGACGAAGGCGCTGTTCGGACGGGCGAAGCGCACGTTCAGCCACGGTTGCGTGCGCGTCGAGAAGCCGGTGGAGCTCGCGTCGCTGCTGCTCGACGACCCGAAGTGGTCGGTGAAGGCGATCGAGGCGGAGATCGCCAAGGACAAGACGCGGCGCATCCCGCTCGCGACGCCGGTCCCGGTGTTGATCCAGTACTGGACCGTCACGGTGAACCGCCAGGGCGTCGTGGAGTTCCTGCCCGACATCTACGGTCGCGACGCTGCGCTGCTGCGGGAACTCGCGGCTTCGCGAACGTGCCGATGAGTCCGGTGCTGGCGAACGGGCGCCGCGGCTCCGCCTGCACGGCCGTGGCCCCGGGGCTCACCCCACGACGAACACGGGGCAATCGAGCCTTCGGACGAACTCGAGGACCCCGCCACCAGTCGTGACGCTCGCGCAACCCCGGTCGAGCACGACGGCGCGGCAGCCGGTGCCGAGGATGGCGCTCGCGAGGGATCGCGGATCGGGCACGACGACGACGCGCGGCGTGATCCGCGAGAGCGCCGCGATTTCTCGTGCCTCGGCGCCGATGCGGACGGCTTCGTCCGGCGAGGCCGGCACCAGCACGACGAGGTTCTGGTGATCCTCCCCCGCGAGCTGGATCGCGAGTTCGAGCGACCGACGGCAGGGCTCGCTTCCATCGTAGACCACCGCGACGGGCCGGCCGAACGCACGCTCGGCCGTGATGACCGCGACCGTGCGCGTGCTTGCCGACAGGACCGTCGACGCCGTGCGGCCGAGCCGCGCGGGGCGCGACTGTCGCGGAGCCTGGCGCGAGGGCGCTTCGCGGCTCGCGCGTCCGAGCACGATCATGTCGGCCTGCTCGGCGGCGGCGAGAAGCTCGCGGGCGACCCCCCCTCGCACGACCTCGAACCGCATCGGCGTGTGGCTGCGGTCCGCGACGCTGGAGCAGACGGCGCGGGCCTTGCGCGCCTCCGTGCGAAGGCTCCGTTCCAGCCTCGTCCGGTCGAACGGTCGCGCGAGCGCATCGACGCCGATCTCGCGCGCGAACGGGAACCCGGCGAGGTGCAGCAGCTCGGCATCCTCGACGAACAGCGCGAGCACGTCGGCCTGCAGCCGCGCCGCGAGTTCGGAGGCGGCCTCCATCGCGGCGCGCGCGCTCGCGGAACTGTCGAGCGCGACGACGATGCGGCTGCGGCGCGCGCTCATCGCGATTCGCCCGGTTTCTGCGGCGTGGGCAGCGGCGGCGGGGGAGCCGGCTGCGCCGGTTCCGAGCGTGCCGGCGAGTGCTCGCCGTCGCCCGCCGGCCGTCCGAGCTCGCGACGGCTCTCGAGGAACGCATCGAGCCGCGCCTGCACGCGAGCGTTCAGCGAACCGTCCGGGTAGCGCCCGTCGTCCCCGCGCGGCCCGGCGGGGATGCCGGTCAGGATCTCGACTGCTTCGTCCACGCTGGCGACGGCCCAGACGTGGAAGCGGCCTTCGCGTGCGGCGGCGACGACATCCTCGCGCAGCATCAGGTGCGGCACGTTGGTGCCCGGGATGACGACGCCCTGGCGGTCCGTCAGGCCCTTCTGCACGCAGGCGTCGAAGAAGCCCTCGATCTTCTCGTTGACGCCGCCGATCGCCTGCGCCCGGCCGTTCTGGTCCATCGAGCCGGTGATCGCGATCGACTGGTCGATGGGTGCGTCGGCGAGCGCCGACAGCAGCGCGCACAGCTCTGCCATCGTCGCGCTGTCGCCGTCGACGAGGCCGTAGGACTGCTCGAAGACGAGGCTCGCCGCGAGCGCGAGCGGCCGTTCCCTCGCGTACCGCTGCGCGAGAACGTGCGACAGGATCAGCACGCCTTTCGAATGCGTCGGTCCGCCGAGCCTCGATTCGCGCTCGATGTCCACGACCTCGCCGTTGCCGATGCGCGCCGTCGCGGTGACGCGCGAGGGTTGGCCCAGTCGCGTATCCCCGTAAGCGATCACCGAGAGGGCGTTCACCTGGCCGACGACGCGCCCGTCGGTGACGACCATCGTCGTGCCGCGACGGATCTGCTCGAGGATCAGCTCGCGGATGCGGCCGCTGCGCCGCCTGGCCGCTTCGACGGCCGCGGTCACGTCGGCGGCCTCGACGACCGGGGACGAGCGTTGCCCGGCCTGGAAGTCGGCCTCGCGCACGAGGTCGGCGATGCTTCCCATGTGAGCGGAGAGCTTCGTCGAATCGTCGGCGAGGCGCCCGGCGCGGTCGATCACGCCCGCCACCGCGCCGGCGTCGAACGGCCGCAGGCGGTCGTTCGCGGCGATCGCGGCGACGACGCGACCGAAAAGCCGCTCGCTCTCCGCGTCGCGCGCGACGTCGTCGTCGAAATCGGCCTGCACCTTGAAGAGCTGCCGGAAGTCGGGATCGAGCTGGTGCAGCAGGTAGTACAGGGAACGATCGCCGACGAGGACGACCTTGGTGTCGAGCGGGATCGGCTCCGGTTCGGGCGCGACCGTCGACAGCAGCGCGTACATCTGGCCCGGCGATTCGACCCGGATCTCGCGCGAGTGCAGCGCGCGCTTCAGCGCCTCGTATGAGAACGGCTGCATCAGGACCTTGCGCGCGTCGAGCACCAGGAAGCCGCCGTTGGCCTTGTGCAGTGCCCCGGGCTTCAGCAGGGTGAAGTCGGTCGTCAGGGCGCCGAAGCGGGGCACGTAGTCGATGTGCCCGATCAGGTTCGACAGCGTCGGGTGCTCCTCGGTGACGACGGGCGCTCCGGCGTCGGCGCCGGCATCGACGATGACGTTGACCTCGTAGCGCGCCAGCGAGGGCCTGGCGTTCATGCCCGGCATCTCGACCGGAATCGGAGGCGCCGCGCTGTTGTCCTCGCGGCGGAAGTCCTCCGGGTGCTCGACGATGTCGGCGGCGACGGCGTCGAGGTGCGCGAGGGCCTTGGGATACGCGGCGTAGCTCGCGCGCAACTGCTCGAACGGCCCGGCCACGGCGGTGCGGATCAGCGTGCGGCTGGCCTCCTGGACCTGTTCGCGCGCGATCTTCGCCCACTCGATGGTCTGCCGGATGATCTCCGCCAGGCGTCCCTGCGCCTTCTCCATCGCGGCCTGGACGATTCTCTGCTCTTCCGCGGGGAGCGTGGAGAACTGCTCGGGCGTGAGGACCTCGCCGTCGCGCACGGGCGCGAACGCGAAGCCGCCCGGGGTGCGCACGAGTCGCAGGCCGTCGGCCTCGACCTCGCGCGACAGCGCGGAGAATGCTTCCTCCTGCTTGTCCTTGAGCTCCTCCTGGATGTCCTCGACGCGGCTCTGGAACTCGCGGCTCTCGAGAGCCGCGGGGAGCGCGTTGCGCAGCTCCTCGACGACGGCGCGCATGTCGGCCTGGAAACGACGGGCGACGCCCGGTGGGAACTGCATCGCGATCGGCCGGTGCGTGGCCTCGAAGTTGTGCACGTAGCACCACGACGACGGCGCCGGCCGGGACGACGCCTCGCGGCCGAGCATCGTCGCGAGCATCGTGCGCTTGCCGATGCCGGAAGGACCGCTGACGAACAGGTGGAACCCGTCCCCGGAAACGCCGACGCCGAAGCGCAGCGCCTCGAGCGCGCGCTCCTGGGCGATGACGCCCGCGAGCGGCTCCAGCTGGGCGGTCGTGCGGAAGTCCAGGGACGCCGGATCGCAGCGACGCGCGAGCGACGAGGGCTCGCAGCGGCACGTTTCGACGAGTCCCTTTCCGTTCGTCGCCATCGTTCAGTCCCCGAGGCAGGCCGAGCAGGTGAGGGCGGGAGCGCCCGACACCGCGAACCGGAGCGTCTTCAGCGCGTCGGGCGCCGTGACCGAACCGTTCGCGTCGACGTCGCACAGGCACCGGTAGCACGACAGCGTGCCGACCGACGCGCGAAGCACCGCCAGCGCGTCGTTGGCGGAGACGCCGCCGCCGCCGGGGTCGCCGCATACGGCAGTGCGCACGCTCGTGAACTGCATCAGCATCTTCCCGGCGCCGTTCTCGAGGGAGTACGTGTGCGGGTCGCCGAGGAAGCCGAAGTCGTAGAGCGGAAACGGGTTGACCAGCGAGTCGTCGTCGAAGGCGTCCTCGAAGACGGCAAGGGACATCCGGATCGTCTCATCCGGCGTTCCGTCGAGCGACATGACGCCGCCCTCGAGCCCGACGGTGCCTGGACCGTCGAAGATCCGGAACGTGTCGAACGCGGGATTGGAGGAGAGGTCGACCCAATAGAAGGGAGTGGACGACCCCGTGACCCGGGTGTCGAGGAACTCCGCGACATAGGCGGCGTTGCCGTCGTGCCGGTACTCGCCGTCGAACTCGTCCGGATTCGAGTCGGGCGTGGACGTGTCGAACGTGAAGTATCCGCGGACGGGCGTGTCGAGCGGCACGGTGACCCCGAACGGTTGGCCGACGACGGTGACGGCCTCGGCGTCGAACAGCACCGTGACGACTTGCGCGCGCGCGAGGCCGGCGAAGCCGAGGAGGCCGGCGACGACGGAAGAGGCTATTCGAGATCCGCGCAAGAGTTCCCCCTTTCTTCGTCGGCGTGCCGTCAACGCGCCTCCCGGAAGGCGACCGGCAGCCTTCCGAGGACGCGAAACAGCGAGCCTCCCCAGGTCCGTGGCTCGTCCGTGAGCTCGAGGCCGCGAACGCGGCGGACCAGCGCGCCGATCGCGACCTGCGTCTCCATGCGCGCGAGGTGCGCGCCGAGGCAGAAGTGCGCGCCGCCGCCGAACGAGAGGTGGTCGTTGTCGGCGCGGCGGATGTCGAAACGGTCGGGATCGGCGAAGTGCGCCGGGTCGCGGTTCGCCGATCCGAGCATGCACATGACCGGCGTGTTCGCCGGGATCACCTTGTCGTGGAACTTCGTCGGCTCGCGCGTGATGCGGATCGTCAGCAGGATCGGCCCGTCGTAGCGCAGGCATTCCTCGACCGTCGACCCGATCAGGGTCGGGTCGGCCTCGAGAAGGGCGAGCTGGTCCGGGTGCTCGAGCAACGCGAGCACGCCGTTGCCGATCAGGCCGATCGTCGTCTCGAACCCGGCGATCAGCAGGCCGATGCACTGCGACAGCAACTCCTCGGTCGAGAGCCGGTCGCCCGCCTCCTCGGCACGGATCAGGTCGCTCAGGATGTCGTCCCGCAGGTCGCGCCGGCGCTCGGCGATCAACGCCGTGAAGTACGCGCCGAGCTGGTTGGCCGCCTCGACGCCGCGCGCGACGACGTCGGGATCCGAGAGCAGCGCGGCGAGCAGGTGCGTCGCGGCCGAGGTCCACTCGGTGAACTTCGCACGGTCGGCCGTCGGCACCCCCATCATCTCGCAGATCAGCGTCGAGGGCACCGGCAGCGCCAGGTCGGCAATGACGTCCATCGAGCCGCGCTCGAGCGCTTCGTCGAGGCGCTCGCGGACGATCTCCTCGGTCCGCTCGCGGAGCCGCGCGGTCGCGCGCGGCCGGAACGCGTGGCTCATCAGCTTGCGCAGGCGCGTGTGGTTCGGGGGATCCTGCTGGAGCACGAAGCGGCCGGGCAGCGAGAGTCCGGCGGCCTGTCCCCCGAAGGACGTGCCGTCGGCGAACCGTACGCCGGACGGCACGTCGCGAAGCATGCGAACGACGTCGTCGTAGCGGGAGAGGCGCCAGATCCCGAACGGCGTCTCGTTGACGGGGTCGTACTCGCGCAGTCGCGCAAGCAAGCGGTAAGGATCGTCCGTGCGCGCGAGCTGCGGCGGGAAGATCCCCAGCCACGGATCGGACTTCCAGGACTCGTCGTCGTCGGGAGTCGGCATGGCCGTTCGTCGTTGCCGCGCGTCCTGTTCCATCGTCGGTCCCTCTGCGTGCGACCTCTATCTCGATAACGGTCTTCGGCAAAGCGTCCGGAGGCCCTTTCCTCGCGACCGGAATCCGGGTGACAATGCCGGCCATGCGAGTTACCAGAACGCCGGCCCGCGGTGCTCGGCCACGGACCCGCCAGGGGAAGCAGCGAATGGAGCGATGGAGAGAAGGGCGCACGCGAGTCGCCGGCGCGCTCGGCGCGGCCATCCTGGCGGCGACGCTCGCCGCGGCGGCCGTCGTGCCCGCCCGCGCCGACGACGCCGTCGCGCAGCCGGCGGCTGCCGTCGGAGTCGGCGACGCCCTGCCGGCGCTCGCGCTGAAAGACCAGCACGGCGAGCCCGTCCCGATCGGCGCCGCGACGCGCCTCGTGCTCTTCAGCCGCGACATGGACGGCGGCGGCCACGTCAAGGAGGCGCTCGCCGAGGACGGCCGGGCGCGTCTCGAGAGTCGCGGCGCGGTCTACGTCGCCGACGTCAGCCGCATGCCCGGGTTCGTGCTCAGCACGTTCGCGCTGCCGTCGATGCGCCGGCGCCCGTATCCGATCGCGCTCGACGAGACCGGATCGGCCACCGCGGCTCTGCCGGGCGAGGAAGGAAAGGCGACGATCCTCGTCCTCGAGAACGGCCGCATCGCGTCGATCGCGTTCGCCGGATCGGCCGCGGACGTCCTCGGAGCGCTCCAGTGAACGCTCGCTGGAAGACGGCGGTTCTCGCGGCGTGCGCGCTGCTCGTCTTCGACGCCGCCCCGGCGTGGTCGCGCGACGAGATCCTGCTGGTCGGCAACAGCTTCACGAAGGGCATCCGCAAGCAGCTGCGTTCCCTCGCGCGCTCGGCCGGGCGCGACGTGTCGGTCAGCGGAAGCACGAAGAACGGCTACACCCTCGCGCTGCACGTCGCGTCCCGGGCGACGCAGCGGCGTCTCGAGTCGCGCGCCTGGGACTACGTGATCCTGCAGGAGCAGAGCGACGGCATCGACGTCGAGCGCTACCCGGACGCGCGCATCCTCGCCGGCGCCGCGGCCGCCATCGGCGCCGAGACGCTGTTCTTCATGACGTGGGCCGACCGTGACGAGCCGCTCGAGCGCTACGACGAACTGCGCGGCGTGCCGGGGGGCGAGCAGGGATACGTCCCGATCGCATTCGAGCTCGACGCGGGACTCGCGCCGATCGGCTGGGCGTTCCGCGAGGTGCTGCTCGAGGACCCGGCCGCGGAGCTGTGGCGGACCGACGGTCACCACGCGAGCGAGCGCGGCCGCTATCTCGCGTCCTGCGTGCTGTACGCGGCGATCTATGGCCAAAGCCCGGTCGGGCTTTGGGTGAGCCCGAAGCTCGACCCCGCGCAGGCGCTGCACGACCAGCAACTCGCGACGGACCTCGTGCTCGGCGACGCGGCGTCGTGGAACCTCGCCGCGCCGGCACCCTGACCTCGACGCTTCCCGCGTCGGCCGCGCCCCTTTCCCGACTCTTTCCTCGATCGGACGCTCCGGCTAGCGTGCGTCGCATGAGCACCGTCGCCGTCCGCCCGCCGCAGAAGGAGTATCGACACGTCATCTGGGACACGCGCCGCTGGGCCCGGTTCGAGCCGCGCGCCGGCGACATCTTCGTCTGCACGCCGCCGAAGTGCGGCACCACGTGGACGCAGACGATCGTCGCGATGCTGCTGTTCCCGGACGGGAACCTGCCGGGCCCGGTCACCCACATCGCGCCGTGGTTCGACGCGCGCTTCTACCCGCTCGACGAGATCGTGCCGATGCTCGCCGCGCAGCCGCACCGGCGCTCGCTGAAGACCCACACGCCGGCCGACGGCATCCCGTGGTGCGACGAGGCGTTCTACCTCGTGGTCGGGCGCGACGGCCGCGACGCGTTCATGTCGTTCGTGAACCACGTCGCGAGCATGCGCGAGGACAAGATGATGGAGCTGGCGCAGAGCGCGATGGAGGAAGGCATCCCCGTCGAGCCGCTGCCGCCCGTCGACGACATCCACGCGTTCTTCACGAGCTGGCTCGACGACGGCGGCCTGTTCCAGTTCGTCGACAGCTACTGGCGGCTCCGCGATCGCCCGAACGTGCTGTTCGTCCACTACGACGACCTCAAGAGGGACACGGAGAAGGAGGTCCGGCGCATCGCCGCCTTCCTCGGGGTACCGCTCGACGACGCGAGCCTGCCGGGCATCCTCGAGCGCGTGTCGTTCGACTGGATGAAGGCGAACTCGGACCGCATCGGCGACTTCGACCAGCTCTTCGTCGGCGGCGGGCAGTCGTTTTTCTACAAGGGGACGAACGGGCGCTGGCGCGACGTGCTGACCGCTGAAGAGCTCGAGCGCTACGAGCGGCGCTCGCGCGAGTTGCTCACGCCCGAGGCGAAGGCCTGGCTCGACCGCGCGACGACGGCCTGAACGATTCGCGTCAGCCGCGGCGCCACGTTCCCGCGTCGGCGCCGGCAACAGGGTCGAGGGAAGTTCTCGGGCAAGAACGGTCGCGCCGCCGGCGAGCGGAGCGCCCGTGAAGCGGTGGCCTCAGATCGCCTGGGCCAACTCGGCCGGGACCGTCGGCTCGTCGCCCGCCAGGCAGGCCTCGAGGCCGAACACGTGCGGGTCGTCCGCGCCGAGCTGGCGCAACGCCTCCGCGAGCCGCAGCACGTATTCCGCGTTCGGTCCGCTCGCCCCGGCGGCCCCGCGGACCTGGCGCGCGATCGAAGCGATGGGCGCCGGGCCGAGGTAGTTCGGGTTGGTCTCGTCGGCGACGTAGACGATCCCGGTCACGCGCCGCCGGGCGCCGACGAGGAGGTCGGTTTCGATGCGCCGGTAGCCGCCACGCTCGCGGTGGTCGAGGTTCTCGATCACGTCGTCGCGGTCGCGATGCCCGAGCCGGAACGCGACCCCGCGGCACGCGGCGCCCATCGAGCGGACCAGCGTGACGACGCGGCCGGGAAACTCGGGAACCCCGCGGTGGTCGGTCGAGCCCTGCCAGAACCGGCGCTCCCAGCCGTGCAGCAGCGCGGGGCGCGCTTCCGCGAACGGAAAGCCCTGCTTCCAGATCAGCGAGCCGTAGCCGAAGATCCACGTCCCCCCGGGCACGCGAGCGAGTGTAGCAGCCCGGTCGTCGCCGGTCGCGTCGCGAAAGCCCGGTCCCGCCGATTTTCGGGCCAGAGAATGCCTTGACCGATGTCCGCGCCGCGGTGCAGGATGCAGCGATGATCCCTCTCGGTCGCACGCTCCTGTCGTTGTCCTGCGTTCTCGGATTGGCCGTGGTTCTGGCGGCGGTGTCGCCGGCCGGCGCGGCCTGCTCGCAGCCGGTCACCGTCGAAGGGGACGCCACCCTCAAGGACTGCCTGTTCATCGCGAAGGCGGCGCTCGGCACCGAGTCGTGCGAGCCCTGCGTCTGCGACGTCAACGGGTCGGGCGAAGTCCGGATCACCGACGCGCTGGTTTGCCTGCGCCACGTCCTCGGCGGCGAGGTGCCGCTCGATTGTCCGCCGTGCCTGGGTTCGACGACCACGACGCTGCCGTCGTGCGCTTCGTGCAACGACGCGCTGTTCGGGCAGGCCGCCCCCGAGGAACTCTGCGAGGAAGCGGCGCCGTTCTACGACGAGATGCTCGACTGTCCCTGCCGCGAGTGCGGCGACGTTTGCGGCCTGGCCGAGTGCGACATCGCGACACCGGCGTCGACGGCGGCTTCGCAGGGGTGGCAGTGCCTGCGCTGCCTGTACGAGGGCTGCCGCCAGTCGGTCGTCGACTGCGTCGAGAACTGACTTCGTCCCGGATGCCGGCCGGCGCTCAGGCGCCTCCGGTCCCTTCCTCCACGCGACGGCGATACGCGGCGATCCACGGACGCGCCGACATCAGTTCGGTCGCCTGCGGCGTCGGCCCGCTCGCCAGCGTCGCGAGCTGCCCGTAGATCGCGAAGTCCGCGCCGCTCGGCGACGCGGAGAAGAAGAACGGCGAGTCGCCGAGCCAAACCTCCAGCTCGTCCAGGCGCAGGGCCAACTCCGACAACACGAAGTCGATCGGCAGGCGCTGCATGCCCTGGCTCGCGGCCATGCCGCCGATCTGCCAGCGCAGCACGGGCGTCATCACGGCGTGGAGCAGCCGCGGCACGCCGACGTCGTCGAGGACCTGCGCGGCGGTGGCCGCCTCGTTCGCGGCGTTCCATCGCAGTCCCATCGCGTACCAGTACAGCGACTCGTCCGACCAGTCCTCGAGGAACCGCTGCTTCGCGGCGGTCGCCCGATCGGGATCGAACAGGGGCGGCGACGCCTGGATGGCGTCGAGTTCGCGCAGGATCGCGGAGGAATCGACGGTGCGCGAGCCGTCGACGTCGAGCACCGGCATCTTGCCGGTCTGCGGATTCCAGCGCGCGAAGTCCCTCGGCGTCGTCGGCGGCACGAGCGTGAACGCGAGGCCCTTGAAGGCGAGCGCGCGGGCGACTTTCTCGACGAACGGCGACAGCCGACTGCCGAACAGCTCGATCTTCATCGGCGCAACCTCCGGTTGCCCGCGCTCTATCGAATCGAGCCCTCCGGGCAAGCGCGACCGCGGCCACCCGAAGTCCCGCAGCGCGCCGCCTCGCGTCCGGCGGTGCGCGGGCCGTCCGACGGGCCGGAACGCCCGGCCGGCCTGCCCGCGCGCGGAGCTACGCTTCCCGGCGCCGGAACCGGTAGTGCGAGACGTACCACTCGCGGCCGCCGCGGTACGCGAACAGTTCCGCGCAGGCCAGCAGGAACAGGCGCCAGCGCTGCAACTGGCGGCGCGCGCCGCCGGTGCCGAGTTCCTTCGCGAAGATGCCGAGCGCCCCCTCGCGGTCGCGGTCGACCCGCGCGAGCCATTCCTCCAGGGTGCGCGCGTAGTGCTGCCCGCCGATGCGCCATCGCCGGTCGAGCACGAAGTGCTCCTGGAAGTGCAGGAGCATGTCGTCCGAGGGCATTGTGCCGCCGGTGAAGAACTCGCGCGCCATCCAGTCGGACGGCCCCGAGGGCTCGTAGAAGTACGCGTGCTCGCGGTGGCAGAAGATGTGCACGAACAGCATCCCGCCGGGCTCGAGCCAGCCGGCGATACGCCTCATCAGCTCCCCGTAGTTGCGCATGTGCTCGAACATCTCGATCGAGACGACGCGCTCGTATTTCCCGGCTGCTTCGAAGTCGTTCATGTCGGCCGTCACGACCTCGACGTTCGCGAAGCCGCGTCGCCGGCACTCGCCGTCGATGAACTGCTTCTGCCCGGTCGAGTTCGAGACCGCCGTGATGCGCGCGCCCGGGTAGTGTTCGGCCATCCAGAGCGTCAGGGAACCCCATCCGCAGCCGAGCTCGAGGATGCGCTGTCCGTCCGCCAGCGCGGCGCGCTCGCACGTGAGCGCCAGCATCGCCTCCTCGGCGGCTGCCAGGTCCGTGCCCGCGCGCGGCCAATAGCAGGAGCTGTATTTCAGGCGCGGCCCGAGCATGCGCCGGAAGAACTCGGCCGGCACCTCGTAGTGCTGGTCGTTCGCGGCGTCGGTCGCGATCGCGACCGGCATCTCGCGCGTGCGTTCGAGGAACGTCGCGAGCGCGGTGCCGCGCGCCTCCGGGTCGCCGACGTCCTGCTCGTGCAGGCGCTCCTCGAGGATGCGGCGGATGCCGATGCGGACGAGTCCGTCCGGGATCCAGCCGCGTTCGGCGAAATCGATCATCGTTGCCGTGGTCATCGCTTTGCTCCTCCATACGGGAATGCACCGACGACGAGGTCTCGCCGGGCCATGGGCTTCTCGTACACGACCTGCACGACGCCGATCGAGCGCTCGAGGAAGCCGCCTTCGCAGTAGGCGAGGTAGAACTCCCAGAGACGCTCGAATTCGGCGGGATAGCCGAGCTCGCGGACGCGTTCGAGATTCGCCCGGAACCGGCGGCGCCACTCCTCCAGCGTGCGCGCGTAGTGGACGCTGAGGTCCTCGAGGTGGACCAGGCGAAGGTCGGTGGCGCTCCCCAGGGCCTCGCACATCGAACCGACGGTGGGCAGGTGCCCGCCCGGGAAGATGTAGCGGCGGATGAAGTCGACCGACTTCTTCGACTCCTCGAACGCCTGCTCGCGATTGACGATCGCCTGCACCGCGCAGGCGCCGTCCGGCGCGAGGCGCTCGCTGAGCACGCGGAAGTAGTCCCCCATGTATTCGTGGCCGACGGCCTCGATCATCTCGATCGAGACGATGCGGTCGTACGTGCCGGTGAGGTCGCGGTAGTCGCGGAGCAGCACCTCCACCCGGTCGGAGAGGCCGGCTTCGGCGATCCGCTCGCGGGCGAGCCGGTGCTGCTCCTGCGAGATCGTCGTCGTCGTGACGCGGCAGCCGCGGGTCGAGGCGGCGTGGATCGCGAAGCCGCCCCAGCCGGTGCCGATCTCGAGGACGTGGTGCGCGGGGCCGAGGTCGAGCTTGCGGCACAGGCGCTCGTACTTGGCTCGCTGCGCGTCCTCGAGGCTCGCGCAGCCCTCCTCGAAGACAGCGCTCGAGTACGTCATCGTCGGGTCGAGGAACGCCGCGAACATCTCGTTGCCGAGGTCGTAGTGCGCGGCGATGTTGCGGCGGCTGCCGGTGCGCGTGTTGCGGTGCAGCGCGGCGAACGCCTTCCAGACCGGGAGCGCGACGCGCGCGGCGCCGCCGTCGATCCCGGACAGCGCCTGCTGGTTGCGCGCCATCGCGCGGACGACGGCCGTGAGGTCGTCGGCCTGCCACGCGCCCTCCACCCAGGATTCGCCGGCGCCGACGGCGCCGCGAAGCAGCAGCGACGTATAGAAGGACGGGTCGAGCACCGTGATCGTCGCGACGGGGTCGTCCGCGGCGGCGACCGCGCCGAAGCTCGCGGCGCCGTCCGCGTCCTGCAGCGTCAGGCGAGCGCGGTCGAGGCCCGCGAGAACCCGGTGGAGCGCCGAGCGCCCGGCTCGCTCGTACCAGGTCGGTCGCCGGCAGAGGGCGGATTCGTCCGTGTACGCCCGAGCAGCGCGCGGAACGGTGGATGTCGGGGTCGGCATCGTCTCGATCATGGGTTCACCTCCTGGAAGGGGACGGTTCGGGTTTCGTGGAATGGAAGGCGCGGAGCCCGGAGCGGGGTCGCGGCAGTCCGCGGCCGCGACCGCGGTGCAGCGACGCTTCGCGGTTCGGAGTCGGCGGATGCCCCGCCGATCGGGCAGAAGCCTCGCGGCGAGCGCGCGCTTGCCGGATCCGGAGGGTTCGGTCCGGCGGCCTCGCGCGGATGCGGATGGTACGGCACGCCCTTCCACCACAGGCGCAGGGCCTGCCAGTAGATGCCGCCGAGCACGCGCGCGGTCATCGCGGGATGGCGGACCAGCACGGACGCGAGCGACGCGGTCGTGATCTCCCGGCGTTCGAGGCGAGCGCCGGCGGTGAACACGCACTCGCCGCCGCGCTGGTCCCGGATCGCGACCTCCAGCCTCGCGGCGGGGCGCGTGAAGCGGAACTCGTGCGTGAGGTCCATCGGCAGGAACGGCGAGACGTGCAGCTGCTTGGCCGCGCGCCCGCGCAGCAGTCGGCGCTCGTCGCCCGGCTGGCGGGCGACGACGTAGCTGTGCGTCTCGCCCCACGGAGTGCTCGTCACGTGCGCGACAACCGCGTCGACGCGCTCGCCCGCGTCGTCGAAGCAGTAGAAGAAGCTGACCGGATTGAAGCCGAGGCCGAAGTAGCGAAGGTGCGTGAGCAGGCGGATCGGCCCGTTCGGCCGCCTGCCGGTCGCCCTCTCCACCATCGTGCGAATGGTCTCGTCGAGCGGCTCGGTGGCCGGCCCGGGGTAGTCCTCGCGGCGGAAGCGGGCGAGCGCGGGGCGCGTCGTGGACCACAGCCAGCGACCGCGGAACACCTCGGGCAGCTCCGCGAGGTCGAGGTACATCAGGAACAGCCGCGAGCGGAACGCGTGCGGCACCGGCTGGAACCGGCGGTGCACGAGTTCGCCTTCGTAGATGCAGCTGTTCACGTCAGAGATCCAGGCCGAAGCGGCGGCACACGGTGAGGGCGCTCTGCACGCCGTCCTCGTGGAAGCCGTGCCCCCAGTAGGCGCCGCAGAAGTGCGTCCTGTCCACGCCGTCGACCTCCTTCCGCTCGCGCTGGGCCTTCAGCGCCGCGCGGTCGTAGACGGGGTGGTGGTAGGTGAAGCTCGCGAGCACTTCTTCGGGGGCGATCGCCTGGCGAGAGTTCAGCGTCACGAGCAGCGGCTTCGACGAGGAAAGCGACTGCAGGCGGTTCATCCAGTAGGTCAGGCGCACGGGGCCGTCGCCGGTCAGGCGGTAGTTCCAGCTCGCCCACGCGCGCCGGCGGCGCGGCATCGCCGCCGCGTCGGTGTGCAGCACGACGTCGTTCTCCTGGTAGGCGATCGCCCCGAGGACCTCGCGCTCGGCCCGCGACGCGTCCTCGAGCAGGCGGAGCGCCTGGTTGCTGTGGCAGGCGAAGACCGCGTGGTCGTAGCGCGCCACGAGCCCGTCGGGCAGCAGCAGCTCGACGCCGCTCTCGCTTCGTCGCGCCGACAGCACCGGGCAGCTCGTGTGGAAACGCGCGCGCGTCGCCTTCACGAGCGCGTCCACGTAGCGTCGCGACCCGCCGGTGATCGTGCGCCAGCGCATCGGCGCGCGGTGGTCGAGCAGGCCGTGGTTGTCGAAGAAGCGCAGGAACGTCGCGGCGGGAAACTCGAGGAAGCGCTCGGGCGGCGCCGACCAGATCGCCGCGCCCATCGGCACGAGGTAGTGGGCGAGGAACCGGCGCGAGTAGCCCGCCTCCCCGAGATACTCCGCCAGGCTCTGCGACTCGGCATCCGACGCCTCGCCGCGCAGCAGCTCCTGCGCGTCGCGGTTGAAGCGCACGACCTCGCGCAGCATCGCGAGGAAGCGCGGGTCGACGAGGTTGCGTCGCCTCGCGAACAGGGCGTCGAGCGTCTGCGTCGCGTACTCGACGCTGCCGTCGTCGGCGCTGACGCTGAAGCTCATGTCGCTCGGCTGCGTCGCGACGCCGAGGGTCGACAGCAGGCGGCAGAACCCGGGATAGGTCCTCTCGTTGTAGACGATGAAGCCGGTGTCGACGTCGTGGGCCCGGCCGTCCACCTCGGCGGTCACCGTGTTCGAGTGGCCGCCGATCCGGCCGGCCGACTCGAAGACCGTGACCTCGTGTTCGCGACCCAGCAGGTGGGCGGCGACCAGTCCCGAGATTCCTGTACCGACGACGGCGATCCGCATGCGCTGCTCCTGGTCCTGTTCCCGCTCGCGTTCCCGGCCCGTGTTGTCCGCGCCTTGACGGGTGGCCGCTGAAACGTCCAAATCGTTCAAGGCTGAATTTAGGGAAATCCAGTTTGCGGACAAGGAAAATCGGGGCGCGGGGCGAAGGTCGCTTTCCTGGGCGGAAAGTCGCGGGCCTTCCTGGGATCAGGAGGAAAAGGAGGCGCGGCCGGGGGCCCGGATCCGGGCCGGGCGTGGCCACTGGCCGCGGCCGGGCGAGAAGCCCGGCCCGGTGCCGATCAGCCCGCGGCGGCCGCCGCGATCACGGTGGCTGCGTGCTCGGGCGACATGCCCTCGGTGTTCAGCACGAGGTCGTAGTGCGTCGGCTGCTCGTCGTCGATGTCGTAGAACACGCGCATGTACTCGCGCCGGCCTTCGTCGCCGGCGGTGATCGCTTCGCGGGCTTCCTTCTCGGAGAGCTGCCTGCGCTCGGCCAGGCGCGCCCGGCGCACGTCCTCGGGCGCCGTGACGAGCACGCGCAGCACGCCTTCGCGCCCGGCCAGCGCGAGCGACGCGGCATGGGCGCCGATCACGCAGTCGCCGGCCTTGGCGAACTCGTGGATCGCGCCGCGGATCACGCTGCGCAGGTCGTCGCGCGTCGTCGGGTGGGAGAAGCCGACCTCCCAGGTCGGCACGCCGATGCCTGCCGCAAGGGTCGCCGGTCCGAGCGTCTCCGAGGCCAGCGACAGCGCGTCGAGGATCTTCTCGAGCAGCGACCGCTTCTTCTCGGCTTCCGCGACGACCTCGGGCGCGACCTGCGCGCGGCGCGCGGCGGCGACGATCAGTTCCTTGTCGATGTAGCGGTAGCCGAGCCTGGCGGCGACGACCCGCCCGACGTCCTCGCCGCCCGCGCCGTCGGTGTGGGAGATGCAGATGACCGAGGATTTCATTCCGCCTCCTGCGGGAGCACGACGGGGCGACCCGGCATCGCCGGCGGACCGGCTGCGGTCGGCGCCGACGCCGCGGCGTCCGGCGTTCGCCGGGCCATGGCCGACTCCTTTCTATCCTTCATCGCAGCGGCCTCCCGGTTCGCGTTCGTCGGTGTTGTGGACCACCGCGCTCGACGATGCCAGCGGAGGCGACGACCCCGCCGCGGCCGGCGCGCTGGTCTCCCGCCGCGATCCGGGCAACAACCCGCCGGACGGAGGGGCCGCCATGTCGCAGCGAAACGAGTTCGACCTGACCCGCACCCTGCTCCAGATCCTGACGATCGGCGTGCTGATCGCCGCGGCGTTCTGGATCCTGCAGCCGTTCCTCGTGGCCGTGCTGTGGGCGGCGACCGTCGTGATCGCGACGTGGCCGCTGCTGGTCGGGCTCGAGAGCGCGTTCGGCGGGCGCCGCGGCCCCGCCGTCGCCGTCATGACCCTCGCGCTGCTGCTCGTCGTGATCGTGCCGCTCGCGTACGGCGTCGACGCGCTCGTCGGCAACACCGATCGCATCGTCGCGTGGTCGCACTCGCTCGCGACCATGAAGATCCCGCCGCCGCCGCAGTGGCTGGCCTCCCTTCCGCTCGTCGGCGAGAAGATCGTGCTGCGCTGGAGCGAGGCCGCATCGCTTCCCCCCGACCAGCTCGCCGAGCGCCTGGCGCCGTATGGACAGCAGATCGGCCTGTGGCTCGTGCACCAGGTCGGCGGCATCGGGAAGCTGGTCGGCCAGTTCCTGTTGACGGTGATCGTCTCGGCGATCTTCTACGTGAACGGCGAGACGGTGGCGCGCGGCGTGCTCGCGTTCGCGCGTCGGCTCGCGGGATCGCAGGGAGAGGAGGCGGCCGTGCTCGCCGCGATGGCGGTCCGCGGCGTCGCGCTCGGCGTGGTCGTCACCGCCGCCCTGCAGACGAGCCTCACCGCGGTCGGGCTGCTCCTCGCAGGCGTGCCGTTCGCGCCGGTGCTGGTCGCGATCGTCTTCGTGCTGTGCATCGCGCAGCTCGGGCCGCTGCTGGTCGTGCTGCCGTCGACGTGGTGGGTCTATTCCGTGTACGGAAGCGTCGCCGCCACGGTGTTCTTCGCGTGGGGCCTCGGGTGCGGTCTCATGGACAACTTCGTGCGGCCGGTCCTGATCCGCCGCGGCGCCGACCTTCCGCTGCTGCTCATCTTCGCCGGCGTGTTCGGCGGCCTGCTCGCGATGGGCGTGCTCGGGCTGTTCCTCGGGCCCGTCCTGCTCGCCGTCGGCTACACGGTGCTCGCCAGCTGGGTCCAGGACCGCGAGGAACGGCCGCCGGCCGCCGAACCGAACTGACGCCGGCGTCGCGCGTTCGCGTCGCTTGGCGACGGCCGCGCGCGACTTGCCCGCTCAGGGCGGACAGGCCGGCGTCGACGGCAATTCGACGGACGCGCGCAGCACCCCGAGCGCGTCGTTCGACGTGATGCTGCCGTTGCCGTCGTAGTCGCAGACCTGCGGCGCGCAGACGTGGATGCCGACGGCGGCCTGGAGCACGCCCTGCGCGTCGCTCGCGGTCAGTTCGTCGTCGCCGTTCCAGTCGCCGCAGGTCGCGGGCTCGGCGAGGGTGGTCGTCGGGACGCAGACTTTCTCGCCGGGAGCGCAGGCGCCCGCCGAACAAGTGTCGTTCGCGGTGCAAGGATCGCCGTCGTCGCAGGCCGCGCCGTCCTCGGCGAACGCGCACGCGCAGATCGCCTCGCAGCCCGGCTCCTCGCCGTCGCAGCGGCACGCCTGGACGAGCACCGGCAGCGAGATCGCGCCGGGTCCGGTGATCCCGTGGACCGCGTTCACCGCCGCCGAGGCCGTCGCGCCGCTGCAGAAGAGCCCGGCAAGGTCGGACGCCATCGCGCCGGTGACGCAGGCCCCCGATCCTTCGTCGCAGTCGTCGTTCGTCGAGCACGGGGCCGCCGACAGCGAGCAGTGCGACGACGGCGCGCCCGCCGAGCCCGAGCGCGTGATGCGCGAGGCGAAGCAGGAGCGCGCCGCGGCCACGCAGGCGCCGTCGCCGAAGTCCGCGCAATCCTGGTTCGTCGCGCAGGCGCGCGACGGGTTGCCGGAACAAGCCTCGTTCGTGGTCGTCGCGCAGGTCTCGGGTTCGGGGCCGTCGCAGCGGAACTGGTCTTCGTTGCAGTCGTTCGGCCGCTGCTGGGGGATGTTGCCCTGCGTGCCGAAGCCGGTGCCGGCCCGGCATTCCATCCCGGGCGGGCACTGGGAGTCGCCGAGGCAGGGCATGGTCGTGATCCCGTCGCAGAAGCCGCAGTGGCACCAGAAGCCGCACGAGATCGGCTGGTCCGGCGCTTCGGCGCAGACGCCGTTGCCGGTGCAGTCGTCGTCGGCGTCGCAGGCGATCGAGTCGTTGCCGGTGCAGCGCCGGCAGTCGGCGTTGCTCGTGCAGGCCGACTGGTCGTCGAGGCACTTGCCCGGGTTCGTCGGCGCGTTGAGCGGATTGGAGCGAAACGCGATGTTCCCGCACGGAAGGTCCGCGGTGGCGGTCGCCGTCGCGGTCGTCAACTCGCCGAGGTGAATCGTCAGGCCGGGTCCCGTGACGTTGGCCGCGAGGCTCGGCGCGCAGTCGTACGAGACGCCGCCGAACGCTTCGGTGACGCCGTCCACCCGGCACGAGGCGCCCGGCGACTGCCCGCCCTCGCAGGTGAACGTGTCGCCGAGGCGCGGATCCTCGTCCGGCGCGCCGCAGCGCGGGCACGGCACGTCGACGTTGAGGCCGAGCATCCATCTCGACCGGATCGCGGTCGAAAGCGCGAGCTCGCCCGTCGACAGGTCGGCCGTCCCCGTGAGCGGCTCCTCGAAGTAGCTCACGATGCAGGTCGGGACTCCGGCGGAGGACACAGGCTGCGGCGGCCCGAACAGATGGACGCAGGACGCCGATCCCGCGCAATCGGCGTCGGAGTCGCAGGGCTTCAGGTCGGTGACGCAGCGTCGCGCGGCGACGGGTCCGGCGATGTCGCAGGCGTGGTCGGCGTCGCAGTCGCAGGTGGAGACGCATTCGGCGTCGCCGCAGTCCGAGTTCGTGTGGCAGGGCGACGAGTCGTCCTCGCAGCGCCGCAGGATCGTGAACCCGACCGGCGCGGACTGCACGAGTTCGCGGCCGTGGCCGAGGCCCGTCGAACCCAGGTCCATCTCGCCGCCCGGCGCGAACGCGATCGTCCCGCCGATGCACGGCGACGACGGCTGGGCGGAAGCCGGGAGTGGTGAGCCGATACCGAGCGCCAACGCGACGACGGCGAGAGGGAAGCGGATCGCGGATCGGTGCGACGTTCGGGGCATGGAGGAACTCCTTTTCGGGTCGCAGCCCTTCCATGGACTCGACCGGTTGTGGTCCGAATCGTCGCTGCGCCCCCCGTGACCCGCTCACGTCCCTTCGGCGACGACGCGAAGCTACTCCCTTGCCGGAAGCGATGACAAGGGCCGCTCGGCGGTGTCCCTGACCGCTCGCGACCGTCGTCGGGAGCCCGGATCCAAGGGTGGCGTTCCCGCGGCATCGGTCGTAACGTGCCGGCCCGGACAACGGCGCGCGACGGGCGCGCGAACGCCCGGCCGCGCCTGCACGGCCCGCGCGCCGCGAGGGCGCGCGAAAGCCCGGACGCGCCCCGCCATGGAGGATCGAGATGACCGCACCGCTCAACCGTGAGGAATGCACGCTGTTCAGCGGCGCCGCGCAGGGCGCCGAGGCCGAGTTCGGCGCCGCCGCCGAGCGCCACGGCATCGAAGAGGTGAACTTCACGTTCGAGGGCCACAAGGACGCACGCACGCGCGGCATCCACGTGCTGAGCCACGCCGAGCTCCAGCGCGGCGACGTCAGCCTCCAGTACGTCAGCCGCCTCATGCATCGCCAGTTCCACGACACGCGCCTGTTCAAGAAGGTGCTCCAGACGATCTGGCACCAGGTCAACAGCGGCCAGGAGATCTACGTCGTCGGCAAGATCCTCGACGACGGCACCGTCAAGGGCGGCACGGGCTGGGGCGCGGAGTTCGCGAAGCTCTGCAACAAGCCGCTGTTCGTCTTCGACCAGGAGGCGGGCAGCTGGTCGAGCTGGGACGGATCGGCCTGGCAGCCGGCCGGCGATCCCGTCATCGCGCACCC
>CAYYZO010000063.1:0-2512 GCA_964476185.1 uncultured Myxococcales bacterium
TGCGCCGCGAAAGCACCTCGATGCAGCGGCGGATCTCCTCGTCGCGCCCGATCACGGGGTCGAGCTTGCCGCTCTCCGCGGCTTCGGTGAGGTCGCGCCCGTACTTCGTGAGCGCGTCCATCGTGGCCTCGGGGTTCTGGCTCTGCACGGTCGCGCCCTTGCGCAGCTCGCGCACGATCTTCTCGACCTCCGACGCCCGGATCCCGAACTCGGCCAGGATCCTGCCGGCCTCGCCCTTGTCGGCGACGAGCGCCAGCAGGAGATGCTCGACACTGACGTAGGTGTCGCCGAACGTCTCCATGACGCGGCTGGCCTCGCGAAGGACCTTCGCGAAGCGGGTTCCGGCATGGAGGTCGCCGCCGCCGGAAGCGGTGGGAAGCTTCGAAAGGGCCGCTTCGACGCGGGTCTTCAGGGCGGAAGGCTCCCGCCCGAGGCGCCGGACGATGGTCGGCACGAGCCCGTCGGCCTGCGTGACCAGGGCGAGCAGGAGGTGTTCCGGCTCGAGCGTCGTGTTGTTGCGGTCGAGCGCGAGCCCCTGGGCCTCGGCCATCGCGGCCTGCGTCTTGTCCGTATAGTTCTTCTCCATCGAGGGCCTCTCCCTCCCGCCGGCTGCGGGCTTAAGCTGGAGTAATCACCAAAATGGATGCGGCAACCGGCGCTTCTGTTCGCAGGGGACGGCGCTGGTCATGCCGCTGGCCCGCGTTAAGATGCCGACGCGGCCCTTGCCCTCGGCATCGATTCGCCCGCGATGGAGCGGGCCCGAGGCTGGTCACGACAGCAGGCAGGCGATCGAGCCGGCCGTAAAGGACGAGGATCATGGCGGACGAAAAGGACCGGTTGGGAAACAAGCTGCGCGACAGGGAAAAGGCGGCCGAGGACCTCTACATCGCGGAGCAGGAGCGCAAGCGGCTCGAGAAGATCCGCCAGGCCGCGAGCGCCACCGGCGCATGCCCGCGCGACGGCACGAAGCTCGTGCCGCACGTGGAGCGCGGCGTGACCATCGACATCTGCCCGACCTGCCGGGGCATCTGGCTCGACCAGGGAGAGTTGCAGGTCGCGGTGGAGTCGAAGAACGAAGCGGCGGTCATCCACTGGGTTCGCTCGCTCTTCACGGCCGCCTGAGCCTGGAGCCGGCGGGCGCGCTCCGAGATCATGTTCACCGGCATCGTCGAGGACGTCGGTCGACTCGCGCGCCGCGAGGAACTCGCGGCGGGGCGTCGCCTCTGGGTCGAGACGCACCTGCCGGCCGCCGAGTTCGAACTCGGCGAGAGCGTGGCGATCGCGGGCGCCTGCATGACCGTCGTCGAGCGCTCCCAGGGCCAGTTCGCGGTGGACGTCTCGGCCGAGTCGCTTCGGCGCACGACGCTCGGCGACCTCGTCGCGGGGGATGCCGTCAATCTCGAGCGGGCCATGCGCGTCGGGGACCGCCTCGGCGGTCATATCGTCTCCGGTCACGTCGACGGCACCGGCGCCGTCGAGCAGGTCCGCCCCGAAGGCGAATCCTCGATCTTCACGTTCCGCATCGATCCCGGGCTGATGCCGATGCTCGTCGAGAAGGGATCGGTCGCCGTGGACGGGATCAGCCTGACCTGCTTCCACCTGCGCGACGGCCTGTTCGACGTGGCGGTCATCCCGCACACCCTGGCCGTGACGACCCTCGGCGCGCGCCGGCCGGGGGATCGGGTGAACATCGAGGCGGACGTGCTCGGCAAGCACGTCGCCCGGCTCGTGGAGGCGGCTCTCGCCGCCCGCGCGCCGGGGCCTTGAATCCGGCTGTACAGTTTTTGTCTAGGACAAAGGCTTGACAAGGACGGCCGGACGACTCATCCTCCTCCCGTGACCGCAGAAGCGCCTGCCCAGCCGGCGGCACGGGGCCACCGGCGCGCAGGTCATCCTGTCCAAGGAGGAAGCCCATGCACCTGTCCCGAACGTCCCACTCCCGAAGCCGAGGCTTCGGCGCCGCCGTCGCCCTGGCCACCGTCCTTTCCGTCGCGGTCGTCGCCCAGCCGTCCTCGGCGAGCGCCGACACCCCGGCGAACCTCGCCGAGCTGCTGATCGCCGCGAGCGGGGATGCCCAGTTCGACAACAAACGCTCCGACTACGACATCATCGTGCAGACCGTGATCGCGCTGGAGTCCCTCGGCGGAGATCCGGACCTCGGCGGCGCCACGCTGCTCGAGGTGCTTTCGGATCCGAACGCGGAGATCACCGTGTTCGTGCCGCGTGACGCGGCGTTTCGGCTTCTCGCGAAGGATCTCGGCTGGGATGGCCTTGGCGGCGACGCTGGCGCGTTCGCCGTGATCGCGGGCACCTTCGATCTCGCGACGATCCGCGACGTGGTCAAGTACCATGTCGTGCCCGGCAACTACGGGTTCCTGAACCTGCTGCGCAAGCGCACGTTCGAGACCGCGCTGCCCGGGACGTCGTTCCAGCGCTACGGCCTCAACCTGCGCGACAACGAGCCGGACATTCGCAATCCGCGGATCACGCTGCCGCTCGAGCTTCGGGCCGG